>CAWIDR010000020.1:0-15714 GCA_963834905.1 uncultured Thermoleophilia bacterium | reverse complement strand
CGGGCCTTCGCCGGGCGCGGGCCTGACGGCGAAGCCGGCGGCGGCGATCTGCGCCAGCAGTTGGTCCGCCGCCGGCGCGAGCAGCGCGGCTACGGCGGCGTCGCTCTCGCCGCGCCCGCTCAGGGTGACGCGGATCACGTGCGTGCTGCCGAGGACCTTGGCGCGCGACTTCACGTACACCGACGGATGCTGCTCCTCGGCGGCGCGCAGGATGTCGGCGATCGCCGACTCGTCCTGCAGTTCCACCTCGAGCGAGCGCTCTTCGTAGCGGGCCGTTCCGAAGACCTCCGCGACCAGTGGTCCGAGCGAGTCGTCGACGATCGCCTTGAGTTCACCGGGCACGCCCGGGAGCGAGACGATGCGCGTGTCGCCGTTGCGGCAGAGCACGCCGGGAGCGCCGCCGATGGGGTTGACCAGCGGCTCCGCGCCGGCCGGCAGCCACGCCATCTTGCGGCGGTTCTCGTTGAGTTCGGGGAACGGCACGTAGCCCGCCGCGAAGAACTCCTCGTACTTCGCGGCGACCATGCGCTCGGCCTCGGGGTGGAGCTCCAGCGGGACGCCGAGGCCGAGGGCCACGCCGACCAGGGTGCGGTCGTCGCTGGTGGGTCCGAGGCCGCCGACCGTGAACACAAGAGCCGGGCGCCGAGCGAGGCAGCTGCGCAGCTCGGCGCCGATCGCGTCCACGTCGTCGCGCAGCATGACCGTCCGGCGTACCAGCCCGCCCAGTGCCGTGACGCGCGTGCACAGCCAGGCGGTGTTGGTGTCGAGCACGTCGCCGATGAGGACCTCGTTGCCGGCGGAGACGACCTCGACGAGTGGCGCGCCGGTGGCCGGGTCGACGGGGCCATGGGTGGGGATGCTGCCGCTCATGGCCTTCAGTCTGGCAGACGCCGGTCGGCGCGGGCAAGGCGGCACGGTACGTGGCCCGCGATCCATGTCCGCATCACCGCGTTGGGTATACTCCCGTACGTCCCGGAGAGGAGCCCCTGATGAAGCCCTTGACCATCGTCCAGCACGAGCCCGACGACCCGCCCGGCAGCATCGCCGTGGCGCTGACCGAGCTCGGCGTGCCGTTCGAGGTGTGCCGCGTCGACCTGGCCGAGGAGCTGCCCGCGTGGCCGGACGAGACCGCGGGCCTCATCAGTCTCGGCGGCTCCATGCACGTGACGCAGACCAAGGACTACCCCTTCCTGGCGGCGGAGATCAAGCTCATGCGCCGCATGGTCCACGAGGGCGGACCCGTGTGGGGCATCTGCCTGGGCGCACAACTCCTGGCCATCGCCGCCGGCGGCGACGCCTACCGGCGCAAGCACGCCGAGGTCGGCTGGACGACCATCGAGAAGGTCGCCGACGACCCGCTGCTCCACGGCATCTCCTCGCCGTTCGTCGCCTTCAACTGGCACGAGTACTCGTGCAAGATCTCGCCGACATCGCACCTGGTCGCGACCTGCGGCGAGGGCGTGCAGGTCTTCCGCGCCGGCGGCAGGGCCTGGGGCACGCAGTTCCACCCCGAGGTGGACGCGGAGATGGCGCCCCACTGGGTGCGCGACGCGATCAAGGAGCAGAAGCACCTCGGCGCAGGGTTCGAGGAGCAGCTGCGCCGCGAGACGGACGAGCGGCTGCCGGGCTATCCGGCGTTCTGCCGCCGGATCACCGAGAACTTCGTCGTCCAGTCCGGGCTCCTGCCCGGCTGAGCTCCGCCGGGTCGGGAGCCCCGTCGACCTGCGGTCCGGCCCCGTACGCACAAAGGCGACGCTCTCGCGTCGCCTCGTGCACCCTTTTCAGGGCAGCCCCCCGGGGAGGGGGGCTTGTGAAAGGAGCCATGGGGTGGTACCTGGAGGTACCTTGCACGGGGGAGGGGTGTGTGGAGGGGGACTCCGCCGCGCAGACCGTATATTACCACCACCCCAACAGTTGAAACCACTTCCGTAGTGTTAAGCAAAATGAAGTGCCCGACGGGTGCCGGGGCGAGGAGCGGAGGGGACGGGGGATGGAGCGCGCGACGGCCGGCCGGGGGCCGCGGCAGACGCTGTTCGAGGTCGAGCGCGAGAAGCGCTGGCGCATCTGGCTGCTCTTCGCCCTGCTGCTGGTGCTGGCGTTCGTGACCGCCTGGGTCGCCTGCGTGATCGTCTTCGGTATCGCGTACCTGTTCGTCGTCCGCGAGTCCGCGGTGGTGGCCTGGCTGTTCACGCCGCGCGGCGTGCTGGTGGTGCTCGGCGCCGCACTCGTCTTCTCGCTCCTCTACTGGTGGCTCGCGCAGCTCGGCGCCCGCGACCGCCTCTACGCCGCCATGCACTGCCGGCCGCTCGACCCGGGCGACCGCTACCACGAGCGGCTCGCCAACATCGTCGAAGAGATGCGCATCGCGACCGGCGGCCCGCGCATCCAGTGCGTCACGGTGCGCACGGTGGGCTTCAACGCGTTCGCCTTCAGCGACCTGCACGGCGGTGGGGTGATCGGCGTGACCGAAGGAGCCCTTGCCAGGCTCTCGCGGCAGCAACTGCAGGCGGTGGTGGCGCACGAGTTCGCGCACATCCTGTCCGGCGGGTACGTCACGGTCACCGTGTCGTGCCTGCTGTTCGGGATCTACTCGTCGCTGGTCGAGAAGCTGGACGATGTGGCCGACGCGGGCGCCGACACGGACGCGGCGTCGGCGACGCTGGGCATGGTCCCGCTGCGCTCCTGGCTCTGGCTGATGCAGCTGGCGTCTTCGGTGGTCAGCTCCGCGCTGAGCCGCGAGCGGGAGAGGCAGGCCGACCTCGCGGCGGTCAGGTACACGCGCGACCCCCTCGCGCTCGCGGAGGCGCTGCGCACCGTCGGGCGGCACCCGGGAGGGGCGGGCTACATCCCCGAGGGCCTGGCGCCGCTCTGCATCCGCGCCACCGGCAGCCTCGGCTGGCCGGCCGTCTCGTGGCGCGACTCACACCCGCCGCTCGAGGAGCGGATCGGCGCGCTGCTCGGCGTGGCCCACGTCTCGCGGGCCGAGTTCGAGGGGCAGGCCGAGCGGGCGGGCGAGGACCTCGAGCGCCGCGAGCACTGGTCTCCGGCGCCGGCCCCGGCGCGAGCGCCAGCCCTGCCGGTCCGGTCGCCGCCGCGTCCCGGCCGGGCGCCGCCGCGGCGCGCGCCGCTCCTCCGCCCGGCGCCGCGACTCCGCCGGCTCGGGGAGCCGGCATGGCCTGTCCCAGCTGCGGCGCCGCGCTCGTCCGCGCTCCCTACGAGGGCATCGACATCGCGCTCTGCGACCGCTGCGGCGGCCGGCTCGTGACGACGTCCGAGATCGGCAAGCTGCTGGCGCGGCGGGAGGCCGCCTTCACCGAGGGACAACGGCGCCTCGCCGACCTGCTCACCGCCGGCGGCGACCGCTTGCGCCGGGCCGCCGTGCTCGCCCGCGGGCGTCCGGGTGTCTCGCTCATCCCGTGTCCCAGGTGCGCCGCGCCGATGATGCGCCGCCACTACAGCTACGAGTACGCGGTGGAGATCGACTACTGCAGCCTCTGCGACCTCACCTGGTTCGAGAAGGACGAACTCGAGGCGCTGCAGGTGCTGGTCGAGCGGCAGACGGGCTGACGCGGGGACCTGTGGCGGCGGGCCGGGGGCGTGGTCGCCGTGCACTCCGGTGACCACCCTCGGGCGACAGCCGTGGCATCGTCATCTAAACTGGAGTATCGCACCGAACGGGAGGCTCGCGCGTCTCCTACGTCGGTCCCACGCCGGACTTCGGCGCGACCCTGCCCGCCACGGCCCCTTGACCCGATGAACGATCACGAACGCGACCGAGATGCCGCCTCCGTGCCGAGCCTGCTCGCAGGCCGGTACCGCATCGTCTCGCCCCTCGGCAGCGGCGGGATGGCGGACGTCTATCTGGCCGAGGACGAGCGCCTGGGCCGCCTCGTCGCCGTCAAGGTGCTCAAGGCGCGGCTGGCCGCCGACGACGAGTTCCTCGAGCGCTTCCGCATCGAGGCGCGGGCGGCGGCCAGCCTCAACCACCCCAGCATCGTCGGCGTGTACGACCGCGGCAGCGATGACGGCGCCACCTACATCGCCATGGAGTACGTCACCGGCGAGTCGCTCAAGCAGCGGCTGCGGCGCGGCGGAGCGCTCCCCCAGGACGAGGCGGTCACCATCGCCCTCGCCGTGCTCTCGGCGCTCGCCGCCGCGCACGCGCGCAACATCGTGCACCGCGACGTCACGTCCTACAACGTCATGCTCGACGATGGCGGACGCGTCGTGGTCACCGACTTCGGCATCGCGCGCATGGGCGACTCCGCGCTGACGCGCACCGGCGCGATGATGGGGACCTCGTCCTACCTCTCGCCGGAGCAGGCTCAAGGGCGGCAGGCGGACGAGCGCTCGGACCTGTACAGCCTCGGCGTCGTGCTCTACGAGATGCTCACCGGTCGCGTGCCGTTCCGCGGCGAGACCGACGTGGCCGTGGCGATGCAGCACGTCTCGACCGCCCCGCCGAACCCGCGCACGCTCGAGCCGGGGGTCTCGGAGGCTCTCGCCGGCGTCGCGATGCGGGCGCTCAGCAAGAATCCGGACGACAGGTTCCAGACGGCCGACGAGTTCGCCGCGGCGCTGCGCAAGGCGCGCCGGCCGGGGCGGGCCGGCGCCGACGACGGCGTGAAGGCCGCCGGCGCCATCGCCAGCGCAGGAGCCGCCGGAGCCGCGGTCGCCGCCGGCGCGGCGGGGGCGGGCGTCCTTGCCGGCGTCGCCGGCGCCGCGCCGGCGGCTGCGCCGGCGAAGACGCCGGTCCCGGTCCGCCCCACTTCCGTCGGCCCGCCGCCTGTCCGGCAGCCGGCCGCGCCGGCGTCCGTCCCGGAGCCGACGGCGCTGGTCTCGGACGCGCCGACGCGGTATCGCTCGGCCGAGCCGGCGACCACCGTGCGGCCGCGTCGCCGGCGTCGCCGGCGCACCATCGTGCTGGCCGTGGTGCTGGTGGCTCTGGCCGCGGCCGCGGCGTGGGCCGCCTACACGTATGGGTTCGCACCCGGGGCGACCGTCCCCAAGGTCGTCGGGCTGGCGCGCCCCGACGCGACCGGCGCGATCCGCGGCGAGGGTCTGCGCCCCGTCCTGCACTACGTCTGGGCCGACAAGTACGCCCAGGGCGCGGTCGCACGCCAGTCTCCGCGCGGCGGCGCGTCCGTGGACGACGGCGTCAAGGTCGACCTCTGGGTGAGCCGCGGGCCGCTGCACATCCCGTCACCCGACCTCACCGGTCTCGCCGCGAGCGTCGCCCAGAGCCAACTGCAGAGGGTGTCCCTCAACGCCAAGAGCCGCCGGGCCGCGTCGGACGCGGCGCCCAAGGGACAGATCTTCAAGCAGGTCCCCGCCGCCGGGGCGACGGTCCAGCGCGGCGACACCGTGACCTTCTGGGTGAGCAGTGGCCCGCCCAAGGCGTTCGTGCCCGATGTCGTCGGCCTCTCCCAGGGCGACGCCAAGGCGCAACTGGAGGCCGAGGGCTTCGTCGTGAGCTCGGACTACGTCGCCGGCTGGGGCTCGATGCCCGGCGACGTCGTCGGTCAGGATCCCGCGGCCGGCACCCGCGGCCGCGCCGGTGACGAAGTCGTGATCCAGGTCGCCGTCTTCTGATCCTCGGGGGCGCGGAAGCGTCGGCCCGTCGCTGTCGCCGCGTCAGCCCGTGCGGCCCGGCCGCGTGCGCGGCTCCACGGCCGGGAGCTCCCAGGCGTCCGGCCGCTGGTAGGTGGGGCCGCCGGGCGCGAAGGGCCTGCCGGCGGCCTGCCCGCGGGCGCCCGTCTTGTCGCGGCCGATGGCGCCCAGGAGGTCGGTGATGCGGTGCGCCACCACCGCGAGGCCGTGCTCCTCGTCGTTCTGCAGTTCTCCGTCGACGAGCAGGTACACGGCGTCTTTGAGCACCCGCCCGTACTTGAGGTAGACGTCGTTGAAGACGACCACCTGGCCCAGCTCGGTCTCGTCCTCGAGCGTGAGGAACATGGTGCGGTGGCCGCTGCGGATCCACGGCATCTGGGCGCGCTCGAGGACCCCGGCGACGCGGACGCGGGTGCCGTGGCGGACCTCGGGCAGCCGCCCCATGGGGGTGACCCGGAGCGCCTCGACCTCGTCGCGCACGAAGCGCAGCGGGTGGGCGCTGACGTTGAGGCCGAGCAGCTCGAGCTCGATGCCGACGCGCCGTTGCGCCGGCCAGTCGGGCAAGAAGGCGAGCGGCCCGAACTGCTCGTCGAGGGCGAGGCGCGGCTGGTCGAGCCCGTCGCCGGCGACGTCCTCGCCCGAGGCCGAACGCCCGGCCCGCTTGGCCCCGGCGTAGAGCAGCGGCACCTGCGCCACGAGCTCCTCGCGGCGCACGCCGAGCGCGTCGAAGGCGCCGAGCCGCGCGAGGTTCTCGGCGATCTCGCGGCTGACGCGCGTGCGCGCCACGAAGTCCGACAACGACCGGTACGGTCCGTCGCCGCGCGCCGCGACGATGGCGCGGCGCGCCGCCGCGCTCATCTCTTTGACGTACGCCAGCCCTACGCGCAGCGCCGTGCCGTCGTTCTCCACCTCGAACCACCCGCCGCTCAGGTTGACGTCGAGCGGGAGCACCTCGAGCCCGAAGCGGCGCGCGTCGTTGAGCACCACGCGCGGTGAGTAGAACCCCATGGGCTGGTTGTTGAGGATGCCGGCGTAGAACTCGGCGGGGTAGTGCGCCTTGAGCCAGGCCGAGGCGTTGCAGACGATGGCGAAGCAGGCGGCGTGCGCCTTGTTGAAGCCGTAGGCGGCGAACCCGCGGAGCTGGCGGAAGACCTCGTCGGCGACGTCTTGCGTGGCGCCGAGCGCCATCGCCTTCTCGACGAAGTTGCGGCCGATGGCGTCCATCTCCTCCATGGAGCGCTCGTGGGTCATGGTGCGGCGGAGCAGGTCGGCCTCGGCGAGGCTGAAGCCGGCGACCGCGGCCGCCACCTCGATGACCTGCTCCTGGTAGACGATGACCCCGTAGGTGCGCCGCAGGATGCGCTCCATGGCGGGGTGCGGCACGGTGACCGGCTCCTTGCCGTGCCGCCGCCTGATGAACGGCGCGATCATGTCGGCCTGCAGCGGCCCCGGGCGGAAGAGCGAGATGGCCGCGATGACGTCCTCGAAGTCGCGCTCCTGCAGCCGCGTGGCCAGGTTGCGCTGCCCCGAGCTCTCGAGCTGGAACAGCCCGACGGTGCGCGCCGACCTGATGAGCTCGTACACCTTGGGGTCGTCGCGCGGCAGCTCCCAGGCGCTGACCTGCTCGCCGGTGCGCGCCTCGATGCGGCGCACCGCCTCGGCGATGGCCGAGTGCATCTTGAGCGCGAGGATGTCCATCTTGACGAGGCCCAGCGTCTCGACGTCGTCCTTGTCGAACTGGGCCACCACGACGCCCTTGGCCGCCCACTGCAGCGGCACGCGGTCGGTGAGCGGGTCGCGCGAGAGGATGAACCCGCCCAGGTGCGTGCCGAGGTGGGCGGGGAACCCCGAGAGCCGCTCGGCGACGTCGACCAGGCGGCGGTAGTGCGGGTGCTGGAACTCGTGGTTGGCGAGCTCGGGGCGCTCGGCGAGCATCTCCCCGAGCTTGGACGCGCTGCCCCACGGCACGCGCCGGGAGAGGCCGTTGATCTCCTCCGGCGTGAACCCGAAGGCGCGGCTGACGATGCGCACCGCCGACGGCGCGCGCACGGTGTTGACGGTGGCCACCATGGCGACCCTGTCGTGGCCGAAGCGCTCGTAGATGTACTGGATGACCTCGTCGCGGCGCGCCGAGCAGAAGTCGATGTCCACGTCCGGCATCTCGTGGCGCGCCGGGTTGAGGAAGCGCTCGAAGAGCAGCTCGTGGGCGATGGGGTCGGCGTCGGTGATGCGCAGCACGTAGCTGACGATGCTGTTGCCGGCGGAGCCGCGGCCGGAGTAGTAGATGCCGCGGCCGAGGGCGAACTCGACGATGTCGCGCACGGCGAGGAAGTACTCGGCGAAGCCGAGCTCCTCGACGACCTTGAGCTCGCGCTCGAGCCGCGCCGTGACCTCGGCGGTGAGCGGCCGGTAGCGCTCGGCGGCGCCCTCGAAGCAGCGCTTCCAGAGCAGCGAGAAGGCGGTCTCGCCCGGCGGCAGCGGGTAGGCGGGGAAGAGGAGCTTGCCGAGGCCCAGGTCGAGGTTGCAGCGCGCGGCGATGCGCTCCGCGTTGGCGAACGCCTCCGGGTAGCGCTGGAACAGGCGGCGCATCTGCCCGGGGCCCTTGAGGTAGAGCTCCGCGTTCTTGCGTCCCAGCGGGTTGGGCAGCGGCTGGTTGGCGGCCTCGGCGGCGAGCACGTCGTGGAGGCCGGCGTCGCCCTTGACCGTGTAGTGGACGTCGCCGGTGGCGACGGTGGGGATGCGCAGCTCGTGGGCGAGGAGGTCGAGGGCGCGCAGCGAGGCGTCCGAGTCGGGCAGCAGCTCGTGCTGCAGTTCGATGAAGTACTCGCGGCCGAAGATGCGCTGGAAGACGGAGGCCGCGGCGCGGGCGCCGGCCTTGTCGCCGGCGAGCAGCCGCGACCAGACCTCGCCGCGCCGGCAGCCGCTGAGCGCGACGAGGTGGCCGCCGTGCTCGGCGAGGGTGGCGAGCCGGGCCACCGGAGGCTCGCCCGGGTGCTCGAGGTGGGCGGCGCTGATGATGCGGCAGAGGTTGCTCCAGCCGGCGTAGTCCCTGGCGAGGAGCACCAGGTGGTACCCGCCGGCGCCGCCGGCGCGGGCGGCGGAGGGCGGCACCGTGGCCGCCGCCTTGAGGTGGGCGATGCGGCCGTCCGGGGCGAGCGCGGCCGCGGAGGCCTCGGCGCTCGCCCCGCCGGCGGACCCGGCAAGCGCCGCCGCGGCCGCCGGGTCGGCGACGATGGGCGCGCCGCCGCCGGCTGCACCCGCCCCGTCCGCGCCGCCGTCCGCGCCCGGCTCCCAGACCCGGCCGCCCGGGCCCACCGCCGGCTCGACCGTGAGCTCGACGCCGACGATGGGCTTGATGCCGGCCGCCTTGCACGCCTGGTAGAAGCGGACGGCGCCGTACAGCCCCTCGTGGTCGGTGACCGCCAGGGCCGGCATGCCGAGCTCGGCGGCGCGCATGACCAGCTCGGGGATGCGGCAGGCGCCGTCGCCGAACGAGAAGGTCGTGTGCGTGTGCAGGTGGACGAAGCTCAGCGACGCGATCTCACTCTGCCGCGTGCCCATCGCGTTCATCCGCTCGTGCTGGTGCTGCCGCGGCGGTCGCAGGCCACGTGACCCGGTCTCATCCGAGCTCCCGCTCCAGCGCCCACGACTTGCTGAGGCGGTCGTAGCGCAGGTCGACGACGCGGCCCTCGGCGCGCACCCGCCAGTACGAGCGGCTGACGTGGCCCTCGTCCTTCCACCAGCCCGTCTCGAGGACCCACGTCTCGAGCACGCGCTCGATGCGGTACCGGCGGCGGCGCCAGACGAAGGCGACCGGGCGCCGCTGCCGCTCGTCCCAGCTGACGGCGACCGGCACGGCCTCGCCGTTGGGGCCCGGGCGGCCGGCGCGGGCCCGGGCGGCGCCGGTGAGGCGCTCCGTCCGGCCGCCGCCGCCCTCGCCGCTCCGTCCGCCGTCGCCACGCCGGCCGGTCGCCTCCTTGGGAGGTTCGGGTCTGTCGTCGGAGGTGGCTCCGCCGCTCGGCATGTGGGGCTCCTGACGCGCGGGTGGACGATGCTGCGGGGGCAGTGAGCGTAACACGAACATATGTTCGTGTAAACGTCGGACGGAAAGACGCCCCGCGCCGGCCGTTCCCCTCCAACCCGTCGCGTTTCACCATTCGCGGCCAAGTTTGCCGAAGTATCGTCTGCTGACAGCATCGAATCGGGACGGTAATCTGTTTGAAGACAGCTGAGGAGCGCGAGGGGCACATGGGGTCGTACCTCGCGGGGGAAGCAGGCTCGCCCGACCCGTCGGGCGCAACCAAGGGGGACACCATGAGGCGTACTCGCAGGGGACTCGCGACTGTCGTACTGGCGGTGGCGGTCCTGCTCGCGGCCGGGCTCGTCTGGGGGCTCGCGACCTCGTTCGCAGGCAGCGCTTCGCCGGCCGCCGGCGGCAAGAAGGTCGTACTCAGGGTGGGTCTGCTGGAGGAGCCGGACAGTCTGAACCCGTTCGTCGGCTACGGCACGATGGGCTACGAAGCATGGTGCCTCAACTACGACTTCGTCGTCGGGTATGGCGCCAAGGACGGCAGCGCGGTGCCCGGCATCGCGGAGAGCTGGAGCGTGTCGCCGGACGGCAAGACCTGGACGTTCAAGATCCGCCAGGGCGCCACGTGGAGCGACGGCGTGCCGGTGACCGCCAACGACGTGGCCTTCAGCTACAACTACATCGTCAAGAAGAACCTCGCCGCCTACAGCTCGTACACCAAGCTCATCACAGAGGCGGTGGCGATCGACGACTACACCTGCGAAGTGCGGTGCAGCAAGCCCAAGGCCAACATGGAGAGGCTCTACATCTACTGCTTCCCCGAGCACATCTGGTCCAAGATCGCCAAGCCCGAGAAGTACAAGGTGACCTACCCGTTCGTCGGTTCGGGGCCCTTCCTGATCGACGAGTGGAAACACGGCAGCTACATCCGCATGGTCAAGAACCCCAGCTACTGGGGCACCGCGCCGACCGTCGACGAGATCCTCTACGAGTTCTACACGAACGCCGACACGATGACGCAGGATCTCAAGACGGGCACCATCGACGCCGCCTACGGCGTCCCGCCGGCGCAGTACGACCAGGTCGCGAAGCTGGACGGCTTCCAGGGCTTCAGAGGCAACCTGTACACGTGGGATTACGTGTGTTTCAACTGCTACGACCAGCCCAGCTCGCTCGGCCATCCCGTCCTCAGGGACGTGAAGTTCCGGCAGGCGCTCAACTGGGCCGTCGACAAGGAGCGCCTGGTCGCGATCGGCTGGAACGGCTTCGCGCGGCCGGCCACCTCGATCATGCCGCCCGGAGAGTGGCCGGCCGGCTTCGACGCCCACTACGAGCCCACCGCCGAGGAGGCCTACGGCTTCGACATCGCCAAAGCCAACCAGCTGCTCGACGAGGCCGGCTACACCGATTCGAACGGCGACGGCATCCGCGAGTACAAAGGCAAGGACATCAAGCTGCGCCTCATGGCGCGCACGCAGTCGGCCGAGAGTCAGTCCGAGGGCAAGCTCATCGCCGGCTGGTTCAAGCAGTGCGGCCTCGACATCACGTACAGCGTGATCGAGGACGGGGCCCTCTCCGACGCCCTCTACAACTACGACAAGTCCGGCGCGTATGCGCCCGACTACGACATCTACCTCTGGAGTTACGCCGGCTACGCCGACCCCGGCGACACGCTGGCGTCGTTCACGACCTCCCAGATCGAGTGGTGGAACGACCCCTGCTGGTCGAACGCCGAGTACGACAGCCTCGTCAAGGAGCAGTTCAGCCAGATGGACAAGGCGACGCGACTCGACATGATCCACCGCCTGCAGCAGATCTTCTACGACCAGAGCCCGCAGATCGCGATGACGTATCCCGATTCACTCGAGGTCGCCAACACGTCCAGGTGGGACGGCTGGGTGCCGTATCTGGGCGGCCTCGCCTTCCTCAACGCCTTCAACATGGACACCTACGTGAACCTCAAGCCGAGGGCCGCGACCGAGAGTCGCCAGCGGATCGTCATCGTCGACGACCACCTGGATCATCGTCGGCGTGGTCGCGGTCCTGGTCGTCATCGTGCTGGTCGCGCTGCTGATGCGCCGCCGCAGGGGCGCTGCGCTCGAGGAGTAGGCGTGCCTCAGGCGGCGGTGACGCTCACCTCGGCGAGGTCGTCGACGACCACGTCCGCGCCGGCCTCGGCCAGCGCCGCGGCCTGGCCGAGGCGGTCGACGCCGATCACGAGGCCGAACTCGCCGCGCCGACCGGCCTCGACGCCGGAGAGCGCGTCCTCGACGACCACCGAGCGCGCCGCCTCCACGCTCAGCCGGCGCGCCGCCTCCAGGTACATCGCCGGGTCCGGCTTGCCCGGCAGTCCGATCTCGGCCGCCACCACACCGTCCACACGGACCTCGAACAGGTCGGTGATCCCGGTCACGTCCAGCACCATGGCGGTGTTCTTGCTCGACGACATGAGCCCGACCTTGATGCCGGCGTGGCGCAGGTGGTGGATGAGCTCGACGGTGGACGGGAAGGTCTTGACGCCGTGCTCCTCGACCTCGGCGTTGAAGAAGTCGTTCTTGCGGTTGCCGAGCCCGCAGACGGTCTCGCGGTCCGGCGGGTCCGACGGGTCGCCCTCCGGCAACTCGATGTCGCGCGAGGCGAGGAAGTCGCGCACGCCGTCGTAGCGCGGCTTGCCGTCGACGTACCGCGCGTAGTCGGCGTCCAGGGCGAACGGGCGGAGCGGGTCGTCGGGGCCACCGCCCGGCTCGACGCTCGCGCCGGCGGTATCGCCGGCGCCGCCCGGGCTCGTGCCCATACGGGCGGCGCGCTCCGCGAGGTACGCGTCGAAGAGTCGCTTCCAGGCCGCCGCGTGCACCGCGGCCGTCTGGGTGACGACGCCGTCCAGGTCGAAGATGACGGCGTCGTACTCCGTCCTCGCGATGGTCACCTTGATGGAGTCCACTTCATCTCCTCGTGGGTCTGGCCGTCCTGCTCCCATGATAGACGGTCTGCCGCGCGGGAGACCACGGCCGAACGTATCGCTCCGATCGGGGATGGGGGCTGCGAACCATCCACGGCAGGTGTGCGTCTCGCCTTCATCCTCTTGTTTGTGGCAGCGCGCGTCACCTGTCCTGCGGTGACCGCTCGCCCAACGAGGCGTGATCGCATTCGGCACCGACGACGACGGTGGCGCGGAACGTCTAACAAGAATGTGTGACAAGTGTGCTGTGCGGCAGGGGGTGCGCCGACGGCGCGCCGGCCAAGCGGCAAGTGAAAGGGGTACCGTGAACCAGTCCGTGCGTTTTCGTCCCGTCCTCATCCTCCTGCTGGCGGCGGTGGTGGTGTGTGTCGTCGGCCTTGCGTGGGTGATGGACGCCAGGGGTGCGGCCAGCGCCTCGCCGGCGGCCAGCGCAGCCGGCGCGGCCGCTGCCTCGCCGGCTGCCGGCAAGGTCACGTACAAGGTCGGGTGGACCAGACAGCCCGACAACCTGAACCCGTTCATCGGCTTCGAGTCGCCGGCGTTCGAGGTGTGGTACCTGACCTACGACTCGCTCGTCGGCTACGACCCCAAGACGCTGTCGCCGATGAAGGGCGAGAACTCCACCGGTCTCGCCACGGACTGGTCCGTCAGCCCCGACGGCCTCACCTGGACGTTCAAGATCCGCCACAACGCGAAGTGGAGCGACGGCGTGCCGCTCACGGCCAAGGACGTCGCCTTCACCTACAACTACATCGTCAAGAACCCGGACTACACGTCGAACCTCACCGCGTACACGAACCTGATCAAGCAGGCCACCGCGATCGACGACCACACGGTGCAGTTCGTATGCTCCAAGCCGAAGCCGGACATGACGCGCCACTGGGTGCCCATCCTGCCCGAGCACATCTGGTCCAAGATCGCCCCGAAGTCTCTGAAGGGGTACATGAACGACCCGCCGTACGTGGGCTCGGGCCCGTACACGTGCGTCGAGTGGAAGAAGAACAACTACGTGCATCTCGTCGCCAACCCCACCTGGTGGGGCCCGAAACCCACGATCACGGACCTCTACTTCACGTACTACACCAACGGCGACACCATGTTGCAGGACATCAAGGCCGGCACCGTCGACGCCGCCATGAACCTGGTCCCGACGCAGATCAAGCAGTTGCAAAGCGACCCCAACGTCAAGGCCCGCGCCATTGCCACGGACGCGTTCGACCAACTGGCCTTCAACTGCTACACGGGGCCCAGCAAGGGCAATCCCGTGCTCAAGGACGTGAAGTTCCGGCAGGCGCTCAACTACGCCATCGACAAGCAGAAGCTCGTCGACATCGTCATGATGGGCTACACGTCCCCCGGCACGACGATCATCCCGCCGAACTACTACCACAACCCCGACTGGCACTGGGAGCCGCCGGCCGGCGAGGCCTACACCTTCGACCCCGAGAAGGCCAAGCAGCTGCTCGACGCGGCCGGCTACAAGGACACGAACGGCGACGGCATCCGCGAGTACAAGGGTAAGCCCATCAATCTGCGCCTGATCGCCCGCGACGAGTCGACAGGCGAGCAGCAGGAGGCCAAGTTCATCGCCGGCTGGTTCAAGGACATCGGCATCAAGGTCACGCTGTCCGTGATGGACTCGTCGACGCTGAGCTCGACCATCCTCAACGAGGAGAAGGGCGTCCTCACGCCCGACTACGACATGTTCCTGTGGGGCTGGTATCTCGACTACGACCCGGGCTCGATGCTGAGCTACTTCACCAAGGCCCAGATCGGCAACTGGAGCGACAGCTACTGGACCGATGCCGAGTACGAGAAGCTCTTCAAGCAGCAGAGCGTCGAGCTGGATCCGAACAAGCGCAAGGCCATGATCGACCGCATGCAGCAGATCCTGTACGAGCAGTCGCCGTACATCGTCACCGACTACCAGCCTGACTTCGAGGCCTACAACACCACCAAGTGGAAGGGCTACATCCAGATCCCGAGCCCGACCGGCAACACGATCATCCCGCCGTTCGGCAATGGCGGGTACGCCAACTACCTCACCATCGAGCCGAACACGGCGACGACCACCGCGGCCAGCGGTAGCGGCAGCGGCGTGTGGATCGCCGGCGGCGCCGTCGTGGTCGTCGTGATCATCGGCGCGTTCCTCCTGCTCCGGCGGCGCCGGGCGCGGGCGGAAGAGGTGTGACGACGCCGGTCTGAGAGGCCGTATGCACGACGCGGAGGGGGCGGGCGCGGGAAGCGCCCGCCCCCTCCGGCGTCTTCAGGCGCCGGAGGGGGCGGGCTGGTTGCCCGCTTGGGCAGCGGGCCCGCCGGCGGGCCCCGGTTCGCTGGTCGCGGCGAGCCGGACGGCGGCGAGCAGGCGAGTGGCGGCGGACGCCGCCTCTTCGCCGCCCTGCACGAAGGCGCGCAGGTCGACGACGCCAGGCGCGGCGCGGTGCGCGTCCGTCCAGGAGTGCACGAGCAGCATCTCGTCGATCGCCGCCGCCGGCAGCGGCGGACGCGGAGGCTCCGCCGCGGCGAGCTCGGCGAGCACGGCCGCCGCGGCCTCCTCGCCGAACACCCCGCGGCCGACCTCGCGCTCGACGACGATGCCGCCGGCGCGTACGCCCCAGAGCGCGACCCAGCCGCGCCGGTGGGCCGGGTAGACGAGCGCCAGGTCCTCGCGCTGCGCGGCGCCCAGCCGCAGCACGCCGCGCACCACGCGCGCCAGCGTCTCGCGCTGGTTCTGCAGACGCGCGGCCTGCTCGAAGGCGAGCGCCTTGACGAGCACCGCCTGGCGCTCGACCAGGCGCCGGTCGAGGTCGTCCGCGTGACCCTCGAGGACGCGGCGCACGTCGTCGACCGCGGCGGTGTACTCGCCGTTGAGGGGCCTGCTGCACGGCGAGAGACAGGCGCCGGTGCCGGCGCGCTGGCAGGCGTGCTCACGCCCGCCTCGCGGCAGGTGCGCACAGGTACGCAGCGGGTAGGAGCTGTTGACGCAGTCGACGAAGCGCCGGGCCAGGCTGGCCTTGCGGAACGGCCCGGCGTAGTACGAGCCGTCGTCGCGCAGGTTGGGCGTCGCGTACAGACGCGGGTACTCCTCGGCGCTGAGCTTGACGTAGTGGTAGCT
>CAWIDR010000019.1:0-32023 GCA_963834905.1 uncultured Thermoleophilia bacterium | reverse complement strand
CGTATCGGGGAAGTCATGGATGGTCCCCCTCCAAGTAGGCCCCTGACTTGCCGGAAGTCTACCACCAGTCCGCGCCGGGGCGGACTGGGGTCGCGCGGCGCGGCAGCGCGGTCAGGCCGCCGCGGTCTTGCCGGCGCGGCGGTCGGCCAGCGCACGCCGCGCGAACGCGACGATGATGCCGATGATGAGCCCGGCCAGCGCGCCGATGGCCACATTGAGCGACATGGTCGGCCCGCTCGGCGAGTCGGGGATGCCGGCCTCGTGGAGGATGCGCGGCTGCTCGACCTGCTTGGCGGTGAGCAGCAGAAGCTCGGTCTTCTGGTTGGAGGACGACGAGCGACTCCTGCTCGGTGGCGGCGGCCTGGACGATGGCGAGGTAGGGCGCGGACGGCGCGGCCTTCTCGGCGCGGAGACGCGCTGCCCTTGGCGATGGTGGCGATGGCCTGCTGGGCGGCGACGCTGCGCGCGGTGGCCGCCGCGTACTCCTTCTTGCCCTGCGCGAGCTGCGCCTCGAGCATGCGCGATCTTCTCGTTGGTACCGGTGTCGAGGCGCTCGAGCAGCACGTTGGCGAGAGCGTTGGCCGCCGCGGCCGCGCGCGCCTTCTTCGTGTCGGTCACGCTGATGACGACGATGTTGACCACGGAGGTCGATGTCTTGACCGTGGAGGACGGCGTCTCGACGGTGGTCTCCTTGCGCAGCAGGCTCGGGAGCCGTCCATGCCGGCCCGGTCGGCGGCCTCCTTGAGCATCGACCTGGCTGGCGAGCAGCTGCGTGGCGGCCTTGGCGTTGGAGTTGAGGCCGGCCATGGCGTTGCCGTTGGCGTCGGTGGTCTGGCCGATGTAGACGGACGCGGTGGCCGTGTACTCCTTGGGCTGCGCCATCGTGACAACGGCGCCCACGACGATGCCGATGACGATGAGGCCGGCGATCACCCACCAGTTGTGGGCGAGCGTGGCGAACCAGGACCCCACGTCGATGGTCGTGTTCTCGTCGTTGCTCATGCACTCCTCCGGAGGCGCTGACTGCTCGCGGTCATCCTATCGCAGTCACTGAGGACGGGGCGCGCCGCGCTCCGCGACGGCCTCTCCGGTGTTCGCGCGCTCACGCGCTCGAGGATCTCGAGGTAGTCGTGCGCGAGTTTGCGGCGGTCGAAGTGCTCGAGGACGTAAGCGCGGCCGTTCGCGGCCGAGCCGCCGCCGCTCGTCGGCGGGGGCGGCGGCGAGGCGTTCGGCCGCCGCGGCCAGCTCCTCGTCGTTGGACGGCTCGAAGGCGATGCCGCAGTCGGCCTCCTCCAGCATCGCCCGGGCGTCGCCCTCGAACCCGAGGAGGATGGGCCGCTCCATGGCGGCGTCCTCGAAGAACTTGCTCGGCAGGATGGTGCCGAAGAGCTCGTCCTTGCGGAAGTGGACGAGGCAGGCGTCGCTGCCGGCAAGGTACGCGGGCAGCTCGGCGCGCGGCACCATGCCGGTGAAGACGACGTTCGTCAGGCCCTCCGCGCGCGCCTGCTCCTCGAGCCCGGCGCGCACGGCGCCGTCGCCGACCAGCAGGAAGGCGATGTCGTCGCGCCCCTTCGCCTTCAGCCGGCGGGCCGCGCCGAGCGCCACCTCGAGCCCGCTGGCCATGCCGATCGTCCCGGCGAAGGTGATCGACGAAGGTCTCCGGCGAGAAGCCGAGCCGCGCGCGGAGCTCCTGGTCGGGCTCGCGCGGCTCGAACAGCTCGGCGTCGACGCCGTTGGTGATGACGGAGATCCTGGACGGGCCGATGCCCTTGCGGATCATGTTCATGCGGTAGCCGTCGCCGACGGCGACGATGTGGTCGGCGCCGTCGTACAGCGCGTGCTCGAGCTTGCCGAGCGCGCTGATGATGCGGCCCTTCTCGAGCGCGCCGACGGCGACGATCGAGTCCGGCCAGATGTCGCGGATCTCGAGCACGAACGGCGCGCCGTGGGCGCGCGCGACCGGCCAGCCCGCCCAGCCGGCGAAGAACTGCGGGCTGGTGGCGATGACGACGTCGGCGCGCGGCCGCAGCAGCGGTCCGGCCGCGCCGGCCGCGGCCAGGTACGAGAGATAGTTGAGGCCGCGGCGCACGCGGCCGCGGTTGGCCGCCAGCCAGGTCCAGACGCGCACGGTGCGGATGCCGTCGATCCACTCTTCCTGGTAGAGCTTGTTCTCGTAACCCTCGTAGACGACCCCGGCAGGGACGTTGGGCGCGCAGGTGAGCACCGTGACCCGGTGCCCGAGCCGCGCCCACTCCTTCGCCAGGCCGTGCACGCGCGCGGCGGGGGCGTTGTTCTCGGGAGTGAAGTAGTGCGTCAGGAAGAGGATGTGCACGCGGCGCGCGCCTCCTTGTCGTCGGGTCGGGGCCGGCTCACGCCGGGCATCACTCGTCCCAGAAGACCTGGTCGTAGTAGCGCACCGAGCGCCGGCTGGTGCGCACCCGCGCCTGGATCTCGGCGACGTCGTCCCTGGTCAGCTCGCCCAGTGTGTACTTGATCCCGAGGTACGGGATGATGAAGTCCTCCTGGTACACGAACGTGCTCACGCGCGGATTGATCTCCAGCAGCCGGCCGCCGATCCACTGCACGCTCTGGTAGTAGTCCAGGTCGAGGTGGCGCACGACCTTGCGCGTGAGCTCCACGAGCTCCGGCCGGTCGATGGTCTTGAACGCCATGGCGAGGCCGGTGAGGAACTCCTCACGCGTGCGCGTCTGGTGGAAGACGACCTCGCCCTTGTCGGCGAAGAGGTCGACGGTGATCTCGGGCGCGTCGACGTACTCCATGAGCATGAGGTCCGGGAAGGGCTCGTAGCCGGTGAAGAGGTCGACGAAGTCGTCCAGGGTCAGGTAGCGGTTGATCGGCTTCTCGTAGAGCAGTTCGTGGACGCGGTCGACGTGCGCGGAGAGGATGCGGAAGCCGCGCGAGCCCTTGGCGACCGGTGGCTTGAAGCACACCGGCACGTCCGGGTAGCCCAGCTGCGCGGGCGCCGGCGACGAACTCTTCGAGGCTCGCCGGCCTGAGCAGCTCCGGCTGCGGCACGGGGATCTCGGCTGCAGGCGGCGTGCATCACGGCCTTGTCGCTGGCCATCTCGATGCCGCGCACGCCGTCGGCGAGCACGCGCGCGCCGAGCGCCTCGAACACGTCGCGGTTGCGCGCGACCGTCTCGATCTCGTGCGAGGACTGGACGAAGAGCAGGTCCGGGCGCTCGCGCTCGACGACCTCCGCAAGCGCCGGGATGTACTCCGGCGAGGCGCCGGCCGGCACGAGGCTGAAGCCGTCGCAGAGGAAGCGCCCGATCGCGTCCGGGCGCATGTCCACGCCGTGGATGACGATCTCGCGCTCGCCGTTGGCTTTGAGCTGGCGGATGAGCGTGCTGGCGCCGGGGCAGCCGGCGGCGGTGAGCACGAGCTTGAGCGGCGGGAGCGTCATGGGGTCTCTCAGGAGTCGGGGTGGAGCCGGTGGGTGGAGGGCGCTAGAGGATCCAGCGGTAGACCTCGAACACCTCGGCGTACTCGCAGCCGATGTTGATGCCGCGCGTGAGCGCGACGTTGCGGATGTAGTCCTCGTTCAGGTAGTTGCGGTGGCCCTGGCTCGCGTAGCACGCCAGGGCCTCGATCTTCCTCTGGATGTGCCGCTCCTCGAGCCGGACGTAGGCCTGCTGCGAGAAGTTGAGGTTGTTCCACGGGATCTCGTAGGCCATCACGGTGGTGCGCTTGAAGGCGCGCAGGCCCTCCTCGGCGATGGTCTTGTGGTCCTGGTGGAGGTCGATGAGCGCCGGCAGCAGCACGCAGTCCGGGTCGAGCTCGCGCTGCAGGACGATCATCTCCTCGAGGATGTCCTGCCGGACGGTCGGGAACGTGCGGACCTCGAAGTCGTACACCTTGAGGTCCTCCGGAGCGATGCCGAGCACGCCGGTGGCGGCCCGCACCTCGTGCTTGAGGACGTCCTTGGGGAAGCCCTCCGGGACGCTCTTGGCGGCGGTGCTGAAGGCGGCGTAGGTGACTTTGACGCCGTTCTCGATGAGGCGCGCCATGGTGCCGCCGCAGCCGAACTCTCCATCGTCGGTGTGCGGCGCCAGGACGAGCACGTTGTCGAAACGCTCGATGCTCACGTGAGGTTCTCCCCCTTGGTGAGGCGGTCGTAGAAGTCTACCAAATCGCCCCGGATGGCCTCCCAGCAGTAGCGGCGCTCGACCGCGCGGCGGCCGCGAGCGCCCATCGCCGGGAGTTCGGAGCGGTTCGTCAGGAGGCGCCGAAGCCCCCGCAGGTGGCCTTCGGCGCCCGGCTCGACGGCGAGCCCGCACTCCTCCAGGCGGACCAGCTCGCCGCGCCCGGGCATGTCGCTGACCAGCGCGGCGAGCCCGGCGGTCATGCCCTCGAGCAGCTTGGTCGGGACCGTCGGGTGGCTGTACTGGCGGTCCGGCTGCGAGGGCACCCAGACCACGTCGGCCGCCGCCAGGTACTGCGGCAGCCGCGGCGGCGGGATGCGGCCGAGCAGCTTGACCCGGTCGGCGAGGCCGCCGGCGAGGCGCTCGCGCGACCTCCGTCTCGAGCGCCGGATCGTTGAACGTGCCGCCGAGGTAGAGCACGGCCTCGTCCGGCTCGAGCTGCTCCATGACGTCGAGCATCATCGTGCAGCCCCTCGCGCGCGAGAGGCTGCCGACGTAGATGAGCTTGAGGCGCTGGTCGGCGGCGAGCTCGGCCACCGGCTCGGCGTCCTCGAAGCGTTCGACCCGCGGGTAGTTGGGCAGCACGAGGCGGAGCTTGGGCGTGCTGCCCAGGGCGGCCAGCTGGTCGTCGGTGACGACGACGACGCCGGAGCCCAGCGCCGCGAGGCTCTTCTGGGCGACCGCCGTGGTCTGCGAGGCGACGGGCCTGACCTTGGACGGGATGTACGGCTTGCCGGCCACGGCCTCGGGCACGTACTCGTGCATGTCGTAGACGAGCTTGGGCACGATCATCCTGGCGGCGGGAAAGAGCGTCAGCAGCTCGGGGTCGTGCACGTGCAGGACGTCGGGCTTGAGCGCGCGCAGGGACCTGGTGATCTCGATGGAGCTGAGGAACCGGGTGCTGCGCCCGCGCTCCGGCAGCGGCGCGAGGATCACGCCGGCGTCGTCGCGGCCCGGCTCGGCGCCGGGCACCATGTACATGACCTCGTGGCCGGCCTCGGCCAGCGTGCGGCACTCGCGCTCGTAGATGCGCGGGTCGTCGGGCTTGTGGACCACGCTGAGGTGGAGGACCCGGCTCATGCCGTCGCCTCCTTCCAGCGGGCGACGACATCGGTGGCGCTGCTGCACCAGGCGCCGTGCGCCAGCGCCTGGTCGAGCAGGCGCCAGTACACCTTGTCGTAGCCGCGTGAGACTCGTTTGTCGAAGCGGTTGTTGTGCCAGAGGAGGCTGACCGCGCCGCCGCTGCGCAGGGCGCGGGCCAGCACGGCGGCGGCGGCCTTCTCCGCCTCCTCCGCCTCGAGGTCCCGGTAGTGCGGCTCCTGCAGGGTGCCGTCCATGACTGCGAGCGGCAGCTCGACGAGCTCCAGGGGCCGCTCCTCCTCGAGGGAGTACGGCCGGAACGGGAACGAGCAGCCACAGCGGAAGCCCTCGTGCTCGGCGAACGCCATGGTCGTGTCGTAGGTGAACCCGGCCTGCTCGAGCAGCGGCAGCGTCTCGTGGTAGAGCGCCCGCAGGTAGTGGTAGCGGACGCCGGTGACGGGACGTCCGGAGCGCGCGGCGAGGTCGTCGCGGTCGAGCGTCACCTCGGCGAGGGCCAGCCGGTCGGCGTCGTTGCCGTGCAGGCCGACCTCGCGTCCGGCGGCGGTGACCAGTCCGAGGGCCTCGGGGATCTTGCGCCGGTAGGTCTCCGGCTGGTTGCCGTCCTGCTTGTGCGTGTGGCGGGCGATCACGAAGAAGGTCGAGGAGACGCCGCGCACGTCCTCGCCGCGCAGGAGCTGCGGGAACGTCCAGAAGGGGTCGGTGCGGCGCCAGGAGTGGCGCGCCAGCCAGTCGGCGCCGTCGCCCAGCTCGCGACCGACGCCGCGGGCGTCCAGGCGCCGGGCGGCGCGCAGCGTGCGGTAGCCGGAGGCGGCGAACCCGCGGCGCGTCCACCGCCACAGGTTGTCGAGGTCGTGGGTGAGCGCGATCGCGAAGCGGCCGCGCGCTCCCCAGAGGGCTCCGGCGGTGGGGAGCGGCTCGAGGCCGAGCTCGGCGAGGCGCGGCGCCAGGGCGCCGCGCAGGAGCTCGGCGTAGCGGTCCACGGCCGGCTCGTCGATCTTCAGTCCCGGGTTCGCGGCGAAGACGCTCGCCGAGAAGGGCAGCCGGCCGTACTTGTCGCGCTCGCCGGTCGTGCGCTCGTCCCAGCAGGCGAGCAGGACGAACGCGGAGGCGACGAGGTCGAAGGGGACGGCGAAACCGGCGCCGGGATCGGCGGGCCAGGCGGCGACGGCCGCACCGTCGCCGCTCCCGCGCGCCGCGAAGGCGCCGGCCGGCAGCGCCCGTCCGGCGGCGAGGAACTCCATGGCGCCGGCGTCGCACGGGATCGTCGGCACGCCGGCGACCGGCGCGGCCGCGTACGCCAGAGCGGCGCCGCTCGCGGCGGCCGGGTCGCGGGTGACCGCGGCCCGGCGGCCCAGCGGCGCCAGCAGCGTCCGCAGCACCCACTCGGCGCGCGCCGCGAAGGCGTCCGGCGCGCCGACGAAGACGGTCAGCTCGGGCGCCGTCACACGTCGGTCCTCTGGCGCGGCGCGCGCGTCAGGATCTGCCTGGCGACCGTGCCCGCGTTGAGCAGGCCCGGCAGCGGGTCGTCGAGCGCGTGCAGGCCGTCCATGCGCGTGCCGCGCAGCGAGCGCAGGTACGCGGGCGCGCTGCGCTGGCGCTTGGCGATCTCGAGGAGCGCCAGCGGCACGTCCTTGTTGGCCACGATCCACTTGACGCCGTCCTGCTGGCGCCGGGCGATGTACGGATCGCCGATGGCGTCGCGGTAGGCCGCGTAGGAGAGGTTCACGCCGCAGCGCGCCGCCAGTCCGTGCCACTTCCAGTGCCGGGCGTTGACCTCCATGAGGCAGAAGCGCCCGTCGCGCGGGTCGCGCTTGAACTCGACCTGGCTGACGCCGTGGAAGCGCAGCTCCTGCAGCAGCCGCAAGGCGGCTTCAGCGAGGTCCTCGTCCCAGCGGCTCACGCCGGCGAGGCAGCTGCCGCCGGCGTGCGGGTACTGGCGCAGCTTGTGGCCGGTGAAGACGGCGAGCGGGCGCGACTCGGCGTCCAGGTACGAGCCGACCGTCCAGAGCTCGTCCTCACCGCCGGGGATGCGCTCCTGCAGCATGAGCACGCCGAGGTCGTCGACCTTGTCGTAGATGCGCTGCAGCTCGGCGGGAGTCTCGACGTCGAGGATGTGGCGGTGGAAGCGGAGCTTGAACGCCAGCGACTCGACCGGCTTGAGCACGGCCGGGAAGCGGATCTCGCCGGCCGCCGCCTCGAGTTCCGCGCCGGAGCTGACGAACATGGTCTTCGGCGTGTCGACCCCGGCGCGCCCGGCCGCCTCCATCTGGGCGCGCTTGTCGTGCACTTTGGCTCATCACGTCCCAGCGGGAGAACGGCACGATGAACCAGGGCTCGAGCCGCCCGGCGTGGCGCGAGAGCGGCCAGATGAACTCGTCGTGGCTGGGGAAGACGACCGCGCGCTGCGGCAGCTGCGCGCCGAGGGTCTCCAGCGAGGTGAGGAACGCCTCCTCGTCGGCGAGCGGGTCCGGGCAGACGCGCCCGGCGGCGTAGCGCGAGCGCAGGCCGATCGCCGCCGGGTCAGGGTCCAGCGCCAGCACCGGCACGCCGTGCCGGCCGAGGTCGCGCTCGATGTCGAGCCCGCAGGCGTAGCTGACCTGGAAGACGGCGGCGGGAGGCCGCTGCGTCGCCGCCGCCAGGAACCGTCCGACCCTCACAGGGACTCTCCCTCCGCCGGCTTGCCGCCGCGCCGCACGATGTTCTTCAGCTGGCGCGCGGTGAGCAGCGCGCCGGGGAACGGGTCGCGCAGCGAGTACAGGCCGTCGACGCGCACGCCCCGGTAGCTCCGGAGCCACGGCAGCAGCTTCTCGTCGCCCTTGCGCCAGCGCGAGAACGCGTCGCGTGCGTCGGTGAGCGAGACGACCCACTTGAGGCCGTCGACCTGGCGCGCGGAAAGGTACGGCTCGCCGATGGCGTCGCGGTAGGCGGCGAGCGAGAGGTTGACGCCGCAGGCGGTGCCGAGCGAGTGCCACATCCAGTGCCGCGCGTTGACCTCCATGAGGCGGTACCGTCCGTCACGCGGGTCGCGCTTGAACTCGACCTGGCTGACGCCGTGGTAGCCGAGCTCGCCCAGCAGGCGGAGACCCGCCTCCGTGAGCTCGGGCACCCACTTGCTGACGGCCATGCTGACGTGGCCGAAGCGCGGCGGGTGCTGGCGCAGCTTGTGGCCGGTGAAGACGGCGAGCGGCCGGCTCTGCGCGTCCAGGTACGAGCCGAGCGTGTACAGCTCCTCGTCCCCGCCCGGCACGATGTCCTGCAGCATCAGCGTGCCGCAGTCGTCCACCTTCGCGTAGGTCTCGCGCAGCTCCGCGGCGGAGCCGATCTCGAGCACGTGGCGGCGGAAGCGCGTCTTGAACGCCAGCGACTCGACCGGCTTGAAGATGCACGGGAAGCCGATCTCCGTCACGCCGCGCTCGAGGTCATCGACGGAGTCGACGAAGACCGTCTTCGGCGTGTCGACGCCCACGCGCCAGGCCGCCTCCATCTGGGCGCGCTTGTCGTGCAGGCGCTGCATCGTCTCCCAGCGGGAGAACGGGATGAAGTAGTACGGCTCGAGGCGCTCGGCGTGCCGGGAGATGGGCCAGATGTACTGGTCGTGGGTCGGGAAGAGGACGCCCTTGCGCGGCAGGCGCCGGCCGAGGTCCTCGAGGAACGAGACGAACGCCTCCTCGTCCTGCGCCGGATCGGGGCACACCATGCCGGCGGCAAGCCGGGAGCGCAGGCCCAGGGCGCGCGGGTTCGAGTCCAGCGCGAGCAGCGGCACGCCCTCGGCGGAGAGGTCGCGGATGATGTCGAGGCCGTTCGCCCAGGAGACCTGGAAGACGAGCGCCGGATGGCGTTCGCCGGCCTGCGTGAGAAACGTGTCGAGGCGCACTTGCGTCCTTTCAGGGTGCCGCGGCGAGGACCTTCTCGTACACGCCGAGCGTCAGCTTCGCGTTGCGTTCCCAGCTCAGTTCGAGAGCGGCGGCGCGGCCGGCTTCGCCGACCGCCGACGCCTTCGCCGGGTCGTCCAGCACCTGCGCGATGATACCCGCCAGCGCGTCCGGCGAGCGAACCGGGGCGAGGTAGCCGCTGACGCCGTCGGCGATGAAGTCCTCGGGGCCTTCGCCCTTGCCGGCGACCACCGGCGTGCCCTGGGCCATGGCCTCCGTGTAGACGAGCCCGAAGGCCTCGTCCCAGCTTGGGAGGGCCACCAGCTGCGCGCGCGCCATGAGCGCCAGCACGCGCGCGTGTGGCACGCGGCCGAGGAAGTGGACCGTCCCGGCGACGCCCTCCTCCGCGGCCTGCGCCTCGAGCGAGCCGCGCAGCGGGCCGTCGCCGGCGACGGCGAGGTGGACGGTGCGGCCCTCGCGGCGCAGCCGCCCGAGGGCCGCGATCAGGTCGCGGATGCCCTTGCGCTCGATCAGGTAGCCGACGGTCAGGACGAGCGGTTCGCCGGGCAGGTAGTCGTCCGCCGGCTCGACCGTGGCGCCGAGGCCGGTGGTGCCGTTGAGCACGACGGTGAGCTTCTCCGGCGTCACGACGCCGTCCAGCAGGCCGGCGACGGCGCTCGAGTTGGCCATGACGGCGTCGGCGGCGCCGAGCACGCTCTTGGCGCGGCGCTCTACGGCGCCGCCCATGCGGAAGTGCTGGTAGACGTCGGCGCCGTGCACCGTGACGACCCAAGGCGTGCGCAGATCGGCCGCGAGCTGCTGCGCGAGCGCGCCGTCCGGCAGCGCCTGGTGCGCGTGGATGAGGTCCCACTCGCCCGCCGTCACGGACGGCAGCGAGCAGACCTTGCGGTAGGCGAAGTCGCCGAGGCGGTCGAAGAACATCCGCTTCGGCGGCTGCAGGACGCGTGGGTACTCGGCGGTGATGCCGTCGCGGACCGCCTCTTTGGGCTTCTCGCCGCGGCGGCGCTGGCGCTCGTTGCGCCAGAGCACCCGCGGCGCCCACGGCGTCGGCGAGATCACGTGCGCCTCCACGCCGAGCTCCTTGAGCGCCAGCAGCTGCTCGTGCACGAAGAGGTGGCGCTCCACGTCCGGCGACGGATACAGGTGGGAGATCACGAGGAGCTTCACGGGCGGGCCTCCGCGGGCGCGCCCGCCGGACCGGCTGCGCCCGCCGCGGCCTCTCTGGCGCGTTCCTTCGCGGCGAGCCGCGAGCGCGAGACCACCGCGAGCGCCAGCCCGTACATGATCCACAACGGCGCGAAGCTGACGGAGCTGCTCGGCCCGACGGCGCCGATCGTCCAGCCGAGCAGCGCCAGCCACGTGCCGCAGGCCAGGTACCGCGTCAGCGGGTCGGGGTCGTGCCGGGCGATCGGCCACAGCGCGATCACCAGCAGCAGGAAGAAGACGAGGTGCAGGGCGAAGCCGACGAGCCCGCCGTCGGCATAGGTCTCGAGCCACCAGTTGTGCAGGTTGCTGATGCCGAGCGCGTTGGTGCCGGAGCCGATGATGCCTTCGGCCTGGCCCGGGCCGGCGCCGACGAAGAACGTCGTGCCGGCGATCTGCAGGCCGCGGTCCGTGAGGCTGGAGCGGATGGCGCCCGAGCCTTTGTTTGCCTGCGCCTGGCTGAGCAGCGCCTCCAGGCGGAACTGCCGCAGCATGTCGTTGGAGCTGTTGTTGAAGAGCAGCCAGCCGGCGACGACGACGAGGCCGACGATGACGAGCCCCATGGCGATCTTGCCGGTCCGGCTCGAGAGCTTGGGGCCCAGGTGCCAGAAGAGGATGACGGCGGCCAGCGACGAGATGCCGGCGGCGACCAGGCTCGAGCGCGAGCCCGTGCGCACGAACGCCGCCGCGCCCATGGCCATGAAGAGCACCGTCAGTGTCAGCCAGCGCAGCCTGCGGGTGAAGAAGAACGCACAGAGCATGAAGGGCCAGCACATGACGATGTAGGTCGCCAGGTCGTTCTGGTTGTGGAAGACGCTGGTCACGGCGTAGGTCTGGGAGGTGACGGTCGTGAGGAGACGCGAGGTCGGGAGGCGGATGCCGAGACGCGCCTCGAGGACGGTGAACCCGACCACGAAGGCGTAGCCGAACAGCATCGTGTACCCGAACCAGATGAGGCGGCGACGGGTGCCGCCGGCCGCCGCCGTCGCCAGCAGGACGGCGGCCATGGTCACCACGATGGCGATGTAGTTGAGCGCCGCCAGCTTGTCCGGCGCCCAGACCAGGCCGAGCAGCAGCCAGGCGAACCACAGCACCGCCGGCAGGGCGAGGTCCTTGGCGGCGAACGGCATCGGGTCGCGGCGCAGCAGCAGGTAGCAGATGCCCGCGTAGACGACGACGGCGAGGACGATGCGGAAGAGGAACGCCTGTGGCACCGCCGGCAGGGCGAACGACGGGCCGAGGAGCGCGAGCAGTGGCAGCGAGACCAGCAGCGCGGTGAGCAAGGTGCCGACGCGGGCGCGCGCGAAGCGCTTGCGGCCGAAGACCACGACGGCGGTGAGCGCCACCACGGCGAGCAGGCCGACGGCGGCGGAGGGCCGGCGGGTGGCCGCCGCGGCGATCGCCGCGGTGAGGACGGCGCCGCCGCCGAGCAGCGCGGCGTCGGCGGCGGAGAAGCGGCCGCGCGCGGCCGGGGCGGTCGGCCCCGCGGCCGCGCGTCCGGCGTCAGTCGGGGTGCCGACGGTCATGCCTGCATCCTACCAGCGTGCTCCGGGAGGAGGCCGGGAAGCCCTCGCTCAAGGCTGCGCCTTGGTACCTTCAAGGGTCTCAGGCTCCAGTCCGTGGAGAGGGATCGGTGGCCGGCGAGGGGTCACGGTCCCCGGGATCGGCCACCCAAGGGTGCGACGCGAGGTCGTCCAGGATGGCGGCGAGTTCGGCCGTGAGGTGACCGAGCTCGTAGCGGCCGATGGCGGCGGGCTCGGCGACGGGCGCCCGCCCCTCGCGCACGGCCGCGACGAACGCCGCGAGCGGCTCCGCCATCGCGTCGTCGGGCAGCACGCACGTGCCGGCGCCGGTCTCCGCGAAGAGCCCGCGAGCGGCGGAGCCGTCCGGCGAGATGGCGAAGACCGGCCGGCCGGCCTGCAGGTACTCGAACACCTTGCTCGACATGCTCTCCGGCCGGCGCCCGTTCACCAGCAGCAGCGCGTCGGCGGCGCGCTGGTAGCCGAGCGCGACCGGCAGCGGCACGAACGGCTCGACGCGCACGCGGTCGCCGAGGCCGAACCGGTCGGCATCGGGGCGCACGCGGCTCTCGTCGACGCCGACGAAGAGCGCCTTGACGTCGGCCGGCAGCGTCGCGAGCGCCTCGAGGAAGGCGGCGACCTGCTGCTCGCGGCCGTAGAGGCGGCCGGTGTGGACGATCCAGAAGCCGTCGCCGAGCGAGACGTCCGCCGGTCGCTCGGTGCGGTCGAAGCCGTTCGGGAGCACGTGCGCGCGGCCGGCCAGCCACGGGTGCCGCGCGACGAGGTCGTCGACGATCGGCCGGTTGACCGCCGTCACGGCGGCGGCCCGGCCCAGCGCCCACGCCTCCAGCTTCTCGTGCGCTGCCTTGTGCGCAGGGGTCGGGTACTGCCGGAACTGGTACGTCGACCAGGGGTCGCGGTAGTCGGCGAGCCAGGGCACGTGCGCGTGGTCCGAGAGGACCGCGGCAACGAGGTGAGCGCTCGCGCGCGGCGAGCTGCTGAGGATCACGTCGAACTGCTCGCGCTTGAAGATCTCGCGCCCCTTGAGCACGGCCGGCGCGATCCAGGCGAAGTACGGGTCGGGCACCGCCACCCAGCGGTTCACCTTCGTGCTCCGGCGGCCGCCGCCGAGCAGCTGCCTCGGGTACGGGACAGCGGCTCGGGCGACGCGCACGTCCGCGTGGCACCGCAGCCGGACCGGTCGCGGCGGCCGTCAGCACGGACGGCTCCCATCCCTCGTCCGGCAGGTGCCGCAGGAAGCGCACGACCCGCGTCGTCCCCGCGCTGGCCATCGGCGGGTAAGGGTTGGCGATCACGAGCAGCTTCTTCATAGCTGGGTGCTCCCGCCTTCGGCGATGTCGACTTCGGCCTCGATCTCGGTCTCCTCGAGCTCGGCCTCGAGGTCGTCTTCGGTGAGCTCCGAGGTGGCGGCTGCCGGCGTGGCCGCCGCGCCCGCCCCGGCCGCGCCGCCAGCCGCGGCGGCGACCACGGGGACCGCCGTCGCCGCGGGGGCCACGGCCGGCTTCTTCCCCCGTCCCGTGACCCGCCGCCCGAGCCGCCCGATCTTCTTGTGTTCCTCGGGCGTGAAGAACCGCGCCGCCCAGAGCACGAGCGGGAACACCAGGAGCGCCGGCGTCATCGCCAGCTGCCCGGCGACCAGGCTCTCGAGCGGCTGGTACACGCTCACGCCGAGGCTCCAGCCGATCGCCCAGGCGGCGCCGAGCGTGAGCGCCGACGCCACGCCGAGCGTGATCAGGCGGCGCCACTCGTAGGGGATCGGATACCACTTGTTGGAGACGAAGTAGACGAGCACCGCGAGGATCCCGAAGCCGACCACGGTCGTCCACGCCGCCGCCCACATCCCGAAGGTCGGGATCAGGAACAAGTTGAGGCCGACGTTGACGCCCGAGGCGACCAGCGTGATCACCGGCACCATGCGGTTCTTCTTGGCGACGTTGCAGCCGATCCAGAAGATGAAGTACAGGTTGTAGAGGGCGACCGAGAGCGTCAGCACGAACGTCGTCGGCCCGATCGACCAGAAGCTCTCGTCGAGGAGCACGTGCACCACTGTGGGCAGGTACATGCCGACCAGCACCAGCAGGACCGCGTTGAACGCCATGAAGTAGGTGGACGAGCGCGAGACCATGCGTTTGTGCAGCTCGGGATCGTTGAGCTTGGCGTAGTGCCACTGCGGCCAGGCCATGCGGAACGCCATGCCGACGATGTACAGCGGCTGCGAGAGGGAGTTGGCGACCGTGTAGAGGCCGACCTCGGCCTTGCCCTGGTAGTGCAGCAGGAAGAAGCGGTCGCTCAGCTTGAGGAAGAAGAACGACATGGCGGTGAACATCGCGGGGATGGCGAACGCGAGCATGTCCTTCATGAGCTGCCGGTCCCAGAGCCAGCGCAGCTTGGGTGCGTAGATGGGTAGCGCGGCCAGGTTGAGGAGGATGGCCGTGATCAGGTTGGCGCCGAGGTAGCCCCCAGGGCCGAGGTGGAAGACGGCGAGGAAGATGACCGCCATCGGCACCTGGATGATCACGCGCGCCAGAGTGAACGACGTGAACGTCCACGGCCGATGCTCCAGGCGCAGCAGCGTGAACGGCAGGTCGCTCAGGTTGGTGAAGAACAGCGTCGCGATGCCGATGTCGAAGTAGATCGTGTAGCCGGGTCCACCCATGATGAGCGCCGAGATCTGCGGCATGAACGCGATGAGCGTGCCGAGCAGGATAGCCGGATAGAAGAAGTCGACGAAGAAGACGTGCGTGATGACCTTGCCGCGGTTCTTCGGGTCCTTGTCGTCGAAGTAGAAGCGCGTGAAGGCGACGTCGAAGCCGAGGGTGACGAAGACGTCGAGAAAGGTCGTGACCGTCACGACCATGCCGATGACGCCGTAGTCGCTCTTGCTGAGGAACTCCGTGAACAGCGGCAGCATCAGCGCCGTCAGGAACTTCTGCATCATGCGGCCGCCGCCGTAGATCACAGAGTCCTTGAGAAGCAGCGAGTAGGCGTGGCCTTTGGGCTTGGCAGCCGAGCCCATGCGTCGACGCGCCAGTAGCTTCGTGGTGCCTCCGGAGACTGGTGGGTGCGGCCGGCCGCGGGGACGGCCGCCGGCCGCCGGTTGCCGTGGTCCGGCGGATTCTACCATTCAGGCCTCGGGAGCGGCCCCCGGACGGGCGTACGGCGGGACGGGTCCGGCGGCCCGCGGCCGGCGGGCCGCGATCGGCGTCCGGCCGGGACGCCCTAGCGGCGAGTCGCCGAGAGGTCCTTGGGCAGCAGGTCGGCGTGCGCCTCCTCGGCGGCCAGCTGCTCCGCTGCGAGCGGCGAGGAGCCGCGCCGCCGCGCCCGCGTCATCACCTCGGCGACCTTGAGCCCGGCGGCGTGCTTGGCGACCACGGCCTGCGGCAGCAGGTCGAAGATGCCGCCGGGGCCGCCGGCAGGCCGGCAGCGCAGGCCGGCGGCGCCGAGCGCACGCAGGTCGTTCTCGGCGTCCACGCCCACCACCGCGAGGTGCGGCGCGGCCGCGGCGAGGCGCGCCGCGTCCGTGGGCGCGCCCGGCCCGATACGGCGCTCGTCGGCGTCGGCCGGGCAGAGCACCAGGGCGTCCGCCTCGGGCAGGCGGCCGGCCACGGCCTCCTCGGCCAGCGTCTCTCCGGTCTTCTCGCCGCCGTACAGGCCGATGCGACCGGCCGTCTCCGGCGCCGCCACGAGCACGCGCGCGCCCAGCCGGGCGAGCGCCTGCACGATATAGGCGCATGATGGTCCATCGCCGGTGACGATGACGGTGGAGCCGGCGACCTCGACGCCGAGGTCGAGCAGCGCGGCGAGCACGGCGAGCGGTGGATAGCGATGCAGGCCGACGGCCTCCTCGTCCAGACCGGCGACGGCGACGCCGTGCCGCCGGCAGGTGGCCACGTCCACATCGCCGCCGCGCCAGTTCGCCGCGCCGCGCATGAGCGTGACGGCGGCGGTCTCGGCCACGTTGCGCACGATCGACTCGTCGATGGGCCGCACGCCGGGCAGGTCGGTCACGATGTCCACGGTGTCGAGCGGCGCCTGCAGGCGCGTCGAAAGGAGTCTGATCCGCGTGCCGACGCGCGCCAGCTCGGCGAGGTACGCCGTCTGCTCCTCGGCCTCCTTGCGCGAGGCCGTGACCGTGTCGCGGCCGACGGCGAAGACCTCGTCGGCGCCCGCCAGCGCGGCGAGCACCGGCGTGATGCGCCGGTACCCGACGGCGGCCTCCGTGAGCACGCGCAACCCCTTGAGGTCCAGGCGCGTGCTCTCGATGGCCCGGCGGATGAGGCGCACGGTCTGCGGGCCGGGGAAGCGGGCGTCGCAGGCGAAGCGGTCGAGGTCGGCAGTCATGCGTCAATCCTACCCGCTGCTCCGAGGTCCCGCCCGCGCTCACGGGCCACTCTGCGGCCGGCGTCCTGGACGCACCCGGTCGCCGCTGCGCAGCTTGTGAGAGGCACCGTCCTCGGTGCCGTGGCGCCACGCGCGGCGCCGGATCCGGCGCCCCCGCAGGGAGCATGTCCGCCGCCCGCCCGGCACCCTCTGGCGAGCCGGGCGAGGGCGGCCCCGCGCGGGTCTGACAGCACCCGTGCGCCGACCTCGGCCGAACCCTCTCCCGGCCGCGTCCGTCTCCCTTGACGGGCGCCACCCGGGACGGCGTCCGCGCCGGGTCGGCGCCCGGCGCCGGCCCGGCTATACTGGAGCCACGTGTCGGCGGGGTAGGAGCAGCCTCGGTGAGGGAGCGGAGCCACAGCAAGCGGGTCAGTGTCGTCCTTGCGGCGGCGTTCGTCGTGCTGCTCGCCGCCGCCCTGGCCGGCGCGCTCGCGCTCGCGCCGGCAGCCTCGGCGGCTCCCGACGCGTCCCAGCTCGACGCCTTCCTCGCCCAGCAGGGCTCGCCCATGACCGGCACCGGCGCCACGTTCATCGCCGAGGGCCAGACCTACGGGGTCGACCCGCGCTTCCTGGTCGCCATCGCCGGAGCCGAGACCAGCTTCGGAAGACTTCTCTACTCCGAGAACGGCGACCCGTGCGAGTACAACGCCTTCAACTGGTTCTACGGCCCCACCTGGCCGACCAGTGACTTCACTTCGTGGAATGAGGCCATCGCCCGCGTCGCCGAGGGGCTGGGCGGGCCGCTCTACCACGGCGCCGGCCTCTACTCCGTCGATGCCATCGCACCCAAATACTGCCCCGACGGCACCGAGCAGTGGGTCACCAACGTCAAGGCGTTCCTGACCGAGTTGGGCGGCAATCCTGAGGACACGCGCGTCACCGCCGCGGGTGTCGCGCCCGTCCCGAGCCCGACGCCTCCGTCCTCGGAGCCGGGCCTGGTCGCTCTCAGCGGCTCCGTCAAGCTCGACAAGGGCGACCGCGAGGTCGGCCAGCGTATCTATGCCTGGTTCACGCTGAGCAACACGGGTGGCCAGCCGATCGACCTGGAGGGCATCCGCCTCGCCATCCGCGGCCCCGGGCGGGTCGTGCGCGACCTGGTCTCAGACAAGCCGCTCACCCTCGCCGCCGGCCAGTCCATCGAGGTGTCTTCGGCGTGGCCGCTCGACCTGTCCGGCCGCTGGCACGGCTGGATCGAGGTCACGCGGGACGGCAAGGCGAGCCTCGTCGGGGACGAGCAGGCGTTCGGCTTCTGGGTCAAGCTGCCCAAGGAGCTCATGCTCCACCGCTGGGAGCAGCGCGACTCGGCGCTCAACCAGGCCCTCTGACGCCGGCGCCCGGGCCTGCGCCCGCCGCACCAGCGTCCTCCCGAACTTCCGCTCCTGCGTCACCTTCGGGGTGACCGAGCAGAGCTCCGCCATCCCGTTCGTGCCCACCGGTGCGACCTCGTGTGTGCGCCGCGGCGCGGCCAGAGACGGCCCGGGCCTGCGCCCAGCGCGACCAGGAGCACGATGAACGCGATGAGGTCCAGATGGCGGGAGTGAGCGCGCCGCTCACCGCCCCCTTAGAACTGGACGTAGAGGAAGGGACTGGGCTTGCTCAGGGCCAGCAGCGAGGCCGCCAGGACGATCCCGAGCAGCAGCGCGTAGCGGAGCTTCGGACGGGGCTGGATCTCCCAGCTGTTGGGCAGCAGGTTCACCCACAGGAGGCCGCCGACGATGAAGGCGGCGAGGAGCGGCACGACGCGCAGGATGCCCTCGCCGCTCACGCCCTTGAGGCCGGCCATCGCCGCGAGGACGTCGGCGGCCGCGCGCAGGGACGAGGCGCGGAAGAACACCCACGCCACGGTGGCGGCGAGGAAGGTGAGGATCCGGTTGAGCCACACCCACCTGGGCGTCAGGCCGTACTTCCTGGCCACGACGTGCACCGACTGGTAGGTACCCCAGAGCAGGCCCCAGAAGACGAACGTCCAGGCGGGCCCGTGCCACAGGCCGCCGAGCAGGAACGTGATGAGCAGGTTGCGGACGGTGAGCAGCGTGGTGCCGCGGGAGCCGCCCAGCGGGATGAACAGGTAGTCGCGCAGCCAGCCGGACAGCGTCATGTGCCAGCGGCGCCAGAAGTCGGACGGGTTGACCGCCTTGTACGGCGAGTCGAAGTTCTGCGGGAACCGCAGGCCGATCATGATGGCGACGCCGACCGCCATGTCGCTGTAGCCCGAGAAGTCGAAGTAGAGCTGCAAGGTGTAGCCGAGCGCCGCGGCCCATCCGGAGAGCAGGCCGAGGTGGGCGTGGTGCGAGAACAGGGTGTTCACGTAGGGCGCCATCGTGTCGGCGACCAGGACCTTCTTGGCGAGGCCCATGATGAGGAAGAAGAGGCCGGTGCCGATGAGTGCCCAGCGGAAGCGCTGCTGCGAGCGCTCGAGCTGCGCGCCGACGTGGCCGTAGCGGATGATCGGGCCGGCGAGGATGTACGGGAAGAGCGTGACCCAGGCCAGGTAGTGGATCACGCTCCTGGCCGGCTTGATCATGCCGCGGTAGACGTCGACGGCGTACGAGATGCCGGCGAACGTGTAGAACGAGATGCCGATCGGCAGGAGCAGCCTGAGCGCGGGGAGCGGCTTGCCGGCGCCGACCAGGCCGAGGACGCCGTCGAGCGAGTCGACGAAGAAGCCGCGGTACTTGAAGTAGCCGAGGAACGCGAGGTTGACTGCGACGGCCGCCGCCAGGAGGAGCTTGCGGCGGCGGCTGGCGCCCTCCTCGCCTCGCTCTTCGCCAGGTAGTGCCCGGCGACCCAGTCCACGAGGGTGGTCGCCAGGAGCAACGGCACGTACCGCCAGTCCCACAGCCCGTAGAAGAGGAGGGACGCGGCGATGAGGAGCAGGAGCCGCGGGTAGCCGCGCGGGATCACCCAGTAGAGGACGACCACGACCGGCAGGAAGATCAGCAGGAAGCTATAGCTGTTGAGGAGCAAGCCGCCGGGCCTAGTTGCCGCTCGCCGGCGGCTTGACCGGCGGCACGCCGCCGGTCTGCTTGAGGATGTAGTCGATCGCCTTCTCGGTGTTGATCGTCGTCATGTGCATGCCGTCGTAGAACTGCTTGGGGTCGAAGCCGAACAGCGACGGATCGGTGAGGTCGAGGAACTTGAAGTCGTAGGTGCCCTGCAGCGACTCGATGTACTGGACGACCTGCTTGTGGCGCGCGTCCCAGCCGAGCGGGCCGAGGACCTTGCGCATCTTCGGGTTGATCGGCGTGAGGACGATCAGCGGCGTGGCGCCCTGCTCGTTCATGAACGCGAGCGTCTTCTCGAAGTAGGCCTCGGATGCGGGGTCGGGCTGGTGGTAGACGTCCTTGTAGAGGTCGGCTGTAGCGCTTGACCGAGTTGGGGAAGCGCTTGTCCCACTCCTTCTTGCTCCAGAGACGCTGCTTGAGTCACGCCGTCGGCGAGGATCTGCTTCTGGTACCTGCTCTGGCTGTTCTTGGCCTTGTCGCGGTAGAGGAGCAGGCGCACCGAGTCCTTGGCCGTGTCGAGCGAGAAGAGGGTCGTGCGGTTCTGCCAGATGGCCTTGGCCAGCTCGACCGGGCCCTGGCCGGCGGTGGCCGCGCCCACGAACTTCGCGAGGCGCGGCTCGTTGGCGGTGCGCGCCTGGACCGCGAAGGGCACGAAGCTCTCGACGTCCACCATCCACAGGTAGTTGGGGTGCGAGTCCGGCCACACCTCGTGGATGAACTGCGTCATCGCCCAGGCGTCGGCGGTGCCGCCGATGCCGTTGACGCCGGCGTTGAAGGTCTTGAGGCCGGTCTTCTTCTCGAGGTAGGAGGGCTCGTAGCGCATCGACCGCGAGCTGCCGAGCACGACGAGGTCCGGCGGCTGCTTGAGCTCCTCGATGCGGTCGGCCTTGACCGTGCGGTCGGAGGTGGTCACGGTCGGGAAGAGGTGCGTGCCCACGGAGCCGTAGGGGTCGGCGACGACGTTGAGCGCGAGCACGGCGCCCATGACGAGTGCGGTGATGAGCACCAGGGCGAGGACGAAGAAGGATGCCCGTCGGCCGGACGCCTGGTCCATCTCCGGCGGGTCCGGGATGACACGCTGCTTCATCTTGCCGGGCGCCGGTGCGGCCGTCTCGATGGCCGGCGCCTCGGCGGAGCCGGTCGGATAGCCGGGCTCCCCGGGCAAGGGTGGCCGTGCGGGAATCGTCAGACGGCACGGGGGTGGGGTCGTCGGATGGGGTCATGACCTCGATGAGCAGCGAAAACGGTGAGCAGACGGCACGGGGCCGAAGGATACCACAGGCACGGGCCGAGGCCCTCCGCGGCTCGCCCGGCGCCCGCCGGGGACCGGGTCAGGCGTCGCCGTCGTCCCCAGGCTTCTTCGCGAAGCGCTGCTGCATCCTCCACAGACTGAGGAGGCCATCGACGATCGCTCAGCCGTAGCTGGTGCAGACGGGGTCGCGGGTCAGGCGGGCGGCGCGGGCGGCCGCGGGGCCGCCCGCCGGCGCCGGCCGCGTCTGCGCGCCGGTGGTCCCGGCGTCGAGCTCCGGCGCGGCTGCGTCCCGCGGTCCGGCTGAGTCCGGCTTCTGCGGCTGCTCGGGCGAGGACATGGGTCAGCCGGCCAGAGCCAGATGGGCGTCGATGCGCCTGGCGAGGCCGCCGGTGTCTACCTCGTCGACGCCGCCGTTGGCGGTCCTGGTGCCGTGGAACGCCTCGATGCCGCGCCCCTCGAGGAAGCAGCGCGTGAGGCGGATGCTGCCGCCGTGCGTCACCAGCAGCGCCGTGCGTCCGTCCAGCGCACAGTCGCGCAGACAGGCCAGGACCCGGCGCTGCTGCGCCTCCAGGCTCTCGCCGCCGGGGAAGCGGAACGTCTCCGGCTGCTCGCGGTAGTGCCGCCAGAGGTCGGACTCTTCGCGCATGATCGAGGTGAAGCGGCGGGTCTCCCACTCGCCGCGGTGTGTCTCCGCGAGGCGCGGGTCGACGACGAACGGCAACTCGCCGCCGAGTTCCTCGTGGAGCAGCTCGGCGGTCTCGCGGGCGCGCACGAGGTGGCTGGTGACGATGAGCTCGACGCCGCGCCCCTTGAGCGCGCGACCGAGGTCGCGCGCCTGGCCGCGGCCCGTCTCGTTGAGCTCGACTTCGGCCCAGCCCGTACAGCGCGCCGGCTCGCGGTTCCAGTCGGTCTGGCCGTGGCGGACGAGAAGGAGCGTCATGGAAGGATGGGGCTGATGAGCTGGGCGTTACCCGGCGCGGCCGTCAGTGGAAGTGCAGCAGCGTGTCGCCGCGCACGCCGATGCGCAGCGTCTCGACCGAGATCACTTCTTCGGGCGGGATGTTGCCGAGGTTCACGTTGGCGCCGAACTGCTTGATGAACCAGGCCTGCTGCTTCTTGATCGGCGCCTCGAAGAGGATCTGCGCCGTGTCGAACGCGGTACGGATCTCTTCCAGCAGACCGTCCTTGACGTCGCCGGTCGGGCGGTAGATGCCCACAGTGCCGGACTCGCGGCCTTCGGTGATGACCTTCCAGGCTCCGGCGTCGAGCTCGCGCTTGATCGAGTCGACCCACTTGGTCGGGGTGATCACCACTGCCTCGTCCTTGCTGCCGACCTCACTGAGGACCTTGAACTCCTTGGCGAAGCGGCGGAGGAGCGCCAGCTTGTCGACCTCGTCCATGTCGATGGTGCCATCCGAGATCTCGACGCAGTTCATCTCGCAGTCGCGCACGAGCGCGACGTACTCCTCGAGCTTGCCCTGGCGCAGACAGATCTCGAAGAACGTGCCGCCGAAGCAGACCGGGATACCGAGGCTCTGGTAGAGAGCGATCTTCTCCTTGACGTTCGGCGTGACCACGGCGGTGCCCCAGCCGAGCTTGACGATGTCCACGTAGTCGCCGGCCACCTCGACGAACTGGCGCACCTGGTCGAGGCTCAGCCCCTTGTCGAGCACGTGGGTGAGACCGCTCTCGCGCGGCTTGGTCGTGCGCTCGGGGAGCGTCAGGAAGTCGAACATCGGTCATCCTCCGTGGTCGCGCGCCGGTCGTCGCGGCGCTCGGTAGATGGTACCAGACGGCCTCTGCGGCCGGGCCGGGTGAGCCTCACGGCCCGGCGCCTAGCCCTTGAAGAGGAGCGCGAGGCCGCTCAGGAAGAGCACGGCTGCCAGGATGCCGCGCAGCACCCGGGCCGGGGCGTGGACCGTGAGCTGCGAGCCCAGCAGCACACCGGGGATCGAGCCCATCAGCAGCGAGGCCACCATCCACAGGTCGACGTTGCCCACGCCGATCTGCGCAAGGCCGGTGACCAGCAGCAGGATCATCGCCTGGAACACGTCGGTGCCGACGATGCGGTCGGTGGTCAGCGGATAGAAGAGGATCAGGAAGACGCCGATCAGCGTGCCGCTGCCGACCGAGGTGAGGCCGATGATGAAGCCGACGACGATGCCGAGGCAGATGGTGCCGAGCTTCATGCGCCGCGACATCTTGATGTTCTCGCGGCGGTACTTCTTGTCCACGTGGAGGACGATCTTCACGATGAGGAGCACGCCGACCATCATCAGCGCCGAGCCGATCGCCCGGTACAGGATGGCGTCGATGAGGTCGCCGTAGTGGTTCTTGACGTAGGTGACGGTGGCCACGCCGGTGAGGGCCGCCGGCACGCTGCCGAGGCAGAGCCAGAGCGCCAGAGGGATGTCCACCGAACCCTGGCGCCAGTGCTTCCAGGAGCCGGCGATCTTGGTCACGGCGGCGTAGGTGACGTCCGTGCCGACCGCCATCGTCGGCGAGAAGCCGAAGATGAAGATCAGCACCGGCGTCATGAGCGCGCCGCCGCCCATGCCGGTCAGCCCGACGAGGAAGCCGACCATCAGGCCGGCGATGCTGAGGTAGCCGTTCAGGTCGCCGCCGACCGTGAGGTACATGGCGGCCACGAACAGCGCCCAGCCGCCGAGCCCGAGGCCCCAGCGGACCTTCCAGGAGTGCGTCCAGACGCCCGTCGGCTCGGGGCCCGGGCGGAACGGCGGGATGGTCTCGTCGATCTCGGGGTCGTAGACCTCGCCGTCGGCGTGCGCCTCCCCGGCCTCTGCGGGGGCCGGGGCGGGAATGACGGTGTTGCTCTCGGTCTCGGTCATCTCTTCCTTGGGACGCAGTCGCCGGCGGCGGTTTGGGCGGGAGTATGGGAGCCGGTAACTTATGTGTCAAATAAGCATCGTCAATGTTCTGACAGTCCGACCGTCGGCCGGAGCGCTCTGGAGGCTCGCAGCAGAAGCAGCGCTTATCCGTCCCGGATGAAGCATTGGGAATGGCAATAGAAGAGCCGGGCCGCCGTCTTGCCGGTCGCCCCGGGTGCCGGATGCGCCCGGCGGCGCCAGCGCGGGAGGGTCGGTCGGGCGCGGGTGGGTCAGCCGGCCGCCGCGTACTGCTCGCGGAAGTACGCGAGCAGCGCCTCGGCGGCCCGGCTCAGCACCCGGGTCTTGGAACGCACCGTGTAGAAGTCGCGGAGCACCCGGAAGCCCACGATGGGCACGATGGTCAGCGTGCCGTGCTCGACCTCGGGACCGATCGCCCACCGGCTGAGGAACGTGACCCCGCCGCCGGCGATCGACGCCTGCTTGGCCGACTCCATGAGGCCCATCTCCATGACGACGTTGAGCCGCTCCGGGCGCACGCCGGCGCGCCGCAGGTGGTCCTCGACGACGATGCGCACGCCGGCGCCCTGCTGCTGCATGAGCTGTGGCTCGGAGATCAGGTCGTCCAGAGTGACCTCGCCGCGCGACGCCCACGGGTGGGTGGGCGCGCACACGAGGACGACCTCGTCGCGGGCGAGCGGCTCCGCGACCAGCTCCGGTCGCGGTGTGACGGCGCCCACGGCGCCGATCTCGAACTCGCGCGACAGCACGCGCTCGATGACGGCGTGCGTGTCGTCCACGTGCAGGGCGATGCTCACACCGGGGAAGTCGCCCTTGAACTGGGTGAGCATGGCCGGCAGGACGTGCTCACCCGGCCCGGTGGAGGCGCCGACGACGACGCGGCCGGCGACGAGCTCGCCGAGGTCGAGGATCTCGGTGCGGGCGCGCTCGTCGAGGTCGAGGATCTCGCGGCCGTAGCGGTACAGCACCTGGCCGGCGTCCGTGGGGACGACGGTCCGGCGCGAGCGGTCGAGAAGCGTCGTCTTGAGCTCGCGCTCGAGGCTGCGGACCTGCTGGCTGGCGGCCGGCTGGGTGATGTGCATCTCGTCGGCCGCGAGCGAGAAGCTCTTGCGGTCGACGATCCGGCAGAACAGGCGTAGCTGGCGGATGTCCATAAGCGAAGCTTATCCTGGCAAAGTCAGGCAAGGGCCAGCCCGGGAGCGGCGCGTGCTGGGCTGTGCCGTGCGGAGCAGGTCTCCGCTCGGCGGGCCGCCGCCGCGGGTCAGACGAGCGGCGCGGGCGGCTGGTCCGCCCTGTCCTGCACGAGGCGGCCGAGACGCGCCCGCCGCGGAGCGGCGGCGCGCCAGGCTGACCAGGCGTTCGGCGAAGAGCCAGGGGTCGCGGGGCAGCGCGACCGACGTACGGGTCTCCTTCTTGCGCAGCACGATGTCGTCCGCTCCCGTCACCCGCTTCAGTCTGCCGTCGCCGAGCAGCGACGCTTCGACGGGACCCGCCGACGACGACAGGGTGTAGGCCGGCGTGCCCAGGGCGGCGGCCTCGCGCAGCATCACGCCGCCCATCCCGACGGCGAAGTCGGCGGCGGCCAGCAACCCGACGCCGTCCACCGGCCCGTCGGGGGCGATGACGCCCGGCAGGCCGAGGCTCAGGATCCGCTGTCGCTGGTCCTGGTCGCGGGCGACGACGACCAGCGTCAGGTTCCGGCGTCCGGCCAGGCCCGCGAGCAACTCGAAGAGGTCTGCCTCGCCGGTCGCCGGCGCTTCCTCGTCGTCCAGCCGGGTCTTGCGCGCCGGAGGACGCACGATGCCGGCGACCTGCCGGCGCTCCACGCCGAGAACGGCGAGCGCGGCCGGGTCCGGCTGCGCGTCGTGGAGGTAGTACTCCTCCTTGAAGCCGGGGTAGCGGAAGAGCTTCTCCCTGGTGGCGCCGAGCGACGTGATGCCCGCAAGGGGCACCGCCTCGGGGACCGCGACCTCGTCCACCAGCCGCACGTTGACGAGGTTGCTCCGCCCGAGGCGGTCCGCGTCCAGGAACGTCATCTGCGGGATCGCCAGCGTCCACGCGGTGAGTACGAAGTCGCTGGCGTGGCTGCCGGCGGCGACGTCGAAGCGGCCGCTGGAGGCGGAGCCCAGGAGCTGCGCCGTCCTGTTGACCAGGCCGACGGCGCGGGTGCCGAGGCTGCCGCCGCGATGCTGTGTGGTGAGCACGCCGCCGAGGCCGTAGCGCCGGAGCACGAGGTCGGCGCCGGCGAAGCGGCGCGCCGTGAGCGTGACGGTGTGGCCGGCGTCTTCGAGCCGGCGCACGACCGGCGCGAAGAAGACGACGGAGGCTGCGTCGGTGATGTCGACCCAGATCCTCATGGCGCCATCAGGCCGTGACCGGGGTCCGCAGGAGTCGGGGCCGGGTGACCGGCGGGCCGGGCGTCCGTCAGGCCAGCCCGGCCTCCACCGCCGCGGCCACTTCCTTCACCTGCTCCTCGGTGAGGTTCGGGTGCATCGGGATGGCGAGGTTGGTCTTCGCCGCCTCGTCGGTGCAGGGGAAGTCGCCGAGCTTGTGCCCCATCTCGGAGAACACCGGCTGCAGCTGCATCGGCGTGGTGTAGTACGCGGCGCAGTCGACCTGGCGCTCCTTGCACGCGGCGGCGATGTCGTCGCGGCGCGGGTGGCGCATGACGTAGAGGTGATAGACGTGCGTGTGGCCGTCGGGGACGGCGGGGCGCACGACCTCGTCCGGCAGGTACTCGTCGTACCACTCGGCCACCAGCGCGCGGCGGCCGTTCCACTCGTCGATGACGCCGAGCTCGATGCGCAGGATCGCCGCCTGGAGCTCGTCGAGACGGGAGTTGAAGCCGATGTCGGTGAACGTCTTCTTGTCCTTGCTGCCGTGGAAGCGGAGCTCGCGGGCGCGCTGGACCAGGACTTCGCTGTGGCCGGTGACCAGGCCGCCGTCGCCGTAGCCGCCGAGGTTCTTGGTCGGGAAGAAGCTGAAGACGCCCATGTCGCCGAGGCTGCCGGCGCGACGACCGTCGTAGGTCGCGCCCCACGCCTGGCAGGCGTCCTCGACCACGGACAGTCCGTGCGCCTCGGCGACCTTGCGCACGGCGTCGGCGTCGGCCGGGAGTCCGAAGAGGTCGACCGGCATGATCGCCTTGGTGCGCGGCGTGATCGCCGCCTTGATCGCCTCGGGGTCCATGCAGAGCGTGTCCGGCCGGATGTCGACGAACACCGGCTTGGCGCCGGACTGGGCGATGGCCTCGGGAGTCGCGTAGAAGGTGAACGGCACCGTTATCACTTCGTCGCCCGGGCCGATCCCCAGCGCGCGGAGCGCGATCGTGAGGCCGTCGGTGCCGTTGGCCACGCCGACGGATCCGGTGGTCCCCATGTACGTTGAGGCCTCTTCCTCGAACCCCTTGACGTTCGGCCCCAGGATCACCCGCCCGCTGCGGAGCACGGACAGCACAGCATCCTCGATGCGGTCCTGCAGCTCGGCGTACTGTCCCTTGATGTCCATGAGTCCGACGGCCATGTCTACGCCTCCTTGAGGGCGGAAGAAGTCGAGCCCGGAACCTACCACAGGCCTCTGGAGCGGGCTACCGCGGGGGTGGGTCGCGGCCGGTCCTGACCGAGGTTCGACCGGGCGGAGCCGGGTGGGGTACGCTTCGTCAATGACCGCGTCGATCATCAACAGCGTCGTCGAGTGGGCCACGCATCTCATCGGCGACTCGGGCCTGCCCGCGGTCTTCTTCCTGATGCTGCTCGAGAGCGCCTGCATCCCGGTGCCCAGCGAGGCGATCATGCCGTTCGCCGGCTTCGCCGTGACCCAGGGCCACATGACGCTCTTCGGCATCACCGTCGCCGGCGTCGCCGGCAACCTCGTGGGCTCCTGGATCACCTACGCCATCGGCTACTACGGCGGCCGTCCGTTCGTGGAGCGCTGGGGCAAGTACGTGCTGCTCCGTCCGCACCACCTCGAGACGGCGCAGCGCTGGTTCGACCGCTACGGCGCCGCCGTCGTCTTCTTCGGGCGCATGATCCCGATCGTGCGCACGTTCATCTCGCTGCCGGCCGGCTTCGGCAAGATGAAGTTCTGGAAGTTCACCCTGTTCACGCTGCTCGGCTGCATCCCCTGGGTGTTCATGCTGGGCTGGCTCGGCACCCGCCTCGGCGCGAACTGGGAGAAGATCCGCCCGTATCTGCACATCGCGGACTACGTCGTCGTCGCGGTGCTGGTCGTCTTCGTCGTGTGGGTGATCGTGAAGTGGCGCCGCCGCCGCGGCGCCGGCCCCGGACCGGACACCGCCGAGTACGGGGACGAGGCGTGAGTCTCGTGGGCGAGGCGTGAACCCAGAAGTACCCGGCGCGACTTGCCGGGTGAGGGTCCCTGCCACCACCGCCAACATCGGCCCCGGCTTTGACTGCCTCGGACTGGCGCTCGACCTCTGGAACGAGGTGCGGTTCACCGTCGAGGGTGACGGCGTCGTGGTCACCACCGAGGGACCGGACCCGGCCGGGCTCCCGCGCGACGAGACCAACCTGGTCGCGCGCGCGTTCCTGCGCCTGTGCGAGGAGGCCGGCAGAGCCGCGCCGGCCGGCCTCCGCATCCACTGCGACATCCGCGTGCCGATGTCCTCCGGCCTCGGCTCGAGCTCCACTGCCATCGTGGCCGGCCTCCTCGGCGCCAACACGCTGGTCGGCCGCCCGTTCGACCGCGACGCGATCCTCGAGCTGGCCGCCGACATGGAGGGCCACCCCGACAACGTGGCGGCGGCCCTGCTGGGCGGCCTCACCATCGTCGTCCAGAAGAAGGACACGCTGCTGACCAAGAAGATCCTCGTGCCCGAGGTGCACGTGGCGCTGGCGGTCCCGGACCTGCCCTTCAGCACCAATGCCGCCAGGGCCGAGCTGCCGACCGAGGTCTCCATGGTCGACGCCGTCTTCAACCTGCAGCGCACGCCGCTCGTGGTAGAGGCGCTGCGCACCGGGGACTACGAACTGCTCAGCCAGGTGATGGACGACCGGCTGCACCAGGCCTCCCGGCTGAAGCGCATCCCGGGAGGCCGCACCGCCTGGCTTGCGGCGCTCAACGCCGGCGCGGCCGCCGTGGCCGTCTCCGGCTCCGGGCCGAGCCTCATCGCCTTCGTGAGCCTGGCGACCGACGCCTCGCGCATCGCGCGCGTGATGGCCGAGGCGTTCGCCGCCGAGGGCGTGACGGCGATCCCGCTCGGCCTCGCCGCCTCCGCGGCCGGCGCGACCGTCGGCGTCTGAGCCTGCCGCCGACTACCTGCGGGTACAGTGTGCCTATGAGCGTGGGCTATGAACTGGTCGATCACACCGCCGACATCGGCGTGCGCTTGTGGGGCCCGACGGCCGAGGAGGTCTTCGAGCAGGCGGCGCTCGCGCTGTTCTCGCTCGTGTGCGACCCGCTCGACATCGGCGAGCTCGAGACGGTGGACGTCGCAGCTCGAGGCCGAGGGCATGGACCTGCTGCTGGCGGCGTGGCTCAACGAGCTGCTCTCACGTGTTCGAGGCGCGCAAGCTGGTGCTCTCCCAGTTCGACCTGCTGGAACTGGGGGACCACGTCCTGCGCGCGCGCGTGAGCGGCGAGCCGCTGGACACGAGCCGCCACATCGTCTGCGGCGGCGTCAAGGCGGCGACCCTGCACGAGCTGTCGCTCGAGCACATCGACGACGGCTGGCGAGGCTTCGTCCTCCTGGACGTCTAGCCGCGGCGCCGGGCGGCCCCTCTCAGCCGGCGCCGAGCCGCGTCGCTTCGCTCTTGGTCGTCTCGACGATGGTCCGGTAGATCTCGCGCAGCGCGTCCTGAGAGAGCGGGCCCTTGTTGGCGCGCGAGAGGAAGGTGACCATCCACTCCTCGCGCTCGGCGTTGTACATGTCGACCCCGTGCTCAGCCTTGTAGTGCCAGAGCTTGTCCACCAGCGAGAGCCGCTTGTTGATCAGATCGATGATCTTGAGGTCGTTGTCGCTGATCTGGTCCCGGAACTGCTTGATGACCGGGTCGTCGCTGGGCGTGCTCACGGCGTGGGCCTTTCGTCGGGGGGGTCTGCTGAGGGTCTGCGGGGACGGGCGGGCGTTCTAGTTCTGCGGCGGGCCGCCCGCCTCATCGTCGAACTCGTCATCGTCCGCGTCGTCCTCATCGTCATCGTCTTCGTCGTCGAGGTCGTCATCGTCGTCGTCATCGTCCGCGTCGTGGTCGATGAGGAACGCCTCGTCGTCCGCGGTGACCTCCGCGGTGCGGAAGTCGTCGGGTGAGACGCCCTCGAGGAAGTCGCGGAAGCTCTCCACGATCTCCTCGGTGTCGTCGACCTCGCGCTCGAACTCGATGGCGTTCTCGTCGATGAGCTCGGTGCTGGCGAAGATCGGCGCGTCGGTGCGCACCGCGAGGGCGAGCGCGTCGGAGGGGCGCGAGTCGATGTCCAGCTCCTGACCGTCCTTCATCAGGGTGAGCCGAGCGTAGAACGTGCTCTCCTTGAGCTCGGTCACGGTGATGCGCGAGACCTCGGCGTCGAACTTGCCGATGACGCTGGTGAGCAGGTCGTGGGTCATCGGCCGCGGCAGACTCGTGCCCTGCAGCTTGATGAGGATCGCCGCGGCTTCGGGGTGCCCGATCCAGATCGGGAGGAAGCGGTTCCCCTCGACGGTCTTGAGCAGCACGATGGGCTGCTTGCCGATGACGTCGAAGCTGACGCCGTAGATCACCATTTCCTGTACATCCATCATGGTCTGAGTATACGGCAGTGGCCGGAGAGCTCACACCGATGGGGACGGATGTACCGCCCGCCGCGCTGGCGCGGCGTCGAGGATCTGGTGGGCCGCCGAGGGTGGCGAAGCCCTCGCGCTCGGCGGCCTCGAGCAGCCACGGCGTCCATGCCCCTCAGCCTTCCGGACAGCGCGAGCCGCCCGGCAAGCCGCTCTGCCACCGGAACTGCCACGGTGCGACGCCATCGCTCCTCGAGCTGGGCGGCGGCATGTCGTGACCTGTTGACCGTCGTCCCGGCGGCGGGCGGAGACCTGCACGTGCGGTTGACGCCTGTGTGCTCGCCTCGCTACACTCCAAATCCCTTGTGGGCGCATAGCTCAGTCGGTTAGAGCGCTTCTCTGATAAGGAAGAGGTCCGTGGTTCGAATCCACGTGCGCCCACCAGCGATTTCCAGCGAAATCGCGATTCTCACCCTCCGCCAGACGCCCGTTCTGCAACCATTCTGCAACCCAAATGCTCGGTTGTGGACGGCACAGAACACGCTTGACTGTGCCTCGCTGTGGCGTCCCGGCTGGTCGGACCACGGCCATTTCCGCCCGGCTACGCAGCCAGACACCGAGCGATAGGATCAACGGAATCGACCGATCACTTCGCCGCCCGATCATGTGAACCCCTGCCGTACAAATATGAGCGGCCGGACCTCCCCGTCGCAGGAGTCCGGCACACCGCTGAAGAAGTCACTCTCGCCCGCCGAGGGGGAGGGTGGAGTGTGCCATGGTGCTACCTTGGAGGCGGGACCCGATGACGATCCGACGACTCAGTGCCGCTGGCCTGCTCGTGCTTCTCGTGACGCTGGGGGGCGTCTTCGCCGGTCTGGCGCAGGCGGCGCCTAACGCGCCCGACCCCGCCACCGGCTTCTTGCTCAACGGCCGCCAGCTCACGCCGCAGGGGGCGCAGGTGCGCCTCGGCAACTTCCCCACAGGCGGCGCCGTCACGGCCGACGGGCGGTTCCTCTGGACGGTGTCGGCTGGCCAGGGCGCCAACGACGTCCGCATCGTCGATACCACTCGCCGGCGCGTGATCCAGGTCATCGCGCTGCCCGGCGCCTCGGGCGGCATCGCCCTGGACACGGCTCGCCGGCGCGCCTACGTCTCCGCTGTCAGCGTCTCTCGCTGGTGGCCGACTCAGGCCGGGCTGCCGGGGGCCGCAGGCAACTTCGTGCTGGTCTACGCCTGGCACGCGACCTCCGGGAAGGCCTGGTTCGTCAACGCCATCCCGGTGCCCCCGCAGCCGGGAGCCCTGCCCGTCCAGATGTATCCGCTCCCGGCCACCGCCTCGACGAACGCCTGGCCGCAGAAGCTCGCGGTCTCGCGTGATGGCCGCCGCCTGCTGGTGCCGCTCAACCTCGCCGGCAGCGCCGACGTGATCGACTTGGAGCACCACGATCAGGTGCGCAACGTCGTGACCGGGAGCTACCCGTTCGGTGCGGCGATCCTGCCCGATGGGCGCACCGGCCTGGTGAGCAACGAGGCGGCCGGGACGCTCTCGGTCGTCGACCTGGTGAAGGGCGTCAAGCTCCGCGACATCCAGGTCGGCCCACCGCTCTCACATCCCCAAGGCATCGTCGTCGACCGCGCAGGGCGGAGGGCCTACGTCGCCCTCTCGGCCCTGGATGAAGTCGTCGTCGTCGACCTCAAGCACCGGCGCGTCGAGCGCACGATCTCGGTGGGTCGCAGCGCCGGCCTCGGGACGATGCCGGTGGCGCTCGCGCTCAGTCCCGACGGCGCGCGCCTCTTCGTCGCCGAGTCGGGCGCCGACGAGATCGCCGTCGTCCGCCTGCCGAGCCCGAAGACAAGGCCCCGGCTCGAGTGGACGCTGCTGGGGCGCATCCCGACGGCTGAA
>CAWIDR010000018.1:0-96974 GCA_963834905.1 uncultured Thermoleophilia bacterium | reverse complement strand
AGCCGCGCGGCGCGCACGGCGATCTCCTCCTGCTGCGCGCTGAGCTGGCCGAGCTTGGCGATGAGCTCCTTGCGCGACAGCTTGGTGGGGTCGAGCATGATCGCCGAGACCTGCTTGCCCAGGCTCACCGAGTCGTCGATGGCCGTGGAGACTCCCGCGAAGTAGGTCTCGTAGGTGCCCACCTTGCGGCTGTGCTGGCAGCTGCGCGCCCACCAGGCGATGCCGAAGACGACGATGAAGAGGATGAGCGCCAGGATGACGAGGCGCTGGATGCGGGTGCGACGGCGGTCGGAGGGTCGGCGACGGGATGAGGGAGCGGAAGGCGGGCCGCCGGCATCTGCCGGCGCGCGGCTCGTCCCATCGTCGAAGAAATCCACCCCGCGGACCCCCATTACTAGGTGGATGGTGGGCGAGGGGGGACTTGAACCCCCACGAGCGTAAGCTCACTAGACCCTGAACCTAGCGCGTCTGCCAATTCCGCCACTCGCCCACCGGCTCTAACAGGGTTCGGATTGTACCATACCGAATACCGAGCAAACCTCAGGACGAAGCGAGCCCTCATGTCCGTCGCAGCTCCGAACACCGCACCCTATTTCGCCGACTGGCGCGACCGCTACGAGCTGGTCGGCAAGATCGGCAGCGGCGCGTTCGCGGACGTGTACGAGGCCTACGACGTCACGCTCGACGAGCCCGTCGCGCTCAAGATCGTGCCCGACGGGCGCGCGCTCAGCGCGCGCATCGTCCGCGAGGTCGAGGCCGCGGCGGCGCTCGACCACCCCAACATCGTCGCGCTCTACGACTGGTTCGCCGACGGCGAGGGCAGCATCCTGGTCTGGGAGCTCGTGCGCGGCCAGTCGCTGGACAAGCTCGGCCACGAGCTCGGCGACGGTGACGTGGTCGCCGTCGGCGTCGAGCTGCTCGACGCGCTCGCCTACGCGCACAGCCAGGGCATCATCCACCGCGACGTGAAGCCGCAGAACGTCATGCTGGGCGACGACGGCCACGTCAAGGTCATGGACTTCGGCATCGCCCACCTCATGGACTCGGACACGCTCACCGGCGACGGCGACGTGATCGGCACCATCGCGTACATGTCGCCGGAGCAGGCGGCCGGACGCCGCGTGCAGCCGCCCACCGACGTCTACTCGGCCGGCATGGTGCTCTACGAGCTGCTCGCCGGGGCGCACCCGCTGCGCGGGGACACCCCGGCGGAGACGCTCTCCAACGTCGCCGGGGCGCGGCTGCCGTCGCTGGCCACGCTGCGCCCCGACCTGCCCGACGATCTGATCACGCTCGTCGACGCGGCCTGCGCGCCGCGTCCCGCCGAGCGCCCGACGCCGGCCTACCTCAGCGACGCCTTCGACGACCTGCTGCGCAGCGGCCGCCTGCAGGCGCGGCGCCTCCAGAAGGCGCGGCGCCTCGTCCGGCCGCTGGCCCGCGCCGCCGAGGTCGCCGAGCGCGCCGGCGGCGCGGCGCTTGCCGCGGTCACCAGCGCCGTCGTGCTCGGCGCGCTGCCGGCCTATCCGCAGAGCTGGACGCTGCCGCTGGTCGCCGTGAGCGCGGCCGTCTGGGCGGTCGTCCCCGAGGCGGGGCTCGCCTTCCTGCTCGGCTCGCTCGCGTTCCCGCTCTTCAACGTCTCGCTCAGCGCCGGCGCCGCGTATCTCGCCTTCGCCGTCGCGCTCTTCCTGATCGCGCGCGCGAGGCCCATCACGGCGCTGTGGCCGGCGTTCGCGCTGGTGCTCACTCCGGCCTACCTGACGCTGCTGGCGCCGGCGGCGGCGGCGCTGCTGGGCCGCATCCGCGGCCCGCTCACCGCCGCCTGGGCCGGCGCCGGGACCGTCCTCTTCCTGCTGCTCACGCGCGCGCAGCGCGGCCCGTTCACGCTGGAGCAGCCGCGCTGGCCCGTCGGCCGGGACGTCGCGGCCGCCGGCGACCCGCTCACCGCCGCCGGCCGCGTGCTCGCGCACGCGCTGGCGGCGCCGACGCTGCTGCAGGCCGCCGTCTGGGCGGGCCTGGCGGCGGCCCTGGGCTATGCGCTGACGCGCCGCCGCCTCGAGCACCGTCTCTGGATCTGGTCTCTCTCCTTCGCCGCCGTGTTCGCGGTGTATCGCATCGTGCCGGTGGTCGTGTGGCACTATCCCGCGAGCCTGTGGCCGCTCGTCTGGAGTGTGGCCGTGCCCGCCGCCGTGATACTCTTGCCGCTGGTCCTGACCACCGGAGAAGCACCGGAAGAAAGTGACGATGGGGATCTTCAGGAAGGCGAATAACAAACTCGAAGGCCTGGTCGAGGGCGGCTTCGGGCGTGCGTTCAAGTCGAGCGTGCAGCCGGTCGAGCTCGCGCACAAGCTGGCCAAGGAGATGGGCGACCACAAGACGGTCGGCGTCTCCAACGTCTACGTGCCCAACGAGTTCGACGTCTACCTCGGCAAGGACGACTTCGACCACCTGGCCTCCTTCGAGGACTCGCTCAAGACCGAGCTGTCCAACTACGTGACGGCGTTCGCGCGCCGCGAGGGCTGGACCCTCGTCGCACCGCCGCGCATCGAACTGCACTGCGACGAGGACCTGCGCCTCGGCGAGTTCGGCATCGCGACGCGCACCATGGGTGCGCCGGTCGAGATGCCCGGCGCCGACGCGTTCGGCGCTCCGGCCGCGGTCGTGCCGCCCGCCGCGGCCGTCGCGCCCGGCCCCGTCATCGACCAGACCGTGCTCTATCAGGAGCCGGCCGTGCCCGCCGCGGCCGCCGCGGCCGCCGCCCCGCGCGTCTCGTCTGCGCGCGGCGTCCTGCGCGGCCGCCAGGGCGACTACCAGCTCACGGAGGCGGTCACGGTGATCGGCCGCAGCCGGCGCTGCGACATCGTGCTCACCGACGCCAACGTCTCGCGGCAGCACGCCGAGATCCGCAAGCAGGACGACGGCTTCATGCTGCTCGACCTCGGCTCCACCAACGGCACGCGCGTCAACCGCCGCGACGTCAAGCAGGTCGTGCTGCAGCACGGAGACCGCATCGAGCTCGGCACCACCGAGCTTCTGTTCGAGAGGCAGCCCTGACCGCGAGGTCCGGGTGACCACGGCGCCGGCGAGCCGTAGCGGCGCGCGGCGCGGGAGAGTCGCATGATCGACATCGTCCTGCTCGTCCTCAAGATCGGCATCCTCGTCCTGCTCTACCTGTTCGTCTGGCAGGTCGTGAAGACCGCCGTGCAGAGCGTGCGCGGCGGCGGCGCGGCCGCTCCGTCCGCCGCCCCCGACGTGGCGCTGCCGGCCGGCGACAGGCTTGCGCCCACCTTCACGCCGGCCGAGCGCGAGCAGCGCCGCGAGGATCGCGACGTGGAGCGCACCATGGACGGCCAGAAGATGGACTTCTCGGCGCACATCAACCCGCGCCTCGTCGTCGAGGAGAGCACGATCATCCCGCCCGGCGTCGTCTTCCCGCTCGAGGGCTGGATCACCGTGGGCCGCGCCGCCACCAGCGACATCGTGCTCGACGAGCAGTTCGTCTCGAGCACCCACGCGCGCCTGGTCCCGCGCGGCCAGTTCTACTTCGTCGAGGACCTCGGCAGCACCAACGGCACGTTCCTCAACGAGAAGCAAGTGACGGACGCGCAGCTGAGGATGGACAGCCGGCTGCGCATCGGCGAGACCACGTTCCGCTACGAGGAGTGAACGCCGGGTGACGCTCGTCGCCAGACACGGCGCCCTCACGGACATCGGGCTCCATCGCAAGACCAACGAGGACACCTTCGTCGTCCGGCCGCCGCTGTACGCCGTCTGCGACGGCATGGGCGGCGCCAACGCCGGCGAGGTCGCCAGCGGGCTCGCCGCCGAGACGCTCGCCGCCGAGGTGGCCGAGGGCACGCCGCTGCATGCGGCCGCCGAGGCCGCCAACGCCGCCGTCTTCCAGCGCGCCCACGACAACGTCGAGCAGACCGGCATGGGCACCACGCTCACGGCCTTCGTGCTCGAGGGCGGCACGGCCCGGTTCGCCCACATCGGCGACAGCCGCGCCTACCTGCTGCGCGACGGCGAGCTGCGGCAGGTCAGCGACGACCACTCGCTCGTCGGCGAGATGGTGCGCGACGGCCGCCTGACCGAAGAAGAGGCGGCCGTCCACCCGCACCGCAGCATCCTCAGCCGCGCCCTCGGCACCGAGCCGCAGGCGCGCATCGACGAGTTCACCGAGGACCTGCTGCCGGGCGACGTGCTGCTGCTGTGCAGCGACGGCCTCAGCGGGCCGGTCGGCGCCGACGCCATCCGCGTCGCGCTCACGCGCAGCGACCCGCAGCAGGCCGCCGAGCGCCTGATCCTGGAGGCTCGGCGGCAGGGCGGCCCCGACAACATCACCGCCGTGGTGGTGCGCGTCGACGAAGGCCCGCACGGCGCCGAAGAAGCCGAGACCACGCTGGTCCGGCCGGCCGATCCCGAGGCCGACGAGGCGACCGGCGAGCTGCCGTTCGTCGTGGCCTCCGCCGAGCCCGACGACGCCGAGCTCGAGACCGACGCCGCCGACGCGCTCGCCGCGCTGCGCGCCGAGCAGGACGGGGAGGGTGGCCCGCCGGACCCGGTGGCCGAGGCGGCGCGCCGGCGCAAGCGCTCCGTGCGCCGCCTCGGCATCGTCGCCGGCGTGCTGGTCGTGCTCGTCGTCGCCCTCGCGGCCGGCGCGTTCTTCCTGAGCACCGTGTTCTTCGTCGGCGTCGACGGCGGCACGCTGGCCATCTACAGCGGCGTGCCGGGCAAGCTCGGCCCGCGTCCCGCTGCACGCCGTGTACCGGCGCAGCGTCGTCAACTACGACACGCTCTCTCCGGCCGCGCGCACGCTCGTCGACGAGCAGCGGCTGCGCGACCGTGAGTCCGCGCTGTCACTCTCCAAGATGCTGGGGATGTGGCCGTGAGCCGGCGCAACCTGGAACTGGTGTTCCTCATCCTCGCCGGCGCGGTGAGCACGATGGCCTACGTGTCGGTGTACGCGGGCCGCTTCCGCGAGATCAACCGCGTCTCGATCATCTACGGGCTGATCTTCGTCGGCATCTTCGTGCTGCTGCACCTGCTCGAACGCGTCTTCCTGCCGCAGGCCGACCCGTTCCTGCTGCCCATCACCGCCCTGCTGGCCGCCATCGGCCTCACCGAGATCTTCCGCATCAAGCCCGCGCTGGCGCTCCTGCAGGGGCAGTGGCTGCTGGCCGGCGCGGCGCTCTTCGTCCTCACGGTGCTCATCGTGCGCGACCACATGAAGCTCGACCGCTACCGGTACCTCATCGGCGCCGTCGGGCTCGCGCTGCTCGTCGTCACCATCGTGATCGGGACGACCGTCAACGGCGCCAAGCTCTGGATCCACGCGTTCGGCTTCAGCATCCAGCCGTCGGAGTTCGCCAAGCTCGCGATCGTGGTCTTCCTGGCCGGCTATCTGGACGACAAGAAGGTCATGCTCTCCGTGCCGCAGCGGCACGTGCTCGGCGTGCCCGTGCCGGCGTTCAAGTACTTCGGCCCCCTGCTCGTGATGTGGATCCTGTCGCTCGCCATGCTGGTCTTCATGAAGGACTTCGGCATGGCGCTGCTCTTCATGTCGATCTTCGTCGCGCTCATGTACATGGCCACGGCGCGCGCCGTCTACGTGGCCGCCGGCGTGGGGCTGTTCGCCATCGCCGGCGCCATCGCCGTCTACATCGTCCCGCACGTCCAGGACCGCTTCGCGGTCTGGCTCGATCCGTGGCCGCACGCGGAGACCACCGGCTACCAGCTGCTGCAGTCGCTGTTCACCATCGCCGACGGCGGCATCGTCGGCGCCGGCTTCGGGCGCGGCTACCTGCTGTACGCCAACCGCCAGCCGGTCGTCCCCGACCTGCAGACCGACTTCATCTTCACGGCCATCGCCAACGAGATGGGGCTGCTCGGCGCCGTGGGCGTCGTCCTCGTCTACCTGCTCTTCGTGTGGCGCGGCTTCCGCATCGCGGTGTACGCGCCGGACGGCTTCTCCAAGCTCCTGGCGGCGGGACTGGCGACGGCGTTCGCCGTCCAGTCCTTCATCATCATCGGCGGCGTCACGCGGCTGATCCCGCTCACCGGCGTCACGCTCCCCTTCGTGAGCTACGGCGGCAGCTCCATCACCGCGAACCTGATCCTCGTCGCGCTGCTGCTCATGGTCTCCAACCGGACGAACATCATCCGGGGCGGGTCCGACCTCGAGCGCCGGCATCTGGCGGAGAAGGGGTAGGCCGATGAACAAAGCCATGTCCAAGGTGTTCATCGTCGCGGTCGTGCTGTTCGTCGCGCTGGTCGTCAACCTCACGTGGATCATGGTCGTGCGCGCGCAGTGGTTCCAGGACCGCCCCGAGAACAAGCGCAGCATCGCCAAGGAGATGAAGATCAAGCGCGGCGACATCGTCGGCTACGACGGGTCGGTGATCGCCGGCACGGAGCGCCGCTCCGGCTACTACTACCGCGACTACCCCAACGGGACGTTCGCGCCGCAGCTCATCGGCTACGACTCCATGCAGTACGGGCGCAGCGGCATCGAGTCGCAGCTCAACGACCAGCTCACCGGTCAGGCGAGCGACCTCGGCGTGCAGAACTGGGTGGACAAGCTGCTCGGGCGCCGGCCCAAGGGTGCCGACGTCAAGCTCACCCTCGTGCCGGCGGTCCAGAAGGTCGCCCAGCAGCAACTGCAGGGCAAGAAGGGCGCGATCGTCGTGCTCGACCCCAAGACCGGCGCGCTCATCGCTTCGGCGTCGGCCCCGACCTACGATCCGGCCAACCTGGACGACCGCTGGGCCACGCTCAGCAAGGACCCCACGGCGCCGCTGCTCAACCGGCCGACCCAGGGGCTGTACGTGCCCGGCTCGGCGTTCAAGGTCGTCACCGCCTCGGCGGGGCTCGATACCGGCAAGGTCACGCCGGACACGCCGTTCGTCGACACCGGAACGTACGTCGTGTTCGGCGGCAAGGTCACCAACTACGGCGGCGAGGTCTTCGGCCCCAACAACTTCACGTATGCGCTCACGGCGTCGATCAACACGACCTTCGCCAAGGTCGGCAACATGCTCGGCCGCAAGCGGCTGATCGCCGGCGCGCAGCAGTACGGCTTCTACAAGACGCCGCCGCTGCCGCTGCCGGCGGGTGAGGTCGTGCCCAGCGGCCGGTACGGCAAGAACGGCCTGCTCTCGCCGGACGCGTTCATGGACCCGCTCGACGTCGCCTGGGCGGCCTGCGGGCAGGAGAAGCTGCTCGCCACGCCGCTGCAGATGGCGCTCGTGGCCGGCGGCGTGGCCAACGGCGGCCGCGTCATGAAGCCGTACTACATGCAGGAGATCGTGACGCCGGACGGCCAGGTGGTGAGCAAGGCGCAGCCGGAGCAGTGGCTCGTGGCCACCAAGGCGCTGACCGCGAGCCAGCTCAACACGATGATGCAGAACGTCGTCAACGCGGGCACGGGCACGGCCGCCGCGCTCGAGGGCATCCAGGTGGCCGGCAAGACCGGCACGGCGGAGAAGGGCGACGGCACCAACCTCGCCTGGTTCATCGGGTTCGCGCCGGCGAACGACCCGCAGGTGGCTTTCGCCATCGTCATCGAGGATACGCAGTCGACCGGCGGCGAGGTGGCCGCGCCGATCGCCGCCGCGATCATCAAGACGGCGCTGGCGCAGCCCGCCCTGCCCTGAGAGGCAGGGACGGTGCGCCCGTGGTCGTAAGCATGAAGCAGAAGGAGAGAGGCAGGCGGATGTGAGCGACGTGTTCCAGCCAGAACAGGTTGTCGGCGGCCGGTACCGCGTGGTGCGCAAGCTCGGCGGCGGCGGCATGGCCGACGTGTACCTGTGCGAGGACCTCACCCTCGGCCGCCACGTCGCCATCAAGGTGCTGCTCCAGCGCTATCTCAACGACCCCACCTTCGTGGAGCGCTTCCGCCGCGAGGCCAAGGCGGCCGCGGGGCTCAACCAGCAGAACCTGGTGAGCATCTACGACTGGGGAGAAGTCGACGGCACGTACTACATCGCCATGGAGTACGTGGAGGGCGAGACGCTCAAGGACCTCATCCGCCGTCGCGGCCGGCTGAGCGGCAACGAGTCCGTCGCGGTCGCGCTGCAACTCCTCGCCGCGGTCGACTTCGCGCACCGCAGCGGCATCGTGCACCGCGACATCAAGCCGCAGAACATCATGATCGACCCCCACGGGACCGTGAAGGTCATGGACTTCGGCATCGCGCGCGCCGGAGACTCCGGGATGACGGAGGCCGGCTCGATCCTCGGCACCGCCCAGTACCTCGCTCCCGAGCAGGCCAAGGGCTATCCGGTCGACGAGCGCTCCGACCTGTACTCGGTCGGCGTCTGCCTCTACGAGATGCTCACCGGCACCGTGCCGTTCAAGGGCGACAGCGCCGTCACCGTGGCGCTCAAGCACGTCAACGAGGTGCCGGTGGAGCCGTCCGAGCTGGTGCCGGGCATGCCGTACGCCCTCAACCAGATCGTGCTCAAGGCGATGGCCAAGGACCCGGCCGACCGCTACCAGTCGGCGGCCGAGTTCGCGCGCGACCTGCGCGCCGCCAAGGAGGGCGGCCCCGTCCAGGCGGCCGCCTTCGACGCCGGCGGCGAGCGCACGCGCGTGATGGGCGCGGCCGGCCTGGATGCGGCCGGCGCCACCTCCGTGCTGGACCAGCCGATGCCGCCGCGGCGCAAGAAGTCGAAGTGGCCGCTCGTGCTCGTGATCATCCTTCTGCTGATCATCGCCGCCGTGGCCGCCGCACTCTGGTGGACGACGAGCGGCAACAAGGTCCGCCGTGCCCAGCGTGGTCGGCCTGAGCAAGGCCGCGGCCGTCAAGGCTCTGGAGAAGGACGGCTTCAAGGCCGGCGTGCAGCAGGAGTTCTCCGACCGCGTCGCCTCCGGCTTCGTGAGCCGTCAGGCGCCCGTCGGCGGCACCAAGATGCGCGAGGGCGCCACCGTCGACATCTGGGTGAGCAAGGGGAGCCAGAAGGCGCCTCCGTTGCCCGACTTCAAGGGCTGGACGGCGACGGCCGTGGACGACTGGCTGACCAAGAACGATCTGGTGGGCTCGCCGAAGAGCGGCAAGTCGAACGCGGTCGCCGAGGGTCAGGTGTACAAGCAGGACCCGGCGGCGGGCACCGAGGTCAAGCGCGGCGACACCGTCACCTACTGGGTGAGCAGCGGCAAGCCGCAGGCGACGGTGCCCGACCTGAGCAACCTGCCCGCAGGCCGACGCCGAGACGCGATCACCGGCGCCGGGCTCAAGCTCGGGACCGTCTCGCAGACCACGAGCACGACGGTCCCGGCCGGGCTGGTGATCAGCCAGGACCCGACCGCGGGCACGAAGGTCGACAAGGGTTCGACGGTGAGCTTCGTCGTCTCGACCGGCTCGCCGTCGCCGAGCCCCTCGCCGTCGCCCACGGCTGCCGGCGTCGCCGTGCCCAACGTCTACGGCATGCAGTCCACGGCCGCGGCGTCGCAGCTCAGCGCGGCCGGCCTCACCGTGGCGTTCCGCCAGAAGAACAACACCGGCCAGGAACCGGGCACGGTGGTGAAGATCAAGCCGGACGCCGGCACGGTCGTCCCGGCGGGCTCGACGGTGCTGCTCGTCATCGCGTCGTAGCGCTACGAGCGCGCCGGCATGACGAACACGTAGACCAGGTAGGCGAAGTACACGGAGCCGGCGCCGCCGAGCGACCACCAGGTCAGCGTGTGCCTGATCCTCAGCGTGAGGTAGAACACGCTGCCGCTGAACAGCGCCAGCGCCCCGGCGACCAGCGCCGGCGTGGTGAGCTGCCAGGTCGCGAAGATGAGGCCGACCGACACCGGGAACGTGCTCTGGAACACCATCGCGCCCGTGATGTTGCCGAGCGCCAGCGTGTCCTTGCGCGAGCGGATCCAGAGCACGGAGTTGAACTTCTCCGGCAGTTCGGTGGCGATCGGCGTGATGAGCAGCGACACGATCAGAGGAGCAGCCCCGAGCGTCTCGCTGAGCACCTGCACCTCCTTCACGAAGATCTCGGCGCCGAGGATGATGCCGAGGATGGCGACGCCGATCTGCAGGAAGATCCGGTACGTGTGGGGCATCTCCGGGTCGCGGTGGAAGTAGAGCGGCTTGGTGTCCTCGCCGAGGTCGCCCTCCGCGTGCAGCGTCTCCCAGACGTAGTAGCAGTAGAAGAGCATGAGGCCGGCGGCGAGCGCCGTAGTGCAGCGCGCGCACGTGGATGACCCCGGCGAGCATCGCCAGGGCGTAGGCGATGAGGAAGTGGCTGAGGTCGCGGCGCATGACGCCCTCGTTGATCGTGACCGCCAGCGGGCGCCGGCCGCGCCAGTAGAACACCACGACCGCGACCGCGTGACCACCATGGCGAGGCTGGCGAGCATGAACGGCGCCCCGAGGATCGCGCCGATGCCCACCTGCTCCGCCGCCGCGCCGCCGGTGAAGACGATGGCGATGATCGGCACCAGCGTCTCCGGCAGCGCCGTGCCCACGGCGGCGAGGATGCTGCCTACGGCCCCCTCGCCGAGGTCGTAGCGGCGGCCGAACCACTCCACGCCGTTGGTGAAGAGTTCGGCGGACGCGAGGATGATCGCGAGCGCGATGATGAGGAGAGCGATGGACATACGGCGGACAGGATAGCAGAAGGGGCGGGCCGCCCTGCGGCGGCCCGCCCCCTGGTCAGAACGCGGCGCTCTGTGCGTTCAGGCGACGGGTCTCAGACCCAGCCCTTCGACTGGAGGAGCGGCACCAGGAAGTAGATGAGGAAGCCGGCGGAGGCGATCCACAGCATCCAGCTGATCTCCCTGGCCTTGCCCTGCGTGATGCGGATGAGCGTGTAGGCGAGGAAGCCGGCGCCGATGCCGTTCGTGATGCTGTACGTGAGCGGCATGATGGTCATCGTGAGCACGGCGGGGAGGCCGAAGGCGATGTCGCCGAAGTTGATCGCGGCGATGGCCTTCTTGACGAGGCCCTTGCCCTCTTCGTCCTCGGCCATCGTCTCGCCGGCCGTCAGCGTGGCCATCATCAGATAGCCGACGATGATCAGCGCCGGAGCGGTGGCGCTGGCCGGCACGATGCCGGCGATCGGCGAGAAGAACATCGCCAGGAGGAACAGCACGCCGACGGTGATGCCGACCATGCCCGTGCGCCCGCCCTGGGCGACGCCCGGCGCCGGACTCGATGTAGGTGGTCGCCGACGAGGACGAGGCCGCGCCGCCGGCGACGGCGGCGAGCGAGTCGATGAACAGCAGGCGGTTGAGCTTCTTGAGGTGGCCCTTGTCGTCGAGGTACCCGGCCTGCTCGCCGACGCCGACGAGGGTGCCCATGGTGTCGAAGAAGTCCGACAGCATGAGGCTGAAGATCCAGAGGATGGCCGCGGTGACGCCGAGCTTGCTGAAGGCGCCGAAGTTGAACTGGCCGAGCAGGCTGAAGTCCGGACGTGGCGACGATCTTGCTGGGGATGACCGCGACGCCCTCCGCGAACGACGTCTTGTCGTAGGCGTAGTTGAGGATCGTCGCGAGGATCGTCGAGAAGATGATCCCGAGGATGATGGCGCCGCGCCAGCCGCGCGTGAGCATGATGATCGTCACGGCGAGGCCGAAGATGGTCACGAGCACCGGCACGCCGACGAAGTTGCCGAGCGTGACCGGAGTGCCGCTGCCGGCCACGACGATGCCGCCGTCCACGAGGCCGATGAACAGGATGAAGAAGCCGATGCCGACCACGATCGCCTTCTTGAGCTCCAGCGGGATGGCCTTGAAGATGGCCTCGCGGAAGCCGGTGAGCACGAGGATGGTGATCGCGACGCCCTCGAGGAAGATGAGGCCCATGGCCTGGGGGAAGGTCAGGCCCTGTCCCAGGACCAGACTGAAGGCCACGACCGCATTCAGCCCCATGCCGGGGGCGATGGCGTAGGCGCGGTTGGTGACGGCGCCCATGAGGATGGTCATCACGCCTGCCACGAGGCAGGTGGACGTGAGCACGGCCGCGAAGGGCAGGCCCTTGCCGCCGAGCCCGAGGATGCTCGGGTTCACGAAGATGATGTAGGACATGACGATGAAGGTCGTGAGCCCTGCGAGCATGTCGCGCTTGAGCGACGTGTTCCACTGCTTGAACTTGAAGAACCGCTCCAGCGCGCCGTCCGAGCCGGTTTCTACCGCTTCCATTGAGACCTCGTCCTCCTTGTTTCGGGGTCTTGGCGGGGGGATTGACCGCGAGAGCATATCCTACGCACCCTCTACGAACGCCATCGTTGATGACGCTCCGATGACGGCGCCGTGATTGACGGTCGCGCGGCGGCGTGAGTATCCTCGCCGGGCACCGTCAGGAAAGGATGGGCGCCCCCTTCATGGACGAGATCCCCGGATCACTCGCGCTGTCGGAGCTCGACGGCATGAAAGTGTTCGACGCCGCAGGTGTGGAGGTCGGCGAGCTCGGCGACGTGGTCGCCAGCACGGCGCTGGACCCGCCGGTGATCACCGCCTTCTTCATCGACCGCGACGAAGGCCAGCTCGCTGCGTCGTGGGCCCAGATCGGCGAGATCGACGTGGACGGCGAGCGGCTGCTGCTCGGCGTGCCGTTCGAGGCGGTCAAGGCGGCCTCGCTGCGCCCGGACGAGCTCTCGCTGGTCGACGCGCTGCTCGACAACCAGGTGCTGGACATGCGCCGGCGCACGTTCGTCCGCGTCCAGGACGTCGTGCTCGAGCCGGCGGAGGACCACCTCGTGGTCAGCGGCGTCGACGCCAGCTCGGCCGCGCTCGCCCGGCGCTTCGGCCTCGGGTTCCTCTCTCGCCGCCTGCCGAAGAAGAGCGGCGACTTCGTGCCCTGGAGTGACGTCAATCTCATCGCGCTGCGCCTCTCCCGGCTCAACTTCGTGGAGGCGTTCGCCGAGCTCGCGGAGCTGCACCCGGCCGACATCGCCGACATCATCGGCCAGGTGGGTCCGCGCGAGCGGGCGGCAGTGCTCGCCACGCTGAACGCCGGCCTGGCGGCCGACACGCTGCAGGAGATGGACGAGGAGCTGCGCACGGCGGCGCTGCAGGAGATGCCGCTCGAGCGCGCCGCCAAGGTGCTCGAGCGCATCGAGGCCGACGAGGCGGCGGACATCCTGAGCGAGCTGCCCGACCCGCTGGCCCAGGAGTTGCTGGCGCTCCTGCCCGACAAGCGCGAGCAGGACCTGCGCCGGCTGGCCAGCCACCCCGAGCACACGGCCGGCTCTCTCATGACCACCGACTTCGTGATGCTGCCGCGCAAGGCCACGGCGGGCAAGGCGCTCGACTGGATCCGGCGGGAGCGCCCGGAGCAGCACATGATGACCTACCTCTACGTCGTCGACTCCGAGGAGCGGCTGGTCGGGGTGGTCAGCCTGCGCGACCTCGTGCTCGCCGCGCCCGACGACCAGATGATCGCCTTCATGGAGGACGACCTCGTGCAGGTCACGGCCGACATGGACGAGGAGGAGGTCGGCCGCGTGATGACCAAGTACGACCTCCTGGCCGTCCCCGTCGTGGACGAGGAGCGCCGGCTGCTCGGCATCGTGACCCTGGACGACGCGCTCGAGGCGGTGGTCCCGGGGGACTGGAAGCAGCGCCTGCCGCGGCTGTACCGCTAGGCCGCCGGCGCCCGTCCCGCGCGGCCGCCCGCAGCCGCCCGCGGGCCGCCCGACTCAGACCGGCTGGGTGCCGGCCGGCGCCTTCACGTGCTCCCACGCCACGCTGCGCCGCGGCGCCTCGATGAGCGCGGCGAGGTCGAGGCGAAAGCGCGCCACCTCGCCCTTCTCCTGCACCCGCTTGAAGCCGCCGCCCTCGAGCACGTCCGGATTGAACAGGTTGAGCTCCCGGAAGTAGCCGCGGAAGGCGTCGTCGCCGCGCGTGTGGCGCAGGCCGAAGGCCTCGAGCGCCGCGATCTTGCGGTGCTTGAGCGCGGCCTCGATCTCCTGGAGCAGGAAGCGGAAGCCGTGCAGGAACTCCTCGTCGTAGAAGTAGGAGCAGGTGAGGAGGTAGGCGTCGGGGGAGGGAGGACCTGCCGGCAGGCAGCGTCCGCGAGGAGTGAGACGGGAGTGGGCGACGTGCATCCAGCCGATCACCGCGTCGCCGTCGACCAGGGCCCGTCCGAAGAAGCCGGCCTCGGCCTCCGCCTCGCGCTGCCACTCGCCGCGAAGGCCCGGGTCGGCGTCGACGCCGGGCCGGGTCAGCCACCAGACACAGGTGGCGCAGCAGGAGGCCAGCAGGTCGCTGCTGGCCGTGGTCAGGTCGATCGCCCTCACGCGGAGGGGTCGGCGACGTCGTCGATGTGCACCTCGACGCGGGTGATGGGGTTGCCGGTCGTGCGCGTGAGGTACGTGGCGCCGGCGCGGGCCACCGCTTCGCCGACCGCGGCGAGGTCCGAGCCGGACTCGGCGATGAGGTGGATCTCGAGGACCTGGCCCTCGTCGTCGCCGTCCAGGCGGACGGGTCCGTGCCGTTCCAGGTGGACCCTCTCGCCGAGACTCTGCAACGGGTTCCGGTAGAGGTCACGGACCCCCGGCAGTTCCTTCACGGCGTCCCAGACGGCGCTCGTGATGACGTCCGGCGAGATGCTTGGTCCCTGTCCCTGCTGCACGCTGCGGCCCTCCCTTCGCTGGTGCCGGGAGTATACCGCCGCGAAGCGGGCCCGGTGAGCAGGGGCGCGTGTTTGCCACTGTGCGGAACGCTCCCCTATACTCCCACGGCGGGGGCCTCTCCGACTTCCGCGCGCGACTGAAGCTGCCACGATGCCTGATACCGACCGCGACATCACGATCTACCGGGCCGACTGGGTCCTCCCGGTGACCGCGCCCGTCCTGCCCGACGGGGGCGTAGCCGTGTCCGGCGGGCGCATCCTCGCCGTGGGCCCCGCGCCGCGCCTCGTGGCGGACTATCCGGGCGCGGCGTTCTCCGATATGGGCCGGGCGATCATCATGCCCGGCTTCGTCAACTGTCACAGCCACGTCGAGTACACGTCGTTCCGCGGCATCCTCGACGACGCGGAGTTCGGCGACTGGATCATCAGCCTCGTCGACGTCAAGGCGTCGCTGACGCCGGCGGAGTACCTGGTGAGCGCCCGGCTGGGCGCCATCGAGGCCGTCTCCTCCGGCATCACGACGATCGCGGACACCAGCTACGGCGCCGCGACGCTGGAGGCCGCCGGAGCCGCCGGCCTGCGCGGCCGCCTCTACCTCGAGGTCTTCGGCGTCGACGACTCGCACTTCGACGAGACCATGGCGGACGTGGTGCGGCGGCTCGACGACGCGCAGGCCGCGGCGCCCGAGCAGTTCGACATCGGGCTCGCGCCGCACGCGCCCTACACGGTGTCCAGCCGTCTGTACCAGGCGGTCTGCGACCTGGCGCGGGAGCGCGGCCTCAAGGTCATGAGCCACGTCGCCGAGAGCCAGGACGAGCTCACCTACATCCGCTCCGGCTCGGGCAAGTTCGCTCACGACTACCGCGAGAAGATGGGCTGGGAGCGCATGCTCGTCCAGCCCTACGGCGTCACGCCCATCAAGTACCTGCAGCAGTGGAACGTGTTCGACCGCGACTTCCTTGCCGTGCACTGCGTCAACGTCACGCGCGAGGACATCCGCATCCTGGCCAGCACAGGCGTGGCCGTCGCGCACTGCCCCAAGAGCAACGCCAAGCTCGGCTGCGGCGTCGCGCCGCTTGCCGACCTGCTGCACGAGGGCGTCCGCGTCGGCATCGGTACCGACAGCCCCGCGTCGAGCAACATCATGGACATGTTCGACGAGATGCGGACCATGCTCTTCCTGCACCGCGCCGTGGAACGCGACGTGAGCGTGCTCGACGCGCACAAGTGCGTGCGCATCGCCACGCTGGGCGGGGCCGAGGCGCTGGGGATGGAGGCCGAGGTCGGCAGCCTGGAGCCGGGCAAGTACGCCGACCTCATCGCCGTCGACGTGTCGCGCTCGCACTTCGCGCCCATCGCCGACCCGTACTCGGCGCTCGTCTACGGCGCCAACCAGGATGACATCACACTCACCGTCGTCGGCGGTCGCGAGCTGTATCGCGACCGCGCCCACGTCGGCGTGGACGCGGACGCGATCCGCGCCACCGCCGTCGCCGTCCGCGAAAAGCTGCAGGACCGCGTCCGTACCGGCGCGGTCGAAGTCGGCGGCGCCGACTCCGGCTGGTGGCAGACGCCCGTTCATCGAGAGGAGACCGTCTAAGTGCTGCTCGATCGCCGCAGGGTCAAGTTCTGGCAGAAGATCGTCTTCGGGTTCATGGCGTTCCTCATGGCCGCCTTCCTCGTCGTCGGGTACTCGGGCGTGCTCAACGGCTGCACGTGGTTCAACAGCGCCCAGCAGGACGTGACCAAGCAGCTCGACCAGCAGGTCACGAAGTACCAGACCGCCACCACGACCGATCCGACCGACGTGGCCGCCTGGACGAGCCTCGCCGAGGCGTACCTGTCGCGCTCGTCGACGCAGGCGCAGGGCTCCGCGGCGCTGACGGCCGATCTCACCGCCGCCGCCGCGGCCTACGTCAAGGCCGACAAGCTGCTCGCCAAGCAGAAGGGCGCGGCCATCAAGAAGCAGCGGCTGGACGTGCTCACCAGCCTCGCCGGCGTCTACAGCCAGATCGGCGACTCCCAGGGTGCGGCGAAGGTCTACGCTGACATCACGGCCCTCACGCCCAAGAACGCCGAGGCGTTCTTCAATCTGGGCGCGGCCGCGAGCACCGCCGGCGACGTCACCACGGCGATGCTGGCCTTCACCCGCTTCCTCGAGCTCGACCCCACCTCGCCGGATGCCGCGGCGGTCAAGGACTGGATCGCCAGTAACTCGCCGCAGACGACACCGACTCCCACTCCATCGCCGACCAAGTAAGGAAACGGTATGAGCGACATGTTCAGCGTCTCCAGTGAGCGCCCGAGCGACGACCTCGGTCTGGTCATCCTCACCGGGGAGGTCGACATCTTCACCGCGCCGCAGTTCAAGGAGTGCCTCCTCGAACTGCTCGATGCCGGCGTGAAGCGGCTGGTCGTCGACCTCAGCGGCGTGACCTTCATCGACTCCACCGCGCTCGGCGTGCTCATCGGCGGCGTCCGCCGCGTGCACGGCGCCGGCGGATCGATGACGATCGTCGTCACCACGCGGCCGGTGGAGCGGGTGCTGAGCGTCACCGGTCTCGATCGCGTGTTCTCGATGCACGCCACGCGTGACGAGGCGATCGCGGCGCTCGCCTGACCGGCCATCCACCAACGTCATCTCGACGGCCAGGTTTGCGGGGTGGTATTAACTCCCGCAGTCCTGGTCGTTCCTCTCACGTCCCCATGAGGTAGCAGTGAAGCTCATCGTCACAGAGAAGGACTCGGCGGCCAAGAAGATCGCCGAGATCCTCGGCGGCAAGGTCTCCGTCAAGGAGCACGGCCGCGGTCGCCAGAAGGTCAAGTCGTACCACTTCACCTACGAAGGCGACGATGCGGTGGCCGTCGGCCTGCGCGGTCACGTCATGGAGACCGTGTTCCCCAACACGTACAAGCGCTGGAGCCTCAAGTACCTCGGCGACATGATCGAGCGGCCGGACCTCGCCTGGATCGTCGACAGCGGCGCCGCGGGGACGCTGGCGGCGCTGCGCGCCGTCGCGAAGGGCGCCACCGAGCTCGTGATCGCCACCGACTACGACCGCGAGGGTGAGCTCATCGGCCACGAGGCCATCCAGATCCTGCGCGGCGACGCCCTCAAGTACAACCCGGGCGACAAGCCCGAGAAGAAGAAGCGCAAGGCCGCCGCCAAGGAGGGCGCCGAGGCGCGCGCCAAGGCGGCGCCGGCGCCCGACCCGACGCCCGGCGACCCGCACGTCAAGGCCATGGTGCCGGTCAGCCGTCGCCGACCGGCACATCCGCGTCCGCTACTCGGCGCTCACGCCGGAAGAGGTCAAGGCGGCGTTCGCGAAGCCTTCCACCGTCGACTTCAACCTGGCGGAGGCGGCGCACTCCCGCCAGGACATCGACCTCATCTGGGGCGCGGTGCTCACGCGCTTCATGTCGCTCGCGTCGTATCGGTATGGCTCCGACTACCTGTCGGTCGGACGCGTCCAGTCGCCCACCCTGCGGCTCGTGGTCGACCGGGAGCTGGAGCGTCGCGCCTTCGTCCCGGTCCCGTACTGGGAGATCAAGGCGACGCTCGAGCGCGATGGTGAGCCGTTCGAGGTGGCGCACGCCAAGGGGCGCTTCGACACGGAGCAGGCCATGCAGGCGGCTCTCGAGGGTTCCCGCGCGGAGACGGCCGAGGTCACCGGCTACGAGGCCAAGCCGCGCCAGGACAAGCCGCCGGCGCCGTTCAACACGACCGCGCTCATGAGCGCGTCGTCCGGCGCCGGCATGACGCCGGCGCGCGCCATGCGGGCCGCCGAGTCGCTCTACCTCGACGGTCTCATCAGCTACCCGCGCACCGACAACACGGTCTACCCGCCGTCGCTCGACCTGCGCGGCAGCCTGCAGGAGCTCGCGCACTGGCAGCCGGTGGCGGCCACGGCGGCGCGGCTCGCCGGGCAGGACAAGCTCACGCCCAGCCGCGGCAAGAAGCGCACCACCGACCACCCGCCGATCTACCCGGTCGGCGCGCCGAAGAAGGAGCTGAGCGGCGACCAGGCCAAGGTCTACGACCTCGTCGCGCGCAGGTTCCTCGCCACCCTGCTGCCGGCGGCCGTCATCGAGAGCCAGCGGATGGACCTGCGCCTCGGCACGGAGCCCTACGTGGCGCACGGCAGCCGCGTGGCGTCGCTCGGGTACCTCGAGGTCTACGAGAAGTACGCCGCCAAGCGCGACCGGCAGCTGCCGCCGCTCGAGCCGGGCGCCACGCTCAAGGTGCTCGACCTGCGCTCGGAGGCCAAGGAGACGCAGCCGCCCGGCCGCTACGGACAGGGCAAGCTCATCGAGAAGATGGAGGATCTCGGGCTGGGCACCAAGGCCACGCGCGCCGACATCATCCAGCACCTCTACGACCGCAACTACGTGCGCGACAACCCGGTGGAGCCCACCGAGCTCGGCGTGGCTCTCATCGCCGCCTTCGACGCGGCCATGGAGCAGGCGCCGGTCGACATCTCCTCCAGCGCGATGACGGCGACCCTCGAGCGGCAGATGGACCGCATCAGCGAAGGCGAGCTGCGCCGCGACGAGGTCGTGCGCGAGAGCCAGGACATGCTCGAGGAGGCGTGGAAGCGCCTCGACGGCCACATCGACGACATCCGCGACCGCATCAAGAGCGGCGTGCGCGAAGACCTCACGCTCGGCGTCTGCAAGAACTGCGGCGGCCAGCTGCGCGTGCTGCGCGGCAAGACCGGCAAGCGCTTCGCCGCCTGCGTCGGCAAAGAGGGCGAGGAGCCGCAGCAGCCCACCGTCGAGGGCGAGCGCCCGCGGCGCGGCTGCGGCCAGACGTTCCCGCTGCCGCAGCGCGGCACGATCGTGCCCACGGGCAAGATGTGCGCCGAGTGCGGCTGGCCGGAGATCAAGGTGGTCGGCGGCGGCGGGCGCGGGCGTCCGTGGGTGCTCTGCATCGACATCGACTGTCCGAGCAAAGAGAAGTACAAGGCACGGAAGAAAGCCGGTTGATCTGCGCTAGCCGAATCACCGAGCGGGGCGCCGACAGGTGCTGCGCTCATTGAGCGGCGGCGCCGCGAGCCGGCGGGGGAGAGGCATGCGCGAGCGCGGTGGCGTCCTCATCAGCCTCGAGGGCTGCGACGGGTGCGGCAAGAGCACCCAGGCGGCGCTGCTGTGCGAGCGCCTGGCCGCCTGCGGCTTGCCGGTGGGGCCGGCGTCCGCGCCGGGCACCGTCATCCGTGAGCCCGGCGCCACTCCGGCCGGCGAGGCCATCCGCAACGTCCTGCTCCACGGCCCGTCGTCGCTGGCGCCGTGGACCGAGACACTGCTCTATGCGGCCGCGCGCGCCGAGCTCGTCGAGACGGTGCTGCTGCCCGAGCTCGAGGCCGGCCGCGTGCTCGTCCTCGACCGCTTCGTCGACTCCTCGCTCGCCTACCAGGGCTTCGCCCGCAAGCTCGGCGTCGACGAGGTGCTCGCCGTCAACGAGCCTGCGCTGCACGGCGTGCTGCCCGACGTGACGCTGGTCCTCGACGTCGATCCCGTCGTGGGGCTGGCCCGGTCCGGCGCCGGCGACGGCAACGCCGACCGCATCGAGGCGGAGGGCCTCGAGTTCCAGCAGCGCGTGGCGGCCGGCTTCGCCGCGCTCGCGCGCCGCTTCCCCGAGCGCGTCCGCCTCATCGACGGCTTCCGCGACGTCGAGCTCGTCGCCGCCGACGTGGAGGCCGCCGCGCTGGAGGCCGTCGCCGACGCCGGCCTGCGGCTCGGCGACTGAGGGGAGCTCCCGTGTTCGCCGACATCCCGGGCCAGGCGCAGGCCAAAGCCTTCTTCGAACGCGCCGTCCGCGACGGCTCGCTGAGCCACGCGTACCTGCTCGCCGGGCCCGAGGGCCTCGCCAAGACGGAGTTCGCGCGCGACCTGGGCGCCGCGCTCGTGTCGTCCTGCGGCGGCTGCGGCGCCTGCCCGGAGTGCGCGCGCGCCCGCAACGGCCTGCACCCCGACCTCCACGTGCTCGAGCGCGAGGGCGACCTGATCCGCTTCGAGCAGATCAAGCCGGTCATCGATGAGCTCAGCCTCAAGCCGTTCGTCGCAGCCAGGCGCATCTGGATCATCCCCGAGGTCGAGTACCTGCATCCCGCGGCCGCCAACAAGCTGCTCAAGAGCATCGAGGAGCCCCCGTCCTACGTCGTGTTCCTCCTCGTCACGGACAGGCTGGAGCGAGTCCTGCCGACGATCGTGTCCCGCTGCCAGGTGGTGGAATTCCGGCCGGTGAGCGACGCTGAGGTCGGCGCCTACCTCGTGGACCGCTACGGCCTCGACGCCGCGGCCGGCGACGCCCTCGCGCACCTGTCGTTCGGGTCGGTGGAGCGCGCCGTCCGTCTGGTCGAGGACGCGGCCGGCCCGCGCGTGCGCGAGCAGTACCTCAAGTACGCCGCGCAGGTCTTCTCCGCCGCGCGGCCGGCAGACGGCCCCGAGCCGGCCACCGCGTTCATCAACCTGCTCATCGCGCAGCAGGCGCGGATCGCGGCGGAGGTCCAGGAGGAGCTCACCCGGAACACGGCGGAGCTGGAGCAGCAGTTCCAGGACAAGAAGGACCTCAAGTGGTACCTGGACAAGGCCGAGGGGCGCGCGAAGCGCGAAGAGGCGCGCCGCCGCCGGGTCGCCGCCCAGGACGCGCTCGACCTCCTGGTCTCGTGGGTGCGCGACCTCTGGGTGGTCGCTTCCGGGGCATCCGATGTACTCTGGAACAGCGATCACCGCGACGCGCTCGTCGAGGCGGTCGTGGCCACGCCGGAGCATTACGCCCGTCTCCTCGGCGTCGCCGCCAGGACTCGCAAAGACCTGTATCTCAATATCGACCAGAAGCTCGCGTTGCAGGCGATGTTCGCGCGCTTCGAGGAGGTCTCCACCAGTGCCTAGGATCTGCAGCGTCGTGTTTCGCGGCGGCGGCAGGGTCTACCAGTTCAGCGCCGGCGAGCTGGAGCTTGCTCCCGGCGACGGCGTCGTGGTCGACACCACGCGCGGCGCCGACTTCGGCCGGGTCGTCAAAGGCCCCGATGAGGTCGGCGCGGACGCGGCCCCTCGCGGCCTCCGCAGGGTGCTGCGCAAGGCGTCGGCCGCCGACCTGGAGGCCATCGCCTCCCACCGCGAGGCCGAGTCCGACGCCAAGACCCAGTGCCGCCGGCTCGCCGGCGACCTCAAGCTCGACCTCAAGGTCGTCGAGGCGCGCCAGACGTTCGACGGCCCCAAGCTCACCATCACCTTCTTCGCGGAGGAGCGCGCAGACGTCCGCGAACTGCAGAACAAGCTCGGCGACCGGCTCGGCCGCCGCGTCGAGCTCAAGCAGGTCAGCGCCAGGGACGAGTCGCGCATCGTCGGCGGCTACGGCCCTTGCGGCCGCAGCCTCTGCTGCGCGACGTTCGCCGGCGACCAGGAGCCCGTCTCCATCCGCATGGCCAAGGACCAGAACCTGCCGCTCAACCCCACCAAGATCAGCGGGTGCTGCGGGCGCCTGATGTGCTGCCTCAAGTACGAGCACCAGGTGTACGTCTCGTTCCGCAAGCGGGCGCCCAAGCGCGGCGCGATAGTCAAGACCCCCGCCGGGGAAGGAAAGGTCACGGATCTGCTGGCCCCGGTCGACAGCGTCACCGTCGACCTCGGAGAGGGACGGTCGGAGACCTTCAAGCTCGACGAGCTCGGGTCCGCCGCCTCCGCATCGGGAAGGAACGAACATGGCTGAGACTCACGTCGTGCTCAACGTACCGACGGTGTCGTGCAACCACTGCAAGATGGCGATCGAGAAGGCCGTCGGCGCCGTCGCCGGCGTCGAACTCGTCGAGGTCGACGTCGCCGAGAAGACCGTCACCGTCGACTTCGACACCGACGCCGTCAGCCTCGAATCCGTCGAGAAGTCGGTCTCGGACGAGGGCTACGAGGTCGCCGGACGCCACGTGTTCGGCGCCTGACGGCGCCGTTTGGCAAGAGCTCGGCGGGCTGGTACCATATCGCCTCGCGTGCGCGTGGGCCGTTAGCTTAGTTGGTAGAGCAGGGGACTCTTAATCCCAAGGTCGAAGGTTCGAATCCTTCACGGCCCACCAGATCCCGCCTTTCCTCCCGGACCCCCAGCCGACCGCCCACTGTCCTGGTCGGGCAACGGCAGCGCAGGACCCTGTGTGCCGGGCGGGAAGAACACCTGCAAGGATGTACGCCCGCCCGCGCCGATCCTGCCCGGGCGGGCTCAAACGACGGACGTCACGCGGGCGACGACAGTTGCCCGCCGGTTCAACGCTCTGCTATCGTTCTTTGGATACGGGCGCCAGTCCGTGACGTCCACCTGACGGGAGGTCGAAGAGGGTGAACGCTCGCCTCAGGCCCAGAGTCGGCCAGCTCCTCAGTGACGCCCGGTTCTCCTTCGCCCCGACAGGGCGGGTGGACGTCTTCCGCCAGGCCATGATCATGCTCGCGTGCTACCTCGCCTACGACTTCTCTCGTGCGCTCGCGCAGGGTCGCGAGGCCGTGGCGCTCGCCAACGGCATGTTCTTCATGAACCTCGAGAAGGCCCTCCACATCTGGTGGGAGCCCTGGATCCAGGCCCGTGTGAGCGCTGTCGACCCGCTCATGACGCTGCTCGTCTGGACCTACCAGTACGCGCATCTGCCGATCATCATCGGCGCCATGGTCTGGGTGTTCACGCAGCGGCGCGACTGGTGGACGCTGTACCGCAACTGGTTCCTCGCCATGAACTTCATCGCCGTGCTCGTCTTCGCGCTGCTGCCGACGGCCCCGCCGCGCATGATCTTCACCTCCGGCATCGCCGACATCAACTTCCTGCACGGCATCCGCCAGCACATCCTCGAGAACGGGGTGCTCGCCAACCCGTTCGCGGCCATGCCCAGCCTGCACTTCGGCTACGCGCTGTTCATCGGCATCATGCTCTTCACGCTGGCGCACGGCCGCTGGACGCGCTACCTCGGCTTCGCCTACGCGATCGTGGTGCTCGTGGCGATCGTCGCCACCGGCAACCACTTCATCATCGACGCGGTGGCGGGAGCGCTCGTCGTGCTGGCCGCCTGGGTGTTCGCCGTGAACGTGCAGCCGAGCGCGGTGCCGCAGTCGGCCGTGACGGTGCGCGAGCGCGACGGCTGACGTGACGAATATCAAGACGCGCTATACCGCCGGCGCTCGCCGCGGGTTCTTCCACGTCGGGGCGTTCCTTGCGCGCCACGGGTTCACTGCCGACCTCATGACCATCATCGGCCTGCTGCTGCAGGTGGCCGGTGTGCCGCTCATCATCACCGGCCACTTCATCTGGGCGCTCGTGGTCGGCATCGTCGCGTCGCTCTGCGACGGGATGGACGGGGCTGTGGCGCGCGCCGGCGCCGGACCCACCAAGGCCGGCGCCTTTCTCGACTCCACCCTGGACCGCGTCTCGGAGCTCATGGTGGCGGCCGCGCTCGTCGTCTACTTCGTGCGCCAGGGTCCCGACTGGGGCCCCGTAGTGGCCGTGCTGGTGTTCATGGGGGCCGCGCAGATGGTCTCGTACATCCGCGCCCGTGCCGAGGCGCTCGGCGTGGACTGCAAGGTCGGCTTCATGTCCCGGCCGGAGCGCCTGGTCGGCCTCGGCATCGGGTTCCTGTTCTCGTGGTGGCAGCCCGGTGGCACGAGCTTCCTCGTGTGGTGGCTGTACTTCCTGACTCTGCTCACGGTCATCACCGTGGTGCACCGCGAGTTGCACGTGCTGCGCAAGCTGCGCCTCGCGGAGCAGTCGCCGCCGGCGCTCGAAGAGCCTCCGGCGGCGCCTGCCGGCGACCTCGGCGATCTGGGGGACGAGTTGTGGCCCCAGCCCTCCGGGCCTCGCGACCGCAGGTACTGACCCGCCGCCGCGGCGGGCCGGGGCCGCCGCCGCCGCGTGATATACTCTCGCGCGTTATCTCGAGCCGGTCGGGGCCTGTCCTGTGCGCCCGGATCCCGCTCCGATCGACGCGGCCGCCTGGGGGCGGCCGCAGCCAGTGGAGGTAGACCGATCTTGGGCAATCCAGTACGCGTTGCGATCATCGGCGTCGGCAACTGCGCCTCGTCGCTCGTCCAGGGCGTGGAGTTCTACAAGAACGCCAAGAAGACCGACTTCGTACCCGGTCTCATGCACCCTGTGGTGGGCGGCTATCACGTCCGTGACATCGAGTTCGTGGCTGCCATCGACATCGACAAGAACAAGGTGGGCAAGGACCTCAGCGAGGCCGTCTTCACCAAGCCCAACAACACGGTGAAGTTCGCCGACGTCCCCAACAAGGGCGTCACGGTCGCGCGGGGCATGACCCACGACGGCCTCGGCAAGTACCTCTCGCAGATCATCGAGAAGGCGCCCGGGCCGACCGCCGACATCGTCGGCATCCTCAAAGAGACACAGGCCGACGTCGTCATCAGCTACCTGCCCGTCGGCAGCGAAGAGGCGACCAAGTGGTACGCCGAGCAGATCCTCACCGCCGGCTGTGCCATGGTGAACTGCGTGCCCGTCTTCATCGCCCGCGAGCCGTACTGGCAGAAGCGTTTCGTCGAGGCCGGCGTGCCGATCATCGGCGACGACATCAAGAGCCAGGTCGGCGCCACCATCGTGCACCGGGTGCTCACGCGCCTCATGCGCGAGCGCGGCGTCAAGCTCGAGCGCACCAGCCAGCTCAACGTGGGCGGCAACACCGACTTCCTCAACATGCTCGAGCGCGAGCGCCTCGAGTCCAAGAAGATCAGCAAGACCAACGCCGTCACCAGCCAGCTCGACTACGACATGGGCGCCGACAACGTGCACATCGGCCCCAGCGACTACGTCAAGTGGCTCGACGACCGCAAGTGGGCGTACATCCGCATGGAGGGTCGCACCTTCGGCGACGTGCCGCTCAACATCGAGCTCAAGCTCGAGGTCGTCGACTCGCCGAACAGCGCCGGCATCGTCATCGACGCGGTGCGCTGCGCCAAGATCGGCCTCGACCGCGGCCTCGCCGGCTCTCTCGAGGGCCCGAGCAGCTACTTCATGAAGTCGCCGCCCGTGCAGCATCCCGACGACCAGTGCCGCCGCATGACCGAGGAGTTCATCAGCGGCGACGGCCCGGGCGCCAGCGCCGTCTGCCAGGGCTGAGAGACGACCGATCGGTTCGCGAAGGGGCGGCGAGGGCGCAGGGCCCTCGCCGCCCCTTCGCGCGTACGGCGAGCGCGCGTGGGGTAGCATGGAGCGCATGGCGCTCAAGCTCGGTATCCTCACTCCGTTCCTCTGGTCCACGCAGTCGGCCGTCAACGACCAGGTGCGTGCGCTCGCGGACCGCCTGACGGCTGCCGGGCACCGCGTCACCGTCATCGCCCCGACCGCCGACCGCCTCGCGGTGGACGAGGCGCAGCGCCGGGTGCAGGCGGTCCTCACCGGCGAGCGCGAGACCGTCTTCCTGCCCGACGAGCCGTACCCGCGCTTCTTCTTCGCCGGCGCCACGTACGCGGTCAAGGAGAGCGGCTCCCTGAAGCTCATCGCCGCGCCGGCGGACCTCATCGCCAACATCGACGTCCTGCTCGGCGCCGAGGACTTCGACCTCCTGCACCTCAACGAGCCCTTCGTGCCCGGCCTCGGCTGGTCGGCGCTGCGCTACGCCGGCTGCCCGCTGGTGGCGACGTTCCACGCCAACCCCGAGAAGATGCGGCCGTTCTGGTCCACGCGGCCGCAGCTCCGGCGCCTGTTCGACTCGCTCGACGCGGCGATCGCCTCGTCGGTCGCCGTGCGCGACGCCGCCGCGGTCTCGTTCCCCGGCGCGTACAGGGTCATCCCGCCGGGCGTGGACCACGACATCTTCCGCCCGGCGGACGCGCGGGCCGAAGGCCCTCTGCGCGTGGTCTTCAGTGCCGGTGTGGAGCGGCGCAAGGGACTGGGCGTGCTTCTCCGCGCGCTGCGGCTGCTCGGGGACCGCCACGCGGGCGTCGTCGTCGACGTCTGCGGCGGCGACCTCCAGGAGCGGCGCTACGCGCGCCTCGTGCCGCCCGCGTGGCAGGACCGCGTCCGCTTCCACGGGCGGCTGCCGCAGCGCGAGGTGGCTGCTCTGCTGCGCGCCGCCGACGTGTACTGCGCCCCCTCGCTCGGCCCCGAGACGGCCGGCGTCGCGCTGCTCGAGGCCATGGCCTCCGGCGTCGTCGTCGTCGCCTCGCAGATCCCCGGGTACGACGAGGTCGTGCAGAACGAGGGCACGGGGCTGCTCATCCCGCCGCGCGACGTGCCGGCGCTCGCGGCGGCGCTCTCGCGCCTCCTCGACGACGACGAGCTTCGGCACAGGCTGGCGGCGCACGCTCTGCGCGTCTCCCGCCGCTATGACTGGGAGCGCGTGACCGGCGAGATCGTGGACGTGTACGACGAAGTGGCGCGCCGGCGGCGGCACCCGCTGCCGCGCCGCCGCCGCCAGCAGCGCGAGCTGTTCGCCGACTTCCACATCCACACGCACCACAGCAAGGATTGCGTGATGCCCGTGGCCGACATCCTCGAGCGCGCGCGTGAGGTCGGCCTGGACGTCGTCGCCATCACCGACCACGACAGCGCCGCCGGTGGTCTCGAGGCGCGGGAGCTCGCCGATCGCTACGGCGTGCGCGTCATCGTCGGCGAGGAGGTCAAGAGCAGCGAGGGCGAGATCATCGGTCTGTTCCTCGAGCGCACGATCCCCGGCGGGATGTCGTTCGCGGAGACGATCGCCGCGATCAGGGAGCAGGGCGGGATCACGTACGTGCCACACCCGTTCGACAGGCTGCACACCATCCCCAGCCCGGCGGTGCTGCGGGAGAACGTCGCCGACATCGACGTCGTGGAGGTCTTCAACTCGAGGCTCGCCTTCCCGGGCTTCAACGAGCTGGCGGAGCGCTTTGCGCAGCGGTACCGGCTGCCCGCCGCCGGCGGCAGCGACTCGCACGTGCTGCCGGGCATCGGGACCACCCTGTGCGGCATGGACGACTTCACCGGGCCGGACGACTTCGTCGCGGCCCTCGCCGAGAGCCGCATCGTCCGCCGCCCGCGCAGCTTGATCTACCTGCAGTCGCTCAAGCTGCTGCAGACGACCATGGGCGGCGCGGCCAAGGGCGACGGGCAGGTGGATTCTCCTGCGTAGCGCGCGGATAATCTGGGCAGTCCCGCAATTGTCGGGGAGGCGCGAGGAGTTCAGCGCGGTGACGCGAACACTCTAGCCAGCACCCCTGAGAGAGGTACCGCGTGGCACAACCCAACGAGATCTATGACAAGTACCTGACCCGGGCCATCAGCGAGATCAACGAGCTGACCGGAGAGATCCTCAGGTGCTCCAGGTGCAGCCACGCGCGCACGATGCCGGTGATCGGCTCGGGGCACCCGATGGCCGACATCTTCCTGCTCAAGTACCAGGCGCGGCCGTCCGAGCTCCACGAGGGCGTCGCGTTCTTCGGCCGCGCCGGCACGGCCCTCATGAAGAGCTGCCAGCGGCTCAAGATCGACCCGCTGCAGCTCTACGGCACCAACGTCGTCAAGTGCGGCGAGGTCCGCGAGGCGCACCCCGAGGCCAAGTGCCTCGACCACCTGCGCCGCGAGCTGGCCGTCGTGAATCCCAAGCTCATCGTCGCCATGGGCGAGGAGACGGTCGCCGCGCTCAACACCGCCAAGGTCCCGCTGGCACGCGAGCTGGCGTACACGCCCGGCGAGATGGTGGACTTCACGCCGGGCACCGAGGTGCTCGTCACGCCGGACATCGACATCTCTCTCGACGAGCAGCGACTCAAGGCCGGCTTCTGGCGCGCCTTCCGCCGGCTCGGGGAGTGGTACGACAACATCCCGCCCTACTGAGGTGCGCGAGCCGGACGGCGACCCCGGACGCGCTCGCCCGGGCGTCCCGCCATCCGGACGGACGACCCCGGACCGCCCCGTGAGACGCTTCCTGCTGCCCGCCGTCGCCGTCGCCGTCCTGCTCGGATGGGGCTGGGGCAGCCGCTTTCTGCCCGCCATCCCGGTGCGCGCGGACATCATGGTGTCGTCGGCCATCGTGCTTGCCGCCGTGGCCGCGCTCGTCTGGGCGATGCTGCCGTTGAGCGCGCTGGGGCGGCGGCTCCCGCTGGTCGCGCTCGCCGCCCTTCCCTGTGCGGTGCTGCTCGTCTGGGTCGGCTGGGTGCCGGCGGCGAACGTCGCCAAGGTCGTCTTCGCCGCCGCGCTGGGCATCTGGATCGCCGACGAGCTGGAGCGCCTCAGCTGGATCGTCATCGTGGCGGCGGTCTCGGCGGCCGTGGACATCGTCAGCGTGGCCGCCGGGCCCACCAAGGCCATCCTCGAGAAGGGCCCCGTGGTGGTCGGCTACTTCACCATCGCGGTGACGTGGGCCGGCTACAGCTACGCCGAGGCGTACACGGGGCTCGGCGTCAGCGATGTCCTGTTCTTCTCGCTCTACCTGGGCGCGGCGCGGCGGTTCCGCCTGCGCACCGGGTGGAGCGCGGTGGCGATGGTGGCGTCGTTCCTGGCGACCATCGCCATGGCGATGTGGTGGACGGCGCTCCCGGCGCTCCCGCTGCTGTCGGTCGCGTTCCTCGCGGTGAACGCCGACCTGCTGGTGCGCGGCGTCCGTCGGCGGGGAGGGCGCGCCGCGGGCGTGAGTCAGCCGGCGCGCCGGAACAGTGCGACCGTCTCGATGTGGTGCGTGTGCGGGAACATGTCGACCGGCGCCACGACCTCGAGGCGGTACCCGAGCTCAGCGAGCTCCGCGGCGTTGCCGGCGAGCGTCGTCGGGTTGCACGAGACGTAGACGAAGCGGTCGGCGCCGAGGGCGGCCGCGCGCTGCAGCGCCTTGCGCGCCAGGCCCGCGCGCGGCGGGTCGACGACGACCACGGCGGGCCGGTCCGCGTCGTCCGGCCGCGCGGCGTCGAGCACGGGGTGCGGCGGGAAGCGCAGCAGCGGGCGCACGTCGGCCGCGTAGAAGGAGGCGTTCTCCACGCCGTTGAGCTCGGCGTTGACGCCGGCGGCGTCGATCGCCTCTTCCTGGATCTCGACGGCGTGGACCTCGCGCGAGCCGCGCGCGAGCGGAAGGCTCAGCGAGCCGATGCCGCAGTACAGGTCGACGGACGGCCGCGCCGGCTCCGGCGCGGCGAAGCGCAGCGCCGTGGCGTAGAGGACCTCGCACATGGCGCTGTTGGTCTGCAGGAAGGCCGTGGCGGGCACGCGCAGGTCGACGCCCGCGAAGCGCTCGCGCAGGAACGGCGGGCCGGCCAGCATGTGCGGGCCGTCGCCGACGGCGGCGTCGGCGCGCGACTCGTTCACCGTGAGCGCGAACGAGGTGCAGCCGCTCTCGGCGGTGACGCGCGCCGCGAGCTCCGCCTCCTCGGGGAAGCGGGCGGCGACGAACAGGTTGAGCAGCAGGTCGCCGCTCGAGAGCCCCTCGCGCACGACCAGGTGACGCAGCAGGCCGCCGTCGCCTTCGCGCGAGTACGGCTCGAGGCCGAGGTCCCGGCAGGCCTCCGCGACGGCCAGCCTGGCGCGGTTCATGCGCTCGGACGCGAGCTCGCAGTCGACGATGTCGACGATCTCCTTCCAGGAGCCGCGCTTGTGCAGGCCCAGCACCAGCCGGCCGCTCTCGTCGGCGCCGAACGAGAACTCCATCTTGTTGCGGTAGCGCCACGGGTCGTCCATGCCGCGGATCGGCTCCAGCTCATAGTCCTCGAGATGAGCGAGCCGCTGCAGCGAGTCGACCACCTGCTGCTGCTTGAACTCGAGCTGCGCCTCGTAGGCGAGGGTCTGCCACTCGCAGCCGCCGCACTCCTGCGAGTGGCGGCAGCGCGGGGCGACGCGGCGCGGGGAGGGGGAGAGGGTCTCGAGCGCCCGCGCCTCCGCGTAGGAGCGCTTGCGCTTGGTGATCCGCGCGCGGACGCGGTCGCCGGGCACGGCGCCGCGCACGAAGATGACGAACTCGTCCAGCCGCGCCACGCCCTGCCCGCCGTAGGCGAGCGTGGTGATGTCGAGGTCGACGGTGTCTCCGGGGCGCGGTGGCATGGTCAGCCAGTGTACCCCGTCCCCGAGGGCCTCGCGAGCCGCGCGGGGAGCGCCCGCCCCGGTGTCGCCGCCGCCGGCTACGCCACCGTCCACCCTCGCGGCGATCGTCCACCCGGTCGGCGGTCCCCGGGGGGTGTTGGGCCCGGCGGCCGCTGGTAGAGTCGGGCGTGGACCGTCCGGCCTGGCGCCGGGCCCTCGAAAAGGAGTCACGCCGTGAGCGACCTCGATCTGGAGCGGTACCGCCGGCGCGCCGAGGAGTTCGTCGGCGCGCTCGACCTCGAGTACTACGAGCACTTCTCCGGGCGCAAGCCCCGGTGCGACACCGCCGCCGTGTACGACCGCTACCCGGAGCTCTTCACCAGGGAGGCCATCGACGGCCTCGAGGAGCTGTACGCCGCCGCGGTCGACGACGAAAAGCTGCGCCTCGCCTACCTGCTCGCCTTCACCGTGGACGGCTTCATGGGCGAGCAGACCAAGCACCTCGGCGACGAGATCGCCAACACCGAGGGCGAGACCACGATCACCGTCGACGGCGAGACCTTCGGGCTGCGCCAGGCGGGCGTGGTCCAGGCCAACGAGCCCGACCGGGCGCGCCGCGCCCGCGTCCAGGCGGCGCGCCTCGCCGCCACCGCGGAGCACCTCAACCCGCTGCTCGACACGCTCTGGCGGCGCTGCCACGACCTCGCGCTGGAGCTCGGCTATCCCGACTACAAGGAGCTCTACGGCACGGTGCGCGGCCTCGACTACGACCACCTTCGCGCCGAACTCGAGGGGTTTCTCGCCGACACCGACGGCCTCTACGAGCGGGTCATGGACCGCCTCGTCCGCGAGCGCCTCGGCGTCACGCTCGCGGAGCTCGACTTCGCCGACCTCCCCGCGTTGTGGCGCGCCGAGGGCTTCGACGGCGTCTTCAAGGGCGATGCCCTCATCCCGTCCCTGCGCCGCACGCTGGCCGGCATGGGCATCGACCTCGACGCGCAGCCCAACGTGCACCTCGACACCGAGGTCCGCGAGCTCAAGTCGCCGCGCGCCTTCTGCGCTCCCGTGCGCGTCCCGGACGAGATCTATCTCGTGGTCCTGCCCTCCGGCGGTCAGGACGACTACGGCATGCTCCTGCACGAGGCCGGGCACACGGAGCACTTCGCGCACGTGCGCCCGGACCTGGCGTTCGAGTACCGGCACCTCGGCGACAACGCGGTCACCGAGGGCTTCGCCTTCACGTTCGACCACCTGCTGCTCAACCGCCGCTGGCTCGAGGAGATCCTGGACTTCGAGGACAGCGACGACTACGTGCGCTTCGCCGCCGTCAACGACCTGTACTTCATGCGGCGCTACGCGGCCAAGCTGGCCTACGAGACCACGCTGCACGCGCAGACGGGTTCGCTCGAGGCCATGCCCGCCGAGTACAGCCGCCGGCTCAGCTGCGGCCACCAAGGTCAAGGTGCCGGAGGAGAACTACCTCGCCGACGTCGACGACGGCTTCTACTGCGCCAGCTACCTGCGCGCCTGGATGCTCGAGGGCGCGCTGCGCCTCATGCTGCAGGAGAACTTCGGCATGGACTGGTACGCGTCGCGCGACGCCGGGGACTGGCTGCGAGGGCTCTGGGGCGAGGGCCAGCACCTCACCGCCGAGCGGCTGCTGCTCCGGCACGGCGGCGGCCGGCTCAACACCGACCCGTTGCGGCACCTGTTCGAGCAGGTGCTGGGGCGCTGACGGGCTAGGCCGGGAGGAACGTCACCAGCACGCGCCGGCGCCGCGGCCCGTCGAACTCCGCGAAGTAGATGCCCTGCCAGGTGCCGAGCTGCAGGGCTCCGGACACGACGGGCACGGTGACGCTGCTGCCCATCAGGCTCGCCTTGGTGTGCGCGTCGGAGTTGCCTTCCGCGTGCGTGAACGGCAGGTCGCGGGGCACGAGACGCTCGAGCGCCATCTCCAGGTCGGCCCGCACGGATGGGTCGGCGTCCTCGTTGATGGTCACGCCGGCCGTCGTGTGCGGCACGTAGACCACCACCGCGCCGTCGCCGGCGTCACGGACGAGGCCGGCGACGTCCCGGCTGATGTCGACGAAGCTCACCCGCTGCCGGGTCTGCACCTCGAGCGTCCACATGGCGATCCTCCTTAGAAGAGTCCGAAGCGCTTGCGCGGGGCAGGGGCGCGGCGGCGAACGGGCATCGTGCGCCTGCTCCGCAGCGCCTGCACCACGTCGGCGGTGGAGGCCACCGGGTCGGGCAGCTCCGTGTAGCACGCCATGAGGTCGGCGGTGTCGTGGGCGTCGCTCCCGCCGGTGCGCGCCGTGCCCAGGTCTGCGGCGATCTGCTCGGCGATCCGCACGTAGCGGTCGCCGAGCCAGGAGCCGTTGAAGACCTCCACGGCGTCGACGACGCCGGCGACCATGTTCTCGATGCCCGGGTAGTAGGCCGAGCCGCTGCGCCCGCCGCCGGCGCCCGGGTGCACCCACACCACGGCGGCGTCCTCCGGGACGGTGTCCGCCCGTGGCGCGTCCTGGACGGCGCGGAGCGTCTCGAGGTAGTCGAGGTCGGGCGAGAAGATGACGAAGTCCCCGAACAGCGTGCTGATCTCGATGCCGTCGATGAGCAGCACTCCCTCGGCCGCCAGCGCCGGTCCCAGGCGCAGGTTGTCCGAGAGATCGCCGTGGTTGGTGAGGGCCACCGCCTCGATGGCGTTGTCGACGCACCAGGCGATGTAGTCACGATAGGAGATGCGGGAACAGTCCGAGGCCGGATAGGTGTGCGTATGCAGGTCGACGTTCATCGGCCCCGATTATAGACTTCGTGGAAGTATGCAGGGCACTCTTGATACGTTCGGCGTGGTCGAGATCCTGCAGATCCTCGGCAGGATGCGGCGCTCCGGCACCCTTCACATCGAGTGTCCGCAGCGGCTCATCGACGTCCACTTCGCCCAGGGGCGCATCGCCGAGACCCGTGATTCCACGCGCGTCGCCGCCGACACCGTCATCGGCAGCCAGCTGCTCAAGCGGTCGCTCGTCAACGAACAGCAGCTGTCGGCCGCGCTGGCCGAGCAGGAGGTGCGGCCACGGCCCGTCGGGACGATCCTCGTCGAGCACGGCGCCGTCGCCGAAGGCGCCCTGCGCGAGGTGCTGTCCCGCCAGATCGCCAACACGCTCGTCGCCGCCAAGCTGGAGGCTGCGGGGACCTTCGTGTTCGTCGTCGACGCCGAGCCGCAGCCCAGGGACTTCATCACGGTCGACACGCAGTCCGTGCTGCTCGACATCAGCGCCCTCGGGGGGGAGTACTGCCTCGCCGTGGAGATGCTCGGCCAGCCGTCCACCGTCCTGGTGCACAACGGCGACTACGACACGCTGCCGCGCAGCCCCCTGCTCATGGGGCGCGACGAGTTCGCCGTGCTGCTGCAGGTGGACGGTGCGAAGACGGTCAAGGAGATCACGCAGTCGAGTCATCTGGAGGAGATCACCGTGGTGAGCATCCTCGGCAAGCTCGCCGATGCGGGAGTGCTGCTCGTCAAGGCGGAGCGGCAGTCGCGCGCCGAAGACTCCGAGGAGCTGCAGGCGCACCGTGACAGCGTGTGGGCCGAGGTCAGCCAGTTGCTCGACGACATGGTGGACGGGCCGGACGCACACGCCGCCGGTCCGGCCGCGGAGGCGGACCCGCTGGATCTGTGACGGCCGGGTCCCGCTGAAGACGCACGAAGGGGCGGGCGGCCTGCAAGGCCGCCCGCCCCTTCGTTGTTCATGGGCCGGCGCCGCTCCCGGCGGCCGGCCCGTCCGCGATCCGCCTCAGGCGGTGACGTCGCGGACGAGTTCCTCGAACGCGTCGACGAAGAGGTCGACGTCGGCGTCGGTGTGGGTGATGGAGAGCGTCCACTCCTCTTCGCGACCGGGGGCGATGATGAGCCCGCGGTTGATGTTGTACAGCCACGCCAGGGCGACGAGCTCGCTGTCCTGGTACTTGATGAACGTCTCGTAGTCGGTGATCTTGTCGCTGGCGAAGTTGACGCAGCCCTTGGACGAGATGCCGACCGTGTAGCCGGGGAAGTCGTGCTTCTGGCAGACGGCGTCGCACTTGGCGATGATGCGGTCGTTCAGGCTGTTGAGGTGCGCGTAGGCGTCGTCGGTCATGACCTGCTCGCAGCTGGCGCGGGCGGCGGCCATGCTGAGCGGGTTGCCCGAGTAGGTGCCGACCTGGAAGACGGTGCCGTCGTTGACCTTCGCCATGATCTCCTCGCTGCCGCCGATGGCGCCGCAGGGGGTGCCGCCGGCGATGGCCTTGCCGAGGCATGATCATGTCGGGGACGACGCCCCAGCGCTCGACCGCGCCGCCGCGAGCGGTGCAGATGCCGACCTTGACGTCGTCGAAGATGAGCACGATGCCGTGCTTCTTGGTGACGTCGCGCACGCCCTCGAGGAACCCGAGGTCGGGGAGCACGACGCCGAGGTTCATCATGGCCGCTTCCATGATGACGGCGGCCGGCGGGTTGCCCTCCTCGACCATGCGCTCGATGCGCTTGGTCATGTTCTCGATGTCGTTGAACGGCACCGGGACGGTGAGGTCGATGGAGCTCTGCGGGATGCCGCCGCCGTAGGGCAGCGACGTGTAGTCGTCGCGCGGGCCGATCTTGCCGAAGTCGAGGGCGCCGATGCTGACCATCACGTAGTCGTGATGGCCGTGGTAGGAGCCGAACATCTTGACGATGGGCTCGCGGCCGGTGAAGGCGCGGGCCACGCGGATGGCGTCCATGGTGGCCTCGGAGCCCGAGTTCACGAAGCGCCACTGCGGGAGCTTGAAGGCGCCGGAGAGGTGCTCGGCCATGATGATGGCGTCTTCGGTCGGCAGGCCGAACTGCGTGCCGAGCGGCGCGCGCTTCTGGATCGCCTCGACGATGAGCGGATGGGCGTGGCCCTGGACCATGCAGCCGTAGCCGTTGTGGAAGTCGACGATCTCTTTGCCCTCGACGCTCCAGATGTGCGGGCCCTTGCCGTGGGTGAAGTAGATCGGGTACGGGTCACGCGCGTGATACGTGGAGGCGACGCCCATCGGCATGTGCTTGAGGGCGCGCTGGTAGAGCTCGAACGACTTGGGCGTCTCGTTCTCGAGGCGCTTCTCTTCTCTTCTCCATGAGTTCCGCGATGAGCTTGCGGTTCGGTACGACTCTGCCATGTGGGCTGCTCTCCTTCACAGTTGAGCCGCCTTGGCTGGCGGCCAGGGCGGCACTACCGATTGCTGACGGCGCCGCCGCAAGGATCGACAGGGCGGCGCGGGACGGTGGCTCGGTCAGAGCGTGGGCGTGGTCACCTTGGTCTGCGTATCACCCCGCAATAGTTCTCGTCCCCCTGAGACGTGGGAGCCGTGCTCCCGGGGCCCATGCCGGGCCTGATGGAGTGCCGGGGCGAGCGGACGCTCGCGCGAACAAGTCTATCGGGATTCTCCCGCAAAGTGTAGGGTTCGGCAATCGAATTGGCCGTTTCGGCAGCCGAATCGGCAACACGTCGAGGATGGCCGTCACGCCTCCGTCTTGAGCGCTGCCTGAGGTGGCGAGGCGGGTCGCTTGTCGCTGCTCGCCGCACCCAGGATGCGCGAAGGGCGGCCCCCAGCGGGGGCCGCCCTTCGCGGCTGCACTTGACGCGTTCCTCGGCGGAGCGCGCTTGGTTCGAGCTCTTACTTGACGACCAGCTTCTGTTGGGGCTGCTGTTGGCCGCCTGAGGTTGAGGCCACCTCACCGGGCATGAGGCACGGAAGTAGCACTTGCCCTTGGTCTTCAGTTCTGCACGATCTTGAGAGAGTAGTTGCCCGTCGCGTTGAGTCGGTCGGACTTCCAGTTCTTCCAGCCGCCGGGGACCCTCTTCATGATCTTGACGGTCCCGGCGAGCGAACCCATGCTGGTCTTGACGGTGCCGCGGAAGTGACTGCGGCACCGGCTTGACTGAAGACCGTGACATCGCGAACTTCACGACCCACGGAAGCTTGACGATCACGCCCGTCTCGGCGATCTTCGCCTGCTTCATGGCCTTGTTGACGATCGCACTCGAGTAGGCCCAGTTGTGGATGCCGAAGCTGCCTTCGCTCTCCACGAACTCGGACGTTCGTGAAGGCGCTGAGGAAGAGCGCTGGGCGCGTGGTCCACTGGTTCTCCGGGACCGCCACGAGGGCCGCCTGGGCGGCAGCCGTGTCGGCGTAGCCGAATGCTGACAGCGGCCTTGTCCAGCTCGGCCTGGATCTCGGCGATCTTGTCCTTGGTCCAGGGCTGACGCTGGTCGATCGTGTCCTGAGCCAGATCCCCTTGTCGCCACCGCATGTTGCCGACGGACGTGCCGTTGGCGAGCTGATCGGTGATGACCGTGACGCGTATCGGACTGGAGGACGGGCTCGGTGTGATGGTCCTCGTTCCCACAGGAATCGGGGTCGCCTTCACGCTGTTGCTGTTGGAGTGGCACGTGCTGCACGCCGAGAACGGCATGCTGTCCCACGTCGCCACGGCGCTGGAAGTCACGACCGGCGTGCCGCCAGGCACCGGGGTAGCCGTCGCGTCGCCACGGCAGCCGAGGTCACGTACGGGACCGGCGATGCCTCGACGGCGTCGCGCGGCGTGATGATCTTGAACGTGTGGTTGCCGCCGAGCTGCACGGCGCCGCGGCTGTAGCTGGTCGGCGGCATGTGGCACTGGATGCACTTGCCCTTGTGGACGCTCGGGACTCGTCGACGCCGATGGCGCCGTAGCCGCCGATCATCTCCTTCATCGGATGATGGACCTCGGTGCCCGGCGTCGCCTCGGTGCCATCCGGCAGTCTCGCCGTTGTGGCAGGTGATGCAGGCGTCGCTGCGGTTCTTCGGGTTCACCGATGAGCTGCGCGTCGAAGGCCTCGTCCCAGATGCCCTTGGCGGTGCCGGCGTCGTGCGGCGTGTGGCAGCCGACGCAGGTGACGCCGTACTTGGCCGTGAAGCGCCGGTCGGCGGTCTCGAGTCTTGCCGGCCGCCTCACGATGCGGTAGTCGGCCGAGTGGCACTTCAGGCACTCGGGGTTCTCGCCCGCCGATCTCCTTGAGCGCCTCGAGAGCACCAGGTGGCCCACGTCGGACCCTCGTTGTACCACTCAGGGTACTGATCGGCGCTGCCGTCGTGGCCGGACTGCTCCCACTGCTGTCGTTGCCGTCGATCTGCCAGTAGGTCTGGAGGCTGGCGAATCCGGCTGCGTCGCCGTCGGATTCGGGGTCCAGCCCGGATACGGCAGGTTGAGGTAGTCGGGCAGTACCGGGTTCCAGGCCGGAGAGGGAGAGGGCGACCCGAGCATCGGGTAGCCGATCGCCATCTGCGGCTGGATCAGCGTTGTCGGGTTCGGATTGGGTACGGGCGAGCCGGCGTCGACCTTGGGGTACGGCACCGGCTGCACGGTGTACGTGTCCGTGGTGTAGGAGTACCGCGAGTGGCAGGCGCCGCAGATGTCGGCGTTCGCCATGTTGGCGTACGGGAGCGTTGTGCGCCGTGTCGTTCGCGTCGGCGCCGAAGATCGGGATCGACGACGTTCGCGCCGTAGTGGCACGACGAGCAGCCGACGAAGTCCTCCGACGAGGCCGAGTCGCCGGTCGCCTGAGTGCCATCGGGTGGGCGGTGCCGTTGCGCGGCGGCCCAAGAGACGATGCCGCTGGGATGTCGCCGTCGGCGTCGGAGTCGACCTTCGATCGGGTCGAAGTTCGATGTGTGGCAGCCGGCAGACGCGAGCCGTAGGGCAGCCGATTGTCAACGCCTGAGCTACGCATCGCCCGTCCGCGGCATGCTTGCGTCTCCTGTCCACTCGGATACACCGTCGGGATGCCGGCGATGCCGCTGTGGCACGTCGCACACCCCCGGCGACGTCGTGTAGTCGCCGCGATAGCCGTTGAAGGCCAGGGCGGGGACCGCCAACATCAAAGAAGGCGGCCACAACGAGCGCAACGATGGTTACGCGTTTGAACATGGTCACCTCCTTGGATGCCTTGACTGGAACTAATTGCAGTCTGTCCGCTCTCACTGAATCACCTCCCCTCACTGAAGCGGATCATGGGTCGAAAACGCCTCGCGAAGCCCGGGCGACGCGAGGCGGTATTCGTGCGTAGATGCGAGATGGAGGAGGGGCAGCCGAGCAGGCGCAAGCATGTGACGAATGCACATGCCGGTCCGTGTGATGTCGATGCTCCAAGTCCCCATGGCTAGCCCGCAAGCCGGCGCACCCGAGGGGGTATGCCGGCTTACCGGTGGAGGTATACAGGATTTGGTGGGTGTTAGCAATCATTGAGCAATGTTGCGGGAGCGCGTACGAGCGTCACACTACGCCGGCGCCGCCTCGTTCGACCACGTGGGTCTTCCCCCGGTCCGCTTTGCTCGCTCCGAGACCGTAGCGGCGGTCTGTGGGCCTGGCCTACGTCGCACTGTCGGGCGCTGTGCCGGGGGTGGGGTCGGGCGAGGGCGCCCGGAGAGAGGGTCGGGCGTCAGGCCGGCGGAACGGTACCCGTCGGTCCGGCCTCGGGCTCCGCGGGCGAGCGGCGCGGCGCCGGGCCCCGCAGGGGCCTCCTCGCCGGCGCTCACGGCGCCGGTGCGGCGGCGCACCAGCCCTCGAACCGCAGGCGCGGCCGGAAGAACAGCCACGTCTCCTTGATCAGCGGGATCAGCGGGATGGCGATGAGCATGCCGGTGATGCCGTGGATCTCTCCGCCGGCGAGGATGGCGAAGATCACCACGAGCGGGTGTACGCGGAACCGGCTGCCCATGATCACCGGCACGAGGATGTGGCCCTCGACCTCCTGGATGACGATGAAGGTGATGATCACCCAGAGCGCCGACAGAGGGGAGTCGAACACGGCGACCACGCTGGGCGGCACGGCCGCCAGCACCGGCCCCAGGTACGGGATCGCCTCCATGAGCCCGGCCCAGACGCCGAAGAACAGCGCGTAGCGGCCGCCCGACGGGAACGCGCCCACCAGGCTGAGGATCCACATCGCCACGCCGACGCTGGCGCCCATGACCGCCGACAGGAGCACCTGCGCCTTGACGTAGTCGACCACGGCGGTGCGCGCGTGCCCGACGTACTCGCGGCCGTCCTCCTCGCTGCGGGTGGGGAAGTGGCGGACGATGAACGCCCCGATGCGCCGCCCGTCCAGAAGCATGTAGATCGACAGCACGATGATGATGATGAAGTACGTGACCTGGCGCACGACCGTCACGCCCACGTCGACCACGCTGCCCGTGAACTGGGGGATCCGGTCGGCGATGGCCGTCATCGTCTTGTGGATCTGGGATGCGATGTCGAGGCCGAGGCCGGCGCGGTCGCTCAGGCGCTGCAGGCGCGCGATCGTCTCGCCGGCCTGGTCGCCCATGCCCGGCAGCGCGGAGGTCAGACTGCGCAACTGGTGCACGACCGGAGGCCAGACGAGCGCCGCGATGAGCGCCACGAGCGCGACGAACCCGAGGTAGACGAGGAACACCCCCGCGTAGCGCGGCACGTGCAGGCGCTCGAGACCCTGGACGAGCGGGTTGAGGACCAGCGCCACGAGCGCCGCGACCAGGAAGATGAAGACCACCTGGCCGATCGCGCCGAGCACGAACCAGCCGATGATGAGCAGCGCGGGGAGGACGGCGAGCTGGACCCAGCGTGGGATGTAGATGTGTCCTGAAACGCGTTCCGGGCGGCTTGCCACCGGGCTCTCACCTCCGCCGTCTGGTTCGGCGCCGCGGTGGCGAAGCCTGCCCGCGCCGCCGCCGGCTGGTCTCGCGAGGGACCAGGTTTGCCCGCCGCGGGACGGGGTACAAAGTTGACAAGGAGCGACTCAGATTTTATGCTCCATCCAGAGTAATCCCCCCAAGGAGGAACGTTTCATGGCTAAAGTCATCGGCATCGACCTCGGCACGACCAACAGCGCTATGGCCGTGCTCGAAGGCGGCGAGCCGACCGTCATCCCGAACAGTGAGGGCGGTCGCACGACGCCGTCGGTGGTCGCGTTCTCGAAGAGCGGCGAGCGCCTGGTAGGCAGCGTCGCCCGTCGTCAGGCGGTCACCAACCCCGAGAACACCGTGTTCTCCATCAAGCGCTTCATGGGCCGCAAGTTCGGCGACGTCTCCGAAGAGATGACGATGGTGCCGTACCACGTGGTCAAGGCCTCCAACGGCGACGCCTCCGTCGACATCGGCGGCAAGACCTACTCGCCGCCGGAGATCTCCGCGATGATCCTGCAGAAGCTCAAGCGGGACGCCGAGGAGTACCTGGGCGAGAAGGTCAACGAGGCGGTCATCACCGTCCCCGCCTACTTCAACGACTCGCAGCGCCAGGCCACCAAGGACGCCGGCAAGATCGCCGGACTCGAGGTCAAGCGCATCATCAACGAGCCCACCGCGGCCGCGCTCGCGTACGGCCTCGACAAGGAGCACGACCAGACGATCCTCGTGTTCGACCTCGGCGGCGGCACCTTCGACGTCTCCATCCTCGACCTCGGGGAGGGCGTGTTCGAGGTCCGCTCCACCAACGGCGACACGCACCTCGGCGGCGACAACTTCGACAAGGCCGTCGTGGACTGGATGGTCGCGGAGTTCAAGCAGAGCCAGGGCATCGACCTGAGCGCCGACAAGATGGCGCTGCAGCGGCTCTACGAGGCGGCCGAGAAGGCCAAGATCGAGGTCTCCACCACGATGAGCTCGGCCATCAACCTGCCGTTCATCACGGCGGACGAGAACGGGCCCAAGCACCTCGACCTCAGCTTGACGCGCGCGAAGTTCGACGAGCTGACGCACGACCTGGTCGAGCGCGTCGTGGCGCCGGTCAACGCCGCCATCAAGGACGCCGGCCTCAGCAAGGGCGAGATCCACGACGTGATCCTCGTCGGCGGCATGACCCGCGTGCCGGCCGTGCAGGAGAGGGTCAAGGAACTCATCGGCAAGGACCCGCACAAGGGCGTCAACCCGGACGAGGTCGTCGCCGTGGGCGCGGCCATCCAGGGCGGCGTGCTCGCCGGCGAGGTCAAGGACGTGCTGCTCCTCGACGTCACGCCGCTGAGCCTCGGCATCGAGACCAAGGGCGCCGTGTTCACCCGGCTGATCGACCGCAACACCACGATCCCGACCAAGAAGAGCGAGATCTTCAGCACCGCCGACGACAACCAGACGAGCGTCGAGATCCACGTGCTCCAGGGTGAGCGCGACATGGCGGCCTACAACAAGACGCTGGGCAAGTTCCAGCTCGTGGGCATCCCGACGGCGCCGCGCGGCATCCCCCAGATCGAGGTCACGTTCGACATCGACGCCAACGGCATCGTGCACGTGAGCGCCAAGGACCTCGGCACCGGCAACGAGCAGAAGATCACGATCACCGCCTCCAGCGGCCTCAGCGAGCAGGACATCGAGCAGATGATGAAGGACGCCGACGCGCACGCCGACGAGGACAAGAAGGCGCGCGAGATGGCCGACGTCAAGAACAACGCCGAGAACCTGCTGTACAGCACCGAGAAGTCGCTGCGCGACATGGGCGACAGGGTCGAGGCGTCGACCAAGGCCGACATCGAGGCCGCGGGAGCCGAGCTCAGGACGGCGCTGGACGGCGACGACATGGAAGCCATCCAGGCCAAGACCGAGACGCTCATGCAGGCCTCGCACAAGCTGGCCGAGGCCGTGTACCAGCAGGCGCAGCAGGAGCAGGCGTCAAGCTCCGACGGCTCCGGCTCGGCGCAGGAAGACGAGAACGTCGAAGAGGCCGACTACGAGGTCATCGACGAAGACGAGAGCAAGTAAGACCACCCGAGAGGAGGTCAATCATGGCGATCATCAGATGGGACCCGTTCCGCGAGATGACCCAGGTCCAGAACCAGTTCAACCGGCTGGTCGACCAGGTCTGGAACAACCGTCAGGAGAGCTGGCTGCCGGCGGTCGACGTCTTCGACAAGAAGGACGCCGTCATCCTCAAGGCCGAGCTCGCCGGCATGGACCCCGACGACATCGAGATCGAGGTCGAGGACAACGTGCTCACCATCAAGGGCGAGCGCAAGTTCGAGGAGAAGGTCGAGGACGAGCGCTACTACCGCGTCGAGCGCCGTTTCGGCAGCTTCCAGCGCAGCCTCGCCCTCCCGCAGGGCGTCAAGGCCGACGAGATCCAGGCCGGCTACGAGGACGGCATCCTCACGGTCACCGTACCGAAGGCCGAGCAGGAGAAGCCGCAGCGCATCGAGGTCAAGGCCAAGAAGACGGTCGAGGCCACGAAGGTCGGAGGTCTGACACAGACGACGCCGCGAGGACCGGCGGGGCGGGGCGCAGCGCCTCGCCCCGCCGGGACCCCGGTGAGACGGAGCGGCGCCGGCCGCGCATCGCACGAGGGCAGAGAGCGGACATGACGGACAGGAAGCACACGACACACGACCAGAAGCGCGCCAAGGCCGCGAAGGCCGCCGAGGCGCTGGCTGCAGAGCCTGCCGAGGCCGGCGAGCCCACCGGAGGCGCAGATCGCCGAGGCGGCGAGCCGCCGCCCAGGCGATCGCCGACGAGCTCGCCGCCGTCTCGCGCGAGCGCGACGACTACCTCGACCACCTCCGCCGTCTCAAGGCCGAGTTCGACAACTACCGCAAGCGCGTGCAGCGCGACAACGAAGAGCTGCGTCTGCGCGCTGCCGAGACGGTCGTCGAGTCCTTGCTGCCGGTCATGGACAACATGAGCCGCGCGCTCGAGGCCGGGGACAAGCACGGAGAGGGCCAGCTCCTGGACGGCTTCGGCCTCGTCGCCGACCAGCTGCGCGGCACGCTGGCCGGTCACGGCCTCGAGGAGATCGACGTCGTGCCGGGCACGTCCTTCGACCCGGAATACCATGAAGCCATCATGACCCAGGCATCTCCCGAGCACGACGAGGGCACGGTCGTGCAGGTGCTCGAGCGCGGCTACCTGCTGCACGGCAAGCTGCTGCGGCCGGCCAAAGTCATCGTGGCCAGTTAGCGGGCGGAGATGGCGGACTACTATCAGACGCTGGGTGTCTCCAAGAACGCCTCGCAGGACGAGATCAAGAAGGCGTTCCGCAAGCTGGCGCGCGAGCACCATCCGGACAAGAACCCGGGCAACAAGGCCTCCGAGGAGAAGTTCAAGGAGGTCAGCACGGCGTACGAGACGCTCTCCGACGCGGAGAAGCGCAAGCAGTACGACGAGCTGAGCCGGCTCGGCGCCTTCGGCCCCGGGCCGGGCGGGGGCGGCTTCCGTCCCGGCGCCGGCGGCTCCCAGGGCTTCGACCCGAGCATGTTCGGCCAGGGCAACGTCCAGTTCGACGTGGGCGATCTCGGCGACATCCTCGGCAACCTGTTCGGGGGCGCGGCGGGCGGCGCCGGCCGCGGCCGGCGCAGGGCGGCCGAGCGGGGCGCCGACCTGCAGGCCAACGTCACCGTGTCGTTCGACGACGCGCTGAGCGGCGTGACCGTGCGCGTGCCGGTCGACAAGGCCGACACGTGCGAGACCTGTCACGGCAGCGGCGCGAAGCCGGGCACGTCGCCCAAGGTCTGCCCGGAGTGCCAGGGCCGCGGCATGGTGGCGCGCAACCAGGGCCCGTTCGCCATGTCGGAGCCGTGCCCCCGGTGCCACGGGCAGGGCACGATCATCGAAGAGCCCTGCCCGACGTGTCGCGGCACGGGCGTCGAGCACAAGACCCGCCGGTACAACGTCAAGGTCCCGGCGGGCGTCAAGGACGGCAGCAAGATCCGCATCAAGGGCAAGGGCGAGGCCGGCCTCCGCGGCGGCCCGGCCGGCGACCTCTACGTGCGCGTGCGCGTCGAGACCGACGAGCTCTTCGACCGGCACGGCGACAACCTCCTCGTCGAGGTGCCGGTCACGGTGTCGGAGGCGGCGCTCGGCGCCACCGTCAAGGTCCCCACGCCGGGCGGCGGCCGCGTGTCGCTCAAGGTGCCGGCGGGCAGCCAGGACGGCCGCAAGCTGCGGCTGCGCGGCAAGGGCATGCCCAAGCTCAAGGGCGGCCACGGCGACCTCCTGGTCGAGCTCCGGGTGCAGATCCCCGGCAAGCTGACGAAGGACCAGAAGCAGTTGTTCGAGAAGCTTGCGGCGACGTTCCCGGACCCGCGCTCCACGGCGGACTGATGCGGACTGAGCCGCGAAGAGACTCACGGCGGAGACCTGGACATGAGACAGGAACACGACAGCGACAGACCGCTCTTCATGATCTCCGTGGCGGCGGAGCTCGCGGGCATGCACCCGCAGACGCTGCGCCTGTACGAGCGGCGCGGGCTGGTGCGCCCGCAGCGCACGGCCAAGAACACGCGCCGCTACTCGGAGCGCGACGTCGAGCGGCTGCAGCGCATCCAGGAGCTCACCGAGCTCGGGCTCAACCTCGCCGGCGTGGAGCGCGTGCTCGCGATGGAGGCGCAGCTGGAGGCCATGCACCGCCAGATGATGGCGCTCCAGACGCAGCTGGCGGAGGCCGCCGAGGCCATGCGCCACGAGGTGGAGCGCGTCGAGCGCTCGCACCGGATGGACCTGGTGCCGGTACGCCGCGCCCAGGTCGTCCACATCGGCCGCCGTCGCCGCCACGCCTGACGCCGCGGGCTCGACCCTTCGGGTCTCGCCCGCACCCACCCTTTTCCAGAAGTCAGCGACTACCCAAGGAACCACAGATGGACGTGAACAAGTTCTCCGAACGAGCCCGTGAGGCCCTCGAGACGGCGCAGGGCGTCGTCCGCCGGGGCCCGCGCAACGTACTCGGCACCGAGCACCTGCTGATCGGCGTGCTCAGCCTGCCCGGCGGCGTCGTCGAGCAGCTCCTCAACATCCTGGGCGTCGACAAGGGCGCCCTGATGACGCGCGCCGACCAGATGGCGCAGAACCAGCCGGTCGGGCAAAGCGGCCCGTCCGGGCCCGACGAGATGCTCTACATGACGCCCCGCGCCAAGGCTGCTCTGGACCTCGCCGTCCAGGAGGCGCAGAAGATGGGCGACGAGGTCGTCGGCACCGAGCACCTGCTGTTCGGCATCCTGCTGGAGGGCGAGGGTCCCGGCAGCGCCATCCTCAAGGACGTCGGCATCACCGAGGAGCGGCTGCGCGACGCGCTGTCCAGGGTGCGCGCCACCGGCACCGACTACGAGGCCAGCGCCACCGGCGAGAGCATGCTCAAGAAGTACACGCGCGACCTCACCGCGATGGCTCGCGACGGCAAGCTCGACCCGGTCATCGGCCGCGACGAGGAGATCAAGCGCGTCATCCAGGTGCTCAGCCGCAGGACCAAGAACAACCCGGTGCTGATCGGCGAGCCCGGCGTGGGCAAGACCGCCATCGCCGACGGGCTCGCGCAGAAGATCGTCAACGCCGACGTGCCGGAGCTCCTGCGCGGCCGGCGCGTGCTCGCGCTCGACCTCGGCGCGATGGTCGCCGGCTCCAAGTACCGCGGCGAGTTCGAGGAGCGTCTCAAGGGCGCCCTCGACGAGATCCAGCGCTCCAAGGACGTGGTGCTGTTCATCGACGAGCTGCACACCGTCGTGGGCGCCGGCGCCGCCGAGGGCGCCATCGACGCGTCGAACATGATGAAGCCGATGCTGGCCCGCGGCGAGCTCCAGTGCGTCGGCGCCACCACCCTGGACGAGTACCGCCGGCACATCGAGAAGGACGCCGCCCTCGAGCGCCGCTTCCAGCCCATCCTCGTCGGCGAGCCGACGGTCGAGGAGACGGTCGCCATCCTCGAAGGGCTGCGCGACAAGTACGAGGCGCACCACAAGGTCAAGATCACCGACGCCGCCGTGCGCGAGGCGGCTCACCTGAGCGACCGCTACATCAGCGACCGCTTCCTCCCGGACAAGGCCATCGACCTGCTCGACGAGGCGGCCAGCAAGCTGCGCATCGAGGCGACGATGCTGCCGCCGGAGCTGCGCGAGATGGAGCTCAAGCTCCAGGAGCTCACGCGCGAGGGCGCGGCGGCCGTGCAGGTGCAGGACTACGAGCGCGCCGCCCAGCTCAAGGAGCAGAGCGACAAGATCCAGAAGACGTTCGTCACGGCCAAGGACGCCTGGCTTGCCGACAAGGGCATCGCCGACGCCACCGTGGACGCCGACGACATCGCCGCGCTGGTCAGCAAGTGGACCGGCATCCCCGTGCAGCGGATGCTGCAGGAGGAGGCGGACAAGCTCCTCGACATGGAGCAGGACCTCCACGCGCGGGTGATCGGCCAGGAGCGCGCGGTCGAGGCGGTCAGCGAGGCCGTCCGCCGCGCCCGGGCCGGGCTCAAGGACCCCAAGCGCCCGATCGGCTCGTTCCTGTTCCTCGGCCCGACGGGCGTGGGCAAGACCGAGCTGGCGCGCGCGCTCGCCGAGTTGCTCTTCGACGACGAGGAGGCGCTCGTGCGCCTCGACATGAGCGAGTACATGGAGAAGCACACGGCGTCCCGCCTCACGGGCGCGCCGCCCGGCTACGTCGGCTACGACGAGGGCGGGCAGCTCACCGAGGCGGTGCGCCGCCGCCCCTACAGCGTGGTGCTCTTCGACGAGATCGAGAAGGCGCACCCGGACGTCTTCAACGCCCTGCTGCAGATCCTCGACGACGGCCGGCTCACGGACGGCAAGGGCCGCACCGTGGACTTCAAGAACACGGTCGTCATCATGACCAGCAACCTGGGCAGCAGCGTCATCGGCAAGAACCCGCTCGGGTTCGCCGCCGAGGCCGGAGGGCACGCGCACGAGGACCTCGAGAAACGCCTGCTCGAGGAGCTGCGCAAGTCGTTCCGGCCCGAGTTCCTCAACCGGATCGACGAGGTCATCGTCTTCGATCCGCTCACGCGCGAGCAGCTCACCGAGGTCGTCGACCTGCTGCTCACGCACCTGCGCAGGCTGGTGGAAGGTCAGGGCATGTCCCTCGAGGTGAGCCGGGCGGCCAAGGAGTTCGTGGCCGAGCAGGGCTACGACGCCGACTACGGCGCGCGGCCGATGAAGCGCGCCATCCAGCGGCTCGTGGAGAACCCGCTGTCCAGCGCGCTGCTCCGCGGCCGGTTCGTGGCAGGCGACACCGTCAAGGTCGACGTGGCCGACGGGAGCCTGGTGTTCACGAAGTAGCCGCGTGCGGCTATAGTCGCGGCATGGGCAAGGCTCGCAACGCAGTCCTCGGCGGCGTCCTCGGCGCCGCCGTCGGAGTGGTCCTCGCGCCGCGGCTCGGAGAGTCCCGGCGCGAGGCGCTCGGCCGTCTCCGCCTCGCCGCTCGTTCCGGGCGGGGCTCGGTCCGCGCCTTTGCCGGGACGCCCTGCGCGGCGGAGGGCCGCGCCCCGGTGCGAGCTCAGGGCGGCGCGCCGCGCGCCGCCGGTGCGGCCTCGGCCGCTTCCGCAGGAGGAGAAGACGATGGATGAGGCCAGGCCCGGGATGGAGGCCATGCGGGACAGCAGCGGGTTCAAGGAACTCGAGGTCGTGGCGTACATCGGCGAGTTCAAGATCGTCGGCATCGCCCACTTCGGCGTCGGCCAGCGCTGCCAGCTCCCGGCGCCCCTCGGACTACATCCGCGCGTTCAGCGACAGCCGGCTCACGCTCTCCAAGGTGCGCATCTACAGCAAGGGCAGCCAGGACCTCCATCGAGACGGCGCCCTTCATCATCCTGAACCTGGACAAGGTCGACTTCCTCTACGCGCGCGACGACGCCGACGCGAGCGTCGAGGAGTGACCGTGGCGGGGACTGTGCGATGACGTACGAGGTCGATCTCCTCATCCCGACGGCGCGCTTTGTCTTCAGCGTCGAGGGCGACGCCGTCGAGGTGCTGCCCGAACACCGCTCACCGCAGGCGTTCGTGGAGTACCGCGAACTGCGCGCGCGGCGGCCGGTGGTGGGCATGACGACGTTCCCCAACACCGTGCTGGTGCGCGGGCCGAAGACGATCCTCGTCGACCCGGGCTTGCCGCTGCAGAACGACCCCGTGCTGCGCGCGCTCGAGTCGCGGGGACTCTCGCCCGCCGACGTGGACCTGGTCGTGCTCACGCACGCCCACCTGGACCACGCCGGCGGCTGCGCGTCCGTCCCCGCGCCCGTGGCCGTCCACGAGATCGAGACGGCGTCGGCGTACTGGCCGCTGGCCGGAGGACTCCTCGAGCTGCTGCCGCTCGAACTGCTCACGGGGGAGGGCGGCGAGCTGGCGCCCGGTCTCGAGTGGGCGCTCACCCCCGGACACTGCGACGGGCACATCAGCCTGGCCGTCGAGACCGCCGGCGGGCGGGTCGTGCTGTGCGGCGACACCATCGGGCCGGGGAGGGACGAGTTCGACGCCATGGCGCCCGCGGGACCGGCGGCCGACGTGGTCCTGGCTTCGTGGCGGCGCATCCGCGCCTGGGACCCGGCGCTCATCATCGCCGGGCACCTGCCGCCGTTCGCTCCGTGAGGCCGGCCGCGCGGCGCAGCGTGTCGCGGCCGGCCTGTGCTACACTCAGGCCCCTTGTGACCACGCCCGGGAGACTTCTGCGTGCCTATCTACGAATATCGGTGTGACCAGTGCGGAGACTCGTTCGAGGTCATGCAGAAGATGAGTGACGACCCGATCGTCGAGTGCGAGAAGTGCGGCGGCTCGCTGCACAAGGTGCTGCACCCGGTCGCGATCCACTTCAAGGGCTCGGGCTTCTACACCACCGACTACGGCAAGGGCTCCGGCAGGCGCACGGGCGGCCGGGAGTCCGGCTCTGACGAGTCTTCTTCGAGCTCCTCCGAGAGCTCCTCCGAGAGCTCCTCGGGCGACGGCGACTCCGCCAAGAGCGAGAAGAAGAAGCCGGCCTCCGGCGACGGCAAGGCCAAGGAGACGCAGAAGGCGACCTGACTCGCCGGGGGGTGAGGCGCGTGGAGCGACCGACCGACGAGGCCCTGCGCAAGGCGCAGACCACCCTTCGCGGGCTGGTCAGCGACGGCCCGTCGCGGCTCCCGTCCCTCAATCTCATCGCCGACTCCATCCGGCTCGAGCTCGAGAAGTCCGGCCAGGTCGCCCTCCTCTACGTCAGCCTGGCCCGCTACGGCCGCCTCGAGCCGGTGTTCGGCTGGCGCATCGTCGCCGAGATCCTCGACGCGGTGGCCGCCAACCTGGAGGGCATGGTCGGCAGCACCCTGCGCCGCCTCGACGTGGTCAGCGACTTCACGCTCACCGACGACGCCTTCATCGTGCTGCTGTCACCGCCGCGTTCCGCGGCGGTGATCGCCGACGACGATCTCGCGGCCGTGACGCGGCGCGTCTACGAGCGTCTGCAGTCGCTGCTGCTCAACGACCTGGCCCCCGGCGTGTACGACCGCGTGCATCCATCGGTCGGGTCGGCCGTGCTCGCCGTCGACGACGCCCTCACCTTCGAGCAGAACCTGCAGCACGGCCTCGCTCTGGCGATGCAGGCGGCCGAAGAGCAGGCGGCGGTCTACGACCGCGACATGGAGGCGACCCTGGCCGACTGCGTGTCCCGGGGCGACCTCGAGCCGCTGTTCGAGCCCGTCGTGGACCCCGCGGCCAGGGAGGTCATCGGCTACCGCAGCAGCGTGCGCGGGCCGTTCTACTCGCCGCTGCGTCTGCCGGACGTGCTGCTCGACGTGGCTCGCCGCTCGCAGGTCCTCGCCTCCTACGGTGTGGTCGCGCGCGAGGCCACGGTCTCGGCGGCGGCGGGGCTCAAGCCCGACGACCTGCTGTTCCTCGGCTGCGCCGCCGGCGAGCTCCCCAACGCCGCCGTCGTGGCCGTGAGTGAGTTCTACTCCCTCAACCAGGCGCTCGTCCCGCAGCACGTGGTGTTCGAGATCGACGCCGAGGACCTCATGAGCAACACGGCCTCGACGCTGCGCACGCTCGCCGACGTGCGCGACCTCGGCTTCCAGCTGTGCATCTCCGGCCTCGGGGCGCAGTTCACCGCGCTCGAGCTCATCGCGGAGGCTCGACCGGAGTTCCTGTGCCTCGATCCCGTGCTGGTCGCCGGCCTCGCCGGCGACCTCACGTCCATCGAGGTCGTGCAGCTGCTCGTGCGCTTCGCCGGCCGTACCGGCGCGCAGCTCATCGCCACCGGCGTGCGCGCGCAGGAGCGAGCAGCAGGTGCTGGCGCGCAACGGGGTCGAGTTGTTCTGCGGCGAGGCCTTCGCGCGCGCCGACACGCGCCTGCCGCAGGTGACGTTCCCGAAGTGAACGGGCCGCGCGCCGCTTCGCCGGCGCGGCCTCTCTCGTGCACTCAGGCGGTCAGGCTCGCCGGGAGCTCCCGCTCGCCGGCCACACCCGTGAAGATGGTCACGCGGTTGCGGCCGCGCCGCTTGCTCTCGTAGAGCGCGGCGTCCGCCGCCTCGATGAGCTCGGCCTCGTCGGCCGCGCCGGCGGGGTAGGTGGCGATGCCGGCGGAGATGGTCGCGCACACCGTGCTCGCCGCCGCGGACTTCGACGGTGACCGTCTCGACGGCGCGGCGCAGCCGCTCGGCCAGCTCGTAGCCCTGCGACTCGTCGCCGCGGATGAGCACGGCGAACTCCTCACCGCCGTAGCGGGCGGCGACGTCCGCGTCCCTGACCAGCGTCCTCACCGCGGCGCCGAGGCGCCGGAGGAGGTCGTTGCCCGCCTCGTGGCCGTGCCGGTCGTTGAACTGCTTGAAGTGGTCGAGGTCGAGCATGAGCAGCGCGAGCTCGCCCCCGTAGCGGTCGGCTCTTGGTCACCTCGTTGTGCAGGTAGTCGACGAAGGTGCCGTAGTTGTAGAGCCCCGTGAGGCGGTCGGTGAGCGTGGTCGCGGCGAGCTCGCGTTGCGCGTCGCGGTGCCGGCGCTGGACGCGCCCCAGGAAGAGGCCGGCGACGAAGAAGAGGGCCGTACCGAGCAGAGCCTGCCGCACGAGCTCGGGCGTGGCCGGAGCGACGAAGCTGTAGTAGAGGACGAAGAAGTTGCCCAGCCACACGGTGACGGCGAGGCTGCCGAGCTCGAAGAAGAACACGGCGGCCAGGACGAGCGGGAAGAGGAAGAGCGGCCAGAGGTAGCCTGGTCCGGTCACGGTGACCAGCGCCGAGACTCCCGCGAGCGACGCGAGCAGGGCGCCGCCACGCCGCAGGGTATGGCGCCTGCCGTCGCTGTCACTCGGGACGTGCGTCGCTAGGGTCACGCGGCTCCTTCTCAGCCTTGCCTCGCCACTCCTACGACGGGCGCCGCGGCAATCCTGCCGTCCGGCGCCCCGCCGCCCGTCGTCGCCACAGGCTACAGGCGGGGCGACGCGGGGCGCGAGAGCCCCGCGCGAACGTCAACAGGCGCGAGCCGGGGACGCTTCGGACATCGTCCACCGGCGTTCGGCTAGAATCGTGCCTGTGACCCTGAAGATCCTCCTCACCAACGACGACGGCATCGACGCCCCCGGCATCGCCGTGCTGCGCCGCGCCCTCGACGGGCTCGGCGAGGTCACCACGATCGCGCCGGACCGCGACACGAGCGCGGTCGCCCGCGGCATCACCGTTCGCCGCCCCCTGACCCTGCAGGCGCGCTCCTTCGGCGACGGCTATCACGGCTTCGCCGTCGACGGCACGCCCTCGGACTGCGTGCGCATCGCCCTGCTCGGCCTGCGCTGCCCCCTGCCCGACCTCGTCGTGTCCGGCGTCAACGCGGGCGGCAACATGGGCGCCGACGTCACGTACTCCGGCACCGTCGGCGCCGCCTTCGAGGCCGCGCTTCGCGGGTACCCGGCGGCTGCCTTCTCGGTCGAGCAGTTCGAGCCCGGCTGGCTCGACGAGGCCGTGCCGATCCTGCGCGCGATGGTCGGCCACGTCGTCGAGCGCGGCCTGCCGCGCCACAGCATCCTCAACGTCAACCTCCCGGACAGGCCGCTCGCCGAGATCACGGGCATCCGCCCCGCGCGGCTCGGCGGCGCCAGCGCCTACGACTACGTCGTGCTCGCCGGCGACGACGGCGCCGCGCCCGCGGAGCACTACCTGCCCTGCGACCATCCGGCCTCCGGCGAGTGGGTGGAGACGGACTTCGACGTCGTCGCCTCCGGCGCGGTGGCGGTCACGCCCCTGCGCTACGACCTGCTGGACCCGGACCTGCTGGCGGACCTGGCCGGCTGGGACCTCGACCTGGAGCGGCTCCGTGACCGGTCTGCGTGACACGACCGGCGAGGGGGGCGCCGCGGGCGCGCCGCTCATCGACGCGGCCGGCTTCGACCCCGTGGTGTTCGACCTCGACGGCACCGTGGTGGACACCGTCGAGCTGATCGTGGAGTCGTTCCGCCACGCGACGCGGACGGTGCTGGACGAGGCGCTGCCCGACGAGGTGATCCTCGCCGGCGTCGGGCAGCCGCTCATGGCGCAGATGCGGCGGCTCTCGGCCGAGCACGCGCAGGAGCTCTACGACGTCTACCGCGAGTACAACCACCGCCGGCACGACGAGCTCATCCGCGGCTACGAGGGCGTCGCCGAGGTGCTCGACGCCCTGCGCGCCGCCGGCAGGCGTCTCGGCATCGTCACCAGCAAGAGCGCGGACACGACGCAGATGGCGTTCCGCGCCGTCGGCCTGCGTGAGTACTTCGAGGTCGTCGTGACGGCGAGCGACACGGACCAGCACAAGCCGTCGCCGGTGCCGCTGCGCCTCTGCCTGGAGCGCCTCGGGGCGCCGGCGGAGGGCGCGCTCTACGTCGGCGACAGCCCCGTGGACATCGAGGCCGGCCGCGCCGCCGGCATGGCCACCGCGGCCGTGGCCTGGGGAGTGTTCGGCCGCGAGGCGCTGCTGGCGTCGGGGCCGGACTACTGGCTCGACGAGCCCGGCGAGCTGCTCGGCCTGTGCCTGCGCGGCGAGGGCCGGCGCGTGACCGGCAGCCGCGGGCAAGCCGGCGAGCGGGGCGCCGGAGAGGCACCGCCCCGCGGCGCGCCGGGGAGGGTACCACCAGCGGATAGGCGTCGCGGCCGCACGGCGGCCGCCAAAGGGGGATGCGGTGAGCGAGGCTGAGGCAGCGGCCCGGGCGGCCGGATTGCGCGAGACCATCAACCGGCACGCGCACCTCTACTACGTGCTCGACCGGCCGGAGATCGACGACGCGGCGTACGACGCGCTGTACCGCGAGCTGCAGACCCTCGAGGCGGAGTATCCGGAGCTGCGCACGCCGGACTCGCCGACGCAGCGCGTCGGCGCCGCCCCGCTCGAGGGGTTCACGCAGGTCCGTCACCTCGAGCCGATGCTCTCGCTCGCGAACGCCCGCAACGAGGACGAGCTGCTGGCGTGGGACCAGCGCAACCGGCGGCTGCTCGAGGCCCGGGAGCTCGGCGACGCGCCGCTGCGCTACGTCGTCGAGCCCAAGATCGACGGCCTCGCCATCTCACTCACGTATCGCGACGGCGTCTTCAGCGTCGGCGCCACCCGTGGCAACGGCGAGGTCGGCGAGGAGGTCACCGCCAACCTGCGCACCATCGGGTCGGTGCCCCTGCGGCTGCTCGTGAGCGACCCGCCGCCGGTCGTCGAGGTCCGCGGCGAGGTCTACCTGCCGCTCGCCGCGTTCGCCCGCCTCAACGAACAGCGCCTCGCCGACGGCCTGAGCGCCTTCGTGAACCCGCGCAACTCCGCCGCCGGGTCCATCCGCCAGCTCGATCCCAGGCTGGCGGCCGCCCGGCCGCTCGACGTCTGGTGCTACGCCATCGGCTACTCCGAGGGGCTCGACCTGCCCGACCACCACAGCGCCCTCGACTGGCTGCGGGCCGCCGGGTTCAAGGTCAACCCGCAGATCGTCACCGTCGACGGCATCGAGCAGGTCGCCGCGGCGTGCCGTGCCTGGGAGGAGCGCCGCGGCGACCTCGACTACGACATCGATGGCGCGGTGGTCAAAGTCGACTCGTTCGCCATCCAGCGGGCGTTGGGCAGCGTCGCCCACGACCCGCGCTGGGCGATCGCCTTCAAGTTCGCGCCGACCACGGTGACGACGAGGCTGCACAGCATCGAGGTCAACGTGGGGAGGACCGGCGTGCTCACGCCGTTCGCCGTGCTCGAGCCGGTCTTCGTCGGCGGCGTGACCGTCGAGCGGGCCACGCTGCACAACGAGGACGACATCCGGCGCAAGGACATCCGCGCCGGCGACGACGTGATCCTGCAGCGCGCCGGCGACGTGATCCCGCAGGTCGTCGGCCCGGTGACGACCGGCGAGGTCGACGAGGGCGAGGGGCGGCTGGTCGGCCGCGAGGCGCGTCACGCCGCCCTGCCCGAGTGGACCATGCCGCGCACGTGCCCGGCCTGCGGCTCCGAGACCGTGCGCGAGACCGGAGAGGTCGCCGTCCGCTGCCCCAACCGCTCGTGCCCCGCCCAGCTGGTCGAGAGCATCAAGCACTTCGTGAGCAAGGGCGCCATGGACATCGAGGGGATCGGCGAGGAGACGGTGGAGCTGCTTCACGCGCAGGGGCTGATCGAGAACGTCGCCGACCTGTACGGCCTCGAGCGAGAGCACTTCGTGCGGCTCGAGGCCGGCAAGGTCGTCGCCCTGCCCGGGTTCGGCGGCAAGACGCGCAAGGGTGAGGACGGCGCGCTCGAGCTGGTGGAGGCGAAGCGCGCCGACAAGGTCCTGGCCGCCATCGAGGAGTCCAGGCAGCGGCCCTTCGCGCGCGTCCTGTTCGCCCTGGGCGTCCGCCACGTGGGGTCGGTGACCGCCCAGGCGCTCGTGGAGCGCTACCCGAGCATGGATGCGCTTCTCGGCGCCGGCGCCGCCGACCTCGCCGAAGTCCCGGGAGTCGGCCCGGTGGTCGCCGAGGCCGTGGAGCAGTTCCTCGGCGACGCCCACAACCGCGAGACCATCGAGAAGCTGCGCGCGGCAGGCGTGCGCCTGGTCGAGGAGAGCCCCGCGCGGCGGGAGGGCCCGCTCACCGGCTCCACCTTCGTGCTCACGGGCAAGCTCCCGACCCTCACGCGCGGGCAGGCGCAGGCGCTGATCGAGGCCGCCGGAGGGCGGGTCAGCAGCTCGGTGAGCCGGGCGACCGACTACGTCGTCGCCGGTGAGGACGCCGGATCCAAGCTCGAGAAGGCGACCGCGCTCGGCGTGCCCGTGATCGACGAGGCCGGCCTGCTGGAGTTGACGGCGGGTCCGGACGACGCGCGAGGGGCGACTGACGCTGGCCTGACCCCGTCCGGCGTCTCGCAGCCGGGCCAAAACGGTCGTGAACCTACCCGAAACGATAAGCCATAAGCAGACTGTTCAGGCTGCGCGCTTCATATCGGTTAATATTTGGTTAATCATCGCTCAACACATGGATCCTAGTCTCCCCCTTGCGACGCTTCCCGTCTCCGAGAAGCCCGCTGCCAGCGCCAAGTTGCTGGTACCTCCTATCTTCTTGGTTCGCCCCGGCCCCGGGCGGACCACGGCCTGAGGGCCGACGGGCGCCGCCCCCAAAAGCGGCTCTGCTCGTCGGCCCTCGGCCACCTTAATGGCGCGGATCCAGGTCCCCACTCAGGGTCCGCGCCTGCCCTGTAACCAAGCAGCAACCCTTCCTTCGCACGGGTTCGCGCTGCTTCACGCGGTCGCAACATTCTCTGGAGATGATGTGAGTGGCTCCTTTCGCTGGCAAGCGAAGACCCCCCACCACGAGGGTTTGCCCCAAAGCCCTTGTTCGAGGCCCCGTTCACCACGGGGCCTCGCCCCTTTAACGGCCTTAGCGACCGGTCCGCCCGGCATCCGCCGCGGTTCCCTCACCTTTGGCCCGCGTCGCCGTCAACTTTGCCGAAGTATCCGCCGCTGACAGGCGCGGCTCGGGCCTGTAGCCTCGGGTCGCCGCCGGGGAGGCCGCGAGAGTCGCGGCCGGCGCTCGGCGGCAGCGCGCACACCACTAGGGCCGACGGAGGGGGCGATGGAAGGTATCCCGACGCGCATGGGCGACGGGTCGCTGGTGCGGATGACCCGGGCGGAGATCGAGGCCGACATCCACGCCGGTGTCGAGGCGGGCGTCAAGCGGGCCAAGGTCGAGCCGCTGAGCGACGACGAGATCGCGCACCTCGTCAGACATCTTCGGCAGCCGCGCGCGGTTCAGTGCGGTCGACATCGGCGACGAGGTCATCCTCACGTCCGACGGCGTCGGCAGCCAGGACGCCGGCTCGCGCATCACCGACCTGCAGAACTACGAGCAGACGGTCTGCACCGACACGGTGGAGCTCTATCACCACGACTACTCGTTCAAGCCGATCAAGCCGGTCCTGCCGTTCGAGCAGGAGATCATGCGCCAGACGCAGTTGCTGCTCACCATCCCGGTGGCCTATGGCGCCATGCCGGACCTCGGGCGCTACACCGTGCCCGATGGCCCGATCCCCAACTGGTCGCAGTTGCTGCCGCTGGGCCGCATCGACGAGGCCCGTGCGGCTCAGGAGGAGGCTGTGGAGGCCGCTGTCGAGGACATCCTCTACGTTGCCGAGGGCATGTACGAGGCCGGCGCCGACGGCATCAACCTCGACACGGCGGGGGCGGCCGGCGACGCCGACTTCCTGGCCGCCCTCAAAGCCATCGAGCGCATCCGCGCGAAGCACCCGGACTGGGGTATCCAGATCGGCATGGCGAGCGAGTTCGTCCTCGGCATGCACGGCGAGCTCGAGTACGAGGGCGTGCGGCTCGCCGGGCTGTGGCCGGCGGACCAGATGCGCCTGGCGGCCAAGGCCGGCGTCTCCATCTTCGGGCCGGCCGTCAACGTCAACACGGGCAAGACCGTGGCCTGGAACGTGGCGCGCACCTGCACCATCGTCAAGCCGTGCACGGATGCCGCCACCATCCCCATCCACCTCAACGGGGGGATGGGCGTGGGCGGCGTCCCCATGCACGCGCTGCCGCCGGTCGACGCCGTCTCGCGCGCCTCGCGTGCGTGCGTCGACATCCTGCGGCTGGACGGGTTGTAGATCGGCGCCGGCGATAACCACAGCCAGGGGATCGGCCATGGTGTCGCGTCGGGCATGGGCGGATTGCGGACCGCCGGAGATCTGGTGGCCCGCGTGCAGATGACCCGACGGATGCGGCTTCCCGAGGCGAAGGCCTATGTGGCGGACAAGCTGGGCGTCAGCCCGGCCGACTTGAGCGACCCTGTGGCCATGTCGGATGTCCGCCGCGAACGCGGACTGGGGACCATCCCCACGGAGGACACGGCGACGGTCAACGACGCGCTGGCGATCGAGGCCAAGGTCAACATCGCCCGCGTGTTCGACCTGCCGGTGCGCTCGGTCGAGCGGTTCAGGGCGCTCACGGGCGGCTGAGCCGGAGCGCCGCCGAAGGGTGACGTCACCGTCACCCGGTGGGACGGCGGCCCCCTCAGGGGACCTCGCCGAGAGGGCATCAAGGGAGCACTGCCGAGCTTGCACGCGACGGGCATGGCCCGATCGCCGCGCTCTCCCGCTGGGGTAGACTGTCGGCGGGCCGGCGTAGCTCAGTTGGCAGAGCAGCCGCCTTGTAAGCGGCAGGTCGACGGTTCGAACCCGCCCGCCGGCTCCAACAGGCTCGAAGTCCAAGCCCCCGAAGGGCCGCCGGGCCCAACATCGCGCCGGCGGCACGGAGTAGACAGCACCCGCATGCCGAGCGCGGAACGCCAGAGGTGATCTTCCGACCGCGGCACCCACGGCTGCGTAGGGGCGCGGGCCCGAGACGGGCAGGTGATCCTCGATGCGGCCACAGCGATGCGTCTGCCGGTGGCGGACGCCCCCACTGGAGTCTCGGGGACACTCCCGCAGGGAATGCGGCGCGCGCCATCACCCCTGGTCGCAGCGGCGCCTCGTGGCGCCCGCGGCCCCGGCTTCTTGACCTCCCCGCGACGTGGCACGGAGGGCCGTCCGGCCGGTGGCGCGCCCCGAGCGCGCCACTGTAGACTGGCGCGCGGAGGCCCGCCGGACAGCGGTCGAATCGCTTCGCTCACAACGTGGTAGCTCGCGGGCCTCGCATGCGCCACGGCGCAGGCGGTCGATCCGGATGAAGCACGGAGGTGATGCTGTTGGAGCCCAAGATCCCCACTCGCATGGGTGATGGGTCGCTCGTCGAGATGACTCGCTCCGAGATCAAGGCCGATCTCGAAGAAGGCACCCAGATCGCGGCCAAGAAGGCCAAGGTCGACGTCCTCACGCAGGACGAGCTCGACCACCTGCTCGACATCTACGCATCGGCCGCGCGCTTCACCGCCGTCGACATCGGCGAAGAGGTCGTGCTCAGCAACGACGGCACCGGGACCAAGCACATCGGCAATCGCGTGCAGGACCTGCAGAGCTACGAGACGCTGCTCGGCGTCGACATCCCCGAGCTCTGGCAGGCCGACTACTCCTACAAGGCCGTCAAGACCAACGTGGCCCACGAGGGCCAGAGCATGAAGATCGCGCAGGCGCTGCTCACCAACCCGGTGCAGTACGGCGCCATGCCCGACCTGGGCCGCTACTCGAAGCCGGACGGCCCCATCCCCAACTGGTCCGAGCTGCTGCCCATGGGCAAGATCGACGAGGCGCGCGACGCCCAGGTCGAGGCCTGCGCGATGCTGGTCGAGGACATCAACTTCGTCGCCGACGCCATGGTCGAGGCCGGCGCCGACGGTATCGACATGGACACGACGGGGGCGGCGGGCGACGCCGACTTCCTCGCCGCCCTCACCGCCTGCCGCATGCTGCGCGAGAAGCACCCGCATCTGGGCATCGAGATCGGCATGGCGAGCGAGTTCGTCCTCGGCATGCACGGGCAGCTGGAGTTCGACGGCGAGCGCCTCGCCGGCATGTGGCCCAAGAAGCAGCTCGAGATGGTCACCGCGGCCGGCGCCAGCATCTACGGGCCGGCCGTCAACATCAACACCGGCAAGTCGACCGCCTGGAACATCGCCCGGGCGATCACCTTCATCAAGCCGGCCGCCGAGGTCGCCACGATCCCGGTCCACGTGAACGTGGGCATGGGCGTCGGCGGCGTCCCGACGTGCCTGTTCCCGCCCGCCGACGCGACGTCGCGGGCCAGCAAGGCCTTCGTCGAGATCCTCAAGATCGACGGGTACTAGGTGGGCACGGGCGATCCTCTCGGTATGGAGGGAGCCCACACGCAGGCGTCCGGCATGGGCGGTATGCGGGCAGCGGGAGATCTCGTCGCTCGGATGCAGATGACCAGGCGTATGCGTCTCAAGGAAGCCAAGGAGTACGTGGCCGGCAAGCTCGGCTGCACCACCCGCGACCTCAGCGATCCGGTCGCCATGGAGACCATCCGGCAGGACCACGGCCTCGGCCTTCTCACCATGACCTCGTCCACGCATCCGGCGCTGCCGGGCATGATGGAGGCCAAGTTCAACATCAGCAAGCTGCTCGACATCCCGATCAACTCGGTCGAGCGCTTCAAGGAGCGGACGACCGGCTACTGACGCACCTGAGCGGCGCGGGGAGGGGCGGGAGGCCCGCCCCTCCGGACGCGCCGCAGGGGCATGCGGAGAAGAGCGAGCGGGGCGGCTCGAGAGAGCCGCCCCGCTCTGTCGCTCGCGGGTCGCCAGCTCAGCCGGGCGTCGGTCCGCGGGCCGGCCGCGCGCGGCGGGTCTTGCCGCCGCGCGCGTCCTCGCGACCCGCGCTCCCGCGCCCGGCGCATAGCCCGTGCATAGTGATGCGGGACTTGTCACGTGCGCCCGCGACACACTAGAATGCTCACTCGTTTGGCACTCGAAAGGAGACCCATGTCCCGCGCCTTCAAACTGGCCCTCCCGGTGGCGCTCGTGCTCTTGCTCGCCGTAGCCGGCGTGGCTGCCGGGTGCGGCAGCAGCTCGGGCGGCACCACCTCCAGCGCGAGCCCCAGCGCCGACACCAGCAAGGCCTACAAGATCGGCATCAGCCAGATCGTCACGCATCCTGCACTGGACGCGACGGTCAATGGCTTCAAGGACGCGCTCGCCGCGGCGGGCTACACCAACGTGACCTACGACCTGCAGAACGCCGAGGGCGACATGGCCACCACGGCGAGCATCGCCCAGAAGTTCGCCGGCGACAACCTCGACCTCGTCCTCGGCGTGGCCACCCCCACGGCCCAGGCGCTGGCCAAGGCCATCACCGACAGGCCGGTGCTGTTCACTGCCGTCACCGACCCCGTCGGCGCCGGCCTCGTGACACGATCCTCAACGCGCCGTCGGGCAACGTGACCGGCGTCAGCGACATGCAGCCGGTCAAGCCGATCCTCGAGCTCGTCAAGACTTTCCGCCCCGACGCCAAGGCCGTCGGCATGGTCTACAACGCCGGCGAGTCCAACTCGGTGTTCCTCGTCAAGCAGGCCGAGAAGGACGCGGCGACGATGGGCATGACGATCGTGAAGGCGCCCGCCGGCACCTCCGCCGAGGTCCAGGCCGCGGCGCAGTCGCTGGTCGGTCGCGCCGACGCGATGCATGGTGATCGGCGACAACACCGCCGTCTCGGCGCTCGAGTCCATCATCAAGGTGGCCCAGCAGAACAAGATGCCGCTGGTCGCCGGCGACCCCGACAGCGTCAAGCGCGGCGCCGTCGCGGCCTACGGGTTCGACTACTACGACCTCGGCAAGCAGACGGGAACGATGGCAGCCCAGGTCCTCAGCGGCACGCCGATCTCGGACATCCCGGTCGAGTTCGCCAAGAACCTGCAGCTCTCCGTCAACGAGAAGGCCGCGGCCGCTCAGGGCGTGACCCTGCCGCAGGATCTCATCGACAAGGCGGTCAACAAGTACTGAGTCCCGCTCGCGACGCCCGGCGGCGTCGGGATACACTCCGCGGGGCCGGAGCCGCAGGATGCGGCTCCGGCCCCGAGCACGAGAGGTATCGGCCGTGATCGTCACCATCCAGAGCGCGCTTCTCCAAGGGCTGGTCTACAGCTTCATGGTGCTGGGCGTGTTTCTCACCTTCAGGGTGCTCGACTTCCCCGACCTGACCGTGGACGGCAGCCTGCCGCTCGGCGCGGCCGTCACCGGCGCGCTCATCATCAACGGGCACTCACCGCTGATGGCGACCGCGGCCGGCGTGGCCGCAGGTGCGTGCGCAGGCCTCGTCACCGGGCTCCTCCACGTCCTGCTCAAGTCGGGCGACAACGACTCGACCAACTACGGGCCCAAGCTCCTCGCCGGCATCCTCACGATGACGGCGCTCTATACCGTCAACCTGCGGATCATGGGGCGGAGCAACACGCCGCTGCTCGGCGTCAAGGTGATCTTCGACAAGATCGGCGACCTCTTCTCGGTCTCCATGATCGGCTGGAACATCATCATCGCGCTGGCGGTCCTGGCGGTGCTGATCAAGTACTTCCTGGATTGGCTGCTGCACACCGAGTTCGGCCTGACGCTGCAGGCCACCGGCGACAACGAGCAGATGATCCGCGCGCTGGGCACCAACACCAACTTCACGCGCATCGTCGGCCTGGCCGTCTCCAACGGCCTCGTGGCGCTCACCGGGTCGCTCGTGGCCCAGCAGCAGGGCTTCGCCGACGTGGGCATGGGCATCGGCACCATCGTCGCCGGCCTGGCCGGCGTGATCATGGGCGAGGTCATCTTCGGCGTGCGCGGCATCAGCTGGGTGCTCTTCAGCGTCATCGGCGGGTCGATCGTCTACCGGCTGCTCATCGCCGTCAGCCTGCGGCTCGGCATCGCGCCCACCGACCTCAAGCTCCTGACCGCCGTGCTGGTCGTCGTGGCGCTCTCGATCCCGACCGTGCGGAAGAAGGTGGTGCGGCTGTGAGCGCCCCCGCCGAGCTCAAGCTCACCGGCCTGCGCAAGGTCTTCTTCCCCGGCACGGTCAACGAGGTGGTCGCGCTCAAGGGGATCGACCTCGACGTCCCGGCGGGGCAGTTCGTCACCATCATCGGGTCCAACGGCTCCGGGAAGTCGACACTGCTCAACGCGGTGGCCGGCACCTTCCCGGTGACGAGCGGCAAGGTCGATCTCGGCGGACGCGACGTCACCAGGCAGGGAGAGTACGTGCGCAGCCGCTCCATCGGCCGGGTCTTCCAGGATCCTCGCGCCGGCACCGCGCCGTCGATGACCATCGAGGAGAACCTCGCCATGTCGCTGCTCCGCTCGCGGCGCAGCGGGCTGCGCTTCGGCGTCACGAACAAGCGGCGCGAGGTGATGCGCGAGCAGCTCTCGCGCCTCGGCATGGGGCTCGAGGGGCGGCTCAAGGCCGGCGTCAACAAGCTGTCGGGCGGCCAGCGGCAGGCGATGTCCCTGCTCATGGCCACCATCGCCGAGCCCAGCCTCCTGCTGCTGGACGAGCACACCGCGGCGCTCGACCCCAAGGTCGCGGCGACGATCATGGACCTCACCGGCGAGATCGTCACCGAGCGCAAGCTCACCACGCTCATGGTCACGCACAACATGGAGCTGGCGCTGCGTTACGGCGACCGGCTGATCATGATGCACGCCGGCCAGGTCGTCCTCGACCTCGCCAGCGAGCAGAAGCAGGCGCTCGGCGTCGCCGGACCTCATCGAGAAGTTCCACGAGGTCGCCGGCGAGGCGTTCGCCGTCGACCGCATGCTGCTCGACACCGAGCGAGCCAGCGGACGTCCGTCCGCCTTCGCCGCCGCGAGTCGGAGCGCCGGCGGGCTACCCCTTGACGGCCGCGTCCGCCGCGTCGACGATGCCGCGCAGCTCGCCGTGGACCTCGTCGGCCAGCGGCTCCGGCCGGTAGTTGCCGAGGATGTCGAGGGCGCGCTCGCGCGCCACCTCCACCGGGTCGCGGTAGTGCTGCCCGTCAGGGCCGATCTCCTGGCTCACGGCGCGCAGGACGGCGTCCCGCATGTGCCGGCGCGTGTGCGGCTGGGCGAGGAAGTGCCCGCCCGGGCCCACGGCCTCGATCACGTCGAGCGCGAGCGACTCCTCGTCCATGGGGATGTCGAGGAACGCGTGCCTCGCGCGGTGGTAGAGGTCGTCGTCGAGGATCAGGTTCTCGGGCGTGAACAGCTGGTAGGTGTTCGTGAGCCCGATGCCGGTGTAGAGCTCGCAGCCGTCGAGGGGCAACTGCAGCAACTGCAGCATGGTCTCGACCCCGGCGAGCCACGTGCCCGGCGCCTGGGCGTCGGTGCCGCCGAACGGCCCCAGCGCCGGGATGCCGAAGCTGTGGAGCAGCTCGGTGGCGATGAACCGGCAGCGGTCGTCGAGCGGCGTCGTCAGGGTGAGCGCCGTGCGCGGGTCGGCGTAGATCTGCATGATGGAGCCGATGACGGGGCTGCCGGGCGCGGCGAGCTCGTGGAGCACCGCCGCGGCGACGATCTCGGCGGCGCCGACGACGAACGCGCCGGCCTTGGTGGCCGGAGCCGTCGTGCCGAGGTTGGGCATGGTGACGTAGCAGACGGGGATGCCGGCCGCGGCGAAGACCAGGCCGGCCTCGATCCCGTCCCTGTCGTGCATCAGCGGTGAGACGGTGCCGATGAGGTCGCTCATGACGGGCCGGCGGCGAAGCTCTTCGGCTCCGCCGGCCACCGCGGTCGCCATCTCGACGGCCGCCCTGGCGAGCGTCTCGCCCTGCACCATGCCCATCAGGTGCTTGCTGGTGTTGTTCCAGCCGGCCTCCATCTCGTGCAGCTGGGCCGTCTCGCCGCAGTCGCCGGCGCTGACCGTGGGCCACCAGAAGCTGATGGAGCCGAGGCAGTCCTGCATGCGGGTGACCGCCTCGAGGTCGGCCTTGGTCGACGGATCGGCGCTCGCCGGTGTGCCAGTCGACGACCTCGACGCCGCAGCCGTCGGTGGTGCCGTAGGTGAAGCCGGAGCCGACCTCGCAGGTCGCAGGCGGCGTCGCGGGCGCCGAGCGTGAACTGCCGCGGCGCCGGAGCGAGAGCCTCCTCGACGAGCCGGCGGGGCAGGCGGACGAGGTCGGAGCCCTCGTCCACCTTCGCGCCGGCCTTCTTCAGGATCGCGAGCGCCTTGGGCGACTCGAAGCGCACGCCCGTCGTCTCGAGGAGCCGCAGGGTGGCGTCGTGCAGCGGCTCCAGCCCCGCCTCGTCGTGGAAGCGGACGGCGAAGTCGGACCGCAGGGGCGCCAGGGGCTGGCGCTGCGGCGGCGCGGCCGCGGGCGTCATCAGCCCGCCAGCTCCTTCGCCCGCTCCACCGCCATGCCGGCGTTGGCGCCGTAGCCGTCGGCGCCGATCTCGTCGGCGTAGGCGGCCGTGACCGGGGCGCCGCCGACCATCACCTTGACCGAGTCGCGCAGGCCCTCGGCCTTGAGCGCCGCGATCGTCTCGCTCATGTGCGGCAGGGTGGTGGTGAGCAGGGCGCTCATGCCGACGATCCTCGGGGCGTGCTCCTTGACCGCGGCGACGAAGTCGGCGGCGGCTCACCCCGGTGCCGAGGTTGACGACCGTGAAGCCGGCGCCCTGGAGGAGCATGCCGACCAGGTTCTTGCCGATGTCGTGCAGGTCGCCCTCGACGGTGCCGATCACGACCACGCCGCCGCCGGCCTCCTCGCCGGCGGCCATGTGCGGGCGCAGCAGGTCGAGGCAGGCCTGCATGACGCGGGCGGAGAGCAGCACCTCGGGGATGAAGCAGTCGCCGTCGCGCATGCGCACGCCGACCACCTCCATGCCGGGGAGCAGGGCCTCGTCGAGGATCTCGCGGGCGCTGGCGCCGCTGGCGAGCAGGGCCGTGCGTCAGCGCCGTGCGCCGTGTCGGCGTTGCCGTCGATGATGGCTTGCTTGAGTGGTTCCTTCATCTGGCTCTCCCTTCAAGCGCACGCCGGCGCTCGACGCCGGCGGCGCGGTCGGTCTCTTCCACGATCGCCCGGATGCGCTTCGCGACGTCGTCGGGCAGCGGCTCGGGGTGGTACTCGGCGAGCACGTCGCTCGCCTTGGCGTGACAGCGGGCGTACAGGTCCGTGCCGCCGCGTGACTCCCAGTCCTCGCGCACGCGGCGGTCGAGGACCTCCGGCTGGCTCAGCTCGCGCATGTGGCGCATCGTCGCGTCGAGGCTGAGGAAGTCGCCGAAGGCGCCGACGGCGTCGATGTCGTCGACCGCGAGGCTCTCGTCGTCGACGCGGATGCCGCCGACGACGTGCTTGATCATGCGCGCGATCTCGTTGTCCATGACGAACTGCGCGCTGTCGAAGGTGACGCCCGATTCGATCATCCCCGCACCATAGATCAGGTTGGCGCCTGCCAACGCTGCCGTAAGGCCGGTGAGGGTCTTCTCGTGACCGGTCTGCGCGTCACCGAGCTTGGAGTCCGCCTACAACCCCGCCACGAAGCTCGGGATCATGTAGCGCCGGGCCAGCTGCGCCACTCCGGCGCTGATGAGCGCGATCTCGGGCGAGCCGACGGAGGCCGCCGCGAGCTTGAGGTCCATCGCCGTCGTCGAGCTGCCGTACATCATCGGGCAGCCGCGCTCGGTGAGCTGGGCGAGCACGATGCCGCTGAGCACCTCGGCGTTGTGCGTGACCAGGGTGCCGGCGAGCGTGACCGGGCTGGAGCCGCCGGCCATCGCCATGCTCAGGATGTTGTCCGGGATCCACCAGCGGGCGCACTCGATGATGACCTCGGTGGCGTCCCGCGGGAGCTTGAGCGGGCTGACCGGGCAGACGCCGCCGTACACGATGGGCCGGGCGCGCAGTTCGTCCTCGCCGCCGACGACCTCGGCGCACATGCGCAGGATCGCGCGGCACTCCATGCCCGAAAGCGGCCCGATGCCGATGGGCTTGGTCGTGTTGAGCAGCTGCGCCTCGGTGTTGTGGACGGCCGCGGTCTCCGGCGGGACTTCTCGTGCTCCCACGGAGATCTCGTGCGTGTCCATCTCGCTGAGGTAGTCGTTGAGGCGGGCGATGTCGCCGACGTCCTTCAGCGTGCACTCGCGGTACTCGCCGGTGTCGCTGTCGATGACGCGGATGCCCTCGCTGAAGTTGGTGAACGCGACCCGGCCGGGCTCCATGAGGAAGTCGTTCCTGGGGTCGCGCCCGCAGAGCACGTACTTGCTCGGCGAGGAGGCGATGGCGTCCTCCACGACGTGCGGCGGGATGCGCACGATGCGCGTCTCGGAGTCGACGGTGCAGCCGCCGTCCCTGAAGATGTCGCGCGCGTCGTCGGCCTCGACGAACACGCCCGTGCGCTCGAGCACCTCGAGCGAGGCGAGATGGATGTCCTCGAGCTCGGACTCGGTGAACACGTTGACGCTCAGCCCGCGACTGCGCGTGCCGCCGGCGTGCAGGTTCCTCTTCACACCGTTCCTCCTGGTCTGGATGCGATCGAGTCCGGCGCACTTCTGGAAGCGCGCCACGCTGTTGATGGGCACGTCGCGGATCTCGCCGGGCGTCATCTCGACGAGCGAGCCGTCGCCGAGCCGCCTGCGTACAGGTCTCCAACATTAGTTAGTTACATAACTAATATTGGGGTAGACTAGCAGACGCGACCCGGGTGTCAAGGCGGGCCGGCCGCCTGACGAAGGTCTGGCGCGCGGCCGCCGGAATCGGATAGGGTGCGCATCGAAAACGGCCGGGCGGCGAGCAGTCGCCCCGGGCGTCGACCTGAGGGGGTGATGGCGCTGACCAGGTACGAACTGCCGTTCAGCGATCCCACGCCCGACCTCGCGCCTACCGCCGCGCGCATCCTCGACGCGGCCAAGCGCGTGCTCGCTCGCGACGGCTTCCGCGGCCTCACGTTCGAGACCATCGCCAAGGAGGCGGGCGAGAATCCTGCCCTCATCCGCTACCACTTCGGCAGCAAGGCCGGGCTGCTCACCGCGCTCGTCGACTCCGTGATGTACCAGGAGGCCGTCGAGCTCATCGAGCAGCTGACCGCGGTCCCGGCCGGCGACGAGCGGCGCAAGGAGCTGCTGGCGCTGCACGAGGGGCTGCCCGAGGACACGGACGCCTACCGCAACTTCTTCGAGCTCATCCCGCACATCCTGAGGGACGACGAGCTGCAGCCGCACCTGCGCAGCCTCTTCGAGTGGTACCGCAAGCTGGACGCGTGGGCGCTCAAAGACGCGGGCGACAAGGAGCCCGCGGCGCACATCGCGCCGATGGCCCTGCTCACGGTGGCCATCGCCGACGGCATCGCGCTGCAGAAGCTTGCCGATCCGGACCTCGACTTCGAGCCGGCGTTCGAGCTGTGGCGCCGGCTCGTGCTCGGCTACGTCGAGTCGGGCGGCGAGCCCGGCTGATCTAGCCGCCGAGCTCCGCGTCGGCGGCGGCGCAGATCCTCGCCAGCTCCGCCGCCTTCGCCGCGTCCAGCGGCTCCGGCACGTAGTGCTCCAGGATGTCGACGCCGCGCTCGCGCGCGACCTCCACGGCGTCGCGCAGGTGCGCGCCGTCGGGGCCGATCTCCTGGCCCACCGAGCGCTCCACGGTCTCCTTCATATGCCGGCGCGTGTGCGGCTGGCCCAGGAAGTGCCCGCCGGGCCCGACCTTGTCGATGACGTCGAGCGCCAGGGTCTCCTCGTCCAGCTCGAGGTCGCGGAACGCGTTGGCCGCGCGATGGTAGAGGTCGTCGTCGAGCATCATGTGCTCGGGGGTGAACAGCTGGTAGCGGTTGGTCAGCCCGATGGTCGTCATGAGCTCCGAGCCGACGATGCCGGCGAGCATCACCGTGTGCGCCGTCTCCGCCGCGGCCAGCCAGCTGCCCGGCAGGTCGTCGTCGGTGCCGGCGTACCCCGTCATCGCCGGCAGCCCGAAGTGGTGCACCAGCTCGCCGGGCAGGAACAGCCCGCGGTGGTTGAGCGGCGCGGTCGTGAGCGCCGCCGTGCGCGGGTCGGCGTGCACCGGCAGGGGGAAGAGGATGACCGGCGCGCCCGGGTGCGCGAGTTGCACGCAGACCGTCGCGCTGATCAGCTCGGCGAAGCCCATCACGTAGGCGCCGGCCTTGGTGGCCGGCGCGGTCGTGCCGTAGGTCGGCATGGTGACGAAGCAGACGGGGATGCCGGCCTCGGCGAACACCAGCGCCGCCTCGATGCCGTCCTTGTCGTTGATGAGCGGCTGCACGGTGCCGATGAGGTTGCTCAGCGGGGGGCGGCGGCGCAGCTGCTCCGCCCCGCCCGCGATCACCGTCGCCATCTCCACCGCGTAGCGGGCCTCGCGCTCGCCCTGCACCATTCCCTGGAGGTGCTTGCCGGTGTTGTTCCACGCGGCGTCCAGCTCGTGCAGCGTGTGCGTGTCGCCGCGGTCGGCGGCGGCCACGTTGGGCCACCAGAACTGGACGGAGCCCAGGTAGTCGATCATGCGCGTGATCGCGGAGAGGTCGTCCTTGGTCGGCTGCCGCCGCACGCCGGTGTGCCAGTCGATGACCTCGGTGCCGCAGCCGTTGGTGGTGTTGTAGGTCTCGCCGCTGCTGAGGTCGAGGTCGAGCGTGCCGTCGCGCGAGCCCAGCCAGAACGTCCGCGGGGCCTTCGCCAGCGCGGCCGCCACGAGGTCGGGCGCGAAGCGCACGACGCCGGACGCGCGGTCTACGGCGGCGCCGTGCTCGGCGAGGAGGTCCAGCGCCTTCGGCGAGCCGAAGCGGACGCCGGTCCGCTCGAGGACGCTGAGCACGGCGTCCTTGTAGCGGTCCAGCTTCGCGTCGTCGTAGAAGCGGACGGCGAAGTCCGAACCGAGCGGCAGCAGCGGCTGCCGCCGGCTGAGGTCGAGCTGAGACGCCATCCTTCTCCTCACTCTCGCGCCGCGGCGCCGGCCGCGGCGACTGTCACATCGGTCCTGCGTTGCGCTTGAAGCACTCCACCGAGTTGATCGGGATGTCGAGGACCTCGGCGATGTGGAACTTCGCCTCCATGTTCCCCGGCTGTTCCGGGTAGGTGAGGTCCTGCACCTGCATGCGGCCGAGTCCGAGGTCGCGGCGCAGGTCGTGCATGGCGATCGTGTCGCTGAGGTCGAGGACCGAGCAGCCGAGCTTGTCGGCGACGTACTGCTTGGCCTGCGGAAGGCGCATGCCCCGGGTCATCTGCATGCGGGCCACCAGATCTCCGGCAGTCCGCATCCCGCCCATGCCCGAGGCGAGCGCGTGTGTCGAGGCCATCCCGAGGGGATCCCCGACGCCGACCTACAACCCGTCGATCTTGCAGATGTCCACCAGCGCCCGCGAGGCGCGCGAGGTGGCGTCCACCGGCGGATAGGGGGTCATGGGTACGCCGCCGACGCCCATCCCCGCGTTCGCGTGGACGGGGATGGTGGCCTCGGCGGTGACCGGCTTGATGAGCGCGCACGCGCGCGCCGTGTTCCAGGCGAGCGACTTCGTCGTGTTCACGTTGACCGCCGGCCCGAAGATCGTGGCGCCGGCGGCGGTGCAGGCGCGGAGCTGGCCGAGCGGCCACTGGCCGGCCAGCCGCATGCCCTCGTACTCGAGCTCGCCGTGCATGCCCAGGACGAGTTCGGCGGCCTGCCCGATCTCGACGCCGATGTCCGGCCACCTGTCGCGCACCCTGCGCGCGACGCGGAGCGTGGCCAGCAGGTCGGCGTCGCCGGCGGCGCCGGCGGTGTCGAAGTCGATTCCGTCCACGCCGGCGCCCACCATGCCCTCGATCACGCACCACATGTCGTGCTCCAGGTGCCCGATCGCCTCTTCCTGCGCTGCGCGCGCCTCGGCGATCTTGCCGAGCGGCATGAGCTCCGACCAGTTGGGGATGGGGCCGTCCGGTACCGAGTAGCGGCCCAGGTCGGGCATCGCCCCGTAGTTGAGCGGCACCACGGTCTGCTGCTGGGCGTCCTTGAGCATCTGCGTCTGGAACGGCAGCACGGTGCGCACCGCTTTGTAGGAGTAGTCGTGGTGCCAGAGTTCGATCATGTCTGCGCCGTGGTGGTTCTGGTAGATGACCTGCTCGAGGACCGGGGAGGAGATGTCGGCGTTGCCCGAGCCGTCGAAGCTGAGGACGACCTCGTCGCCGTAGTCGACGGCGCTGAACCTCGCAGGGGAGGTGAAGATGTCGAGCAGGTGGGCGATGTCGTCTTCGGTGAGCGGCTCGACCTTCGCGCGCTTGACGGCCGCCTCCGAGCCGGCGTGCAGATCGGCCTCGATCTCCGCTCTGGTCATCTCGACGAGGGAACCGTCACCGAGTCTGGTCGGGATGCGCTGTGCCATGGGCCCTCCCGTCGTCCCGGCGTCGCCGGGACAGTGGTGTTAGTTAGTCGTATAACTAAACGAGGTGCCCGGACGATAGCGGCGCGGTCGGCCGGGTGTCAAGAACGCGCACGCAGGCGGGACCTCTGCACGTGATGTGCGAGGCGCTGACGCCACCCATGACGCCACCCATGACGCCACCCATGACGCCACCCATGACGCCATCGGTGACGCCACCCATGACGCTACCGTGATGCCACCCATGACGCCAACCATGACGCCACTTGGCATCGCACATGCCTGGTCGGTGCTCGCGCGCCTGGCCCGTGTCCCGTCTCGGGTTCGTTCGTCCAGTCGCGACGTTTGCCGAAGTATCGGTCGTTGCGCGCATGGGGAGCCGTGCGTAGCATCTGGGCCAGGGCAGGAGGCGGCGCAGGGGGAGCGAGGCGCCGCCAGACGGACAGGGGGCGCAGGTGGAATCTCGGATCGTCACGCGTCAGGGGGACGGCTCCGCCGTCTCGCTGACGCGCAGCGAGCTCAAGAGCGAGCTCGAGGAGGGCACGCGCGCGGCCGCCGCCAGGGCGCGCGCACCCGAACTGCGCGCGGACGAGCTCGACCATCTCCTCGATATCTTCGCCAGCCGCGCGCGCTTCAGCGCCGTCGACATCGGGGACGAGGTCGTCCTCAGCTTCGACGGCAGCGGCACGCCGCAGCAGGGCGGCCGCGTCGACGCCCTCGTGCAGTACGAGCAGTGCCTCGGCGCGGACACCTGCGAGCTCTACCACATCGACTACTCGTACAAGGCGGTCAAGACGATCGTCGGCGCCGAGCAGCAGGCGATGAAGGAGGCGCAGGAGCGCGTCACCATCCCCGTCCACTACGGCGCCCAGCCGGACCTCGGCCGCTACTCGCGCCCGGACGGCCCCTGCGGCAACTGGTCGGAGCTGTTGCCGGCGATGCGCATCGACGAGGCGCGGGCGGCGCAGGAGGAGGCGCTCGAGCTCGCCGTCGAGGACATGGTCCACGTCGCCGGCGCGCTGTACGAGGCCGGCGCCGAGGGCATCAACTTCGACACCGCCGGCGCCGGCGGCGACGCCGACCTGCTGGCGACGCTGCTCGCGGTGGAGCGCCTGCGCGCCGCCTATCCGGCCATGGGCATCATGGTCGGCATGGCCGCGGAGATCGTGCTCGGCACCCACGGCGAGCTCGAGTTCCACGGCACGCGCGTGGCCGGGCTCAAGCCCGAGGGCCAGTGCCGGGTGGTGCAGGAGGCGGGCGCCACCATCTTCGGGCCCGCCGTCAACGTCAACACGAGCCGCACGGTGGCCTGGAACGTCGCCCGGGCGTTGACGTTCATGAAGCCGTGCATGGACGTCGCGCGGATCCCGGTCCACGCCAACGTGGGCATGGGCGTGGGCGGCGTGCCGATGAACGCGTTCAGTCCCGTGGACGCCGTCTCGCGCTGCTCGCGCGCCTGCGTCGACATCCTCAAGGTCGACGGCTTGTAGGTGGGCTCCGGCGATATCTTCGGCATGCCGGTCGCGCACGCCGTCGCCTCGGGGATGAACGGGTTGCGCGCCGCTGGAGACCTGGTGGCGCGCCTCGAGATGGCGAAGGGCATGCGGCTGACGGAGGCCAAGCGGACGGTCGCGGAGGCGCTCGGCGTCGGTGTGGCCGATCTGGCCGACCCGCTGGTGATGCACGAGGTGCGCGGCGAGCTCCGTCTCGGCCGCGTCTTCGAGGCCGAGACGACCTTCCCGCACGACCCCAGCCCGCAGGAGGCGAAGGCGCACATCCGCGAGCTGCTCGACCTCGCCTGAAGCTCGCGGAACCAGCGCCGAGCTTCGGCCGGCGCCGTTCGATGCAGCCTGTCGGCACCCGAGCGCTCGATGAGACGCCGACGACCGTCGTGGTGTCGGGTAGAGTTGCCGCATGGGCAGGTACGGAGCGACCTCCACGCTCTCGGTGACGTTCGCGGGGCACGCAACGGTGCTCCTCGAGATGGACGGAGTCCGGCTGCTCACCGACCCGCTGCTGCGCCGGCGGATCGGCGTGCTGATCCGGCGCAGCCCGGTGCCGCCCCCGGCGGTGCGTCGCGACCTCGATGCCGTGCTCATCTCGCACGCGCACCTCGACCACCTGGACGTGCCCGTCACTGCGGCTCATCGAGCGGCGCACGCCCGTGGTCGCGCCGCGCGGCCTGGGCACGCTGCTGCGGCGCCTCGGCTTCGTGCCGCTGGAGATGGAGGCGGGGGACGAGGTGGAGATCGGCCCGGCGGGCGCGTCCGGGCCGTCCGGCCGCGAGCGCGTACGCGTCCGGGCCGTCCCCGCGGACCACGCCGGCACGCGCTATCCGCTCGGCACGGAGTCGGCCGCCCTCGGGTACGTCGTCTCGGGCGGCCTCAGCGCCTACTTCGCCGGCGACACCGGCCTGTACGACGGCATGCGCGACCTGGCTCCTCTCGACGTCGCCGTGCTGCCCGTCGGCGGCTGGGGACCGCGACTGCCCAGCGACCATCTCAATCCACTGTCGGCGGCCAAGGCGCTCGAGTTGCTGCGCCCTGCGGCCTGCGTGCCCGTGCACTGGGGCACCATCTACCCGCCGTGGCTGCCGCCGGAGTTCAACGCCAAGTGGGGCGAGTGGCCGCACGCGTTCGCCCGCTACGCGGCGCACCTTGCCCCGGACGTCGACGTGCGCGATCCTGCAGCCGGGGGAGACGACGGTGTTCTCGCGGACCGAGGGCGGGGGGGAGGCGGCGCGGGAGTGAGCGCGGCCGGACCCGGGGGAGACGACGCCTGACGAAGAAGAGCGGGGCGGCCGGCATGTTGCCGGCCGCCCCGCTCTTCTGTTTCTCCATCGGCGCCCGCGGGCGCGCGTCGAGGGCTCAGTGTGGGGTGCGCCTGAGGGCGCCGCCCGCGTCAGTCGTCGAAGTTGCCTGCGGCGCCCTTGTCCGTGTCCAGAGCCTTCGCCTTCTCGACGATCTTCGCGTCGGTCCAGTCGGCGGGATCCTCGATGCGTCCGACCTTGGCGCCGAGGTCGTAGGACCCGGCGGCCAGGATCGCCTCGACGGCGAGAGGTGCGGTGTCCCCGGTGCCGAGGACCTCGGTGAGCATCTTGTAGACGAAGTCCTCGACCCGCTGGACCATCCGCTCGCGGATCTCCGCGGGCTGGGCGAGGAACTTGCTCTCGAACGGCAGGTTGAGGTTCTTGTAGTCGCCCTTCCTCCAGCCCTTGTCGTCGGCGTAGGCGACCACCTCGGCCCACATCTCCTCGGTCACGCCCTCGCCCTCGACCTTGATGAAGTTGCCGTCGGCGTCGAGCTGGGCGTTGCCGTAGTCGTTGACCTCGAGCCCCCAGGAGATCATCTGGAGGGCGGTGGCCACGTTGGCCTTGGTCGTGTGGGTCTTGGCCGCGATCTCGCGGAGCCGGTCCGAGCTGTTGCCCGACGTGCCGTGCTGGGCGCCGCTGACGTTGTAGGGCGTGAGGGCCTCGTGGACCTCGGTGGTGAGCGGGACCTGGATGCCCGCATCCGACGCCTCGATGCCGTGGGTGGTCCCGTTGTTGAGCGCGATCCAGTCGGCGAAGATGCCGTGAGCGTTGAGCCCCTGGATGAGGAACAGCGCCTCGTCCGGCGTCGAGAGCCCCGTGGAGCCCTTGATCTCGCCGATCTCGGTCTCCAGCCCGGCCCATGCCGGGATCTTCGAGTTGACGGCGAGGTTGGCCAGCAGGTTCTGGTCGTTGGGCTGGTGGGACGCGTCGATGGCGATGGAGGTGATGCCGGCCTCGAACATGGTGGGGATCTCGACCAGCGCCTGCTCGAGGTCCTTCTCGTTCTTCATGCCGTAGTGGTCGGCGTGGATGGCGACGGGGATGGTGATGCCCATCTCGTTGCAGAGGGCGTCGACGATGCGCGCCATGTTCCAGTAGTTGACCGCGCAGTAGGCCTTCTGCCCGCCCTCGGACTTGGCGATCTCGATGATGAGCGCGGCGTTGGCCTTCTGGGCGGCGCGCAGCGCCCCGCGGATGACGAACGAGTTACGCCCGTTCGCGGCCATGGCGATGGCCTTGCCCTTGGCGCGCATCGCCCGGTCGACGACCTTGCCGCTGACGATCAGCGCCTTGGAGTTGGGGAACAGGGCCTTGATGTTGGGAGGACGGCCCACCTGGAGGGCTCTCTCGAAATCCTCTGCGTACGCCATGGAAGGTCTCCTTCAGCGGGGTTGTAGATTCGTCTGCGTGAGATTCTTATCCGAATCTGCACAGGACGGCAACGTTGCCGCGCGGCTGCACCATCGCCGGCAACCCTGTATGGTTGCTGTGCCGTCAGCAGCTCGCTCTCGCCAAAGACGCGGGTTGCTGGCGGCATTCTGCTGCCCGGCGCCGGGGCTCCGGTAGACTGACCCCTTCACTGCGCCGGGCCGGAGGCAGCGCACAGGACGGCAGGAGGATCAGGGTGAACGCAGGCACGCGCTCTATCGAGTGGCTCTTCTCCGGGCAACTCAAGGTGGACCGCCACTGGGCGGTGCGCTCGCCTGAACGGCTTCCGCTGGTGGGCCGACAAGCAGGCGCAGACCATCGAGGTCAGTCGGCGAGATGGAAGGCGGTCCCGACGGGGCCGTGGGGTACGTGGTCCGGGTGCAGACCGACGTCCTGCGCGAAGTGGAGCTGAACGCAGCCAACCTCTCGGCGATCAACGGCGCCGTCATGTCCTTCGCGTCCATGTCCGGCCTGGTGCATGACGGGGAGGCGCGTACTCTCTCGCTCAGCTCTCTCGCGAGGGTCTGGGACCAGAACGAAGCGTGGCTGAACCCCTTCATCGGCATGGCCGCCGTGCTGCAGATCGGCGAAGCCCAGGTGCTGGCGCCTCAGCTGGCGAAGCAACTCGGCGCCGAGGTCGCGTTCAGCGGTCACCCCGATCACGGCCTGCGTGCGGTGCCCGACGAGATGGCCGGCGCCATCGAGTCCCTCATCATCCCCACCGGCAACGGGCCCGCCGTCTGGGGGGCCGAGGAGTTCGAGAAGGCCGTCCGGGAGTACCTGTCCGAGCCGGTCAAGATCTCGGCGACGCCCGACGGCGACGGATTCATCGTCGAGGTGCCGTTCGGGGATGCCTCCTCGCGCTGCCAGATCCTCCCGGGCGCACGCCATCCCCTCTACGGCACCGGCCTGCTCATCGTGCAGCAGTTGCCGCTGTCCCCGCCGAGCGAGCCGGAAGGCGCCGGGTTCGCGCTCGCCCTCAACGAGATCGAGCTGTCGCGTGAGCCGCTCGGGTACGGCTTCGGGAGCTACGCCTGGATGGACCAGTGGATGTACTTCGTCTCGTTCTTCCCGAACGCGTCGTACCGGCCCGGGATGCTCCCCAACCTCGTCGCATCGTGCGCCCAGCGCGCGCGCAGTCTCCCGGCGATCCTGACGCAGGCGGCGGAGTAGGGGGACCTGAAGCCGGCTGTCCGCTGGCGACTTGCCGGCAGCGGCGGGGACGGCCAAGGGATGTGCGCGACCTTCCTCCTACGACCCGGGACGCTCGCGGCTGGCTGTCGACTCGGCCACGAAGCTGTCCAGCAGGTCGATGAGGTCGCGCTCTGACCATTCCAGGGCGGCGCTCATGTGGTTGCCGGCAAGCTCCGGGTCGCGCCGCGATATCGCCTCAGCGATCGGGCGGTGAAAGTAGCCGATGTCCCGATCCTGGATCGGGAGCGTCTCCCAGGGCACGCGAGAGTAGATCGAGTCGTACCAGCCGAAGAGCGCGGTCCGCGTGCTGGTAGACGGCATCGACGAAGAAGGGATTCCCGGATGCCTCTGCGACGGCCAGGTGGAAGCGCGAGTCGACGGCCCGCCAGGAGCGCACGCTCCAGGCGCTCTCCTCGGCGATCGCCAGGATGTTCCGGACCTCCTCGTCGCCGGCGCGCTGCGCGGCAAGCCGCGCCGCCGCCGGCTCTATCGTGCGCCGAAACTCGTAACTTGCCGTGATGTCGCGATGGCTCGCGAAGATCTCGGCCGAGAGCCGTTGCCCCTGAACGGACCGGTCCGTGACGAACGTGCCGCCCTGCCGGCCGAGCCGTGTCTCGACCAGCGCCTCGCCACCCAGCGTCCTGATGGCGGCGCGAATGGAATCGCGACCCACGTGGAGTGTCTCGGCGAGCTGGCGCTCCGAGGGAAGCTTCTCTCCGGGCGACAGGCCGCCGAGCGCGATGAGTCTTCGCAATGAGTCGGCGACCAGTGTCGCCGACGACCGTGAGCGTACGGGTGTGAGGTCGACCTCCGGCCTCACGCGCCCTGATTGCGCGCTTCGCATACGCCGCATTGTAGAGGAAGTCGTCTTGGTGCGGCGGTCCTTGACCAGCAGGCGAGAGTTGTGACACGCTGAATCATAGGACTTGCTACAAGCCCATTTCATGAGCGTACTGCCCGTGACCACCGCGCGTGCCCGAGCGCGGTGCCGGAGCCCGCCGCCTGATCGCGAAGTGAGGTCGCCCATGAAGATCGCACGCATCCAGACCACACCGCTGGCGCTGGCTCTCAAGGAGCCCTACCACTGGGCCGGCCGTGTCGACCACGCCGCCGCGGTCGTGCTCGTCGAGGTCGAGACCGACGACGGCCTCGTGGGCTTCGGCGAGTCGGTAGCCGCGTTTCCCGCGGAGGGCACGATCGCCGAGCTGCAGGGAGTCGCGCCACTCTTCATCGGTGAGCCGGTGTTCGATGTCGAGCGGCTCATCTGCAGGGCGCGGCATCTCGGCGGCTTCAACCACACTCCGAGGCACGCCAACCTCGCTCTCGCCGGCCTCGAGATGGCGCTCTGGGACATCCTTGGCAAGGCGGCAGGCTGGCCGGTCTACCGCCTGCTCGGCGGCGCCGTGCGCGACTCGGTCGACTACTTCGGCTTCGTGCAGGGCGACACCACCGAGGAGCTGGTGGAGGACGCTCGCGACCTGGCCGCCGCCGGTCACTCCGTCATCTACCTCAAGGTGGGGCGCGGCGAGGCCGCCGACCTGCGCAACACGGCGGCCGTGCGCGAGGTCATCGGCGACCGCCGGCTGCGGCTCGACCCGAACTGTGCCTGGAGTGTGGGCGAGGCGATCCACATGATCGGTCGGCTTGCAGCAGTTCGAGCCCGACTGGATCGAGCAGCCGACGCCGCTGACGAGCATCCCCGCGCTGCGTCAGGTCAGGGAGGCCGTCCGCGTCCCGATCGCCGCCGATCAGGCGGTGTTCACGCCGGCGGATGTGTACGAGATCTGCCGGCAGCGGGCGGCCGATGTCATCGTCCTGTCTCCGCACGAGGCGGGGGGTCTGCTCGCCTTCGGCAAAGCTGCCGCCATCGCCGAAGCAGCCGGTGTGCAGGTCTGCCTGCACGGTCAGAACGTCAGCGGCATCACCGACGCTGCCCAGCACCACCTCGGCCTCCGCACCGCCGGCCTCACGGACGGCAACCAGATCATGCACCAGCTCCTGGTCGAGGATCTGATCAAGCTGCCCGACCTGTCGCTGGCCGAGGGCAGGTTGGGTCCCCTCGACGGGCCGGGCCTGGGCATCGAGCTCGACCCTGATGCGGTGTCGCGCGCGGCGGAACGCTACCGAAGTCAGACGACACGACCTGAGGAGGTCGCTCGATGAAGGCGCTGATCGCGGACCAGAAGCTGGTCACGGAACTCCTTCCTATGGACGACGCCATCGCGGTGATGCGCGGAGCCCTGACCCTGCTGGCTGAGGGCGATGTCGTCATGCCGCTGCGCAACATCATGGTCATGCCCGGCGGAGAACGCGTCATGAGCTTGATGCCCTCGTATCTTGGCGGTCTGGGGGCGTTCGGCGTCAAGGTCGTCGCTGCCTTTCCGGCCAACTTCGGCACCGACTACGATACGCATCAGGGGGTCGTCCTGCTCTTCGACGCCGAGCGCGGCCTGCTTCGTGCCATCGTGGACGCCACCTCCATCACGGCGATCCGCACTGCGGCGGTGAGTGGTCTGGTGACCGATCTGCTCGCGAAGCCCGGCGCCGGGGACGTGGCGATCATCGGCGCCGGGACGCAAGCGCACACCCACCTCCAGGCGATGCTGGCGGTGCGTCCGGTGCGGCGCGTCCGCGTGTTCAGCGTGCCGGCGGAGGGCGCGGTCGCGTTTGCTGAGCGTGAGTCGCGGGTGATCGGCATGCAGGTCGAGGTCGCCGCCAGCGCCGAGGAGGCGGTGGCCGGCGCCGACCTCATCTGCACCACGACGACGGCCACGGAGCCTGTCGTCCGCGGCGCTTGGGTCAGTCCCGGCGCGCACGTCAACGCGGTCGGCGCCTATACGCCGACCACGCGCGAGCTCGACTCCGCGCTCGTCGTGCGTTCCCGCCTGTACGCGGACCGGCGAGAGTCGCTGCTGAACGAAGCCGGCGAGTTCCTCATCCCCAAGGGCGAAGGCCTTATCGGCGACGACCACATCGTCGCCGAGATCGGCGAGGTGCTCACGGGCAAGGCCGCCGCCCGCACCTCGCCCGACGAGGTGACCCTGTTCAAGTCGCTCGGCATCGCCATCGAGGACCTGGCCGCGGCGCATCACGTGTACGCCAAGGCCGAGGAGAGCGGCGCGGGCGTCTGGATCGAGATCGGCGGCCTTCACTTCGGCAGTTCTCAGGATCTCGGAGGTGGGGAGTGAGCAAGGCGACGATCAGAGTGTGGGACACCGAGGAGTGCGAGCGGGTCCATCAGGCCAGCCTTACGGTGCTGGCCCAGTGCGGGGTCGAAGTCCTGTACGAACCGGCGCTCAAGCGCTTCGCTGCGGCCGGGGCTCGCGTCGAGGGCACCAGGGTGCGGCTCCCCAAGGAGATGGTGGCCGAGGCCCTGGACTCGGCTCCACGCACCTGGACGGTCAGGTCGAGGGGTCGTGACGAGGTGCTCTACCTCAGGGACGGCGAGACCTACTTCGGTACCGGTTCCGACTGTCTCTACGTCACTGATCCCGACAGCGGGCTGCGGCGTCGGGCGGTCCTCGCGGACATCGAGGATCTCGCGGCGCTCTGCGAGAAGCTCGGTAACGTCGACTTCGTCATGTCGATGGGCTTTCCCGAGAACGTGCCGCCCGAAGTCGAGGCCCTGAGCCAGCAGGTGGCCATGCTCAAGGGCACGCGCAAGCCTCTTCTGCTCGTGCCTCGCGACGGCCACATGCTGGAAGTCATGAAGGACATGGCGGAGGCTTGCGGAGGTGCGGACAGTCTCATCGTCTACGGCATGCCCTCACCACCGTTGATGCACGACGAGTTCGCTCTCAGCAAGATCGAGGCGTGCGCCAAGCTGCGCATCCCGCTCGTCTACGCGCCGGCGCCGACCGCGGGGACGACGGCGCCCGCTTCGGTCACAGCCGTCGTCGTCACCGGCAACGCTGAAGTACTCAGCGGGCTGGTGCTGCACCAGCTCTTCAGCCCCGGCGCTCCGTTTGTGTACGGCGCCGGCTGCGACACGCTCGACATGCGAACGATGATCAATCCGTACGTCTCTCCGGAGTGGTCGATGGGTATCCAGGCAGGCGTCGACCTTGCTCGTTTCTACGGTTTGCCGAGCTTCTCCTACGGCGCCTATTCGGATTCCAAGCTGCTCGACGAGCAGTGGGCGGCCGAGGCGGCGATGACGGCCGTGATGGGCGCGCTGTCCCGCGGCACCTTGCTCCACGACTCTGGGATACCTCGAGTCCGGCATGCAGACGTCCTTCGAGTCCATCGTGCTCGGCGACGAACTGGCGGGATTCGCCAAGGCTCTTCTGCGCGAGTTCGCCGTCGACGACGAGGCGCTGGCAGTGGACGAGATCATGTCCGTCGGGCCCGGTGGGAACCATCTCGCCCGGCCGTACACACGCAGCCACTACCGCGATTTCTGGATGCCGACGCTGCTGGACAAGGCGCCGCACGACAGGTGGAGGACCGGCGGCGCCACATCCTTGAAGCAGCGCGTCCAGGGCCGGGTCGCCGAGCTCAGGGCGCAGCCTCGGTCATTTTCGCTGGACACCGACGCGACCGACGCCCTGGAGCGTCTCCTCGGGGCGGGGACGGCACGCGCCTAGCCGGTGGCGCGGCCGCTGAGGCCGTCTTGGCCTTTGCTCAGGTCCTATTGCCGGAACTGATAAATGGGCCTATAGTGCGGCCAATGGGCAGTTTCGCCTACGGCGTGGCCGCCCTCGAACTTGAGCTACTCGGCTAGATGGGGGAGGTAGTCAAGTGTCAGAAGACCAGTACTCCAGGGATTACGGTCAACACCTTGTCGATGAGGTGCTGGCAAGACGGATGACGCGACGCCAGCTGCTCGTGCGCGCCTCTGTCTTCGGGCTCTCCGTGAGCGCCGCCGGGTCGCTTCTCGCCGCCTGCGGCGGCTCGTCGGCGCCTTCGAGCTCTGCGTCGCCGGCGGCGTCCGGCACGCCCAAGCCGGGTGGCGTCGTGACGGTGACTGCCCTCACGCCGCTCAGTGCTCTCGACCCCGTCACGATGTACCAGACCGGTGACATCGCTACGGTCGAACAGATCTGCGAGTACCTCTCCTGGGTCGAGAAGGATCTCACCCTGCGGCCGGTCCTCGCCGAGAGTTGGTCGCCGGATCCCGAGGCCAAGGTCTGGACGTTCAAACTGCGCCAGGGCGTCACGTTCAACGACGGCAGCCCCTTCGGCGCCGACGATGTCGTGGCCACGTTCGACCGCCTGGTCAATCCCGACAGCGGGTCCGGAGCGTTGTCCGCGCTCAAGGGCATTCTGTCCACTGGCGGAACGCAGAAGGTCGACGACTACACGGTCGCCTTCAACCTTGACAGCGCCTTCGCCGACTTCCCCTACTTGGTCTCCTCCGGCAACTACAACTCGGTCATCCTTTCGCGCAACTTCGCGGGCGACTTCGTCAAGAGCCCGGTGGGCACGGGCCCGTTCATGCTGACCCAATACGTGAACAAGCAGAGCGCCACGCTCAAGAAGAACCCGAACTACTGGCAGAAGGGACTGCCGTATCTCGATGGCGTGAAGTTCGCCTACAACGATGACGCTCAGGCTCAGGCCTTGCAGCTGCAGGCGGGCGCAGTGGATATTCAGGCGCAGACCGCCTTCCAGGGCTCACAGACGCTCTTTGCCGACCCCAAGCTCAGCGTCATCACCACGCACTCCACCGCCATTCGTGAAGTCGCGATGCGAGTCGACAAGGCGCCGTATTCCGACAAGAACGTTCGTCAGGCCGTTGCGTATTGCCTCGACCGCCAGGCCATCATGCAGGCCTTGTACGGCGGCAAGGGCACGCAGGGCAACGACCAGATCTTCTCGCCCCTCTATCCCGCGTCGCCCACGTTTCCGGAGCGCAGCCAGGACTACGCCAAGGCGAAGCAGTTGCTGAGCGATGCCGGGCACGCCGATGGCGTCAAGCTCACGATCACGACTGCGGGCTCCTATCTCGATCTCGGCGCAGTATGCTCAGCTCATCAAGGCGCAGTGCAAGCCGGCCGGCATCGATGTCGGCATCAACCTCGTGTCGGCGACGCAATTCTACGGCGGCGACGCGGACAAGACTCCCTGGCTCCAGGCGGACATGACGATCGTCGAGTGGTCGCCGCGCCCCGTCGCCGCGCAGTACATCCAGGCCATGCTCACCGCGTCCTCGGTCTGGAACTCGTCCCACTGGGCCAATGCCGAGTTCGACAGCCTGTTTGGGCAGTACTCGGCGACCGTCGACGAGGCCAGCCGGAGCGCGATCGCCACGAAGATGGGCACGATCCAGCAGGATGAGACTCCGGTCCTCCTCGCGTTCTGGATGGACAGCCTGCGCGCCACGAGCGCCAGGGTCCACGACGTCCAGGGTCTTGAGGCCTATCTGGATCTCTCACGCACGTGGGTGAGCTAGGACACGAATCGGAATCAGAACCGGCGGACGAGGACTTTGACGCAGACGATGCGCACCTTGGGGTCGGGCTGAGACCCAAGGTACGGCTGAGACTGCTGCCGCGCGGCGGGGCAACGGACCCGACTCCCCCAGGGTCACAGACGTTGCCCCGTCGCCCTTTGTGTGGCGCTGAGAACATGCCCACACGGTCGGCGTGCGACAAGTAGGCGGCCAGTGAGCGTGTCACGCAGGGGCGAGTTGTTGGAGCCGACGCGCGGAATCGAACCGCGGACCCCTTCATTACGAGTGTTTCCCTCGTGCGGAAAATGCCTGCAAGCATGGCAAATACGGTGCAAGATTCAGGTGGTACCTGTGAGGCTAGGCACAACGGCCGGCGACTCACGTAGCACCTGAAGTAGCACCTGAGCCAGACCCCATCATTCTCGCAGTTGCTCGGCTGCCCCGCGCGCGCTAAAGGGATGGCACGATTTGCCGAGAACCAGAAGCAGTCGACGGATGGCGCTAGGAGGGGCGTAGGCCCCTTGCTCTGTCCCCGTTCCGCCGGCGGCGGCCTCGGGGTCCCTTCGGCTTCGGGGCCGTTTCTCGTCTGGGGAGGCTCAGGCCGCCCGGCGCTCGCAGCAGGCTGAGCAGTCGCATCCGAGAAGGTGACGCCACCCGTACTCGATGCCGGTGCCGTTCATGAGGACTTCTGCGGGCAGCCGCTCGGGGGGAAACGCGGCACCGTCTGCGAAGGTCTCGTGGAGATCGTAGAGGACCCCGTTCTCAAACAGCAGGGTCTCGCCGTAGTCGAGGAACAGGGCCGGTTCGCCGCTGCTCACCACCTCGTCCAGGGAAAGGAATCTGCCGAAGACTAAAGTGCCATCCATGGCTCTCTCACTACCCATCCCGAGACCGACCTAAGACGTTGTGGACCAAGGTCACCCTGTCGGACCCTTTGCTTGTGGCGGGGCGCTTCTGCGTCCAGACAACGGCTAAGGCCCGCGCTGTTCGGGGGAAGAGTATGCGTGGGTCAAAACCCCGGCGGCGGCTCCCAGCGGGCGCTGTCACCGTTGAGGCCATCGCGGCTGAGATGAGCGCGGTGGCCTCGGTAATGCGGGGCCGTTGCTGCGTTCCGAGTACGCAAACGCTTGACCGCCTACGATACGCACCGCGTAGGCTGCCGGCGCGGTCGTCGGCAGTGGCCACAATCTGCCTGAGACTCTCCAAGTCCGATCGCGAAGACGGCCCCAGGCGCTGGCCCCGCGCCGATACCGGGCCGTCTTCCCGTTGTCACCCCGGTTGCCCGCCACCCTTCCCGGCTCGTCAGGCGCGCTGTACGGTGCCGATGCGGCCCGTCCTTCGGCTCTGACGATGCCGGGCGGCTCCCCGGCGGCGCGGCAGCGTTTTCGGAGCCGTTCTGCGCCCCAGACCGGGAAGCCTTTACCAAGCTCTTGCCAAACCTTCACTCGCGCTCAAGACCGTGGGGTAGCCTCCTGGGTGACGGAAGAACCCCGAGGCCAAAGTCGAGCGCGAGGCGTCGGCCCTGTTCCCCCGCATCTGGTCCGGGATGCTGAACGTGCACTGGTCGCGTCTCGACGGGTGACGCGCTGACTCCGCCCCCTATAGTAAGGGGAGGGTCAGCCGCCGCCCATGCGGTAGGGCCGTGACGTGTGCTGCTTGCGTGGCGCGCCCCTGTACTGCCAGTTCCTCAGCGTCGCACCCTGACGCGACTGACAGCGCTTGCACTGGTCGACTCGACGCCGGTCGAGTGCGCGGAGCCGTGAGACCGCCCGTGCGGCACTGAACGTCCTGGCAGTGGGGTTGAGTGCTCAGTTCGGCGGAGTCGGCGTCCGCATACGCGTCCAGTCGTGGGACAGCCGGGAGGCGAACGTCGCCCCGTGTCGGTTGCTGCGGCAGGGCTCCGAACTCGATGAAGTCCCAAATCGACTCCCACTGAGAAATCACCTCGTCAAGGTGGGATGACTCCAGGCCGCTCACCTCTGAGCCTCGATATCCGAGGTGGTGCGAGCCATGGGACTCCGGGATCTGTTCGGTCACGCAACCCCTCTCGTTGCGCCGACACAGTGTCCTAATCCGAGTGTGACTCGTCGCCGCGACTTCGAAACGAGGTTTCCCGAGACAGGTCTGGCGAAATGACAGGCTCGAAGTGCACGTCCTGTAGACGGTGGTGGAGGTCGACAGCGCAGAAGGCCCCGCGCCGCCCACGCTCGGACACACGATGGCGGGTCAGAGGCGAGGATGCCACGCGTGCCATGGCGCTGCCGCGACCGGCTCGCCGCCCATCCTGCAGATTCGACACGGAGCTACTTTACGTTGTTAATCTGCCGCCGCTGGCTGGGGCGATGCCAATGCTTCGCTGTGGTCTGAGATGGGCTCCAGTGGTGGCCGGCGACGACCGTCGGCAAGGACTTCGTGTAGGCCGGAGAGCATGGCTTCGAGCCCGCTCGCGTAGTCCTCGTCATGGTCGAACACTGCGGCAGCGGGAATCACCTGAAGCATGCGTGTGAAGCCCTGATCCCCGTAGTCCTGGATGCGCATGCGGTCACGGTTGTCCCAACTGGGCGGGTCGGACAGAAAGCCGACCGTCTCGGTCATCGTGTACCCGAGTACGTAGGCGCGGAGGGCTTGGTAGGCGTGGAGAGCGCCCACCTCATCGAATCCCGCGTTGAGCAAGATATCGAGGACAGTCTCAGTGATGCGGACGGCTGGCGCGGTATTGAAGGGGCGGAGGATCACCGCGGGCAGTAGGCTCGGATGCTGCAGAATCACCGACCGTTGCGAGAGATGGAGGCGTCTAATGCGCTCCCGCCAGTCCTGTTCCTCCGTCGCGAGGTCCACCTGGCCCATCAGTTCGGCGACGAGCGCATCCATGATGTCCGTCTTGCTCGGGAAGTAGTAGTAGACGGCCATACCCTTGACGCCGAGCTTCTCACCGAGATTGCGAATGCTGAAGCCGGAGAGGCCGCGCTCGTCTACGAGCTTCAACGCACAGTCCAAGATCCTCTCGCGGGTGAGCGGCTTTCCGGTCTTTCTGGCCAGTGTCCCACCTCGGTCCATGCGCTGCCGCATACGACGAACGCGTCACTGGCGCCCGTTCGGCAGTGCCCCTTGACTAACGCCGCGCCGGCGAGTCCGTCACAAGATTCTAGCACCGGGACGCCAGTGCTTGCCTGTCGATCGGGTCGTTTTACGATGTTCAATTATGCGTTGACATCGTTTGCAGGCTGTGCGTCAATATGTCGAATCCAGCGTCGCGCTGCTCGACAGAACGTACAACACGTCCTCACATCTTGAAAGGGGGCCGAGCAGGACGAGCCGAACTGTTCGCATCGCACAGTGCACCAGGGGGAGCCGCCCCAGGGAGCCACTCTGGAGCGGCAGGCCTCTTCGCTTCCACTTCGCATACTGCGCGGGATCGAAAGGGGAACAATGGCTACGAGTACTGGCTCGGACCACCCACAGCTCTTCGCCCGAAAGGCCTCTGGCCTCATCCGGCAGTTCGGCTTCAAGGATGTCTTCGTCTTCAATACTCTTGGGTACGCGCTTGGCCTTGTCCTGGCCGTGACGCCGTTCTTCGCGGGCTCGGTGTTCCCGGGTCGCAACGTGCTCATCGTACTGACGATCGGGACTATCATGGCCGCTTTCAACGGCCTCACCTACGGGATGCTCGCTGGCGCCATGCCACGCTCCGGCGGAGAGTACGTCTACAACGGCCGCGTGCTGCACCCGGCGATCGGCTTCATGACGAACTGGGGCTTCACCTGGTCACAGCTGCTTGGCATCGCGATCTACGTGCAGTGGACCATCAACTACGCCATCTCGGTGTCGGCCAGCACCATCGGCTATTCCTCGGGCAGCAAGTTCCTGCTGGACGTGTCGACGTGGGTCGCGGTGCCGCGCAACACCTTCATGCTCGGCACGCTGCTGTTGGTGATCGTCATCCTGGTGCAGTTGGCGGGGATGGGCGTGCTCAAGCACCTGCTGAACTGGCTGTTCATCATCGCCATCCTCGGGACGGTGCTCACGGCGATCGTCCTCATCACGCACAGCCACACCAGCTTCGTGGACGCGTTCAACTCGTTCATGCTGAAGACGACCGACACCAAGGACGCCTACAACTCAGTGATCTCGCAGGCCAAGGACGCCGGCTACACGCAAACGTCGTCACCGTGGTACGAGTACATCATCGCGCTGCCGCTGGCGTACTGGATGTTCATCGGGTTCACCTACTCCGCCTACATCGGCGGCGAGGTGAAGGAGCCGCAGAAGACGCAGAGCCGCGCGGTGCTGGCGAGCCTCGGCGTCGGCTTCATCTTCTACTTTGTTGTCATCTGGGCCTACTACCGCATGGTCGGTACGCAGTTCAACGACTCGGCGGCACTGCTGCAGTTCAACGGCAACAGCCCGTTGCCCGTGGCGGGAGTGCTGAACTTCTTCGCGGGTGTGCTCACTCACAACGCGGTGATCAACACGATCATCGGCCTCAGCTTCTTCCTGTGGCACTTCCTGCTGCTGTTCGTGATGTTCACCATCATCGTGCGCAACATGTTCGCGTGGTCGTTCGACCAGATTATCCCGGCCAAGCTCACTTCGATGACGAAGAGCACGCTGGCGCCGTGGGCGGCAATCGTGACTGCCTCGGTCGTCATCGAGATCCTGCTGGCCCTGTTCACGTTCACGACGTTGTTTAGCTACGTGTACAACTACATCGTGATCTTCAGCATCGCGTTCTGGTTCACCAGCTTCGCGGCCATCCTGCTGCCGTACAGGCGCAAGGACTTGTTCGACGCCGCCCCGCCCTCTATCCGCAGGAAGGTGTGGGGCATTCCGCTGGTGTCGATCGCCGGGTTCATCAACCTGATCCTGTTCACGCTGATCTTGTACGCCTCTTTCAAGCTGCCGGCCTTCAGCGGGCCGACGGGCAAGTGGGCGACTCTGTTCGTGATCGCTATCTACGTCAGCGGCCTGGCCATCTACTTCGCGGTCAGCGCCTTCAAGAAGCGCGGGGGCGTCGATCTGAGCCTGCTTTACGGCGAAATCCCGCCGGAGTGACTTGGGGAAGCACTGACCGCTGAGCGGAGGCACGGCGCCTTGACCACGCCCTGAAGGCGTCGTGCCTCCACTCGGCTTGGCCGGCGGCTTTGACCGCCATGGCCACCCAAGCGAAGCGGCCCAGTCTTCGCGGGCCGAGGGCCTGCGAGCACAACAGAAAGGCGACTGCCCATGGGTGTGTTCGGCAAGAAGAAGAAGGACGGCGGCAAGTCCACGACGATCTTCTACGCCACCGACCTTCACGGCTCGACCATCTGCTTCAAGAAGTTCATCAACGCGGCCGTCTACTACCGCAGCAAGGGTCAGCCGGTCGACGTTGTGATCATGGGCGGCGACGTGGCCGGCAAGCTCATTGTGCCGATTCTCAAGCAGAACGGGCACTACAAGGCCCACCTGACGGGCATGGACCACGACATGACCACGCAGGAGGAGCTCGCCGCCTTCACCAAGAGCTGCGAGACCCTCGGGGTGTACGGCAGGGTGTTCGAGCCCGACGAATACCACGGCTTCTCTGGCGACCAGGCCGCGCAGGACGCGCTCTTCAAGGAGCTGGTCTTCGAGCGGCTGCGCGAATGGATGGCGTTCGCTGAAGAGCGCCTGGCCGGCCAGGACATCACCTGTTACATGAGCCCCGGCAACGACGACTTCTGGGAAGTGGACGAGATCATGGAGGGCGCGCAGACCATCATCGTGCCCGACGGCAAGCGCGTGATGCTGGACGAGGACCACGAGATGATCAGCAGCGGGCTGGCCAACACGACGCCGTTCCACTGCCCGCGCGACCTGCCTGAGGAGGTCCTGCTCGAGCGGCTCGAGGCGCTGGCGGCACAAGTCGAGGACATGAGCACCTGCATCTTCAATTTCCACGTACCGCCGATCAAGTCCGGCATCGACGAGGCACCGGCCCTGGACAAGGACATGCGTCCGCAGATCGGTCCGCAGGGCCTGGTGATGGCTTCCGCCGGATCGACGGCAGTCCGCGCCATGATCGAGAAGTACCAGCCGCTCCTCGCCCTGCACGGGCACATCCATGAGTCTCGCGGTCAGGCCAAGATCGGGCGCACCCTCAGCCTGAATCCGGGCAGCGAGTACTCCGAAGGCATTCTGCGAGGGCTCCTCGTGACCATCTCCGGAGACAAGGTCGTCAGTCACATGATGACCTCTGGCTGAAGGGGGCGGGCCCGAATGCCGCTGAGCTTGGGCGTCGAACTCCAGCCAGTGCCGGGTGTGACCGCAAAGGGAGGAATCTTAATGTCTGAGAGCAGACCGGTACAAATCGCCGTCGTACAGCTGGATGTCGTCCTGGAGGACCAGGACGCCACCACCGACAAGGTCTGTCATTGGCTGGACGAGGCCGCCGGCGACGGTGCTGACGTAGTGCTCTTCCCCGAGCTGATCCTAGCCGCCGGGTATTCGCTCGGCGAGGGGTTCCGATCGGTCGCCGAGACCCCGGATGGTCCCCACATGCGCCGTGTGCGCGAAAGGGCGCGGGCGCGCGGCGTGAACGCGATCATTGGATTCGCCGAGCCCGGGATGGGAAACGCCATTCACAACAGTGCCGCGATCTTCGACCGGCAAGGCGGCGTCGTCGGCGTCTATCGCAAGAGTCATGTGTTCGTCGCCACTGAGTCCTTCTTCGCCCCGGGCTCCGAGCTACCGGTGTTCGATATGGACTTCGGCAAGGTCGGCATCCCCATCTGCTATGACCTCGAGTTCCCGGAGCCGGCCCGCGTCCTTGCCCTGCGCGGGGCGGAGCTGCTATTCACGATGACTGCCCACTGGCGAGGCAGTGGCACGGTCGGGACACCGGAGAACTTCGTCCGCACCATCTACAGCGCCAGGGCTCTCGAGAACCGGTTGCCGGTCGCCATGTGCAACCGCGTCGGGTACGACCCCGGGCTGAAAGACGAGTTCTGCGGGCTCAGCCGCATCGTCGATTCGCAGGGGATGGTTCTCGCCGAGATGGACGATCGCTCCGAGGGGATGATCACGGCGACCCTCGATTTGACGCGTGAGGCTGCGCTTCGGGCAGAGTACGACTACCTTGCGAACCGCCACCCCGACCTCTACGCGAGTCTCGGGGGTGCGTCCTGACCCGCAACGGACACGGCCCGGCCGAAGCGGGGAGCCGACCGATGTCCGGCAGAGCGCGGGACTTCGGCATCGTCATCGGTCGGGGACGTCCCGGTCCGCTCAACGCCATCACCGACGTTGCGGGCGTGCGCGTGGGCCACACCACGCTGATCAGCGGCGATGGACCTTTGCATGTGGGTTCGGGGCCGGTTCGCACCGGTGTCACCGTGGTGATCCCCCATGATGGCAACGTGTGGGAGGAACCCCTCTTCGCCGGGTTTCATCGGCTCAACGGCAACGGTGAACTGAGCGGACTCCACTGGATTGCCGAGGCGGGCCTGCTCAAGACGGTCATCGGACTCACCAACACTCACAGCGTGGGCGTCGTTCGCGACGCACTCGTCGCCGCCGAGATCGAAGAGCGCACCCCGGGGCGCCTCTTCTGGAGCATGCCTGTGGTCGGAGAGACGTGGGACGGCATTCTGAGCGATGTGAACGGCCTGCACGTCAGGGCCGAGCACGTCGCCGGGGCCCTGATCGCGGCCTCGGGTGGGCCGGTCGCCGAGGGCAACGTGGGCGGCGGCACGGGAATGATCTGCCACGGCTTTAAAGGTGGCAGCGGTACGGCCTCCCGGATCGTCGATGAAGAGGTCGGAGGCTATGCCGTGGGGGTCCTCGTGCAGGCCAACCACGGCGACCGCTGTCGATTTGAGGTAGCCGGGGTGCCGGTCGGAGAGGTCATCGACGAGGCAGCGGTGCCAGTTCCGGAGGCGCCCGAGGAGGGTTCGCCTTCGCACTCGGGCGCCGGCGGCTCCATCATCATCATCGTCGCCACTGACGCCCCTCTGCTGCCTGATCAGTGCGCGCGGCTTGCGCAACGCGCCGGGCTCGGGGTAGCGCGGCTCGGCGGCCTGGGTGAGAACTGGAGCGGCGACCTCTTTCTCGCGTTCTCGACGGCCAACCGCGGCATGCCCGCCGCTGACTACAAGCAGCCGAGTCCCCTGACCTACGGCGTCTCCGTCCTGTCCAACGCCTACATCGATCCTCTTTTCGCCGCGGTGGTTGAGGCCACGGAAGAGGCGATCGTGAACGCGCTACTGGCAGCCGAGACCATGGTCGGGAGGGATGGCGTCACGGCCTGGCGACTTGAGCCAGCCCGGCTCGTCGAGGTCCTCGGGGCGGCCGACCGTCTGGATGGGCGTGCACTAGGCAGCTGAGGGGAGGGTGGTTGTGATGAAGGACGCAGGAAAGGCCTTGACTGTTCTCGGCCCAGTGGAACCCGAGAGGCTTGGGACCACTGTCACACACGAACACATCTTCTTCGACTGGGGCGACACCTACTGGACGGAACCGCAGACCGAAGAGGAGAAGTCTCTCGCCGAGGCGCCGATTCGGCTAGAGAACCGAGGGATTCTGCAGCGCAACCCCTTTCTTATCAAGGAGAACTTCTGGCAGGAGTCCGTGCACGACGCCGTTCGCGAAGTCGCCGACTTCAGGCAGTCGGGAGGCGGGACGATCGTGGAGGTGACTCCCATCGGCCAGGGTCGCGATCCCGCCGGCCTGCGGGAGGTCTCCCGCAGGACCGGTGTCAACATCATTGCGAACACTGGCTTCTACATCGAGGCGGGACACCCCGCATACGTTGCGGAGAAGACCGTGGATGAGCTTGCAGACGTGCTGGTTCAGGAGATCGATGAGGGCATCGACGGCACCGGGGTGCGCCCCGGCTTCATGGGCGACGTCGGCACCACAAAGACCGTAAGTAGGAACGAGGAGAAGTGCTTGCGGGCGGTGGCGCGCGCGCATCTGCGCACCGGAGTGCCCTTCGGCATTCACGTGGACCCCAGCGACCGCCAGGCCATGATCGTGGTGCGCATCCTGCTTGAGGAAGGCGTGCGTCCCGAGCGCATGGTCATGGAGCACATGGATGAACAGCCGGACCATGACTATCACCTTGAGGTCGCAGGGACAGGCGTCTACCTCGAGTTCGACACGTGGGGCTCCGAGTTCTACTACGGTCCTCCGTACTCGGTGCCGGAACCTCGGGACATTCAGCGTGCCGAATGCGTCAAGTACCTCATCGATAGGGGTCATCTGAATCAGCTTCTGTTGGCACAGGATGTGTGGTTGCGGCAGCTCATGAAGAAGTACGGCGGCGAAGGCTACGACTCGCTGCTCAGGTACGGCGTCCCGCGACTCAAGATGGCGGGCGTCACTGACGAGGAGATCCGCACAATGCTGGTGGAGAACCCCAAGCGTCTTCTGCCGCTTGGCGTGTGACGACGGTCGCGCGCGCGGGCTGTGTCAGGACGGGGGTGATACCTGCAGGCAGTGAACGACTTTCTGGCAGCGCCCCGCGGCGGTGGGATGGCGGCGCGCTCGCTTCAGGGAGGTCAACGCAAATGCCCAAGGGAGTGGCGTCCATGATCGACGAATCTCATCTCGTCAAGACCCAGCGGCTGTTCGATCAATGCAAGACCGTGATCGCCGGCGGCGAGTCCTCATACGCCCGGCTGTCGAACTCTCGCCCCATCGTGATGACTCACGGCAAGGGCACGCGGTTCTGGGACGTGGACGGCAACGAGTACCTGGACTGGTGCCTGGGTTACGGGCCGATGATCTTCGGCCACTGCCCGGAGCGGATCAACAGGGCAGTCATCGAACAGATCTCCGAACGCGGCTCCATGTACACGTTCCCGCATGAACTCGACTACGAGGTCGGCCGTAAGATAGTGCAGGCCGTGCCAAGCGTTGACCTCGTGCGTTTCTGCAACTCGGGCACCGAGGCCACCATGGCGGCCATGCGTCTCGCCCGCGCCTACACCGGCAAAGACAAGATCCTCAATTCGAGGGCGGGTACCACGGCTGGTCGGACGCCAACGCGCTTGCCTACCACCCACCACTCGACAACTGCGGACCGGAGTGCGCACCCTGGCCGGTACGCTTTCACTCTGGTATCCCGCGAGTGCAAGAGGAGTGCTTGGTGATCGGCACCTATAACGACTTCGAGGGGGTGGAACGGCTCGTGCGGGAAAACGCTGGCGAGCTGGCGGCGATCCTCGCCGAGCCGATCATGGCGAATTCCGGCGTATCCGCCGCTACCGGGCTGGAACCAGCACCTGCGCAAGCTCTGCGACGAGTACGGCCTGCTGCTCATCTTCGACGAAGTGATCACAGGCTTCCGCATGGCCCTCGGGGGCGCCCAGGAGCTTTACGGCGTGAACGCGGACATCACGACGTGGGGCAAGGCCCTCGGCGGCGGCTTCCCCTGCGCGGCAGCTTTCGGCGGGACGAAGGATGTCATGGACGTCGAGACCCGTGCCGAGGTCTTCCACGGCGGAACCTACACGGCCAACCCTGTGGTTCTGGCGGCGATGAACGCCTCCCTGGACATCTTCTTGAACGAGGGCGATGGCGTCTATCCTCACATCAAGGGCATCGCGGACGCGCTCTGCCAGGGCCTGCGCGAGGTGTTCGCGGAGGCCGGGGTTGACGCCCAAGTCCAGCAGGTCAATGGAATGTGGCAGGTCTTTTTCTGCCATGAGCCGGTGACGCGCTTTCGCCAGGGCCCGTTAACGACGCCGAGTTCTACGACCGCTTCCAATACGAGATGCAGGCGCGTGGCGTCTATTTCCACAACTACCAGATGGAGCGTTGGTTCGCCTCGACCGAGCACACCATGGCCGATGTTGAGCACACTCTGGCGACGGCTCGCGAGGCTGTGGCGTCGGTCAAGAAGACGCTTGGCCGAGTCACCGTCTCGCCTCACTGAGCGGTGCCGGCGGTGGACTTCTACCAAGGCGCAGTCCTGCGCGTGGATCTGGGCACGATGAACGTCTCGGTCGAGCCCCTGCGCATGGACTGGGCGAGCCTGTACGTGGGCGGCAAGGGGCTGCTCTTCCGCTATCTGCTCGACGAGGTCGCGCCCGGGCTGGACCCGTGGTCGCCGGACAACCCGCTCCTGTTCTTTACCGGCCCCTTCGCTGGGACCGGCGTCTCGACGTGCTCACGCCTCGTGGTCGGCTGCAAGAGCCCCCAGACAGTACGATCCTCGACTCGTACGTCGGGGGGTCGTTCGGCCCCGAGCTCAAGTTCGCGGGCTACGACGCGATCATCGTGACCGGCCGCGCCGCCGAGCCGACGCTGGTCTGGATCAAGGACGACGTCGTCGAGCTGCGCTCCGCCGCGCCCTGCATGGGCATGAATATCGGCGAGCTCGAGCACACCCTGCGTCGCGACCTCGATCCACACATGAAGGCCATGTCCAACGGCCCGGCGGGAGAGAACCTGCTGCCTTGGGCGTGTCTCTCGACGGACCAGGCACATAAGGCCGGACGGGGCGGGGCGGGCGCCCTCATGGGCGCCAAGAACGTCAAGGCGATCGCCGTTCGCGGGACCGGGTCTGTCGGGGTCGGCGACGTCAAGGCCTTTCTCGCCGACCTCTACCGCATCCACGAGGAGTACATCTTCTCGCCGGCCAACATGTGGGCGCACGAAGAGGGCACGCTGGCCCTCGTCGACATGGTCGACGTCGCCGGCGCGATGCCGACCCGCAACTGGTCTCAGGGCCAGTTCGACGGCATCGATCAGATCAACTCGGCGGCCTTTCAGAAGGTGCGCCTGAAGAAGCGCGCGTGCAGCCAGTGCGCGATCGGCTGCCGCAACTACCACGTCATCGGCGACGCCCACGGAGAGGGCCCCGAGTTCGAGACGGTCGCGCTGTGCGGCGCGAACTGCGGCGTCGGCGACACCGAGGCGCTGTTCCGCTTCAACCTCGCCTGCGACGACCTCGGCATGGACACCATCTCGACCGGCGCCGTCGTCGGCCTCGCGACCGACATGACGGAGAAGGGCATCGCCGACTTCGGCCTGCACTTCGGCGACTACGACGCCTACGTCGCCGCGCCCGAGCGGATCGCCAGGCGCGAAGGGATCGGCGCCGAGCTGGCGGAGGGCGCCCGCGCCCTCGCGGCCCGCTACGGCGTGCCCGAGCTGGCCATGGAGGTCAAGAACCTCGAACTTCCCGGCTACGACCCGCGCGGGACGTTCGGCATGAGCCTGGCCTACGCGACGGCGGATCGCGGCGGCTGTCACCAGCGCTCCTACGTGCAGGCCGACGAGATCCTCGGGGGCGACCTACCGCCGGACTCACTGGCCGGCAAGGCCGCTGTCAACATCCACTGGCAGAACTTCACTTCTGTGAAGTACTCCGGCATCTGGTGCGAGTTCTGGGCGCTCGAGCTCGACGAGATGCGGCAACTGCTGCGCCACGTCTACCATCGCGACCTCCCGGACGAGGAGCTGATGCGAGTCGGAGAGCGCGCCTGGAACCTGGCGCGCCTGTTCAACCTGCGAGAGAGCGTCGAGGCCGACGACCTGCCACGCCGGCTCTACGCGGAGGAGGGCGCCCACCGCGCCGGCCCCTCGGCCGGCCGCTCGATCGGCGAGGCGGCGTTCCGCGCCGCGCTCCAGGAATACTACGGGCTGCGCGGCTGGGACGAGCACGGCGTGCCCACGGAGGAGAAGCTCCGGGAGCTCGGCATCGACTATCGCTTGGAGGCTTGAGTGGCGACGGTGGCCGTCAAGCTCTCGGCCGCGCTCGTCTACCCCTCGGGGAACACCGACCTCGAAGGGCACGGCTCGACGGTCGCCGAGGTCGTCGAGGACTGCTGCGCCGCCCGGCCGGCGCTGTCCGGGCGCATCCTCGGCGCCGACGGCCGGCAGCTCGTCGGCATTTTCCTGAACGGACGCAGCGTCAGGCAGCTCGACGGCCTGCAGACCCCGGTCAGCGACGGCGACGCGATCCGCCTGACGCCGCCGATTGCGGGAGGATAAGATCCTTCCGAAGCGTGGTGTGTTCTTCACAGCACCGATGCGCTTCACGCAGGGCCGGGTGTACAGAGGCAGTCATGTCGGTTTCGGCAAGATGCCGTTCCACCCGTTGTTAACGTTGCCGAATGCTTATCTGAAGATTCGGAAAGAATCATGCAACGGGGGCCGAATGGGCCTACTTCTCGGCTTCGTCTCAATGTTGACCGTATGGGAGAATTCCACGTGTGTCTGCTGCTTCTCGGCGAGGAACTGGACGTAGCCGAGATGGTGGGTCGTTCCCGTGGCGGATCGTGCTGCTTCGCTGTGCGCCTCTTCGTCGGCAACTTGATGACCGCGCGCTCCTCCGGCAGCAGGTGGCTGTATTTCCTCAGCGTCACCGAACTGCTGGAATGTCCCGCCTGACGCGACACCAGTTCCAGCCGGTGGCCGTTCACGAACAGGTTCGTGATGTAGGTGTGACGGCAGACGCGGGGCGTAACCCATTCCCACGGCGTCCGGTGCGTGACCTTGGCCCATGCGTGGCTGAAGGCGTTCGGGGTCCAGAGTCGGCCTTGGGGCGCGCCTCGTCCTTATAGGTCACGGAGGGGAAGCCGAGCCCTTCGTCGCGCCACTTGTTGGCGTACTTCAGGCGGTCGCGCTTCTGTTGCGACTGGTGCGCCTTGAGAGCGGCGATGGCATCCGGGCCGATGGGGACGGGCCTCCTGCTGCGCTTCGACTTCGGCTCCTTTACAGCGACTGCGATGGTGCCCACGTCGAGGTCTACGGATTCCCACCTGAGCGCGAGCAGTTCCTGACGACGAAGGCCAGCCGCCAGCATCACGACGACGGGGCCGTGGACGGTCGAGCCATCCAGCGCGGCGAGGAAGTCCACGACCTGATCGGGGTCGAGCGCATCCTTCTCCAACGTGTCGTCCTGCGGTGCCTTGACGCTCTTGATGGGGTTGCGCCGGATGCTGCCGTCAGCGGCGGCGGTGTTGAGCATGGCGCGGAGGGAACGATGCGCGGTCAGGCGCGTCGTGCCGGAGAGGCCGCGCGCCTTCAGGTCGGAGTAGAGCTTGCGGATGTGGTCGGCGCGCAGGGTGAGGAGCCGGATGTCACCGATACCGGGGAGCACGTAGCGGGCGAGCATCTCGCGGTAGTTCCTGAGCGTCTGCGCCGCGAGGTCTTCGCTTTCCTTGCCGGCGATCCACGTATCGGCGTACTGGGCAACGGTGGTGGTGCGTCCGACCTTGCCGCCCACGTCGCGTAGTTCCTGGAGGTCCTTCCGACGCAACGGGCCTCGTCATGGCCGCTGACGGTGCGGATGATGGGCTTCGGTCGCGCTCCCGGCTTGTCCACGCGCTGGTAGACCTTGACCTTATAGGCGCCCGGACGAATCTTCGTGACGCTCATCACGGCCCCCTTGGCTGCCCATCGGCTGAAGCCACGAGTAGCACCTGAGGTAGCACCTGACCACTGTCCACAGAAGAGGCCACCTGTAAAAGATGGCCTTTTGCTGGAACTTTATGGAGCCGACGCGCGGAATCGAACCGCGGACCCCTTCATTACGAGTGAAGTGCTCTGCCAGCTGAGCTACGTCGGCCCAAAGTGAAGCCTAGGCATTCTAGGGCACGGCGGGCGCGGGCGCAAAGTGGGCGCGCGTCGGCGCCGACGGGGCGAAGCCGGGTGTCGCGAGTTCGCGCGCTGCGCTCGGGCGTGCGCCCGCACGCCTCTCTGCGCCGGCCTCAGCTCACTCGCGCGGGCGGTAGCGGTGGTGCAGCATGAGGCCGT
>CAWIDR010000017.1:0-28497 GCA_963834905.1 uncultured Thermoleophilia bacterium | reverse complement strand
CGACGTCGTCATCACCGAGACCATCATGCCGCGCATGAACGGCCTGGAGCTCACCGGCCAGCTCCTGCGCCGTTACCCGGACCTCAAGGTGCTGGTGCTCACGCGCAACGACCGTGAAGACTGCGTGCTGCGCCTGGTGCAGCCGGCCAGCTACCTCCTCAAGACGTCTTCAGGTCAGACCTGCTGTCGGCCTTGCGGGCGGTCGTCCGCGGCGGCCGGGTGCTGCAGCCGGCGGCGCTGGAGGCGGTGCTCGACGACTACCTCCAGCGCGTGCGCGAGCCGTCGGGTCGCGGCTATGCCGTCGAGCTCACGGCGCGCGAGCGCGAGGTCCTCAAGCTGATCGCCGAGGGCAACACCAACCAGGACATCGCCGAGTTGCTGTGTCTGAGCCGCAAGACCGTTGAGACGCACCGCAGCAACATCATGGACAAGCTGAACCTCCACAAGGTGACGGACCTCGTCAAGTATGCGATCCGCGAGGGTCTGGTCGGACTGGATTGAGGCCGGGCCGAGCGCGCCGTGCTGCCAGCCGGCGCTCTGTCCGCAGTGGAGTTGGAGGGGTCGCACGGGACGACCTCACGGGTCTTCGGCGGCTCGCACTTGTGCGCCGATTCACCCGCGTTGTTATTATTGATGCACTCAAGAGCCCCGCCGAGGCTGGACGCGAGCCCGGCGAGATGCCTGCGGAGGTCATCGTGGACGCCATCGAGGCGGCAGAGTGGAGACGTTCGGCGAGGAGCTGGGCGCGTCGTGAGTGCCCGACGTAGTCGCTCCACCGAGCCGGGCCCCGGAGGCGCACCGCTCACCGGCGAGCCCGGCCCGTCCGCGAGCGGGGCTCCGCGGGCGCATCCCGCCCGAGGGCCGGGATCGTCGCCTTCGTCACTCACGGCCTGCCTGAGCTGCGGACGCTGTTGAGCGGCATCCGCGCGACCGCGCCGGACGATGCGAAGCTGGCGGTGGTCGCGACGGGCTTGGGCGACCTGGACGGGACCTACCTGCTGCGCCAGTACATGCGCGGGCGATACATACGCTCGACTTCGAGCCCGCCGGCGCCCGTGGCGCTCACTGCGGCCTCGCCCGCGCGTACCAGCTCGTGGACGGGGACTACATCGCCCGCGTGGACGACACCTTCGTGTTCCAGCCCGGCTGGGTCGATCGCGCCATCGCGGCTCTGGAGGCCGACCCGAGCATCGGCTGCCTCTCGCTCGTGCCCCCCAGCGACTACCATCGCGGCCGCGGCAGGCCGAGGACCGTCCACGTTGAACCGATCGTGGTCGAGCGCCTCGACATGCGCTGCTTCGTCGTGCGACGGGACCTCGTTGAGCGCCACGGATGTGAGCTCATGGGCGCACTGACGGACGGCTGCGGCCTCCAGCGGTCTCTCGCCGCCGACGGGCGGCGAGTCGCCTTCCTCCCGGGTCTGGCCAACCCGCTCGACGCCGTCGAGGTGCCCAAGGACTACGACGCCTGGACCCTTGAGGCGGAACTGCCCCCGCACGAGGGGGCGACCGGGGCGATGCAGCGCCTGGAGCAGGCGTACGACCTCGGGGAGGACGTGCTGCTCACGTGCCTCTCGTGCGGCGGCACCGAGCTGGAGGCCCTCGCCGCGCGCATCCGCTTCTGCGAGCGTCACCAGGTGGCGGTCGGGTTCTGGTACGAGCTCCGTTGTCCCGAGTGCGGCGAGCTGAACTACAAGGACGACTACCAGTTCCGCTGTCCCGATTGACACGTGAGCCCCCTCCGGCCTGACGATCACGCAGCGACCGCCGTCCGGGTGAGCGTGCGCGGCGTCGTCCAGGGAGTCGGCTTCCGGCCCTTCGTCTACTCACTCGCCGCCCGGTACGGGCTGCGCGGCTGGGTGCTCAACACGTCGGCGGGCGTCGAGGTGCTTGCTGAGGGCTCTCCCGATGCGGTGGCGGCCTTTGCCGAGGCGTTGCCGGCCGAGGCGCCGCCGCGCAGCCACATCGCCGCCTGCCGGGTACGGGAGGTGGAGCCGGGAGTCCCTGCGGACGGACCGGCGGCCGGTGACTCGTTCGTCATCCTCGAGAGCCGGGCCGACCCCGGCGCCTACCAGCTCGTCTCGCCGGACATCGCCACCTGCGACGACTGCCGGCGCGAGCTCCTCGACCCGGGCGACCGCCGCCACGACTACCCGTTCACCAACTGCACCAACTGCGGGCCCAGGTTCACGATCATCGAGGACCTGCCCTACGACCGCGAGCGGACGACGATGCGGAGCTTCCCGCTGTGCCCGGCCTGCCGGCGGGAGTACGAGGACCCGGGCGACCGCCGCTTTCATGCGGAGCCCAACGCGTGTCCGGTGTGCGGCCCTCGCGTGCGGCTGGTTCGCCTGGGGGCGAGGGAGGCGGCGTGATCGAGTTGGCCGCCGGCGGCGAAGCCGGCCCGGCGGCGCCCATCCGTGAGGCCGCGGCCCTGCTGCGCGCCGGCGAGATCCTGGCCGTCAAAGGTCTCGGTGGCTTCCATCTCGCCTGCGACGCGACGGATGGCGACGTCGTGCGCCGCCTGAAGCGGCGCAAGCGGCGTCCCGACAAGCCGCTCGCCGTCATGTTCGCCGGCCTCGACGAGCTTCGCGCGCACTGTCGCGTCGGCTCCGAAGAGGCGGGCCTGCTCACCTCGCCGGAGCACCCGATCGTGCTGCTCGAGTGGCGCGCGGTCGGCCCGTCGCGGCGAGACCGGCCCGGAGGCGGGCGGGGGAGGCGGCCAGCCGGTCGACCAGGAGGTGGCCGTCCGCCAGCGCTACCTCGGCGCGATGCTTCCGTACACGCCGCTCCACGTGCTGCTCCTCCAGGCCGCCGGCCGGCCGCTGGTGATGACCAGCGGCAACCTGGCGGAGGAGCCGATCGTCAAGGGCTGGGAGGAGATCGGCCGGCTCGCGCCGATCGCCGATGCCTATCTCGTGCACGACCGGGAGATCGCCGTGCGCTACGACGACTCCGTCGCGCAGGTGCGCGGCGGCAGGCCGCGGCTGATCCGCCGGTCCCGGGGCTACGCCCCGTTCCCGGTGCCCCTGCCCCGGCCGCTCCCGCAGACGCTGGCGGCCGGCGCCGAGCTCAAGAACACCTTCTGCCTCACGCGCGACGCCAACGCCTTCCTCAGCCAGCACATCGGCGACCTCGAGAACCTGGAGACGCTGGAGCACTACGAAGCCAGCGTCGAGGTCTACCGGCGCCTCTTCCGGCTCGAGCCCGAGGTTGTCGCCTACGATCTCCACCCGGAGTACCTGGCGACCAAGTACGCGCTGTCGCTGCCGCAGAAAGAGAAGGTGGCCGTGCAGCACCACCACGCCCACGTAGCGGCGCGGCTGGTCGAACACGGCAGGGAGGACGCCGTCATCGGCGTCAGCATGGACGGCCTCGGCTACGGCCACGACGGCCGGCTGTGGGGTGGCGAGATCCTCGTCTGCGATCTCACCGGCTACCGCCGGGTCGCGCACCTCGAGGAACTCCCGCTGCCCGGCGGAGCCGCTGCGATCGCTCATCCGTGGCGGACCGCCCTCGGCTGGAGCTACGCTCTCCTCGGGCCCGAAGGACTCGACCGGGCCGGTGCGCTGCTCAGCCGGCCCCTCGCCGGGGGAGACGCGGCCGGCGCGCCGAGCCGACGAGGAGGTGTCGGCGCTGGTCCGGCAGATCGACCTCGGCGTCAACTCGCCGCTCACGACCAGCTGCGGCCGCCTCTTCGACGCCGTAGCCGCTCTGGCGGGCGTGCGCCGGTCCATCAGCTACGAGGGGCAGGCCGCGATCGAGCTGGAGATGATGGCGTACGGGCAGGAGTCCGCGGCCGGGGCCTACGACTGGACGCTCGACGGCGATGCCTCGAGCGCCGCCGCCGGGGCGCGACACGGCGCGTCGGACTGGGCGGACGCCAGTGCTGCCGGTCCTGCGCCGGCCGTCGTCCGTCTGGCGCCGCTGTTCGGCGGCGTCGTCGCCGACCTCGAGGCAGGGGCCGCGCCCGGCGTCGTCGGGGCGCGGCTGCATGCGACGGTCGCGGACATCGTGGCCGACCTGTGCCGCCGGGTCCGGGCGTCCGGCGGCCCGGCCGCGGTCGTGCTCGCCGGCGGCGTGTTCCAGAACCGCCTGCTGGCCGAGCTCTGCGAGCGCCGGCTGGATGCAGCCGGGTTCGACGTGCTCGCCGCCGGCCTCGTGCCCGTCAACGACGGCGGCGTCTCGCTGGGGCAGGCGGCGGTCGCGGGCTATACTGTGCTCGAGCGCCGCGGAGAGCTTCGCTGAGCGCGGCGCGCCGTCCGCAGCCCTCGTCCAGACAGAACCGACCGCCACAGGATCTTCGCCCATGTGCCTCGCCCTTCCCATGCGCATCACCGCTCTCGACGGCCCCCTCGCGACGATCGCGGTCGAGGGTCTCGAGCAGCGCTGCAGCGTCATGCTTGTCCCGGACGCCGCCGTGGGTGACTACGTGCTGGTGCACGCCGGGTTCGCGATCACCGTCATCGACGAGGCGGAGGCGCAGGAGACCTACGAGCTCTTCCGCGAGATCGCCGCGTTCGACGAGGGTGAAGGCGCCCCGGGTGGCCGGGGCGGTGACTCGGGCGACGCCGCCACCGACTCCCCGGCGACTCCACCGACTCCGCCGGCGACGGCCCCGCTGGCGGCGATGACGACCGCTGACGACCTCGCCCGCCTCGCCGCCGAACTGCACGAGGAGGCGAGGCCCGGCCTCACGGTCATGGAGGTCTGCGGCACCCACACCATGGCCATCGCCCGCTACGGGCTGCGCCAACTGCTGCCGGAGGGCGTCCGCCTCGTCAGCGGCCCGGGCTGTCCCGTCTGCGTCACCGCCATGGCAGACCTCGACCAGGTGCTGGCGCTCGCCCGGCTGCCCGAGGTGACGCTGGTCACCTTCGGCGACCTCATCCGGGTGCCGGCGTCGCGCGGCACGCTCGCCGCCGAGCGCGCCGCCGGCGCCGACGTCCGCGTGGTGTACTCGCCGCGCGACGCGGTGCGCATCGCCGCCGAGGAGCCGGCGCGGCAAGTCGTGTTCGCCGGCATCGGCTTCGAGACCACCGCGCCGACCACGGCCGCGGCGCTGCTGGAGGCGCGCGCCTCCGGACTCACCAACTTCAGCCTGCTGAGTCTGCACAAGACCATGCCGCTGCCGCTGCGCGCCCTTCTCGACCTGGGCGAGACACCCATCAGCGGGTTCCTTCTGCCGGGGCACGTGAGCGTGATCACCGGGACCGCGTGCTACGAGTTCCTGGCCGCAGACTACGGCATCGCGGGCGTGGTGGCCGGGTTCGAGGCGCGCGACGTCCTCGAGGCGCTGCTCATGCTGGTGCGCCTGCCCGAACCGGAGATCGCCATCCAGTACGCGCGCGCCGTGCGCCCCGAGGGAAACGTGGTGGCCCAGCGCCTGCTGGAGCAGGTGTTCGAGCCGAGCGACGCCGACTGGCGCGGCCTCGGCGTCATCCCCGGCTCCGGGTTGGCGCTCCGCGAGGAGTTCGCCGGCGTGGACGCGGCGCGCCGGTTCCCGGTCGACCCCGGCCCGACGCTCGAGCCCGGGGGCTGCCGCTGCGGCGAGGTCCTGCGCGGCGTCACCGACCCGGCCGACTGCCCTCTGTTCGGCGCGCGCTGCACGCCCGAAGACCCCGTCGGCGCCTGCATGGTGAGCAGCGAGGGCGCGTGCGCGGCGCGGTACCGCTTCAGGGGGATCGATGACTGATCGCCGACGTCAGCCCCCCCGGCGAGCGCATCCTTCTCGGCCACGGCAGCGGCGGCAAGCTGTATCGCGACCTGGTCAAGGACGTCTTCGTCTCGGCGTTCTCCAACCCGGTGCTCGAGCGCCTCGACGACGCGGCCGTGCTGGCGCCGTCCGGCCGCGTCGCCTTCACGACCGACGCGCACGTGGTGCAGCCGCTGTGGTTCCCCGGCGGCGACATCGGCCGTCTGGCCGTGGCCGGCACCGTCAACGACCTGGCGACGGCCGCGGCGCGGCCGCTGGCGCTCGCCGCCGCCTTCGTCATCGAGGAGGGCTTCGCCATGGACGACCTGCGCGCCGTCTGCGCCAGCATGGCGGACACGGCGCGCGAGGCGGGCGTCCCCATCGTCACCGGCGACACCAAAGTCGTCGAGCGTGGGGCCGCCGACGGCCTCTTCATCACGACCACGGGCGTCGGTGAGGTCGTCGTCGCCCACGAGATCGGGTCGGCCGCCGTCCGCGACGGCGACGCCGTCATCCTGAGCGGAGGCATCGGCGACCATGCCGTCGCCATCCTGGCGGCGCGCGGCGAGTTCGACTTCCGCGCTGAGGTGCAGAGCGACTGCGCGCCGCTGTGGAGTCTCGTCGAGGCCGCCGTGGCGGCTGCGCGCGAGCACGGCGGGGAAGAGACGCTGCGCTTCCTGCGCGACCCCACGCGCGGCGGTCTGACGACGGTGCTCGCGGAGCTGGCCGAGGAGAGTGGCCTCGGCGTCGAGGTCGAAGAAGGATCCATCCCGGTCTCGCCGGCGGTGAGGTCGGTCTGCGACCTGCTCGGGTACGACCCGCTGACGCTGGCCAACGAGGGCAAGATGGTGCTGGTGACGGCGCCGGAAGCGGCCGACGCCGTGGTCGCCGCCGTCCGGACCACCGGATACGGGAGGGAGGCGCGGCGGATCGGCTTCGTCACCGCCGCCCACCCCGGCCGCGTCGCCCTGCGCACGCCGTTCGGTACGCGTCGCGTGCTGGACATGCCCATCGGCGAACTGTTGCCGCGGATCTGCTAGCGTCGTCCGCGGCCGAACGCGAGGAGCACTGTGGCGACCCAGAAGCCGACGAAGAAGAGGACGACCTCCGGACCTGCGCGGCCGGCCGCGAAGCGTCAGCCGGCGGCCAAGCCGGCCCCGAAGCGCGCGCCGGCCGCCAAGCGGCCTCGTCCCGTCATGCCGGTGTGGCTCCAGAACACGCTCATCGGCCTCATCATCTTCACGCTGACGCTGCGCATGGGGCCTCTGCCACAGGTCGTCGTCTGCGCGCTCGCGCTCGGCCTGGCGGTGTGGCAGATCTGGGGTCGCCGGGCCCGGTGGCTGTGGACGTGGGCCAGCTTCGTCGCCGTGGGGCTGTACCTGGCGGGGGTCTACCTTGCCACTCAGACGGCGCCGGCCTGGTTCCTCTACTTCGGCGCCTGGATCTTCGTCATCGTCGCGTTCGTGGGCGAGGGCTCGCGCGCGGTCCGCGCCCTGTGGAGGGCGTCCGCGGGCTGAGATCCGGTCGCGGCGCTGCTCGGCGCCGCCCGCGGCTTCTGCCGTGCCAGATCGCCATGCCCGTTTTCGCTCCCCCGGGAGTGAAGGGGGAGCCGTGCCGTGTCGGTTGCACGCGTGGGGCCAAAGGGGGTCGCGCGCGGACAGGGATGGTCGCGGACGCGACTCAGGGTGGGAAAGCGGGGGAGAGCATGGAGCCCGGTCGCGGATTCGAACCGCGGACCCCCTCCTTACCATGGAGGTGCTCTGCCAGCTGAGCTAACCGGGCCTGGTGGGGGAGCTAGGATTTGAACCTAGGTAGGCTGCGCCAACGGATTTACAGTCCGCCCCCTTTAACCACTCGGGCACTCCCCCGGGAGCCGTGGAATCCTAGCCCAAAGCCGGGGCGCTTTCAACCGCGAGGAGGCCGGAAGACGCCCGGTGGAGGACAGGTCCGGCGCGAGCTTTCGCGGCCGGGATGGGCCGGGTCCTGGAAGGAAACAGCCGGGGCCGTCAGGGGGATGACGGCCCCGGCTTGAAAAGGTGTGACGTCCGGCCAGGGGAAGCGGGCCGTCACGGGACTCGCGGTGTCATCATGGCGGCCGCACGGCGAGGGGGACCCGCCGAAGGCGCTTGTGATGACATGCGCATTCTATCCGATATACGGACGCCTGCAACCGCTCTGCGGACCAATCTCCGCTGCGGGGGTTGTCCCGATTGTCCACTCTCGAACGCCGAAGCGCCGGCGGGCGGGACGTCACGACCACCGGCTCGTCTCGGATTGAGCGCCAAATGTGCCTGTGGTACCGTAAGCATCCGCCGTGGCGGCGTAGCTCAGCTGGTCAGAGCAGCGGAATCATAATCCGCGTGTCGTAGGTTCGAGTCCTACCGCCGCTACCATCTTCTTTAGCCGCTCTTGCAGGGCTTTCCCTCGTCACCGACTTCCGCTCCTGTCACACGGGGCCATTCTCGGGCCATTTGCCGGGCGTTTGGCAGGCGTCGGCCGATGCGGGCCATTCCTGCCAGGCGTGCTAGGCGTTTCCGCAGGAGCCCGGGCTCGCGTCCATTTGCGTCGCGCTGCCTGCTGAGGAAAGCGACGCTGCTTCAGCGCGTTGTCGTCATAGGTGAGACGGAAGTGAAGCGTCGTGCGCGCGAAGGGTCTGGTAGTTGGCGGTGGACCAAAGCGACCCTACGCATGTGTTCATCAGACAAGCGGGAGAAGGTGGGTCCGCTGGCTATCGACCTCGCCCACGCCCTCGACCTGCGGCGCCTGCTGGAGCCGGAGGCGGGGTCATGACCTGCTGCTTCTTGATGCGTGCAACGCGACGAACAGGCAGCTGACTAGAGCAATCACGGCGATGAGACAGGGCGGCGCGTTCGCGCAGCCTCTGGCGACAGACCCCAAGGGGATGCCCCCATCGGAGTCATCCTCGTACAAGGGGTCATCCTCGCATAGATCCTCGTACAGAGGGTCGTCCTCGAACTCGGTGCCATCCCGTCGTTCCTCTTCGTCCACGCTCCCCCTCCAGTCTGCTCCCGCCGTCATTGTACTGGGGGCGACGGCGTGAGCCGCCTCGCCCTCGGAGCAGGACCTGACCGGCGGCGATGAGGTGGCGGTTCCGCGGCTGGAACACGATCGTGACCCGGGTGGCCTTGCCGTCCGGCAGCTTCGTTGCGGGTGCGCTTGGCTGGCCGCCAGCCGTTGCTGTGCTCTCCGAAGACGACGGTGTGACTGTAGCCCTCTTCGGTCTGCCTGATGACCATCGTCATCCTCGTGTCACCCGCTCGTAGTCCTCTGGGTTCCGCTGCTGTCGCATCCCGAACCGCACTGGCTCGCTCCACTGCTGTCGACGGCCCGAAAGCGAGACTCGCCCCGGACCAGTGATATGGTCCGAAGCGAGTTCGCGCGTCGTAGGTTCGAGTCCTACCGCCGCGAGCACTCTTTTCCCGCGTTCGCCATGCTCGCCGAAAGGTCGCCGACGCCCATGTCTGATCCTCCCGCAGTCACGCCTGTCCCGGACGGCAAGGGATGCCGGACCTGCCACTATGCCCATGAGGTCCACGTCGGCGCGGGCCTCGGCCTCGCCCAGTGCCGCCGCTACCCGCCCCAGGGCAGGGTGGTCGACGGAGTGTTCGTCGGTGGCTGGCCGTGGATCCCCGCCTCGCCGGACGCAGGTGAGCAGTGGTGCGGCGAGTGGAAGCGCCGCGGACCCGCCAAGGCCTCGCGCAAGTCGTAGCGCGGTCTCGGCGGCACCGGCCGCCGCGACAGGCCCGCAACGCCCGGCGGCGCTCAGGCGCCCGGACCGCCGGGCCCGCTGACCATGCTGCCGGCGGTCTCGCCGCCGTCCATGACGATCACCGAGCCGGTGAAGTAGGCGGCCTCGTCGCCGGCGAGGTAGGCGAACAGGCCGGCGAGCTCCTCGGGCGTCGCGTGACGCCCGAGCGGGATGCGCCGGTTCACCTGCTCCAGCATCTCCGGCGTGTACTCGGCCTCCTGCATCGGCGTGAGGACGTAGCCGGGGCAGACCGCATTGACGCGGATCGTGGGCGCCCACTCGAGCGCCAGCGACCTGGTGAGCGCCACGAGACCGGCCTTGGTCGCGTTGTAGTCGGCGTAGTACCGGTAACCGACGAGGGCGTTGGTGGAGGCGGTGAAGAGGATGACGCCGCCTCCGCCGGGCAGCATGAGGCGCGCCGCGGCCTGCGCTGCCCAGAACGCGCCGCTGAGGTTGGTGGCGACGACCCGGTCCCACTGCTCCTCGCCGATGTCGAGGGCGGGGCTCCGCAGGCTGACGCCGGCGTTGTCGACGAGGACGTCGAGCGAGCCGATCTGCGCGAACGCGTGCTCGACCTGCTCCCGGTCGCCGACGTCGCAGACGATCACGTCCGGGCCGGGGCTGCGTGCCAGGACGACGACCTCGCAGCCCTCGTCGCGAAAGCGCTGCGCCGTCGCGGCGCCGATGCCGCTGCTGCCGCCGGTGACGACGACCTTCTTGCCGGCAAGACCCTTCATCGCGCCCCTCCTTCAGCCGTCCGTGACTGCCTGTATCCTATCCACATGGAAGAGACCCCGAGGCCGGCCCCCTTCATCGGTGTGGTCAGCGACACGCACAGCTACTACGACGAGGCGCTGGACGACCTGCTCGCCGGCGCCGAGCGCATCATCCACGCCGGCGACGTCGGCACCATCGACGTGCTCGCGCGCCTGCGCGCGCTCGCGCCGGTCACGGTGGTCATGGGCAACACCGACATCCCGTTCTGGGAGGACGACCTTCCCATGGAGGCGGAGGTCGAGGCGCTGGGCCTGCGCATCCTGGTCGGTCACATCGGCAAGAGCCTCATGGGGCGCCACGATCCGGTCGCCGAGGGCTTCGACCTGGTGATCAGCGGCCACAGCCACCTGGCGGCCGTGGAGTGGCGCGAGGGCACGCTGTTCCTCAACCCCGGCGCGGCCGGCAAGGCCCGCTTCGGGGGGCCGCGCACGCTCGCGCTGGTGAGCGTCGGGCCGGACGGACGGCCGGTGCCGGAGATCGTACCGCTGGACTGAACGGTCGCGGGCGCGACGCCGGCCGGCGCGGTGACCCGCGCCCGGCGACGTCAGCGGGCGCGCACCTGGTCGTACGCGGCGAGCGCGCGCAGGCGGGCCTCGCCGTGGTCGACGATCGGCTCCGGGTAGCTCTCGCCGAGCGTCACGCCGGCGGCCGCGAGCGCGTCGGCCGGCGCCAGCCAGGGCGCGTGCAGGTGCCTCGTCTCCAGGCCGGCCAGCTCGGGCACCCAGCGGCGCACGTAGGCGCCGTCCGGATCGTACCGGCGCCCCTGGGTCACGGGGTTGAAGACGCGGAAGTACGGCGCCGCGTCGGCTCCGCAGCCCGCCACCCACTGCCAGCCGAGCGTGTTGTTCGCGAGGTCGGCGTCCACCAGCGTGTCCCAGAACCAGGCGGCGCCGTCCTGCCACGGCAGCAGCAGGTCCTTGACGAGGAACGAACCCGCGAGCAGCCGGGCGCGGTTGTGCATCCAGCCGGTGGCCCAGAGCTGCCGCATGGCGGCGTCGACGATCGGGTAGCCGGTGCGGCCGCGCCGCCAGGCCTCGAGCGCGGCCGGGTCCTCGCGCCACGGGAACGCGGCGAAGCGCGCGAGCAGCGGGTGCGCCGGTGTGTCCGGGAAGGCGGCGAGCAGGTGGTGGCCGAACTCGCGCCAGCCGAGCTGGCGGAGGAAGGCGCCGGCCGAGCGGCGCAGGCCCGGCGCCTGCTCCTCGTCCCGGCTGGGCGGGCTCACCGCGGCTTCGAGGTCCAGGCCGGCCTCCGCCAGCGTTCCCTCGACCGCGTGCCACACCTGCCGCGCGGTCAGCTCTCCCCAGTGGAGGTGAGGAGAGAGCCGCGAGCTGCCCTCGAGGTCCATGCGGTCGCGGTCGGAGGCGTACGCGTGGAGGGGGCCGTCCAGAAAGGCCTCCAGCCGGTCGTGCGCCGCCTTCTCGCCCGGCTGCCAGGTGTCGGCGAAGCCCGCCGTCCACGGCGGCGCGGCCTCGGCCTCGAGAGCCGCGAGCGACAGGCCCGGTGGCGTGTCCGGCGCGGGCGGCAGCGCGTCCGGCGCCGGCGCGGGCAGGTCGGGCGCGCCGGCCGCCAGGCGCGCGCGCCAGAACGGTGTGAAGACGGTGTACGGTCTGCCGTCGCGCGTGCGCGTCGGGAGGGCTTCGGTGAGCAGATTCGTCTGCGGAACGACGACGGCCTGACCCCGACGCCGGCGAGGGCCGCCTCCAGGGCGTCGTCGCCGGCGACTTCGGCCGGCTCCAGCCCCGCCGTCCAGACCACGGCGTGCGCCTCCTCCTGCGCGGCGAGCGCGGCGACGACGCGGACCGGGTCGCCGCGCGCGACCAGCAGCCGGGAACCGAGCTCGCGCAGGCTGCCGTCCAGGCTGTGCAGCGAGCGCCAGAGCCACCAGCGCGCCGCGCCGCCTGGAGCCCAGGCGCGGCTCGCCGGCGGTTCCCAGACGTACACGGGGAGGAGGGCGCCGGCGCGGTCGCGTGCCGTCTGCGCGGCGGTGAGCAGCGCCGGGTTGTCGCCCAGCCGCAGGTCGCGGCGCAGCCAGAGGATCGTCGTGGGTGCGGTGGTCGGGCCGGTCACGGTCGTCGCGGCTCCTCGCGTCGGCGGTCACGGTGCGGCGCGCCCGGTCTGGCACACGCGGACGCGCCCGTGATGGAATATGACCGGGCGCCGCGCCCGGCAATCGCGCGGCGCCGGCGCGGCGAGGGGAGGGTGCGGTGGACGGGTCCATGACGCCGGAGCACCGGCAGGCGCTCGCGCGGCTGCGCGCCGGCTGGGGGCGGATGGACGGGCGCCGTGTGCTCGTCACCGGAGCCACGCGCGGCATCGGCCTCGAGACGGCGGTGCAACTGGCCCGGCTCGGGGCGGACGTGCTCGTGCACGGCCGCGACGCGGGCCGCGGCGCGGCCGCCCTCGCGGCCGTGCGCGCCGCGTCCGCGGCCGGCGCTTCTCCGTCGCTGCACGTCGCCGATCTCGGCTCGCTTGCCGGCGTCCGCGGTCTGGCGGTCGAGGTGGCTCACGACAGCCCGCGGCTCGACGTCCTGGTCGCCAACGCGGGCGTCTTCGCTCCCGAGCGGCGTGAGACGCCCGACGCCCTCGAGCTCACGTTCGCCGTCAACGTCGTCGCGCCGATCGTGCTGGCCGCCGCGCTGCTGCCGGCGCTTCGCGCCGCCGGCGCGGCGCGGATCGTCATCGTGAGTTCCGCCTCGCACTGGACCGGCGAGATCCGCTGGGACGACCTGCAGTCCGCCGCGCCGGGCGCCTACGACGGGCTTCACGCCTACGACCAGTCCAAGCTCGCCGTCCTCATGCTCACGCTGGCGCTCGCGCGTCGCTTGGAGGGCAGCGGGGTCACGGCCGTCTGCCTCGACCCCGGCGACGTGGCCACCGGGATGCTGGCGAGCGGGTGGCCCGGGCTCCCGGGCATCCCCGTCGAGGACGGGGCCGTCACCAGCGTGTACCTGGCGTCCGCGCCGGGAGCCGCCGGCGTCTCCGGCGCGTACTTCGAGGACGGCGCCGCCGTCGCGCCGCTCGCCGCGGCGCTCGACGTCGCGGCGCAGGAGCGCTTGTGGGCGGCGGTCGAGGCCGTCGCCGGCCCGCTGGTGTGTCTCGCATCTCTTCCCGCGGCGCGCCCGCCGTGTAGCTTCGGGTATAAAGCCTACGGGACGACAGAGGATGATCGCGCGGCCGGGTCCGCGCGCGGAGGATACACATGAGCGGCACACCACCAGTCACGATCTACTCACTCACGACCTGCGGCTGGAGCCGCAAGGCCAAGGAGTACTTCAAGCAGCGAGGCATCAAGGCGTTCGTCATCGAATACGACACCGCGGGCCCCGACCTGCAGGGCAAGATCTCCGCGGAGATGAAGAAGGAGAGCGCAGACGGGTTCCCCTTCGTGCGCATCGGTGGCCGGGTGGTCAAGGGCTACGACCCGGCCACGTACGACAGGCTCCTGCGCGGCGCCTGAGAGCCGTTGGGAAGACCAGGACCAGAGGAGACCAGACGTGGCCGAGCAGACCAGGGTCGAGCTGTACACGCTGAGCACGTGCCCGTGGAGCCGCAACGCGAAGGCGTGGCTGGACGACAAGCGCGTGAAGTACGACTACGTCGACTACGACCTTGCCGACGAAGACATGCAGGCGCACATCCAGGAAGAGATGATCGCGCGCGGCGCCTCGGCGTTCCCCTTCGTGAAGTTCGGCGACGCCGACTTCATCATCGGCTACAACCCCGACGCGTACTCGCGCCTGCTGGGGTTGACGGAGGCGGGGAAGAAGACTGACTGAAGGTGGTCGGGGTGGGCGGATTTGAACCGCCGACCTCTCGGTCCCGAACCGAGCGCTCTACCAAGCTGAGCCACACCCCGACGCGGGGACGGATTCTACCGGAACGCGGCCGCTGACGCTAGCCGACGCAGCGGGGCTAGCGAGGGGGGCGCCGCAGGCGCACCACCCTTGCCGCTCGCCGCTCGCCGGCCGCCTGTTCGGGCCTCCCCCATTCGCACAATCTCTTTCATTGACAGTCAACCGCGCACGTCAGTAGGGTGCCAAGTGGTAGGGTCGCCCGCGGGACCGGGGAACGGCGCCCGCGGGCGGTGATGTTCAGCTCAAGGGGGAGCCATGACACTTGCTCGCAAGGGCGTTCTGCTCGCTATCGTCGTTCTTCTCGTCTTACTCGTAGCCGCCGGCGCCGCGCTCGCAGCGAAGCCGAGCCGGGTCCTGATCGTGGTCATGGACCAGATGCGGCCGGAATACGCCAGGCAGTACAACATGACCAACGTGCTCTGGCTGCAGCACCGCGGCGTCAACTTCCCGAACGCGTATGCGGGCCAGATGGCCTCCGAGACTGTGGTCAGCCACAACACCATGGTCAGCGGCCTCTTCCCGAAGCACATGGGCTGGTCGGACGAGGCCATTCGCGACGTCGACGGCATTCTCGGCTACGGCGAGAACGCCATCGTGACCGTCGGCGACCTCGGCTATGCCGACTACGTCAAGCTCATCGAGATGCAGGACTACCCGAAACTCGGCGACTACCTGCACAACAAGTACCCCGACAAGGTCGTCGCCAACGTCGGCCAGAAGGGCTATCAGGTCGAGTCGATGGCGGCCTCGAGCTCCGATATCTGGGTGCGGATGGGCTCGAAGAAGACCCCCAACGGAACGACCGTGCCGTACATTTCGGGTCTGCCCGGCAAGTACCGCGGGCCATCAGGCAACGTTCCCGACTACATCGCGAACGACGACCGCTTCAAGATCAGCTCCGGCAACGTGTCTTCACCGGCGATCGGCCCGGACGACTACGGCACCCGGGACACTTCGCCGGCGTGGGCGTATCCGGAGGATGGCCGCTACGCCCCCGGCCCCTATGAGGGCCACGAGAGCGGCGACGCCTGGGTCGCCGACGCCGCTACGGCGATCATGGAGCACGAGGATTGGTCCGGGCTCTTCGTGACCTTCAGCAACATCGACAAGATCGGCCACCTGTGGGGCGGCGGCCCGGTCGACAACCTGAAGAACTACAGCTGGACGCCGGCCGACATGACCGACACGATCCACATGCCCTGGACCGCCAAGAACGCCGACGATCAGCTCGGCAAGCTCATCGCCAAGCTGAAGGAGCTCCATCAGTTCAAGAACACCCTGATCGTCGTCACCGCCGACCACGGCGAGACCTACGGCGGCAAGGGCTGGTACGGCACCGACGCCCTCGACGGCGCCGGCGCCTACACTGAGGGCGTCTCCGGCGGCTGGTATGCGGGCACGTGGTGGCCTTCCTACGGCACCGATCTGACCATCCCCAACACGACCGACGGTCCAGATGCTCTGCAGCCGCTCATGGACACCGGCAAGGTGGAGTTCAGCTATCAGTCGACCGCGATCGAGTCGTGGCTGAAGCTCGACAGCCGCACGTGGGCCGACAAGTTCGCGGTGGCGCGGACGATGAAGACGCTGCCCGGCGTCATCGCCACGTATGTCCGCTCGGGCGACCGCTACATGCTCGTCTCCGCGGCCAGGTCGAAGATGACCCGGGCCGAGCGGACGTGGTGGCAAGCCAAGGGCCAGAAGATCGTCAACACGATGGCGTTCTCCGGCTCCGCGGACGTGGTCGGGCTGCTTGCAAACCGTACGCTGTACGCGGCCTACGGCGACCACGGCGGCGCCCAGCGGGACGTACAGCGCATTCCGATGGCGATGTACGCCAGGGGCATCCATCATCAGGTGCGCGGGACTCAGATGAGGCTGGTCGACATCATGCCGACGGTCCTCAAGGCGATGGGCATCCGTCCCGTCCAGCGGATGGACGGACGGGCGATCGGTCTGCCGCTCTGACGCACATAGCACGGCTGAAGAAGACGGCCGGGGCGCGTTCTTTCGCGCCCCGGCCGTCTTGCGTACGGAGTGCGGCGGCGGCCGCCCGGCGTCAGCCCCGGCGGGCCCGGCCGTCAGTGCGGGCGGCCCCCGGCGCCGGCGCCGGGAGTGCGGCCGAGCGACGAGAGCAGCTGCTGGATGCTCTCGTTGATGGCCTCGGCCGTCTCGTGCACGGCGGCCTTCTCGGGGTAGATCTCGTAGCGTTCGCGGTCTTCGGCCGGGGTGAGGTTCGGCATCACGACGTTGCCGCCGCGCTGCAGCCCGTGGGCGCGGCCGCCGGTCTTGTTGACCAGGGAGAGCGCCGTGGTGGCCGGCAGGTTGGCGTCGGGCCGTGCCAGCCGTGTCAGGGCGACCACCTTGCAGGTCATGAGCTCGCTGTTCGGCGCCTGGTCCGGCGGCCAGTCGTCGTCGGCGAGCCGCCGTCCGAACTCCTGCCCCAGCGGCGTGGCGGGATGCGGAAGATACGGCCCGATGCCGATCATGTCCATGTCCATGCCGCGGAAGAGCTCGATGTCGCCGGCGATGCTCGCGTGGGTCTGGCCGGGGATGCCCACCATGATGCCCGTCCCGGCCTCGTAGCCCAGCTCCTGGAGGCGGCGCAGGATGCGCATGCGGTCGCTGACCTTGCCCGGCAGGTCGGGGTGGATGCGCCGGTACAGCTCCTCGTCCGACGTCTCGAAGCGCAGGAGGTAGCGGTCGCCGCCGGCCTCGCGCCAGGCGATCAGATCCTCGTCCGGGCGCTCGCCGAGACTCAGCGTGATCGCCGAGACGGCCGTCTCCGAGCGGATGCGGCGCAGGACGCGCGTCATCCACTCCGTGGTGATGCCGTAGTCCTCGCCCGACTGCATGACGAGGGTGCCGTAGCCGAACGCGACCGCCTTGCGCGCGCAGTCGACGGCCACTTCTTCGGAGACGCGGTAGCGCTCCACGCCGCGGTTGCCGGCGCGGATGCCGCAGTAGGTGCAGCCGCGCACGCAGTAGTTGCTGAGCTCGACCAGGCCGCGGAGGTGGACGGCGTCGCCGACGTAGCGGTGGCGCGTCTCGTCCGCCGCGGCCCAGAGCGTCTCCAGCCGCGCCTCGTCCACCTCACGGAGCCAGTGCTCGATCGCCTCGCGCGTGAGCGCGTCGGCGACGCCGAGGGGCGGGGAAGAGGGGCTGGCCGGCGTCACTGCGTCTCCGGGGATCGGGCGGCGGAGGCCGTCGTCAGCAGAGGTCGTCGACGGCGGCGTCGTCGGGCAGGCCGGAGGTCACCGGCTCCGCCGGTGCGTGCCCGGCCCGCTGCGCCCGCACCACCCGCACCGCCTCGAGGGCGGCGGGGAACGGCTGCAGGGCGCGCTCGAAGATCCCCAGGCTGAAGGCGATCACGAGGCCGTAGTTGGTGATCGGGACGCCCTGCTGCTTGCAGCGCAGGATGCGCCCGAGCATCGCCCTGCGGTTGAAGGTGCAGGCGCCGCAGTGGATGACGAGGTCCCACTTCGAGAGGTCGTCGGGGAAGTCGTGCCCCTGCATGTGCTCGATGTTGAGCTTGCCGCCGACGTACTGCGTGAGCCAGCGCGGGATCTTGACGCGGCCGATGTCTTCGGCGATGGGGTGGTGGCTGCAGGCCTCGGCGATGAGGATGTTGGCGCCGCTCTTGAGGTCGTCGACCGCGAGCGCTCCCTCCACCTGGCTGATCAGGTCGCCCTTGAAGCGGCTGAAGAGGATGCTGAAGCTCGTCATCGGCACCTCGGGCGGCGTGTCGGCGGCGACCTTGAGGAACGCCTGCGAGTCGGTGACCACGAGCTTCGGCGGCCGGTTGAGGCGCTCGATGGCGTTGCGGAGCTCGCGCTCCTTCACCACGAGCGCCATCGCGTCGCTGTCCATGAGGTCGCGGATGCTCTGCACCTGCGGCAGGATCAGGCGGCCTCGCGGCGCCTCCTTGTCGATCGGCACCACGAGCACGGCGAGCTCGCCGCTGTTGACGAGGTCGCCGAGGATCGACGGGTTGTCGATGAAGTCCGGCGGCGCCGCGTCGAGCAGCGCCTGGCGGAAGTCGAGCACCCCGCGCCCCTCGCTGGCGGCGGTGAGGACCGGCTTGATCTTGAGGTCCTCCAGGCGCCTGACCGGCGCCGGCTTGCCCACGAGGTCGCTCTTGTTGAAGACCACGACGATCGGCGTCTTGCGCTCGAGGAACTCGTCGAGGATGCCGTCCTCGTACTCGCCCCAGCTGCCGGCCTCGGTGACGAGCACGCCGAGGTCGGTGCGGTCGAACACCTGCGTGGTCTTCTTGGCGCGCAGCTCGCCGAGGACGCCGACGTCGTCGATGCCGGCGGTGTCGATGAAGAGCACGGGGCCGAGCGGAAGCAGTTCCATCGGCTTCTCGACCGGGTCGGTGGTCGTCCCGGCGAAGTCGCTGACGATGCTGACCTCCTGCCGGGTGATGGCGTTGAGCAGGCTGCTCTTGCCGACGTTGCGGCGGCCGAAGATGCCGATGTGGAGGCGCATGCCTCTGGGTGCGTCCATCAGGCCCATGACCGCGCTCCCTAGTCTTCCACGGCGCGGCCGCGCTTCTGGGGCGTACCCAGGCGGCAGACGGCCTCGGCGGTGAGCAGTTCGTCGTACTGTCCGGCGGTGAGGACGCCGTCCCCGACGACGACGTCGCGGATGCTCGCGCCGCGTTCGTGGGCGCGCCGGGCGACGTCGCAGGCGGCGTCGTAGCCGATCTCCGGCACGAGCGCCGTGGCGGCCGCGCTGGAGGCGCGAACCTGCGCGGCGCAGCGCTCCTCGTCGGCCTCGATGCCCTCGACGCAGAAGCGGCGCAGGACTTCGTCGGCGCCGGCGAGCAGCCGCAGGCTCTCGAGCAGGCAGTCGGCGAGCAGCGGCAGGAAGGCGTTGAGCTCGAGGCTGCCGAGGCCGGCGGCGGTGGCGATGGTCGCGTCGTAGCCGAACACGAGCAGCGCCACCTGGCTCACCGCCTCCGGGATCACCGGGTTGACCTTGCCGGGCATGATGCTCGAGCCGGCCTGCCGGCGCGGCAGCCGGATCTCGCCGAGCCCGGCCTCAGGGCCGGAGCTCAGCAGGCGCAGGTCGCCGGCGATCTTGAGCAGCGTCGCGGCGTGCGCCTTGAGGATGCCGGAGACCTCGACGAAGACGTCCACGTTCTGCGTGGCCTCGGTGAGGTTCTCGGCGCGCGCGAACCCGATGCTGGTGAGCTCGCGCAGCGTGTCGACCACGCGGAAGATGTACTCGCGCGGCGCGGCGAACCCGGTGCCGATCGCCGTGCCTCCGAGGTTGACGACGCGGAGGCGCTCCTCGCACTTGTAGATGCGCCAGCGGTCGCGGTTCAGCGCCTCCGCATAGGCGCCCATCTCGCGTCCGAGGGTGGTGAGGACGGCGTCCTGTCCCTCCGTGCGCCCCACCTTGACCACGTGCGCGAACTCCTGCTCCTTGGCCTGGAACGCCTCCTGCAGCGCGACGATCTGCTCCTCGAGCCGGTGCAGCAGGTCGATGGCCGCGAGGCGCAGCGCGGTGGGGTAGGTGTCGTTGGTGCTCTGGTGGAGGTTGAGGTCGTCGGACGGCGAGATGCGGGCGTAGTCGCCGGGCTTCTCGCCGAGAAGCTGGAGGGCGCGGTTGGCGAGCACCTCGTTGACGTTCATGTTGGTGCTCGTGCCGGCGCCGCCCTGGAGGCGGTCGACGACGATGTGCGCGTCGAGCAGGCCGTCGGCGAGCTCGCGGCAGGCGCGCTCGATGGCGTCGGCCTTGGCGTCGTCGTCCTGCCACGCGCCGAGCGTCCGGTTGGTGCGCGCGCAGGCGAGCTTGACCACGCCGTAGGCCCGGGCGAGCTCCACGTGCACCGGGCGACCGGCGAGCGGGAAGTTCTCGAGCGCCCGCTCGGTGTGCGCGCCGTGCAGGCTGCCCGCCGGCACGGCGACCTCGCCGAGCAGGTCACGCTCGATGCGCACGTCGTCGGTCATGGGCTCGTGGTCCCGGCGCGATCCGAGGTCAGCCGCCGAACACCATCTTCTGGACCTGCACGCCCTCGACCGCGCTCAGCTTGGCCTTCATCGCCGAGGCCTCGTCTTCCGTGCCGAAGAACTCGATGAGGACGACGCCGCTCGGCGAGCAGACGTTCTCGTTGGTGTCGTGCAGCCCGATGCGCGTCTTGATGTTGCAGCCGTACTCGGTGAAGACCTTCTGGACGTCCACCGCGTTCTTGAGGCGGTCGGAGACGTGGATGCCGAGGATGATGTGCTGGTCGCTCACAGGTGTTCCCTTCGTGTGGTGGTGATGACGGTCCGGCCGGGGTCGCGCCGTCTCAGCAGAGGACGTCGCGGTTGCCGGCGCGCACCTGCGCGAGCATCTTCTCGGTGTGCTCGCGGCGCACCGGGTCCATCTCCGCGACCTTCTGGGTGATGAGCGCCTCGCCCACCTCGCGGGTCTCGGGGGTGCCGTAGTCGATCAGGTACTCCTCGAACGTGCTGAGCGCGTTGGGGTCGCAGTGGTGCTTGATGTCGCCCGGCTTGGCGAGGTCCATGAAGTCCATGCCGGTGCGGCCGAGGCGGTAGCAGGCCGTGCAGAAGCTGGGCACGAAGCCGAGCGCGGAGATGTCGCGGATGACCTCGTCCAGGGAGCGGTGGTCGCCGAGCTGGAACTGCGCCGCGTCGAACTCCTCGTTCTCCTCGTAGCCGCCGGGGTTGGTACGGCTGCCGGCGCTGATCTGGCTGATGCCCAGAGCGAACGTCTCGCTGCGCAGGTTGGCCGTCTCGCGCGTGCTCAGGATCATGCCGGTGTAGGGGACCGCCAGCCGCAGGATGGCGACGAGCTTGCGGAAGTCGACGTCGCTCACCGGCTGCGGCGGGTGGCTCGCCATGTCGGAGCCGCTGGCCGGCTCGAGGCGCGGCACGCTGATCGTGTGCGGACCGACGCCGTAGGCGCGCTCGAGCTCGTGGATGTGCTGCAGCATGGCGAGGATCTCGTAGCGCCAGTCGGCGAGGCCGAAGAGCACGCCGATGCCGACGTCGTCGATGCCGGCCTCCATGGCGCGGTGCATGCCGGTGACGCGCCAGTCGAAGTCCCTCTTCTTGCCGCCGACGTGCACGGCCTGGTACGTCTCGCGGTGGTACGTCTCCTGGAACAGCTGGAACGTGCCGATGCCGCCGGCCTTGAGCTCGCGGAACTTGTCGACACTGAGAGGCGCCACGTTGACGTTGACGCGGCGGATCTCGCCGTTGCCGCGCTTGACGTCGTAGATGGTGGCGATGCTGTCGAGCACGTACTGGAAGCCGCCGTCCTTGGGGTACGACTCACCGGCCACGAGCAGGATGCGCTTGTGGCCCTGGTCCACCAGCAACTCGACCTCGTGGCGGATCTCCGCCTGCGTGAGCGCGCGCCGGTGGAGCTCCTTGTTGCGCACGCGGAAGGCGCAGTAGAGGCAGTCGTTGTTGCACAGGTTGCTGATGTAGAGCGGCGCGAAGAGCACCAGGCGCTGGCCGTAGATGGCCTCCTTGCACTCGCGCGCCGTCGCGAACAGCTCTGCCAGCAGCTCCGGGTCGCTCACCGACGAGAGGACGGCCACCTCGTCCATCGCGAGCCCCTTGAGCTCTCTCGCCTTGGCGAGGATCTCGCGCACGCGGCCGGCGTCCTTGGTGGCCGCCGAGCGCATCGCCTCCTCGATGGCGACCTCATCGATGAACGCTCCTGTCTCGGCAACGGCTGTCATTGAACTACTCCCTCGGGTCGACAGCTAGAGGCTCGGCGCAGTCCGCCGTGGCCGGTATCTCGAAACTGAATTCAGCCCACTCGCCGTGCTTGGAGTCGGCCGTGATGCGGCCCTTGTGGAGCTGGATGATGCGCCACGAGTTGTACAGGCCGACGCCGGTGCCGCGGCGGCTCTTGAGGGCCGGGTCGTCCAGGCGCGAGAACCGGCGGAACAGGTTGTTCTGCTGCCGCGTGGCTGAAGCCCGGCCCGGAGTTCCACACGCTGATCCGGAGGCGCTCGCCGCCCTGCTCGTCCTCGGTGACCTCCGCCTTGACGCGGATGTCGCCGCCCTCGTTGCCGTACTTGACCGCGTTGTCCACGAGGTTGACCGTGACGATGCGCAGCAGCGTCGGGTCGCAGCACACCGGCGGCAGCGCCGGCGAGGGCACGCAGGTCATGAGGTGGATGCCGTGCGCGTCCGCCTGCGGGCGGACGAGGTCGACCGCCTCGGCCACGACGTCTTCCATGACGTTCACGCGGGAGCGGGTCTGGAGCCTGAGCTCGCCGCCCTCCACGCGGGCCAGGTCGAGGTACTCGCGCACGAGGCTGAGCAGGTACTGCCCCTTGCGCTCCATGCTCTGGACCTTGGCGCGCTGCTCGGGGGTGAGGTCGCCCAGATAGCCCTGGACGAGGATCTGGGCGTCGGTGACCATGGAGGCGACCGGGCTCTGGAGCTCGTGGCTCACGAAGCCCAGCATCTGCGTGTAGGCGTAGTTGGCCTCCTCGAGCTGCTCGATGCGCCACGCCTTCTCGACCGCCTGGCTGAGGCGCTCGCTGATCGCCATCTGGAGCTCGATGTGCTGCGGCCCGTAGGTGTACGGCGTGCGCGAGCTGCGGAAGATGAACCCGACCACGCGGCCCTCGACGATCAGCGGACAGGTGAGGCTGGAGCGCACGCCCTCGCGGATCAGCAGCTTGGAGGAGCGGCTGCGCGGGTGGTCCTTCACGTAGGCTTCGAGGTCGTTGATGATGCGCGGCAACCCGCTGTGCATGACCTCGGTCAGCGTGCTGCCGCGCAGCCCCTCGCGATACCCCTGGTCGATGCGCAGGCCTTCGTAGGAGGTGCGGTTGTAGTAGCTGGTCACGTAGACGGACTGCTCGTCGATGAAGGCGAGGCCCATGCGGTCGCACGGGATGAGCGCCTGGGTGTTGTCGAACAGGTAGTCGACGATGGCGCGCAGGGAGGGGCGCGCGGCGATCTTCTGATTGACCGTGCGCAGGAGCGTGCGCTCCTCGGCGCCGATGGGCTTGAGGGCGGCGCCTTCGCGGAACGGGTCGACGTAGGTGACGGCGGGTCTCTTGCTGTGCTGCGGTTGGGTGCCCATTGGCCTCAAGTGTACTCGGATACAGACGACCGGGCCGCCTTGAAGGCGGCCCGGTCGTCCGGTGTGCGTAGCGCTCAGTCTTGCGGGATGTGCTTGCCGCGCGCCGTGTAGTCGGTGTGCAGCAGCTTGTGGCTCTTGTGGCCGCAGGGACCGTCGGTGAGGAACTCGGCGTAGGTGTCGAGCACGGCCTGGTTCTCGTGCGACTTACGCACGGCGTAGGCCGAGTCTTCGGAGTAGATGGCCTTGGCGCGCGCGGCACGGATGTCCGGGCTGGTCGGGATCGGCTGGCCGCCGCCGCCCAGGCAGCCGCCCGGGCAGGCCATGAACTCGATGAAGTGGCACTGGCTGAACTTGCCGCCGGCCTTGATGTCGTCCATGACCTTCTTGGCGTTGGCGGTGCCGTGCGCCACGGCGACCTTGAGCGTCGCGCCGTTGAGCCAGTCCCAGTCGGGCACGAGGTGCGCCACGATCTCGGGCACCGGGCCGACCTTGGGGACGGTGATCTCGGCGTACTTGACGCCCTCGAACCCGCGCAGCGGGATGATGTCGCCGTGCTCGTAGATGCTCTCGACCTTCTCGCCGGTGACCATCTCGAGGACGGTGCGCAGCGCCGCCTCCATCACGCCGCCGGTGGCGCCGAAGATGACGCCGGAGCCGGTGGCGGTGCCGAACGGGTCGTCGAAGTCGCTCTTCGGCAGCGTCGGCAGGTGGAGGCCGGCCTCCTTGAACATCTTGCCGAGCTCACGCGTGGTGAGGCCGAAGTCGACGTCCTGGAAGCCGGAGTCGCGCATCTCGGGCCGGTTGCACTCGAACTTCTTGGCCGAGCACGGCATGAGCGCGACGCTCACGATCTTCTCGGGGTCGAACCCGAGCTTCTCGGCGTAGTAGGTCTTGATGAGCGCGCCGAACATCTGCTGCGGGCTCTTGGCGCTCGAGGCGTTGGGCAGGTACTCCGGGTAGAAGTGCTCGAGGTACTTGACCCAGCCCGGCGAGCAGCTGGTGAACTGCGGCAGGGCGACGCTCGCGTCCTTCTCCACCAGCGCCTTGTAGAGCCGGAGGATGAGCTCCGTGCCCTCCTCGATGATCGTGAGGTCGGCGGTGAAGTTGGTGTCGAACACCCTGTCGAAGCCGGCGCGGCGCAGGGCCGTGTTCATCTCGAACGTGACCGGCGTGCCGGGCTCGAGGCCGAACAGCTCGCCCATGGCCGAACGCGGCGCGGGAGCGGTCTGGATGACGACGTGCTTGTCGGGATCGTCGATCGCGGCCCACACCTCGTCGGTCTCGTCCTTGGCGTACAGGGCGCCGACGGGGCAGCGGTTGACGCACTGGCCGCAGTTGATGCAGACGACGGAGCCGAGCGGCATGTCCTCGAAGGTCTCGATGGTGACCTTGTTGCTGCGGCCGACCGCCTCGAGCACGCCCACCTCCTGCACGTCGATGCAGGTGCGGATGCAGCGGCGGCAGCGGATGCACTTGTTCATGTCGCGCACCACGGAGTAGCTCGAGGCGTCGACCTCGAACGCGGGCTCTTCCGGGTGGCCGTAGGGGAAGCTGGTGACGCCGTACTCTTCCGCCAGCGTCTGCAGCTCGCAGTTGCCGTTGCGCACGCAGCTGTAGCACTCGCCGCAGTGCTCGCTGAGGAGCAGCTCGAGCACGTGCTTGCGCGCCATGCGGACCTTGCGCGTGTGCGTGTTGATCTTCTGCTGGTTGACGACCGGGAAGGTGCAGGCGGGCTGCAGCGTCCGCTGGCCCTCGACCTCCACGACGCACATGCGGCAGACGCCGGCCACGTCGAGGTCCGGGTGGTCGCACAGCGTCGGGATCTTGATCCCGGCGGTCTTGGCGGCCTCGAGGATGGTCGTCCCGAAGGGGACCTTGGCCTCGACGCCGTCGATGACGACGCTCACCTGGGCGCCGATGGCGTCCGGGCTGGTGGTGGTGATGACGCGCCGGTGCTGCTGCGAGAGCGGCGCGCGATGGATCGGCGTGGTGGGGTTGCTCATGCTCACTCCTCCGCTCTCGTCAGGCGCTCGGGGCGCGGTTTGCGATCTCGTCGCCGAAGCCCTCAAGGATCGAGAGGAAGGCGCTCGGGCTGGTCTGCCCGAGGCCGCACTTCGAGGCGACCTGCATGGTGGCGCCGAGTTCCTTGACGTTCTTGAGGAACTCGGGCGGGCACGCGCCCTTCTTGAGGAGCTTGACGGCCTCGAGCATCTGGGCGTTGCCCAGACGGCACGGCGTGCACTGGCCGCAGCTCTCCTCGACGAAGAAGTCGAGGAAGTTCTCGGCCACGTCGAGGATGTCGCGGTCGGGGCCGATGACCATCACCGAACCGCCGGTGGGGATGTCCTCGAACGCGAGGGCGCGGGTGAAGTCCTTGGCCGGCACGCAGACGCCGCTGGCGCCGCCGATCTGGACGGCCTTGGCGCCGGTCCCGCCCACCTCTTCGAGCAGGCGGGCCACCGTGATGCCCCACGGGAACTCGTAGACGCCGGGCTTCTCGCAGTCGCCGCTGATGCTGAAGAGCTTGTAGCCGGTCGACTTGTCGGTGCCGAACGTCTTGAACCACTCGCAGCCGTTGGCGAAGATCGCCGCCACGGAGGCGAGGGTCTCGACGTTGTTGACGACCGTCGGGTTGTTGAGCAGGCCGGCGACCACCGGGAACGGCGGGCGGTTGCGCGGCTCGCCGCGAAAGCCCTCGAGGCTCTCGATGAGGGCCGTCTCCTCGCCGCACACGTAGGCGCCGGCGCCCATGGCCACGAGGATGTCGAAGTCGAAGCCCTCGACGCCGCAGACGTTGTGGCCGAGCAGGCCGGCCCCGCGGCGGCGCTGGATGACCTCGTTGAGGTGCGGGCGCAGATACGTGTACTCGGCGCGCAGGTAGATGATGCCGAGCGATGCGCCGATGGCGCGGCCGCCGATGGTCATGCCCTCGAAGACGAGGTCGGCGAAGCGGGTGAGGATGACCCGGTCCTTGAAGGTGCCGGGCTCGCCCTCGTCGGCGTTGCAGATGATGTACTTCTGGTCGGCCTTCTCTGCCGCGCAGAAGCCCCACTTCATGCCCGTGGGGAAGCCGGCGCCGCCGCGGCCCTTGAGGTCGCTGTCGCGCATGAAGTCGACGAGCTCGGCGCGGCTCATGGCCATGGCGGCCGTGAGGCCGGCCTCGGCTTCGATGGTCTCGTAGGTGAGGGCGTTGCCCTTGGTCTCGATCGTGGCGGGCACTGCTCAGCCCTCCTTGGCCACGGCCGCGGCGCGACAGGCGGCGACGATCTCGCGCACCGTGTCGGGGGTGACCCGCGTGTGGACCTCGTCGTTGACGAGCAGGGCCGGGCCCTGGTCGCACATGCCGACGCAGCTCGCCCACTCGAGGGTGAACACGCCGTCGTCGGTGGTCTCATCGAAGCCGACGCCGAGTTCGTCCTTGAGGGCGTCGGCGACGGCGTCCTTGCCGGCGAAGTCGCACGAGAGCGTGCCGCAGAGCCGGATCACGAACTGCCCCTCGGGGGCGCCGTGGAGGAACGCGTAGAACGAGGCGACGCTGTAGACCTCCACGGGGTGGATGTCGAGCACGTCGGCGATCGTCTGCATGGCCTCGGAGTCGACCCCGTGGAAGCGCCTCTTGACGTCCGTGAGGATCGGGATGAGAGAGCTCCTGCCCGGACCGAGTTTCTCGATGAGGGCGGTGACGTCTGCTCTGAGTTGGTCCTGCTTGACTGTGGTCGTTGCCATCTGGAGTCCTCTCCTACTGCTCGAGAAGCTTCTTGACCTTGGCTACCAGCGTCTGCGGCTCGACTGGCTTGGGCTGGAACTCGTCGACCGGGACGATCTCGCCGTCCTTGTCGATGTTGAGTCCCATCGCGGCGTTGACGCTGGTGAGCATGATGATCGGCAGCTCGTTGCCGTTCTTGCGGATCTCGCGGGCCATGCGGAGGCCGTCGTCCGGCTCCTCCATCATGACGTCGAGGATGAGGAGGTCAGGCTTGATCTCCTCGAGCTTCTTCATTCCGTCGGCGCGGTTGGCCGCGCCGACGACCTCGTAGCCCTCGCGCTCGAGGACCAGGCGGCCGGCATCGACGATGTCCGGGTCGTCGTCAACGATGAGTATCTTGGGCACCACGTACTCCTTCAGTCCGTTTGCGTTCCCCCTGGCGTGGCTCGATGGCCCGCCATCGCGGCCCGCCGCCATTCCCTCGTCGTGACCGCGCCCGGGCCAGGCCAAAGCTGGGCAGGGAAGGACGAAAAAGATGACGATCGCTGCTGGCCGCTCACTCCACAGAATCCACGTTCGACCTGGCCTCACCTACGCACAGTTTCTAACGCATCGCGGCCGCTTGTGCAAGGGGTCACGAACACCTGAGGTTAGTATCCCACATCTTCGCACACGCGTGAAATCGGGTGATGGCGGGCGGTCTCGGCCGCTCCCGGTGCGCGAGGCCCGTGTGCGGCCTCAGGGAGCGCCGGGTGCGAGCTGCGGCGGGCGGGCCGTCAGAGTTGCGGCGCTGACGGGATCGCCGCGTTGACGGCCGGCTCGGCGTGGGCGCGGACCCGGCCGGCGGCGCGTCGTGCAGCGTGACCGAGAAGGTGCTGCCGACGCCCGGCTCACTCGTGACCCTGGCCTCGCCGTCGTACATGTTGGCGATCTTGCGCACAGTGCTGAGGCCGAGGCCGCTGCCGAGGATCTTGACCGTCTGCTCGTTCTTGATGCGCGTGAACTCGTTGAAGAGCTTGCCGGCCTCCTCGGCGGTGAGGCCGATGCCGGTGTCGCGGACGGTGACCTTGACGGCGTCGCCCTTTCGCGTGAGCACGACGTCTACCTGGCCGCCGTCGCGGTTGTACTTGACCGCGTTCGAGATGAGGTTGTTGAAGACGATCTCTATCTCGCCGGGGTCGGCGAGGAGCTCGATGTCGTCCCCGTCCGCGAGCGTCACGGTGATGCCCCGGCGGTCGGCGTCGACGGCGAACAGCTCCATCGACGCCTTGGCCAGCTGGCGCAGGTCCAGGCGCTTGACCACGCGCTCGCGCTGGCCGGACTCGATCCGCGTGAGGTCGAGCAGGTCCATGATGAGCTTCTTCATGCCGTCCACGCGCACGATGCTGCGCTCGACCATCTGCAGGTTCTGGTCGGCCTCGGTGGTGCGCAGGATGTTCAGGTAGCCCTCCACCGCGTTGAGCGGCGCCTTGAGCTCGTGCGCCAGCACCGAGATGAAGTTGAAGCGGATCTCGCGCTTCTCCTCGGCGAGCTTGAGCGCCTGCTTGCTCAGGATGAGCTGGCTCGTGGCCTTGCGCAGCGCGTAGCGGAGCTCCTCCGGGGTGAACGGCTTGGCGAGGAAGTCGTAG
>CAWIDR010000016.1:0-46255 GCA_963834905.1 uncultured Thermoleophilia bacterium | reverse complement strand
GTGGCGAGGGTCAGAATTGAACTGACGACACCACGATTTTCAGTCGTGTGCTCTACCAACTGAGCTACCTCGCCGCCGGACGAAAAAAGGGCCCGGAAGGGCCCAGACATGCTATCGGTGAGGCTGCGGGCGGTCAACCTGAGCGCAGCCTCGCCGCGCTCACGGCCGACCGCCCGCCGAACAGCCTCAGCCCTCCGACGTGTCGAGCTCGGACTGCAGGAGCACGCCCTCGGGCTCCTCGTCGGGCAGGAAGACCTTGATGAGGTCCCGCTCCTTGCCCGGCGGCAGCAGGCAGAGCACGTAGTCGCCGGGCAGGATCTCGGTGGACCCGCGGGCGACGAGCGCCTTGCCGGCGCGCACGATGGCTGCGAGCAGCGCGCCCTCCGGCAGGTCGATGTCCTGCACGTAGGTGTTGGCGAACGGCGAGTTGTCGCCGACCTCCAGCTCGACCACGTCCAGGTTCTGCTTGCGCAGCGAGAGCAGGTGCACGAACTTGTGCACCGGCAGCTCGTGCATGATCAGGTTGAGGAGCGCCGTGGTGGCGCAGATGGTGGCCTCGACGCCGAGCAGGTCGAACGTCGGCTGGTTGAACGGGTTGTTGACGCGGGCGACGACCTTGGGCACGCCGAACTTCAGCTTGGCGACCTGCGAGATGATGATGTTGTCCTCGTCGTCGCCGGTGACGGCCACGACCATGTCGCAGCGGCCGATGCCGGCCTTCTCGAGCACCCACACCTCGGTGCCGTCACCGAACACCAGCGCCTCGTCGCCGAGCTCCTCGGCGATGATGTTGAAGCGCGTCGAGCGCTGCTCGATGAGCACGATCTCGTGGCCCAGCCGCATGAGCTGCCGCGCGGTGTTGAGGCCGACCTTGCCGCCGCCGACGATGAGCACGAACATGGCTCAGCCCTCCGCGATGGGGAGTTGACAGGAGCGGACGGCGTCGAAGAGAGAGATGCGCACGTCGCGCGTGGGGCACACGGTGCGGATGCCCGCCTGGGCGAACAGCTCCGCGCGCAGCGGGTCGTAGACGCGCGCCACGACGCACTTGATGCCGTACTTCTTCTGCGCGACCTGGGCGATCACGATGTTGGTGTTGTCGCCGTCGGTGCAGGCGACGAAGGCGATGGCGGTCTCGATGCCGGCCTCGCGCAGCACGTCCCAGTCCAGGGCGCGCCCCACGACGAACTCGCCGGGGAAGTCGTCGCCCAGCAGGTGGAAGGCATCCGGGCTCTCGTCGATGATCGAGACGTCGAACCCTTGCGTCACCAGGTCACGGGCAAGGCCCGACCCTACACGGCCGCAGCCGCAGATCACGACATGCATGGCACTCTCCTCATTCCTTCACGCTTGGGCCGGCGGGACTGCCACCCGTTGCGGGAGGCGCCGCCGCCCGTTGTGCGAGCTCGCTCACGACGCTCGAGCCCTCCGTAGGATAGTCCCTGGGGACCAGATTGAGGAGGACCTCGCAGGGCGCGTGGTCGAGCACGTAGTCCGTCGTCCTCCCGAACGTCAGGTTACCGATGCGGCGCTTGCGCGTCGTGCCCAGCATGATGACTTCGCTGCGGCGCTGCGCGGCCTCCTCCACGATGGCCCGGCCCGCCTGTCGCGCCGTCACCACGTTGCCTGTGAACTTGACCTTGAACTGCGAGGCGATGATCGCGGCCGCCTTGAGCACCTTGCTCCCCCTTGGCGCGCTCGTTGACGAGACGCGCATCGAGCGGCAGGTTGAGCGGCACTTCGATCACGAACAGGCCGTCGATGGCCGACTTCTTCTCGGTGGCGAGCTGGCAGGCCAGCACCATCATCTCGTCGCTGATGAACGTGCCCGTGATGGGCACGAGGATCTGGTGGTAGTCGATGTCCGCCTGCATGCTGATCGGGACGACGATCTTCTCGACGGTCTTGGTCAGCGAGTAGCCCTTGGCCTTGCGGTAGACGACGTACACCACGATGCCGATGCCCATCCACGAGAAGCCGATGAGCCGCCCCTCCGCGTGGGTCGCGACGACGACGCACCAGACCGTGAACGTGCCGATGGCTCCGATGATCGACAGCAGCGGAAGCGACTTGCCGCGGAACGGGATGCTGAGCGGGGTGCGGAACGGCCGCCGCAGGTCCGGCTCCTTGATGCGCAGCGCGATGACCGAGATGTGCGCGGCGGTGAACGAGATCATCGCACCGAACGCGTACAGGTCGGCGAGGAAGAACGTACTCCCCGGTAAGATGATCAGGCAGGCGACCGCGCCGAAGACGATGATGGCCACGTAGGGCGTCAGGCGCTTGGGGTGGACGCGTCCGAGGATGGGCGGCACCTGCCGGTGCTGCCCGAGCGAGTAGGCGAGCCGCGAGACGCCGATGAGCCCGGCGTTGGTGGCGATGACGAGGATGGTCGCGGCCAGGATGCCGACCCAGACGCCCAGGATGCCGCGCAGCCACGCGAGGCTGTCCGGGATGAAGCGCACCACTCCCTGCACCGGGTCGTCGATGAAGTTGCTGCCGAGCTGCGTGCCGTACAGCCGCGTGTACTCCACCCCACCCCGGGTGTAGACCGGGCCGGTGGGCTTCGTGTCCGCGACGGGCATGAGCGTCTGGCCTCCCACGGTCTCGACCGGCAGGTAGGCGATCCGCGACGGATCCGAGGCGAGCACATACGTCCCCTCGATCTTGCCCGGCTTGACCTCGACCTGCGCGACGTAGCCGGTCCGCGGGTCGACGCGCAGCTCGTTGCTGCCCACGGGCATGGCGGAGAGCGCGACGAGGGACATGCCGATGTACACGATGATCACGGTCACGAGCACCATGTTGATCGCTCGCGGCACGTCACGGTCCGGGTTCGCCGCCTCCTCGGACATGTTCGAGATGGTCTCGATGCCGGTGTAGGCGATGGTCCCGATCGAGATGGCGTAGACGAACTGGCGAAGGGTCGGCGACGTCCACAGGTGGACCTGGTCGATGAGCAGGCGCGGCGCGAGCAGCAGGACCACGCCGATGACCATGATGAGGACCTGGGTCGCCAGGTCGGCGACGGCCAGGATGATGTTGAGGCGCGCCGCCTCCTTGATCCCGATCACGTTGATGACGACGAGCACCATGATGACGAGGACGCCGACGGCCGAGTCCCACGGGTGCGTCTTGAGGACCGGCCAGAAGACGGCCAGATAGTGGGGCACGAAGAACGCCGAGATGGCGATCGTCACGATGTAGTCGAGCATGAGCGCCCAGCCGGCGCCGAAGCTCACGAACTCGTTGAACGCGCGGCGGGTGAAGCTCGACGAGCCGCCCGCCTCCGGCAGCATGGCCGTGGCCTCCGCGTAGGACCACGCCGTGGTCACGAAGAGGAGGCCCGTCAGGGTGAAGACGACGGGCGTGAGTCCCATCGCGTAGGCCGCCACGACGCCCAGCGCGTAGTAGATCGAGGAACCCACGTTGCCGTACGCGGTGCTGAAGAGGGCCGGAACGCCCAGTACCTTGTGAAGGCTCTGCCCCTCGCGCGTCTTTCTGCGTGCCACTGTTCCCCGCTCCCCGCGACTACCTCAGCGTACGCCAGCGCAGGCCGGCGAAGACGACCAACAAGATGCCGGCGATGAGCTGGATGGACGGCGGCCAGACGCCGCCCCACGCTCCTCGCACGACGAGGGCAATGCCCAGCGCCCCGGTGATGATCGCGATGATCTGTCGTGTCTGTCGGCATGGTCATGAAGCGGCCGGCCCGCCGTAGGCGAGCCGGCCTGCTAGCAGCCGAATGTACCACCGCACACAAACGCGCACAAGACGTGCGTCAGGAACGCCTCAGGCGCGGGAAAGGCGGCGTAAAGAAGCCATCAAGGACGCTCCATGTCGGGCCACACGGCGGGCCACGCGAGGACGAACGGCGGCGGGCGGCCCGAGGGCCGCCCGCCGCGTCGATCCGAGGGCCGCGGCCGGAGCCGCCGCCCGTTGTCTCGCCTGTTACTTGATGAGGAACGGGATGACGAGCAGGGCCACGATGTTGATGACCTTGATCATCGGGTTGATGGCGGGACCGGCGGTGTCCTTGTAGGGGTCGCCGACCGTGTCGCCGGTGACGGCGGCCGCGTGGGCGTCGGAGCCCTTGCCGCCGTACTCGCCGTCCTCGATGAGCTTCTTGGCGTTGTCCCAGGCGCCGCCGCCCGAGGTCATGCTGATCGCCAGGAAGATACCGGTGATGATGCAGCCCATGAGCACGCCGCCCAGCACCTCGAAGCCGTGCTGGCGGAAGGCGAGGCCGATGATGATCGGCGCGAGCACCGGGATGGCGGCCGGGAGCAGCATCTTGTTGATGGCCGACTTGGTGACGATGTCGACGGCCGTGGCGTAGTCAGGCTTCTGGCTGCCGTCCATGATGCCCGGCATCTCGCGGAACTGACGCCGCACCTCTTCGACCACCTGGCCGCCGGCCTTGCCGACCGCGGTCATGCAGAGCGAGGCGAACAGGTACGGCAGCATGCCGCCGATGAACAGGCCGGCGAGCACCCACGGGTTGTCGATCATGAACGAGATGGTGCCCTTGAAGTCGTACTTCTGCAGGAAGTGCTCCTGCAGGTCGAGCGTGTACGAGACGAACAGGATGAGCGCGGCGAAGCCGGCGGAGCCGATCGCGTAGCCCTTGGTGATGGCCTTGGTGGTGTTGCCGACCGCGTCGAGCGGGTCGGTGGTCTTGCGCACGGCCTCGGGCATGTTCGCCATCTCGGCGATGCCGCCGGCGTTGTCGGTGATCGGGCCGTAGGCGTCGATGGCGACGATGATGCCGGTCATGGAGAGCATGGCCATGACCGCCACGGCGATGCCGTAGAGGCCGGCCTGCCCGCCGCCCGCGGCGGTGTAGCTGACCAGGATGCCGGCGGCGATGACGAGCACCGGCAGAGCGGTGGACTGCATCGACACGGCGAGGCCCTGGATGATGTTGGTGGCGTGGCCGGTGAGGCTCGCCTTGGCGATGCTCTTCACGGGGTTGTAGCGCGAGGCCGTGTAGTACTCGGTGATGACCACGATGAGCGCGGTGACGACGACGCCGGTGACGGCGGCGAGGAAGAGACGGGTGACGCTCGGCACGCCGAAGAGTTGCGGCGGCCTTGTCGCCGAGCATCCAGTGGGTGATCGGATAGAAGAGGACGATGGCGATGACGGCGGACACGGAGAGGCCCTTGTAGAGGGCGTTCATGATGTTCTCGCTCTTGCCGAGCCGCACGAAGAAGGTGCCGATGATGCTGGCGATGATGCTGACGCCGCCGATGACCAGCGGGTAGAGCACGGCCGGCTTGTAGACCACGTCGGCGTCGACGTGGATGATCAGGCCCTTGGCGACGCCGGTGACGTTGACGGAGCCGCGGAAGGTGAGGAAGGCGAGCAGCATGGCGGCGACGGCCGTGACGGCGTAGGTCTCGAAGAGGTCGGCGGCCATGCCGGCGCAGTCGCCGACGTTGTCGCCGACGTTGTCGGCGATGACGGCCGGGTTGCGCGGGTCGTCCTCGGGGATGCCCGCCTCGACCTTGCCGACGAGGTCGGCGCCCACGTCGGCGGCCTTGGTGAAGATGCCGCCGCCGACGCGCGCGAACACGCTGATGAGGCTGCCGCCGAAGCCGAGGCCGACGAGGGCCGCGACGTCGCCGGTGATCCAGAAGTAGATGCTGACGCCGAGCAGCGCGAGGCCGACGACCAGGAGGCCGGTGACCGCGCCGCCGCGGAAGGCGACGGTGAGCGCGCGGCCGAGACCCTGACGCGCGGCCTCCGCGGTGCGCACGTTGACGCGCACGCTGACCATCATGCCGATGTAGCCGGCGGCGGCCGAGAGGCAGGCGCCGATGATGAACCCGACGGCGGCGTGCCAGCCGTAGGTCCAGTCCTTGCCGAGGCCGAGCGCCACGAGCAGGACGAAGAAGACGACCACCCCGACGATGGCGATGGTGCGGTACTGGCGGGCCAGATAGGCCTTGGCGCCCTCCTGCACGGCGCCGGCGATCCTCTGCATGACCTCGTCGCCGGCCGGCAGCTTCAGCAGCCAGCGGATGAGCAGGACGCCGTAGATCACGGCGATCAGCCCGCAGATGACCGCCACGAGAATGGCGTTGTTCGATACGAACGAAGACACTGCCTTGCTCCTTTCTTGGACCCCTCCAACGCGGGCGCGGGGGGAGCGCCCGTGGCTCTTGTCCTTACCCCAGGTACTTGCCGATGAGCAGGTCGAGCTTCTGCTTGGTGGCCGGCGGGATGAGCTCCGCCGGGGTGTTGATGGCGAACTCGACCGCGTGCCTGCACCCACAGTCACGGTGCTGGTCGAGGGCGCCCACCGCGCGGCGGACGATCGCCTGCGCAGTGACGACGTTGCGCTGGACGTTGGCGAGGACCTGCTCCAGCGTCACGTCTTCTTCGCCTTCGTACCACACGTCGTAGTCGGTGACCATCGCCATGGTGGCGTAGCAGAGCTCCGCCTCCCGCGCCAGTTTGGCCTCCTGCAGGTTCGTCATCCCGATGATGTCGAAGCCGAGCTGGCGATAGACGTTGCTCTCGGCACGGGTGCTGAACTGCGGTCCCTCGATGCACACGTAGGTGCCGCCCTCGTGTACCGTGGCGCCGACCTCGCGGCCCGCCTCCACGATGAGCTTGCTGGTGTACGGGCAGAACGGGTCGGCGAAGCCCATGTGCACGACGACGCCCTCGCCGAAGAACGTGCTCGGCCGCGCCTTGGTGCGGTCGAACAGCTGGTCCGGCACCACGACGTCCAGCGGCTTGAGCTCTTCGCGGAGGCTGCCGACGGCGCTGGCGGAAAGCACGTAGTGCACTCCCAGCGCCTTCATGCCCCAGATGTTGGCCCGGTAGTTGACCTCGCCGGGCAGGATGCGGTGCCCGCGCGCGTGGCGCGGCAGGAACGCGACGCTCACGCCGTCGATCTCGCCGAGGAAGTAGGAGTCCGACGGCTGCCCGAACGGGGTGTCGATGACTACTTCGCGAGCGTTCTCGAGGAGCTCGTAGAACCCGGACCCGCCGATGACGCCGACGCTTGCAGACTCGGTGACTGCGGTCACAAAGGCCCTCCTTTTCCGTTGCGCCGCGCGAAGTATACAGTGCTGGGCGGAGCACACAAAGGGCCAGTTTCATCCGCATCGCGGTCACGTTGACCGTATAGCGAAACGGCAGGTAGAGTCCGTGAGGCTGTCCGGGACGTCCAGCGGCGCCCCGGGGAGTCGCCGCCCATCAGGTGATACCCTTCCTGTCAACGCAGTCGCCCGGCCGGCGCGCGCGCCTCACGCGCGCCTCGTGCGCCGGCCTCTTCCGTGCAAAGGAGCGAACGGTGCCCAAGAACAAGGTGGTCCCCATCGAGGAGGCGATGTCCCACGTCAAGAGTGGGATGAGCATCGCCGTCGGCGGCTTCATCGGCCAGGGCGATCCGCTCACGCTGATCGACTACCTGAAGACGATGGACGTCGGCGACCTCACGATCTACGAGAACGACGCCGGCTACCGCGAGCGCGGCGTCGTCGAGCTGGTCAAGCAGGGCAAGATCAAGAAGGTGGTGGCCAGCCACATCGGCACCACCCCCGAGATCGGCAAGGCGATGAACGAGGGCAGGCTCGAGGTCGAGCCGACGCCGCAGGGCACCCTCGCCGAGATGATGCGCTGCGGCGGCGCCGGCCTCGGCGGCTTCCTCACGCCCACCGGCATCGGTACGGTGGCCGAGGAGGGCAAGCAGATCATCGAGCTGGACGGCCGCAAGTTCATCCTCGTCCCGGCGCTCAAGTGCGACGTCGCCATCGTGCGCGCGCACGCGGGAGACACGTGGGGCAACCTCATCTACCGGGGCACGTCGCGGAACTTCAACGTGCCCGCCGCCACCTGCGCCGACTTCGTCATCGCCGAGGTCGAGAACCTCTACACGATGGGCGAGCTCGACCCCAACGCCATCCACACCTCGGGCATCTTCGTCGACGCGGTGGTGCGCGCCAACATCGACTACTGCGTCATCCGGGAGGAGAAGTTCAATGGCCAGTGACGCGAAGAAGGTCATCGCCGCCCGCGCCGGCCAGGAGCTCAAGGACGGGCAGATCATCAACCTCGGCATCGGGCTCCCGACGCTCGTCGCCAACTACGTGCCCGACGGCGTCGACGTCGTCATCCAGACCGAGAACGGCGCCATCGGCGTCGGCCCCGCGCCGGACCCCGGCTGCGAGGACCGCGACCGCGCCAACGCCGGCAACCAGCCCATCACGCTCGATCCCGGGCGGCAGCTACTTCGACTCGGCCACCTCCTTCGGCATGATCCGCGGCGGCCACCTGGACGCCACCTTCCTCGGCACGCTGCAGGTGGACGAGAAGGGCAACATCGCCAACTGGATCGTGCCCGGCAAGATGCTCGCCGGCATGGGCGGCGCCATGGACCTCATCACCGGCGCCAAGGTCGTCAACATCGTCAGCGAGCACTGCTCCAAGGACGGCGCCTCCAAGCTCATGAAGGCGTGCACGTTCCCGCTCACCGGCGCCGAAGAGGCCGACGTGATCATCACCGAGCGGGCGCTGTTCCGCCGCTACCCCGACAAGGGCTGGGTGCTGGAAGAGGTCGCCGTCGGCTACTCGCTGGACGACATCGCCGCGTGCACGGACATGGCCTACGCCGTGGCCGCCGACGTGAGGCTCGACGCCTACGGCGCCTGACGGGCGCACGCGGACCACAGAGCGCACGGCCGGGCGGCCGGCGACCCCAGCAGCGGGGTCGCCGGCCGCCCGCGTTTTCGCACCTCTCCCCCGCGGTATCTCTGCACCACCACGCACCGCGAAGGGAGCGACCAGTGACCAAGCTCAAGCACGAGTTCAGCCGCAAGGAGTGGAAGGGCTGCTGCGGCAAGGGCTGCAAGAAGTGTGAGATCGCGCAGGCCTACATCGCCGAGTACGGCGACCGCAAGGTGGGCCTCGAGAAGCTGAACGCCGACCGTGACGCCGTCAAGAAGGGCGGCAAGAAGAAGGCGGCAAGAAGAAGGCGGCAAGAAGAAGGCCAAGGCGAAGAAGAAGGCCAAGGCCTGACGTGGCCGCCGCGACGCCGACGACCGGCTCGCCGGCGACGGGCGCGCCGATCGCCGCCGAGACGGTCGCCTACATCGACATCGGCACCAACTCGGCGCGGCTCATGGTCGTGCGCTTCGCGCCCGACCACTCCTGGACGGTGCTCAGCATGCAGAAGGAGACCGTCCGCCTCGGCGAGGGCGAGTTCGGCGACGTGCGGCACCTGCAGCCCGCGGCGATGGAGCGCGCGGCGACGGTGTGCGCGCGGTTCGCCGACCTCGCGCGCGCTCACGGCGCCGACCGCTTCGTGACCGTCGCGACGGCGGCGACGCGCGAGGCGCGCAACGCGCAGGACTTCGTCCGCCTCATGCGCGAGACGGCCGGGCTGGAGGTGCACGTGGTCTCCGGCCGGGAGGAAGCCCGGCTCATCTACCTCGGCCTGCTCAGCCGCGTGCACGTCGACGGGCGCGCGCTGGTCATCGACATCGGCGGCGGCAGCACCGAGGTCGCCGTGGGCGACGGCGGCGGCGCCGACATCGTCGAGTCGATCTCGCTGGGCGCCATCCGCCTGGCCAGCGAGGGTCCGCAGCCGGACGCCGACGGCCGGTACGGCGCCGACGCCTACGAAGCCCTCAAGCACTACGTGCGCCTCACGTCGCAGCACACCCTGCGCGACGTGGGCCGGCCCGAGGCCGCCGCCTACGGCACCTCGGGCACCATCGTGAACCTCGCCGGCGTGGCGGCGCGCCTGTTCCACGACCGCGTGCCGGCACGGGACGAGCCGCTCACGCGCAAGGACCTGCGCGCGGTGGCGAAGCGCCTGCGCGCGATGACCGCCGACGAGCGGCGTTCCCTGCCGGGGCTCTCGCCGGCGCGGGCCGACATCATCGTCGCCGGCGCCGCCATCCTCGACACGCTCACGGAGGACCTCGGCATCGAGACGATCGTGGCCCTCGACGACTGCGGCCTGCGCGAGGGCCTCCTGCTCGACGACCTCGCCCGCGCCGGGCAGCACGAGCTGGCGCACGGCGCGGGCGTGCGCGAGCGGAGCGTGCTGCAGCTCGCGCGCTCCACGGCGTTCGACGAGACGCACGCCCGCCAGGTGGCGCGACTCGCACTCGAGCTCTTCGACTCCGCCGGCGCGGCGCGCCTGCATCGCCTCGGCCCGGAGGAGCGCGAACTGCTCGAGTACGCCGCCCTCCTCCACGACATCGGCACGTTCCTGAGCTACGCAGCGCCACCACCAGCACACCTACTACCTCATCCGGCACGCCGACCTCGTGGGGTTCGACCAGGAGGAGATCGCCATCATGGCGGCCACGGCGTACTTCCACCGCAAGGCCCTCCCCGCTCCCCGCTTCGAGGCGTTCTCGGGGCTGGGCCGCCGCTCGCGCAAGGTCGTGCGGCGCCTCGGGGCCTACCTGCGGCTCGCCGAGTACCTCGACAGAGGACACGCGGGCGCGATCGCGCACGCGCGGCTGCGCCGCGAGGCCGGCAGTCTGATCCTCGAGCTGCAGCCGGCGGGCGACTGGAGCCTGGAGGAGTGGGCGGTCGAACGGCGCCGCGACAGCCTCGAGAAGGCGTTCGGCTACCCGATCGGCGTCATCGCCGTCCCGCTGCTCGACGACTGAGGCGGGCCGGCCGGTCAGGAGCCGCGGCCGGCGGAGCCAGCCTCCCGCGCGTCAGTCCGTCGGCGGCGGAGCCCTGCGGGCCCGCTCGCCGCTCAATAAGGCTGCGCGGATTAGTCCGGCTGGATCTCCGCGATCACCGCGGCCAGCTCCCGGCTGAACTCGTTGCCGGCGACGGTCGGCCACACCTCCGGGAACGTGACCACCAGGCGTTCCATCTCTTCCTGGCGCGCGGCCAGGTAGCGGGCCGCGCCCGGCGCCACGATGATCTCGATGGGTCCGGGCAGGTCGTGTCCCCCGTGCCGCCAGGTGCCCCACGTGAGGTAGTCGCGCAGCACGCCGCTGGTGACGACCGCGTCCTGCAGGTCGCCGAGGTGATCCTGCAGGCCCTTGACCCGCTTGATCAGCGCACGAGCGCCGGGGCCGAGGACGTCCTCGAAGAACTCGAGCGTGTAGCGCAGTCCCTTGCACGCCTTGCGCAGCAGGTGGAAGCGCGGCAGCGGCGTCTCGAGGCCGCCGAGCTGGCCCTCGAACGCCCACACCACGGCCATGTCCTTGTAGAGGACGCCGGGCAGCACCTGGGCGACGCGCTGGGGACGCGGCGTGACGATGTTCTGCGGCGCCAGCGCCTCGATCGGGCCCTCGAGCAGCTCGGTCGTGCGCTGCACGAAGCGGCGGTAGCGCTTGCCGTCGAGGTAGGTGACGAGGTGAGCGCGCTGCTTCTCGCGCTCGTCCTTCCACGCGTCGAGCAGGCCGTCGAGGTCCCCGGCGCGCTCGTCGGGCAGGCCGTCGAGGTACACCTGCGTCTTCTCGTTGAAGACGTCGAGGTCGCGGACGGCGCCGAGCACGCGGCCGGTGCGGCGAAGCCCGCGGAGCACCGGCCGCAGCACCTCCGGGTCGAGGTAGTCGGCGAACACGCGCAGCGCCATGCGCATGCGGCGCGTGGAGACGCGCATGTCGTGCAGCTCCTCCGGGTCCTCCCCCAGCCGCGTGCCCTCCTCGTGCTCGAGCATCTTGGCGAGGTGGAAGCGGAGCGTCTTGGCGGCCGCCTCGGTCATCGTGTCCGACGGGCGGATGTCGGGCCGCTTCTTCGGCGCAGCCGCGGGAGCGGCCCCGGTCGCGCCGCTCCCCGGGTCGGTGGCCTCGTCGTCGTAGATGCCCGTGCCTTCGACCCGGTAGCGCGCCAGCCAGTAGCGGACGCGGCGGTCGGAGAGGCCGGCCACGCGGCCGGCCGCGACCTGCGAGAGACCGCGGTCGAGCGCCAGCAGCGCCTGGGCGCGGCGCGCGCGCGCGCCCTCGCCCGAGGCCTGCGCCTCGTGGACCTGGCGCTCGGCGGCGGCCATGAGGACGCCGTCGTCCTCGTCGCCGGCGAGCTCGAGCGCGCGCGTGAACTTGGCGCGCCCCTCGGGGACGAGCCCCCACTGCTCGCGCAGTTCGGCCGCCAGGGCGGTGACGTCGGCGTCGACGCCGCCGCCGCGCGCCTCTACTTCGGCCTCGAGCCAGCCGCGGTCGCCGTCGGGCGCCGTGGCGGTCACGCGGTCGAGGCTGAGCTCGGCGATCTCGCGCCGTCCGCGGCGCACCACACGCGCCACCCGCACCTGCGAGAGCGTGAGCATCGCCTCGAGCGGCTCACCGCCGGCGAGCTGCTCGACCCGCTCCCGGAGCTCGCCGGCCGGCCACTCGGCGATGGGGACGTCGGCGGCCACGAGCGCCTCGATCTCCTCGCGCCGCAGCACGCCGTCCGACGGCGCGACCAGCTGCTTGAGCGTGAAGCGCACGCCGTCGCCGGTCTCGCGGCGGCGGAAGTAGTACCCCGCCGCCAGCAGGCGCCGGTCGGGCGTATCCAGGAACGTGTCGACGTCGCGACGGGCCTCGCCCGGCTCGACGTCGCATCCTGCCAGCGACGCGGTCTCGATGAGCCGCGCCAGCGTCGCCTCGTCCGGCACCAGGAACTTCGCTTCGACCTCCATCGTCATCTGCTCCCCAGGAGAGGCGGCGTGAGCAGCCACACGAGCTCGCCGCCACCGGCCACGGGCGCGGTGACGTCGACGCGTGCCAGCCCGCCCTTCTTCATCACGACGTCGCCACCACCGATGAGCTCGGAGACGGTGGCGCTGAAGTCGGGCTCGTGCCCGACCACCATGACCGACTGCGCCGGCGCGTGCGCCGCGAGCAGTTGCTCGAGGCGGCGCACGTCGAACCCGTGAGCCAGCCGGGCGTCCTCGACGAGGCGCCCGCCCAGGCCGAGCTCGTCGGCGACGATCTCGGCCGTCCGGCGGGCGCGCGCCAGCGGGCTGGTCACGATCAGGTCGAGCGCAAGGTCCATGGCGCGCATGCATCTTCGCCTCGCGCCGCAGCTCCTTCTCGCCCTCGGCCGTGAGCGGCCGGTCGTCGTCGTCCCCGTCCCACTGAGACCGGTCCGCCTTGCCGTGCCGCAGGAAGTACACGCGCATCAGGCGTGCTCGCCCTCGTCGACCGCCTGCTCGCGCGCCCGCGCGACGAACCACTCCTGCGCGTTGCGCTGCTCGTCGCCGTCCGCGGGCCAGATGTGGGTCCACGAACCGTCGGCGGCCAGGGTCCTGGTCTTCATGTTGTCGGCCAGGTACGTCGGCAGGATCTCGTCGCGGATGCGGCGCCGGATGCCCGCGTCCTGGATCGGGAAGATGATCTCGACACGGCGGTTGAGGTTGCGCGGCATGAGGTCGGCGCTGCCCAGCAGGACCTCCTCGTCGCCTCCGTTGCGGAACCAGTACACGCGGCTGTGCTCCAGGAAGCGGCCGACGACGCTCCGCTCGCTGATGTTCTCGCTCACGCCGGGCACGCCCGGACGCAGGCAGCACATGCCGCGCACGTTGAGGTCGACCTTCACGCCGGCCTGCGAGGCCCGGTACAGCTTGCGGATCATGGGCTTGTCGACCAGCGAGTTCATCTTGAAGATCAGGTGCGCCTCGCGCCCCGCCTCGGCGTGGGCGATCTCGCGGTCGATGCGCTCCGCGATGCCCTGCCGCAGGTTCACCGGCGCCACCAGCAGCTTGCGGTACTCGGTCGCCTGGCCGCCGCCGGTGAGGTGGTTGAAGACCAGGGCGGCGTCCGCGCCGATGTCGTCGTCGGCCGTCAGGTAGCCGAGGTCGGTGTACTGCTTGGTCGTGACGCTGTTGTAGTTGCCGGTGCCCAGGTGCGTGTAGCGGCGGATGCGGTCGCCCTCACGGCGGATCACCTGCAGCGCCTTGCAGTGCGTCTTGAGGCCGAGGAGGCCGTAGACCACGTGGGCGCCCTCGCGCTCCAGCGCCTTGGCCCAGCCGATGTTGCTCTCCTCGTCGAAGCGCGCCTTGAGCTCGACCAGCACGGCGACGTCCTTGCCGTTGGCGGCCGCCTCCATGAGCTGCTCGACGGCCGGCGCGTTGCGCCCGACCCGGTACAGCGTCTGCTTGATGGCGAGCACGTCGGGGTCGTTGGCGGCCGCGCGCAGGAACTCGACGACGGGGTCGAACGAGTCGTAGGGGTGGTGCAGGAGCACGTCACGGTGCCGGATGGCGGCGAACAGCTCCGCGCCCTCGAGGCCGGCGAGCGACGGCGGGACCGACTGCACGAGCGGAGCGTACTTGAGGTCCGGCCGGTCGATGGAGCCGGCCCCCCAGAGGCTGCTGAGCCCGAGCGGCGAGCGCACCTGGTAGATGTCCGAGTCGCCCAGCTCGAGGTTCTCCGCGAGGATGCCGCGCACGCGCTCGGGCATCCCCTCGTCGATGGTGACGCGGATGACCGAGCCGAAGCGGCGCCGGCGCACGAACTGCTCGATCGTCTCGAGCAGGTCGTCGGCCTCCAGCTCCTGGATCGCGAGCTCGGCGTCGCGGGTCACGCGGAAGGGGTGCGACTCGAGCACCTCGAGGCCGGGGAACAGCGTGGCGAGATTGGCGGCGATGACCTGCTCCAGCCAGGTGAACCACTGGTGCTCCACACCGTCCTCGCCGACCGTCGCGCCGGCGGGGGCCGGCGCCGGCACCAGCCGCGGCAGCGTGTCGGGCACCTTGACGCGCGCGAAGTGCTCGTCGCCGTTGGCGTCGCGCGCGAGCACGCCGAGGTTGTGGCTCATGTTGGAGATGTGCGGGAACGGCCGCCCGGGGTCGAACGCCAGCGGCGTCAGCACCGGGAAGACCTGCTTCTCGTAGTAGCTCACCAGCGCGGCGCGCTGGCTCGGCGTCCAGGCTCGCGTAGTCGACGATGTGGATGCCGGCGGCGTCCAGTTCGGGCCTGAGGTCGCTGAAGCACTGGCGCGCCGCCTTCATGATGTCCCAGGCGCGCTCCTGCGCGATGGGCAGCAGTTGCTGCGGCGTGTAGCCGTCCGCGGAGGCCTCGGAGACGCCGGCCTCGACCTGCTGCCGGAGGCCGGCGATGCGCACCATGAAGAACTCGCCGAGGATCGAGCCGACGATGCCGACGAACTTCACGCGCTCGAGGAGGGGGTTGTTCACGTCGCGAGCCTCGTCGAGCACGCGCTCGAAGAAGTCGAGCATGCTGAGCTCGCGGTTGATGTAGAGCGACGGGTCGCGGAGGTCGGCGTCGACCAGCTCCGCCTTCGCCTCCAGCTCTCCGGTGAACTCCTCCTGCGCCGCCCGCGTGCTCTGCTTCACGGCCTCGCGGCCGTGGTACTCGTCAGCGCGCGTGTGCTCGTCTGGCCCCCTCACTGCGTACCTCCTCAGGCGCCGAAGCGCGACTCTCACGCTCCGGCTGTTCTCGTCCGGGTCTGACAGTATATGCCCAGAACGTGAACGCGCGTTCCATGATGGGCGGCCGGAAACGGCGGCGGCCGCTGCTGTTACCAGATGGTAACAGCAGCGGCCGCCGCACACGCATGCCGGACTCCTAGAAGCCCATGTTCTCGACCCGCTCGACGCCGGGCACCACGTTCTTGAGGTGGCGCTCCACACCGTTGGTCAGGGTGAGCTGGGACATCGGGCACCCTGCGCAAGCGCCCTGGAGGCGTACCTGGACGACGCCGTCGTCCAGCACGTCGACCAGCTCGATGTCGCCACCGTCGGCCTGCAGAGCCGGGCGGATGTCGCCCAAGGCCTTCTCGACCTGCTCCTTGATGATCTCTGCCATATGAATTGTCACCTCCCCGTCGCCTGCGGGCGGCCGCTGGACACGCACGCGCGTCTCCGCGCGTCGGTCATGGCCGCGAACGTCATCGTCTGGAGCTCCCCGGTCAGGAGCGTCTCGACACCGTGCCAGAACTCGTGGGTGTCGCACCCGTCGTCGGCGCACGGTTCCACCCGTTGCCGGCAACGGCACAGCAGAATGGGACCCTCCACCGCTTCGTACGCGTCGCGCACGCTGATCTCGGCCGCCGGGCGCGCCAGCATGACGCCGCCCTGGTGGCCTCGCTGCGTGCGCACCAGGCCGGCGCGCGCAAGGTCGTGGATCACCTTGGCCAGCCGCGGCCCGGGGATGTGCTGCGCCGCGGCGATGTCGCCGGTGTGCAGCACGGCGCCGGGTTCGTGGCGCGCCAGTTCGTAGACGGCGCGGACCGCGTAGTCGGCTTGGGTGGAGAGCCTCATGGACCCTTTGTACACGAATTGGAGGACAATGTCCAATTCCTCGTGCATGCGCGCGGGCACGGGCCGCCCGGCGAAGCGGCGGCGGCCCGCCTACACCTCGTCCCAGGCCCAGAGCAGGTTGTCGCGGTGAGCGGCCTCGTACACCTCGTCGACGAGCACGTCGTCCCCCAGGAAGGCGGCCGGCGGCAGCTCGAGGTCGCCGCGGGCGACCCCGGAGGCCTTGGCCGCGGCGACCGCCTCGTAGACGCCGGCCACGTACCGCTCGTTGGCGTCGATGATCTGCTTGTCCATGGCCGGCCCGTGGGCGGGCACGACGAGGTCCACGGGCAGCTGCTTGAGCTGGCGCAGCGTCTTGATCCACTCCTCGCGGCCGTCCCGCTGGCAGAAGTTGGGCAGCGGCCACTCCACCGTGTCGCCGCCGAACAGGAGGCGGTTCTGGGTGAGGAAGACGACCAGCGAGTCCTCGCTGTGGCCGGGGGTGTGGATGAGGTGCATCGTCTCGCCCTCGTCGACGTAGGTCAGCCGGTCCCCGAACGTGATGTTGGGCAGCGGGACCCCCTCGGACGGCGGCAGCCGACGCGACTCGTCGCCGCTCTGGAGCTCCGCCGTCATGAGCCGCGGGCACGCCCGCTGGGCGATGATGTCGACTCCGGGGAAGGCGGCGTTGCCGAACACGTGGTCCCAGTGGTGGTGCGTGTTGACCACCGCGACGCGCCGCCCGGCGGCCTCCGCGGCCAGGAACTCGACGACGGGGTCCATGTCGCGCGGCCCTGTGAGCGTGTCCACGACGATGGCGAGGCGCGGCGTCAGGATGACGGCCGAGAGCGTCGGGAACCCCTCGGCGTCGATGTCATGGGTCCACACGTCCGGCGCCAGCTGCTTCATCGTCTCTCCTCCCTCGTGTCCGGGTCCGGCAGGCACAGTCTTCCCCGCGCCCCGCGTTCCAGCCGGCGCAGCGCGCGGTCAGTCGACGACGGCGATCTCCTGCGGCGCCAGCGTGAGGCGCTCGACACCGTCGTCCGTGACCACCCAGGTGTTCTCGATACCGATCGCGCCGGCGCCGGGGAGCACGAACTTGGGCTCGAGCGCGAAGACCATGCCCGGCTCGAGCTCCAGGCCGCTGCCGGTGAGCACCGGCAGCTCGTCGAGCTCGATGCCGATGCCGTGGCCCACGTAGGGGACCTGGCCGGCGCCGTGCCCCATGAAGTTGCCGGCCAGCCCGGCCGCGGCGGCGGCCGCGAGCGCGGCCTCCCACACGGCGCGACAGGTCGCGCCGGGCCGGGCCGCGCCCGTCGCCGCCTCCTGCACGCTGAGGGCGGCGTCGTACGCCCGCAGGAGCTCCGCGTCCAGCGGGCCGAGCGAGTACATGCGCGTGAAGTCGGCCATGTAGCCGTCGCGCACGGGCACGAAGTCGAAGACGACCGGCTCGCCGCGGCCGATGCGCCGGAAGCTCGCGCCCTGGGCGACCGAGGGGCTGAGGCCGGTGCCGGCGAGCGGCGTGTCGAGGTAGCTGGACACGCAGCCGCTCGGGCCGGCGAGCAGCTGCCCGTAGAACATCTCCTGGTTGAACCCGCGCATGCGGATGTAGCCCTCGTGGCCCAGCCGGCGCGCCTCCGCCTCGACCCGGCCGGCGAACTCCACCTCGGTGAGGCCCTCCTCGAGGATGCCGGGGATGAGCCGGCTGACCGCGTCGGCCACGGCGGCCGACGCGCGGATGCGCTCGACCTCCCAGGCCGACTTGACCGCGCGCTGGCGGACGATGGTCCGGCCGACGTCCTCGAACGCCGTGCCCGGCAGCAGCTTCTCGAGGCGGCGGAAGTCCGCCACCGGCAGGACGTCGAGCTCGAGCCCGACCCGCGCCGGCAGCGCCTCGTACCGCTCGGCGATGAGCCGCGGCAGGTCCTTGGGCGTCGGGAGCTCCACGATGGCGCCGAGCGCCGACTCCCGGCGGGCGCGCTCGGCGACCTTGCGCACGAACAGCGTCGCCTCGCCCGTGACCGGCACGTACAGGTACGACTGCTGGACCGTGCCGGCGAAGTAGAAGAGGTCGGCGTTCTGCCGGAGGAGGGCGGCGTCGAGGCCGAGGGCCGCGAGGCCGGCCTGCAGGCCGGCGATGCGGCCCGCCGAGCTCCGCCGCCGGCGCCAGCGCCGCGCCCGGCTGCACGAACCGCGGTCCGGATCCTTGCGTCACGCCGCCGTCAGCCCGTGAAGTTCAGCACCTGCCACGCGGTGATCACCACGAGGAGGAAGACGATCCCGAGTACGGCGAGCCCGTCCGGCAGTTCGAACTGGCGCCGCGGATCCTTGCGGCCACCGAGCATCATGGCGAACATCGTCGCCGCCCCGGCGACGAGGCCGCCGATGTGAGCCTGCCAGGAGATGCCACCGGTGAACGAAAAGACCAGGTTGATCACCAGGATGAAGAGCACGTTGCCGAGCAGAGAGCGCGACTGGAAGTCGCGGCCGCGATTGAGGAACGCGTGCACCGCGAGGGCGCCGAAGACGCCGAAGATGGCGCCGGACGCGCCCACCACCACCACGTTGGGCGCGGCCACGAGGACGAGCACCGAGCCGGCGAACCCCGAGATGAAGTAGAGGATGACGAACTTCGTCCGGCCCAGGGCCTGCTCCACGAACCCGCCGACGATCCACAGGGCCCACATGTTGAAGGCGATGTGGAGGATGCCGGCTGTGCAGGAACAGCGAGGTGAACATCCGCCAGTACTCGTGCTGCCCGAGGACGAGGGGGCCCCAGAGAGCGCCGTGCTGCCTCAGCCAATCGCCGACGCTTGGGCATGAGCCCCAGCACGTAGATGGCGACATTGAGGACGACGAGGACCTTGGTGGCCGAGAGGCCCGCCGAGCCGCCCATGGCGCCGGCGCTCCAGCGCGAGCGCGTCTGGGCGCGGGTGATGACCTTGGCGCGCGAGTCGCGCGCTGCTCTGCTCCTTCATGCACTCGGGACAGCGGAAGCCGACCGGCGCCGGGATCATGCACTCGTGGCAGATCGGGCGGCCGCAGTTGGAGCACGAGACGCCGGTCTCCCGGTCCGGGTGGCGATAGCAGTAACGACCTGGATGTCGTCCGGCATCCTGGTCTCGAAGTCAGGCGGCATCTCGCCGCCCGGGAAGCGGTACACATTGCCCATGGTCAGGTCTGTACCGTGACCGGCAGGCTGGCAAACAGGTCGCGCATCCACGGCGGCATGGCGCACGCGCGGGTCGTCTCACGTTCGCAGACGGCGAGCCGCGTCCAGCCGGTGACCAGCAGCAGCCCGTCCTCGCGCGTGATCTCGTAGTCGAACGCGAACGACGCCGGGCCCACGGAGACGAGGGCGGCGCTGATGGTGAGCAGGTCGTCGATGCGCGCCGGCCGCAGGTACTTCAGGCGCGCCTCGACGACCGGCAGGATGATGCCCTTGGAGAGGATCCTCGTGATCGGGTAGCCGAGGGCGCGCAGCCACTCGACGCGCACGACCTCGAAGTAGGTGAGGTAGTTGGCGTAGTAGACGACGCCGTCGGCGTCGGTGTCGGCGTAGCGCACGCGCACGCGCGTCTGGAAGCTGGGAGTTGACGGCGCGGGGCTGCTCACGAGCCTGAGTCTAGCACGGCGCCGGAGGCGGCACGCACCGCCGGCGCCGGTCGCCGGGTGGCCGCTCGCCTGGGACCGAGGCCGGCGCCTTCGCGGCCGCAGCCGCGGCATCCGCGACCGGACCGTACGCGGCGAGGGCGGGGCGCCCAGGCGCCCCGCCCTCGCGGACAAGCTGGTCTGCCGAGCGGATCAGGCGAAGGCGACCTTGGCGGCCTCGGTGAAGATGCCGAAGGCCACGTCCATGTCGGCGTCGCTGATGTTGAGCGGCGGCAGGAAGCGCACGCCGTTGCCCAGGGCGCCACCGGTGCCCATGATGATGAGGTGGCGCTTGACGCACTCGGCCATGAAGGCCTTGGCGGCGGCGGCGTTGGGCTTCTTGCCGCCCGGCTGGACGCACTCGATGGCCGACATGAGGCCCAGGCCGCGGACCTCGCCGATGGCCGGGTAGGTGGCCTGGAGGTCGGTGAAGAACTTGCGGAGCTTCTCGCCCTGCTTCGCGGCGTTCTCGAGCATGCCCTCGTCGCGCATGGCGGCGATGGTCGCGACGCCGGCCGCGCAGGCCACGGCGTTGCCGCCGTAGGTGCCGCCCATGGAGCCGGGCAGGCATTTGTCCCACAGCTCGTGGTTGGCGGCGATGGCAGCCAGCGGATAGCCGGAGGCGATGCCCTTGGCGATCGTCAGGATGTCGGGCTTGACGCCGAAGTGCTCGTGGCCCCACCACTTGCCGGTACGGCCCATGCCGGCCTGGATCTCGTCGATGATCAGGCAGGCGCCGATCTCGTCGGCGATGGCGCGCAGCCCCTGCATGAACTCAGCCGTCGGCACGATGAAACCGCCCTCGCCCTGGATCGGCTCGACGAGGATGGCGGCGACGTCGTCGCCGTAGATCTCGGCGCCCAGCACCCGGCGCACGTCCTCGAGGGCGTACTCCGTGGGATCCTCGCTGGCCGGCGTGCGGAACGGATAGCAGTACCGCGCGTGGTAGATGCCGCCGACGAGCGGTTCGTGGTGACCGCGGTAGTGCACGGCGGAGTCGTTGAGGGCCATCGTGAGGTGGGTGCGGCCGTGGAAGGCGCCGTGGAAGGCGATGATGCCGGGACGGCGGGTGACCTGCTTGGCCAGCTTGACCGCGTTCTCCACCGCCTCCGCGCCGGAGTTGGCGTACATGACCTGGTCCATGCCCTCGGGCAGGATCTCGACGAGCTTCTCGGAGAGCTCGAGGATCGGCTGATGACGGTAGATGTTCATCTGCGCGTGAGAGACCTTGGTGGCCTGCTCCTGCACGGCCTTGATGACCGCGGGGTGACAATGGCCGGTGTTGACCACGGCGATGCCCATCACGAAGTCGAGCCACTTGCCGCCGTCGGTGTCGTAGACCCAGCTTCCCTCGGCGTGGTCGATGGTGATCGGCGCCACCGGCGCGAGGAAGTGGGGCATGTGCTTCATGTGCGTGGGCTTGTCCGACATGTAGTGACCTCCAGCTGCGACGGTACTGCCTGCGTGATGTGACCGGTGCGGCGACGCGCGCCGGCACCCCATGGCTCACTGTCCGGACTCTACCAGAGCCACTTCGTCGAACAGGTGCCAGGTCAACGCACGCGCGACACGACAGAGGGGCCGCGTTTGGCCAAGTTGGACAATGCGCGCCGGTGTTCGGTTCTGAGCGACAGTGTTGACACGGAGCCTTTCGAGGAAGAGAATCGTTACAGAATTCACAGCGTTCGTTCTGTAACGAACTAGAGGGAACGACACCACACCCACCGCCCGGGAGCCGTTCGTGGTATCGAGGAAGACCGTCTCACGCATGAGCCGCTATCGGCGGCTGCTGCAGTCCCTCCGCGAGAGCGGCGTCGAGAGCATCTACTCCCACCAGCTCGCGAGGCACGCCGTGGTCAGCGCGGCCCAGGTGCGCCGCGACCTCATGGTCATCGGCTACTCCGGCAGCCCCAACAAAGGCTACGACGTCGCCGCCTGCATCGAGAGCATCGGCAACTTCCTCGACGGGCCGCTGCGGCAGGAGGTCGCGCTGGTCGGCGTCGGCAATCTCGGGCACGCGGTGCTCTCCCACTTCGCCGACAAGAGCCCGTCCGTAGCCATCGTGGCCGCGTTCGACGTCGACCCCGCGCTCACCGACACGCTGATCCACGGGGTGCGCTGCGTCGACGTCTCGCTCATGGAGTCCCTGGTCCGCGACCTCGGCATCCAGATCGCGGTGCTCACGGTGCCGGGCCAGGCCGCCCAGGCCGCAGCCGAGACCCTCGTGCGCGCGGGCGTGAAGAGCATCATCAGCTTCGCCCCCACGCCCCTGGCCCTCCCCAACGACATCTTCGTCGAGTACATGGACATCACCGCGGCGCTCGAGTCGGCCGCGTACTTCGCACGGCTCGGCGGTCGCGAAGAGGCGCCGGCGAACGGCGACGGCGAGATCGAGCCGATGGTCAAGAAACTGGAATCCCTGCTCGCGAGGTCGAACATGAAGCTCGAGGATCTGGCCGCCAACATCGGGGCAAACGTGGTGACGCCGGGCAAGCCCGGCGGGACGACGGTCGCAAAGGTCTACGCCGGCGACCGGGTGAGCGACCTGCTCAACGAGGCGTCGGACAAGACGCTGCTCGTGAGCAACCTGGCCAGCGTGCAGATGCTGCGCGTCGCCGAACTCATGGACGTTCCCGGCATCTGTTTCGTCAACGGCATCGAGCCGGACGCCGAGATGATCCAGCTCGCGCGCGACAACGACACGCTGCTCATGGTGTCGCCGCAGGGCGTGTTCGAGACCTGCGGCCACATCTTCCGGGCCCTGGACGGAGAGCGCGGCTGAGCCATGGAGCACCTGGCCTACGACATCAGCTGCGGGGACTTCACGAGCGCGGGCGCCGCGTCTCGCGACCTCAAGCAGCACCTCAAGCGCATCGGCGCCGAGAGCGATGCCGTGCGGCGGGCCATGATCGCCGCCTACGAGGCCGAGATGAACGTGGTCATCCACGCCGAGGGCGGCGGCCGCCTCGAAGCCGCCGTGAGCGACGGTCAGCTCGACGTCGACGTCATCGACCGCGGGCCGGGCATCGCCGACGTCGAGTCCGCGATGCGCGAAGGCTGGTCCACGGCCTCGTCAGAGGCGCGGGCGCTGGGCTTCGGCGCCGGCATGGGCCTCCCCAACATCCTGCGCAACAGCGACCGGCTGAGCGTCACGTCCACGCCGGGCGAAGGCACGCGCGTCAGCTTCTCCGTGGCGCTGCGCCCGGAGGCGGCCGACCAGGGGGCGCGGCCCTCCTCGCTCGGCGTCGTCGCCGAGCTCTGCAAGGAGTGCCGCCACTGCCTGGTCGCCTGCCCGACGGCCGCGATCCGCGTGCGCGACGCCCGCCCGGACGTGCTCGACCACCTGTGCATCGACTGCACCGCCTGCATCGGCGCCTGCGCCCCGCGGGCGCTCACCATGAGCGACGCGCCCGGCGCGCTCGGCGGCGGCGACGTGCTGGTGGTCCCGCCGGCGCTGCTCGCCGGGTTCGGCGGGCACCCGGTGAGCGCCGTCGTCGAGGAGCTCCGCGGCCTCGGCTACGACGAGGTCGTCTCCGTGCACCGCTACGAGGACGACCTGCGCCGCGAGATCATCGACCTCGCCGCCATCGGCGACGCCCCGGCGCCGCTCATCTCGCCGGTCTGCCCCGCCGTCATGAACCTCGTCGAGGTCAAGTTCCCGTCGCTGATCGACCATCTGGCCCCGCTGGCGTCGCCCTGGGAGGCGGCGCAGACTGGACCTGGATGGGCGCGCCGTCACGTACGCCGTCTCGTGCCCGAGCCAGCGCACGGCGCTGCTCGCCCAGCGCCCCACGGCGCAGCGCGACGCCGTCACCGCGTCCGCGCGTCCGCGAGGCGGTCCTGCCGCGGCTGGCGGCGCGCGTCACGCGCGCGCCGGGCGCGGCCTCGGCGCCGCGCAGGCCGGCGGCGCCGACGACCTGCTGGTCGTGACCGGCGTGAAGCACGTGCTCGCCGTGCTCGAGGCCGTCGAGGACGGCCGCCTGCCCGGCGTGTCGGCGATCGAGCCCTACATCTGCGACGGCGGCTGCTTCGGCTCGCCGCTGCTCGGCGAGGACGCCCACGTCGCGGCCTGGCGCTGGGCGGCCGTCGGCGGCGACGCGCCGGGCAGCGGCGGCACGTTCGAGCGCGCCCGGTCCTTCCGCGCGCGCCCCGGGATCCGCCTGGACGCCGACATGGCGGTCGCGATCCGCAAGCTCGCCCAGCTCGACACCGAGACCCGGGCCCTGCCCGGCAGAGATTGTGGCGTGTGCGGCGCCCCCACGTGCGCCGCGCTCGCAGAAGACATCGTCATGGAGCGCGCCGCGCGCGCGCTCTGCCCGTACGTCGCCCTGGAGGAGGAGAGCGCGACATGAAGCTCGAGGACATCGCCCAGCAGCTCGGGTTCACCGAGCTCACGCCGGAGGTCTCCGGCAACCGCGACGCCGAGATCGACCGCGGCTACGCGTCGGACCTGCTCAGCGACGTGCTCGCGCACGCTCCCGAGGGCGGGCTGCTCGTCACCCTGCAGGTGCACCTCAACGTGATCGCCGTCGCCAGCCACGCGGAACTCACCGCCGTGGTGTTCGCCGGCGACCGCCGTCCCGAGGACGACGTGCTCGCCAAGGCGGCCGCCGAGGGCCTCGCCCTCTACTCGTCGCCGGCCGACACGTTCGACATCGTCGGCCGCCTGTACGCCCTCGGGGTGAAAGGGAACCATGCGTGAACGTCTGCTTCGCAGACCTGCACGTCCACACTGCGCTCTCGCCCTGCGCGGACGACGAGATGACGCCGCCGGCGATCGTCGCTGCGGCGCTCGCTGAGGGCCTGGCGATGATCGCCGTCTGCGACCACAACAGCGCGCGCAACGTCGCCGCGGTCCAGGAGGCCGCCGGCGAACGCCTCGCCGTGCTCGCCGGCATGGAGATCACGACCGCCGAGGAGTGCCACGTGGTCGGCCTCTTCCCCGACGCCTCAGCCGCTCAGGCGGCAGGCGCCGAGGTGGGGGCGACCCTGGGACCCATCGACGACGGCTACGAGACCTTCTTCGGCGAGCAGCACGTGCTCGACGCCGCCGGCGCCGAGACCGCGCGCGAGACGATCGCGCTGGCCACGGCGACGCCGCTCGACGTCGACGCCGTGGTCGAGCTGGTGCACCGCCACGGCGGCATCGCCGTGGCGGCGCACATCGACCGGCGCGAGCTTCGGGGTCATCGGCCAGCTGGGCTTCTTCCCCACGGAGGCGGGCTTCGACGCCGTGGAGCTCTCGCGCCACGTCCCGGCGGGCTCCGAGCGCGAGGCCGAGTTCGCCGTGTACGGCCTCCCCATCCTGCACTCCTCCGACGCCCACTATCGCGCGGACGTGGGCGCCGTGCGCACCGCCGTCACCTGCGAGCGGCCGGCCTTCGGCGAGCTGGCGCTCGCCGTCCGCGGCCTCGAAGGACGGAGCGTCGGCGATGCATGACCTCTCGCTCTACCTCCTCGACATCCTCGAGAACTCCGTGCGCGCGGGCGCGACCGTCATCACGACGACGATCGCCGCCGACCGCGCCGCCGACGAGCTCGACCATCGCGATCGAAGACGACGGGCCGGGCCTGCCGGTGGAACCGGAGCAGGCCCTCGACCCGTTCTTCACCACCAAGTCGAACAAGAAGACCGGCCTCGGCCTGAGCCTCTTCCGCCAGGCGGCCGAGGCCGCCGGCGGCGGGCTCAGCGTGGGCCGGTCCGACGAGCTCGGCGGAGTCGCCGTGCGCGCCTGGATGCGGCTCGGCGACGTCGATCGCCCGCCGCTGGGCGACATCGCCGCTTCCATCGCCACCATGGTCGTGACCAACCCGGAGATCGAGTTCCGGGTCGACCTGACAGACGACGGGGCGCGCACCACCCTGTGCGGCCCGGACATACCACAGCGCTTCGGCGAACTCACCACGTTCCAGGAGGCGCACCAGTGAGCCATGGACAGTCATCTGCGAACTGTGATCGCAGCGGACTCAAGCGAAGGAGAGGGGAATGGCTGAAGCAGTGAAGTCGTGCGCGTGCTGCACCGAGGAGCCCACCGAGGAGGAACTCCTCGAGCGCCTCGATGCAGTGATCGCCGAGTACAAGGGCAAGCCGGGCGCGTTGATCCCGGTGCTTGCAGCTGGCCCAGGGCATCTTCGGCTACCTGCCTGAGGTCGCCCTCAAGCACATCGCCCGTGAGCTGCGCAAGCCGTACAGCGAAGTCGCCGGCGTGGTGGGCTTCTACTCGTTCTTCACCACGGTCCCGCGCGGCAAGCACCTCATCCGCATCTGCCTCGGCACCGCCTGCTACGTGCGCGGCGGCGTCGCCGTGATGGACGCGTTCAAGAAGCAGCTCGGCATCGACATCGGCGGCACGACCGAGGACCGCGTGTTCTCGCTCGAGATCGGCCGCTGCTTCGGCGCCTGCGGCCTCGCCCCGGTGATCATGATCGACGACGACGTGCATCACCGCGTCAAGCCCAAGCGGGTCAACGAGATCCTCGCGCAGTACGCCGAAGAGCCCGTTCTCGCGGAGAGGAGCGCCTGACATGGCGGACAGGATCACCAGCCCCGAGCAGCTCAAGGCGCTGGCCCAGAAGGCCAAGGCCGACATCGAACTGCGCGACGGCCGCAAAGACACGCAGGTGACCGTGCACATGGGCACCTGCGGCATCGCCGCCGGCGCGCGTGAGATCGTCGCCGCGTTCATGACCGAGCTGTCCGCCAACGGCGTGTCCTCGGCCAGCCTGCACCAGTCCGGCTGCGCCGGCCTGTGCGAAGAAGAGCCGATGGCGACCATCACCATGGCCGACGGCACCCTGTACCGCTACGGCCTCCTGGACAAGAGCAAGGTCCACACGATCGTGGTCAATCACCTCGTCGGCGGAACGCCCGTCGAGGCGTACCTCATCAAGACCTGAGAGCGAGTGAACCGACTATGGCTGATGTGAGAAGTCACTTCCTGATCTGCACCGGCGGCGGCTGCATCGCCTCCGGCGCCCTCGACGTGAGCGAGGCCGTACGCGCCGAGCTCAAGGAGCGCGAGCTCGCCGGCGAGGTCGACGTCGTCGAGACGGGCTGCCTCGGCCCCTGCGTGCAGGGCCCCGTGGCGCTCGTCTACCCCGACGGCGTCTTCTACCAGAACATCAAGGTCGAAGATGTGCCCGAGATCGTCGAGGAGCACCTCCTCAAGGGCCGCATCGTCGAGCGCCTCGTGAGCCACGCGCCCGGCACCGACCGCACCCAGGCCGAGATGGACGACATCCCGTTCTTCAACCGCCAGGTCAAGATCGTCCTGCGCAACTCGGGCATCATCGACCCGCTGAACATCGACGAGTACATCGCCCGCGACGGCTACCAGGCCCTCGCCAAGGTGCTCACCTCGATGACCCCGGAAGCGGTCGTCGAGGAGGTCCTCGCCTCCGGCCTGCGCGGCCGCGGCGGCGCCGGCTTCCCCACCGGGATGAAGTGGCGCTTCGCCCAGCAGCAGGACAACGAGACCAAGTACATCCTCTGCAACGCGGACGAGGGCGACCCCGGCGCGTTCATGGACCGCTCGGTGCTCGAGGGCGACCCGCACTCGCTCATCGAGGGCATGGTCATCGGCGCCTTCGCCATCGGCGCGCACCAGGGCTTCGTGTACGTGCGCGCCGAGTACCCGCTCGCCGTCGAGCGCCTCGAGCACGCCCTCGGGCAGGCGCGCGAGTACGGCCTGCTCGGCAAGGACATCATGGGCAGCGGCTACGACTTCGACCTCGAGATCCGCATGGGCTCCGGCGCCTTCGTCTGCGGCGAGGAGACGGCGCTCATGACCTCGATCGAGGGTCACCGCGGCGAGCCGCGCCCGCGCCCGCCGTTCCCGGCGGTCTCGGGCCTCTGGGGCAAGCCCAGCGTGCTCAACAACGTCGAGACCTTCGCCAACATCGCGCCGATCATCCTCAAGGGCTCGGCGTGGTACGCCAGCACCGGCACCGAGAGCAGCAAGGGCACCAAGGTGTTCGCCCTCGGCGGCAACGTGCAGCACACGGGCCTCGTCGAGGTCCCGATCGGCATGCAGCTCGGCGAGCTCATCTACGAGGTCGGCGGCGGCATCCCGAACGGCAAGTCGTACAAGGCCGCCCAGCTCGGCGGTCCCTCGGGCGGCTGCATCCCCAAGGAGCACCTCAACGTGCCCGTCGACTACGCCACCCTGCAGGAGCTCGGCGCGATCATGGGCTCCGGCGGCGTCATCGTCATGGACGAGGACACCTGCATGGTCGACATCGCCCGCTTCTTCCTCGAGTTCACGCAGGAAGAGAGCTGCGGCAAGTGCCCGCCGTGCCGCGTCGGCACCAAGCGGATGCTCGAGATCGTCGAGCGCATCTGCCAGGGCGAGGGCGAAGAGGGCGACATCGAGCGCCTCGTCGCCCTCGGTGAGTCCATCAGCCAGACCGCCCTCTGCGGTCTCGGCCAGACGGCCGCCAACCCCGTGCTCAGCACCATCCGCCACTTCCGCCACGAGTACGAGGCCCACATCAAGGACAAGTACTGCGAGGCCGGCGTCTGCTCGACGATGTTCAAGGCGCGCTGCTCCAACGCGTGCCCGGCCAGCGTCAACATCCCCGGCTTCGTGAGCCTCGTCGGCGAACAGCGCTACGACGAGGCGCTCAAGCTGCACCGCGAGCGCAACCCGCTGGCCAGCATCTGCGCCCGCGTCTGCTTCCACCCCTGCGAGAGCAAGTGCATGCGCTCCAGCCTCGACGGCGCCCTGGCGATCCGTCACGTCAAGCGCTTCATGGTCGAGCAGGAGAACGAGATCCAGCTTCCGGAGGTCCTGGAGAACGCCGAGAACGCCGCGCGCAAGGTCGCCGTCGTCGGCTCCGGGCCCGCCGGTCTCTCCGCGGCCTACTTCCTCGCGCGTCTGGGCTACAAGCCGGTCGTGTTCGAGGCCGAGCCCAAGGCCGGCGGCATGCTCGTCCAGGCCATCCCGGCCTACCGCCTGCCGCGTCCGGAGCTCGAACGCGAAGTCAGGATGATCGAGTCCATGGGCGCCCGCTTCGAGTACGGCAAGGCGCTGGGCAAGGACTTCACGCTCCAGAGCCTCAAGGACGAAGGCTACGAGTCCGTGTTCGTGGCCGTCGGCGCCCCGCAGGGCACCGGCATCGGCATCCCGGGCGAAGACGGCCCGGACGTCTACGACGGCCTCTCCTTCCTCAAGGAGTACAACGTCAGCGGCAAGGGCGAAGTCGGCAAGAACGTCGCCGTCATCGGCGGCGGCAACGCGGCCATCGACGCCGCCCGCACCGCCCTGCGCCTCGGCGCCGAGAGCGTCAAGATCCTGTACCGCCGCACGCGCGCCCAGATGCCGGCGTGGGGCGAGGAGATCGACGCCGCCGACCTCGAGGGCATCGAGATCCTGACGCTCGTCGCCCCGGAGGAGATCCTCCGCGACGCGAGCGGCAAGGTCACCGGCGTGCGCTGCAAGGAGATGGCGCTGGGCGACTACGACCGCAGCGGTCGTCGCCGCCCCGTGGCCGGCCACAACCCCGACTTCGTGGTCGAGGCCGACACCATCATCGCCGCGATCGGGCAGAAGCTCGACGCGCCGGCCGTCCTCGACGGCACGCCCGTCGAGCTCAACCGCTGGGGCTACCTCGCCGCCGACCCGAACACCGGCCAGACCTCGGTCGACTGGGTGTTCACGGGCGGCGACGCGGCCACCGGCCCGTCGTCGGTGGTCGAGGCCATCGGCGCCGGCGAGAAGGCCGCCGCCGCGATGGACGAGTTCCTGACCGGCGCCAACCATGCCTTCTGGCGCCGTGACATCGAGCCGCCGACGTTCTTCGACCCGGACGCCGACCCCGAAGCGGTCGAGCGTCACCGGGTGGAGGAGCTGGCGGTCGCCGGACGCGTCACCAACTTCGACGAGGTCGAGCTGGGCTGGGCCGCAGAGGTCGCGATCGCTGAGGCGAAGCGCTGCCTGCGTTGCGACTACGGCAAGTACTGCTCGTGAGCAAGGAGAGCGCGAAGATGCCTACCCTGACCATTGATGGGATCAGCGTCGAGGTCCCCGAGGGCACCACGGTGCTTCAGGCCGCCCGACAGGCCGGCGTGAAGATACCGACCCTCTGCTACCTCGAAGACGTCCAGTCCATCGGCGCTTGTCGCGTGTGCCTCGTCGAGGTCGAAGGCGCACGCACTCTGGTTGCCTCGTGCAGCCAGCCGGCGACCGACGGCATGGTCGTCAAGACCAATACCGGCAAGGTGCGCGACGGCCGCCAGATGGTCGTCGAACTGCTCCTCTCCGAGCACGACGGCGACTGCCAGACCTGCGGCCGGTCCGCCGACTGCGAGCTGCGGACGCTGGCCGACGACCTCGGCATCGGCGATCTGCGGTACGAGGGCGAGAAGACCTTCAAGATGATCGACGACAGCACGCCGGCGCTCATCCGCGACACCGGCAAGTGCGTCGCCTGCCGCCGCTGCGTGACCGTGTGCAACGAGGTCCAGCAAGTGGGCGGCCTGTTCGCCCAGGGCCGCGGCTTCGCCACCCTCATCGGCCCGGCGTTCGCCCAGAACCTGAGCGACGTCGTCTGCGTGCAGTGCGGCCAGTGCGCGGCCGTCTGCCCGGTGGGCGCCATCACCGAGCGCAACCAGATCGACGAGGTCTGGGCGGCGCTCGAGGACCCCACCAAGACGGTCGTCGTCCAGACCGCGCCGGCCATCCGCGCCGCGCTCGGCGAGTGCTTCGACTACCCGCCCGGCACGCTGGTGACCGGCAAGATGGTCGCCGCCCTGCGTCGTCTCGGCTTCGACGCCGTGTTCGACACCAACTTCACCGCCGACCTCACGATCATGGAGGAAGGCACCGAGCTGCTCGTGCGGCTCAAGAAGGCGCTCGTCGACGGCGAGCAGGTCGCTCTGCCCCAGTTCTCCAGCTGCTCGCCGGGCTGGATCAACTACATGGAGCACTTCAACCCCGACATGCTCGACAACCTGAGCACCTGCAAGAGCCCGCAGCAGATGTTCGGCGCGCTCGCCAAGACCTACTACGCCGAGAAGATCGGCGTGAAGCCCGAGGACATGGTCGTGGTCTCGGTCATGCCCTGCACCGCCAAGAAGTACGAGGCGGCGCGCCCGGAGATGAACGACAGCGGCGTGCAGGACGTCGACATCGTGCTCACCACGCGCGAGCTCGGCGCCTTCATCAAGCAGGCCGGCATCGACTTCCGCAGCCTGCCCGACGAGCAGATGGACGCGCCGCTGGGCATCAGCACCGGCGCCGCCGACATCTTCGCCAACACCGGCGGCGTCATGGAGGCGGCCCTGCGCACGGCGTGGGAGATCGTCACCGAGACGCCGTTCCCCTTCCCCAACCTGCACGTCGCCCCCATCGAAGGCCTCGACGGCGTGAAGGTCGCGACCGTCAAGGTCGAGGGAGCGAAGGGCGACTGGGCGTTCCTCGAAGGCGCCGACCTCAAGGTCGCCGTCGCCCACGGTCTCGGCAACGCGCAGAAGGTCATCGACCAGATCAAGAGCGGCGAGGCCGAGTACCACTTCGTCGAGGTCATGACCTGCCCCGGCGGCTGCATCGGCGGCGGCGGGCAGCCGCGCTTCACCACCAACGAGGTGCGCAAGAAGCGCATCGAGGCCATCTACCGCGAGGACGAGGGCCGCGAGCTGCGCAAGTCGCACGAGAACCCGGCCGTCTGCAAGCTGTACGAGGAGTACCTCGGAGCGCCGTGCGGCGAGATCTCGCACCACCTCCTGCACACCCACTACTTCGAGCACGACCGCGTCTGAGACGCGGCGCCAGGAAGACGGCGGCCGGGCGCGTGGGCGGCGCGCCCGTGAGGCGGCCCCGGGAGACCGGGGCCGCCTCCGGGGCCGCCGCAAGAGCCAGACGGGCCGGCCGCTACAGCTATACTGAAGGCGGAGCATGAGCGCAGACCAGGCACTGATACTCATCGTCGACGACGACTTCGACTTCCTCGAGATCAACCGCATCATCCTCGAGGGGGCCGGCTACCGCGTGGTCACCGCCACCAACCCCGCCGAGGCGCAGACGCGCATCGACGCCGAGGCCCCGGACCTCGTCATCACCGACCTGATGATGACCAGCATCGACGCCGGGTTCGCCTTCGCCGCCCAGCTCAAGAGCGACGCGCGCACCGCGGGCGTGCCGATCATCATCAGCACCTCCGTGAGCAGCGCGCTCGGGCTGGACTTCCACCCCGACTCCGACGACGACCTCGCCAAGATGAACGTGGACGCCTACTTCGACAAGCCCATCGACGCGCAGGCGCTCCTCGCCAAGATCGGCGAGCTGCTCGCCACCCGAGCCTGAGGCGGCGGTGAGCGGCGAGAATGAACGAGGACCGAGTGCCCCTACCTCCAGCTCGTCACGACCATCCGCGAGAAGTGCCGCGCGCTGCTACACCTGCGTGCGCGAGTGCCCGGCCAAGGCCATCCAGATCCTCGACGGCCAGGCGAGCGTCATCCAGACGCGCTGCATCGGCTGCGGCAACTGCGTCACCGTCTGCAGCCAGAACGCCAAGCAGGTGCTCAGCGGCATCGAGGCGACCGAGGAACTCCTCGCCGGCGACGCTGCCGGTGGCGGCGATCGTGGCGCCGAGCTACCCGGCCGAGTTCACGGAGTGCGACACGGCCGGGCTGGTCGGCGCCCTCCGCGACCTCGGCTTCGTCCGGCGTCCACGAGGTCAGCTTCGGCGCCGACCTCGTCGCCGCCGAGTACGCGCGCCTGCTGGAGCAGCGACGACGGGCGCCACATCGCCACCATCGTGCCCGGCGGTCGTCAGCTACGTGCGCAAGTACCACCCCGACATCCTCGACCGCCTCGCGCCCATCGTCTCGCCGATGCTGGCCATCGCGCGCGTGCTGCACAAGAAGTTCGGGCCCGGAGCTCAAGATCGTGTTCATCGGGCCCTGCATCGCCAAGAAGGGCGAAGCTCGCTACGAGCAGTTCGAGGGCGAGGTCGACGCGGCGCTCACCTTCGTCGAGCTCCGCGCCATGCTCGCCGCGCGCGGCGTGAGCCTCAGGGGCGCGACGAGTCCCGACCGACGACTTCGACCCGCCCCACGGCAGTCTGGGCGCCCTCTTCCCCATCAGCCGCGGGCTGCTGCAGGCGGCCGACCTCGACGAGGACCTGCTGACCGGGGACATCGTGAGCGCCGACGGCCGCCAGAACCTCGTCGAGGCCATCACCGACTTCGAGCACGGCGAGACCGAGGCGCGGCTGCTCGACATCCTCTGCTGCGAGGGCTGCATCATGGGCGCCGGCTTCAGCACCGAGGAGCCGGTCTTCAAGCGCCGCTCGGACGTGAGCGCCGAGACCCGCGCCCGCCAGGCGCGCTTCGACGCAGGCCGCCTGGGAGGCGGCCGTCGCCGAGTACGCGGACGTCGACCTCTCGCGCACGCTTCGCGCCCTTCGACCAGCGCTTCGACGACATGCCGACGCCGGACGAGCTCCAGGAGATCCTCGCGCGCATGAACAAGTACGAGCCCCGAGGACGAGCTCGACTGCGGGGCCTGCGGCTACGACTCCTGCCGCGCACCACGCCGTCGCCATCTGGCAGGGACTGGCCGAGGTCGAGATGTGCCTGCCGTACTCCGTCGAGGAGCTGCGCAAGACGGTCGACGAGCTGCAGGAGTCCCACCTCTCGCTCGAGACGACCAAGGAGGCGCTGGTCAAGAGCGAGAAGCTCGCCAGCATGGGCCAGCTCGCGGCCGGCATCGCCCACGAGGTCAACAACCCGCTGGGCATCCTGCTGCTGCACGCCAACCTGCTGCTCGAGGACTGCGAGGACGACCCGCGATGTGGCCGCCGACGTCAAGCTCATCGTCGACCAGGCCAACCGCTGCAAGAAGATCATCTCCGGCCTGCTCAACTTCGCCCGCCAGAGCCGGGTCGTGCGCCAGCCGACGGACCTCACCAACCTCGTCGGCGAGGTCATGCGCACGCTGCCCTTCGCCGAGGGCGTCTCGGTCGAGGTCGTCGACCACCTCGAGGACCCGATCGCCGAGCTCGACGGCGACCAGATCGTCCAGGTGCTCACCAACCTGCTCACCAACGCCCAGCACGCCATGCCCGACGGCGGCACGATCACCGTGACGCTCGACGGCACCGAGGAGAACGTCATCGTCACGGTCGCAGGACGAGGGCACGGGCATCCCCGAGGAGAACCTCGACAAGCTGTTCAGCCCGTTCTTCACGACCAAGCAGGTCGGCAAGGGCACCGGGCCTCGGCCTCGCGGTCACCCACGGCATCGTCAAGATGCACCGCGGCCAGATCACCGTCGAGTCCAACGCCGATCCCGCGGCCGGGCCCACCGGGACCACGTTCACCATCTCGCTGCCGAGGCTACGAGGCGGAGACCGACGTGCCGGCCAGCCTGCAGGAGATCACCGGAGAGCTGAGTCATGAACCGCCGAGCCGACAGCCCGCGAGAGCCTCATGGACCCGCAGCAGGTCGACCCTCAAGGTCGTCATGGTCGACGACGAGGAGGCGCTCTGCCTCGGCGTGCGCCGCATCATCCAGAAGTACAAGGTGCACGTGCGCCGACGTGCTCGTCGACGCCGACTACGAGTTCCGCTACTTCACGAGCGGCGAGGACTACCTCGCCTGGCTCGGCGACGGCGGCGAGGTCGACCTGCTCCTGCTCGACCTCAAGCTGCCCGGGCGTCGGCGGCATGGACGTGCTCGACGCCATGAGCGCGCAGGGCCGTGAGGTCCTCACCATCATGATCACGGCCTACGCGACCTTCGAGACCGCGGTCAAGGCGACCAAGCTCGGCGCCTACGACTTCCTCGCCAAGCCGTTCACCCCGGAGGAGCTCCGCTACGCGCTGCGCAAGGCCACGAGCCAGCTCATCCTGAGCAAGCAGGCGCGCAAGCTCGCCGAGGAGAAGCGCGAGATCCGCTTCAACTTCATCTCGGTGCTCGCGCACGAGCTCAAGGCGCCGCTCAACGCGGTGGAGGGCTACCTGAACATCCTGCGCACCACCGAGGCCGACCAGAACCTGCAGATGGTCGAGCGCAGCATCGTGCGCGTGGACGGCATGAAGAAGCTCATCATGGACCTGCTCGACCTCACGCGCATCGAGTCGGGCCAGCGCGAGCGCGTGGTCAAGCGCCTGGACCTGCGCCAGCTGGCCAAGGCGTCGATGGAGCTGTTCGCCGTCGACGCCGACCGCCGGGGCATCACCGTGACGCTCGACGGACGGGGACGACATCGAGCTCCTCGCCGACCCCGGCGAGATCGAGATCGTCTTCAACAACCTCATCTCGAACGCGGTCAAGTACAACCGCGACGGCGGCCAGGTCGACGTCGTGCTCACGCCGCAAGGGCGACGCCGTCAAGGTCACCGTCCGCGACACCGGCATCGGCCTCACCGCCGAGGAGGCCGGCAAGCTCTTCAACGAGTTCACGCGCATCAAGAACGAGCAGACGGTCAAGATCCTCGGCAGCGGCCTCGGCCTGAGCACCGTGCGCAAGATCGCCAACATGTACGACGGCGAGGCCAAGGTCACGAGCGAGCCGGGCGTCGGCAGCACCTTCTCGGTCACGCTGCACGACGCGCCGCCGGCCGGGTCCGCGCCCGCGCCGGAGCCCGCCGCCCACGCGGCGGTCCCGGCGGCGCCGCAGCTCTGACGCCGCGCGCCGCGGCCTCCCGGACGCCCTCGGCGGCCCTCTGCCCGCGCTCCGGGAGCGGCGGATCGCCCTCCATGACCCGATTTCTCGCGTGTGCGAAGTATGTGCGATACTAGCCTCTGATGCTCGTGACCCCTTGCACAAGCGGCCACGATGCGTTAGAAATTGTGCGTAGTTGAGGCCAGGTCGAACGTGGATTCTGTGGAGTGAGCGGCCAGCAGCGATCGTCATCTCTTTCGTCCGTCCCCGCCCTGCCCTGGCCTGGCCCGGGCGGGTCAGCGACGAGAAGACGGCAGCGGGCCGCGATGGCGGGCCACCAGCCCCGCCAGGGGGAACGGCAAACGGACTGAAGGAGTGCGTGGTGCCCAAGATTCTCATCGTTGACGACGACCCGGACATCGTCGATGCCGGCCGCCTGGTCCTCGAGCGTGAGGGCTACGAGGTCGTCGGCGCGGCCAACCGCGCCGACGGCATGAAGAAGCTCGAGGAGATCAAGCCTGACCTCCTCATCCTCGACGTCATGATGGAGGAGCCGGACGACGGCCTCCGCATGGCCCGCGAGATCCGCAAGAACGGCAACGAGCTGCCGATCATCATGCTCACCAGCGTCAACGCGGCGATGGGCTCAACATCGACAAGGACGGCGAGATCGTCCCGGTCGACGAGTTCCAGCCCAAGCCAGTGGAGCCGCAGACGCTGGTCGCCAAGGTCAAGAAGCTCCTCGAGCAGTAGGAGAGGACTCCAGATGGCAACGACCACAGTCAAGCAGGACCAGCTCAGAGCCGACGTCGAGGCCCTGGTCGAGAAGCTCGGCCCGGGCAGGAGCTCTCTCATCCCGATCCTCACGGATGTCAAGAGGCGCTTCCACGGGGTCGACTCCGAGTCCATGCAGACGATCGCCGACGTGCTCGACATCCACCCCGTGGAGGTCTACAGCGTCGCCTCGTTCTACGCGTTCCTCCACGGCGCCCCCGAGGGGCAGTTCGTGATCCGGCTCTGCGGCACGCTCTCGTGCGACTTCGCCGGCAAGGACGCGGTCGCCGACGCCCTCAAGGACGAACTCGGCGTCGGCTTCGACGAGACCACCGACGACGGCGTGTTCACCCTCGAGTGGGCGAGCTGCGTCGGCATGTGCGACCAGGGCCCGGCCCTGCTCGTCAACGACGAGGTCCACACGCGGGTCACCCCCGACACGGTGCGCGAGATCGTCGCCGCCTGTCGCGCCGCGGCCGTGGCCAAGGAGGGCTGAGCAGTGCCCGCCACGATCGAGACCAAGGGCAACGCCCTCACCTACGAGACCATCGAAGCCGAGGCCGGCCTCAAGGCCGCCATGGCCATGAGCCGCGCCGACCTCGTCGACTTCATGCGCGACAGCGACCTCAAGGGCCGCGGCGGCGCCGGCTTCCCCACGGGCATGAAGTGGGGCTTCTGCGCGGCAGAGAAGGCCGACCAGAAGTACATCATCTGCAACGCCGACGAGGGCGAGCCCGGCACCTTCAAGGACCGGGTCATCCTCACCCGCTTCGCCGACCTCGTCTTCGAGGGCATGACCATCGGCGGCCGCGCCATCGGCGCGTCGCTCGGCATCATCTACCTGCGCGCCGAGTACACGTACCTGCGCCCGCACCTCAACGAGGTCATCCAGCGCCGCCGCGCCGCCGGCCTGCTCGGCCACAACGTCTGCGGCGTCGAGGGCTTCGACTTCGACATCCTCGTGGCCATGGGCGCCGGCGCCTACGTGTGCGGCGAGGAGACGGCCCTCATCGAGAGCCTCGAGGGCTTCCGCGGCGAGCCGCGCAACCGCCCGCCGTTCCCGGTGGTCGCCGGCCTGCTCAACAACCCGACGGTCGTCAACAACGTCGAGACCCTCGCCTCCGTGGCGGCGATCTTCGCCAACGGCTGCGAGTGGTTCAAGACGTTCGGCACCGACAAGTCGACCGGCTACAAGCTCTTCAGCATCAGCGGCGACTGCGAGAAGCCCGGCGTCTACGAGTTCCCGTGGGGCATCACCGTGGCCCGCCTGCTCGAAGAGGTGGGCGGGACCGGCGCCAAGGCCGTCCAGATCGGCGGCGCCAGCGGCGTCTGCGTGCCGGCCAAGGACTTCACCCGCGCCCTCGCGTTCGAGGACATCCCCACCGGCGGTTCGGTGATGGTCATCGGCCCCGACCGCGACATCCTCGACGTGGCCGAGAACTTCCTCGACTTCTTCGTCGAGGAGAGCTGCGGCCAGTGCACGCCGTGCCGTCTGGGCAACGCCCAGATGCTCGAGGCCGTCAAGCTCCTCAAGAAGGGCGAGTGCCCGCCCGAGTTCCTCAAGAACGTCAAGGAGCTCGGCGCCACCATGCAGGTCGCCTCGAAGTGCGGCCTCGGGCAGACCAGCCCGAGCGCCTTCCTCTCGATCCTTGAGGGCTTCGGCGACGAGATCGCAAACCGCGCCCCGAGCGCCTGACGAGAGCGGAGGAGTGAGCATGAGCAACCCCACCACGCCGATCCATCGCGCGCCGCTCTCGCAGCAGCACCGGCGCGTCATCACCACCACCAGCCCGGACGCCATCGGCGCCCAGGTGAGCGTCGTCATCGACGGCGTCGAGGCCAAGGTCCCCTTCGGGACGACCATCCTCGAGGCCGCCAAGACCGCCGGGATCAAGATCCCGACGCTGTGCGACCACCCCGACCTCGACGTGGCCGGCGTCTGCCGCATGTGCGTCGTCGAGGTCGAGGGCCAGCGGACGCTGCAGCCCGCCTGCACCTTCCCGGTCGTCAACCAGCAGAAGATCAACACGCACACGCGCAAGGTCCGCATGGCGCGCAAGCACGTGCTCGAGCTGCTCCTCAGCGAGCACTGCGGCGAGTGCTACAGCTGCGTGCGCAACGGCAACTGCGAGCTGCAGACGCTGGCCGAAGAGTACGGCGTCACCAGCTTCCCCTACGGCCACCCGGAAGAGCCCGCGTTCGAGGTCGACGCCTCGAGCTACTCCGTCGTGCGCGACATGAACAAGTGCATCCGCTGCCGCCGCTGCATCCGCACCTGCATCGACGTGCAGGAGGTGGGCGTGCTCGAGGCGGTCGGCCGCAGCAACAAGGTCACCATCGAGACCTTCGAGGACATGCCGCTCGGCTCCGTCGTCTGCATCAACTGCGGCCAGTGCGTCAACCGCTGCCCCGTCGGCGCCCTGTACGCCAAGGACGAGACCGACGAGGTGTGGGCCGCGATCGACGATCCCGACAAGCACGTCGTCATCCAGACCGCCCCCGCGCCGCGTTCGGCCATGGGCGAGCTGTTCGGCCTCGAGCCCGGCACGCCGGTCACGTTCGAGATGAACACGGCCCTGCGCCGCGCCGGCTTCGACAGGGTGTTCGACACCAACTTCACCGCCGACCTCACGATCATCGAGGAGGGCACGGAGCTCATCCTCCGGCTCTACAAGGCGCTGGTGGAGAAGGACGCGAGCATCGCCCTGCCGCAGTTCACCAGCTGCTCGCCGGGTTGGGTCAAGTACCTCGAGCACTTCTACCCCGAGTACCTGCCCAACGCCTCGAGCGCCAAGAGCCCGCAGCAGATGTTCGGCGCGCTCATCAAGACCTACTACGCCGAGAAGCTCGGGTTCGACCCCGAGAAGATCGTGAGCGTCGCGCTCATGCCCTGCTCGGCCAAGAAGTTCGAGTGCAACCGGCCCGAGATGCGCGACTCCGGCTTCCAGGACGTCGACTTCGGCCTCACCACGCGTGAGCTCGGCAAGATGTTCAAGGAGGCCGGCCTGCACGTGCCGACCCTGCCGAAGAGCGACTTCGACGACCCGTTCGGCACCGCCACCGGCTCCGGCGTCATCTTCGGCGCCACCGGCGGCGTGATGGAGGCGGCGCTGCGCACCGTCCTCGAGATGGTCACCGGCGAGAAGGTCGAGAGCATCTACGAGCACGGCGACATCATCCCGCTGCGCGGGTTCGAGGGCGTCAAGTACGCCGAGATCACCGTCCCCAAGGTCGGCCCGGTGCCCGAGATCGTCGCGCACCTCGTGCCCGACTGGGACTGGCTCAACGGCGCGACGCTCAAGGTCGCCGTGGCGCACGGCACCGCCAACGCCAAGAAGGTCATGGACGACATCAAGGCCGGCGGCAAGTTCAGCCAGTGCCACTTCATCGAGTTCATGGCCTGCCCGGGCGGCTGCCTGGGCGGCGGCGGCCAGCCGATCCCGACCAACGCGGACATCCGTGCCGCGCGCGCCAGGGCCATCTACTCCGAAGACTCGGCCTACGCCGTGCGCAAGTCGCACGAGAACCCGGCCGTGCTCGACACCTACGCCGAGTTCCTCACCGACGGTCCCTGCGGCCACAAGAGCCACAAGCTGCTGCACACCGACTACACGGCGCGCGGCAAGCACATCCCGCAGGACTGAGCGCTACGCACACCGGACGGCCGGGCTGCCTTCAAGGCAGCCCGGCCGCCCGTACCCGAGTACACTTGAGGCCAATGGGCAACGAACCGCAGCACAGCAAGCGACCCGCCGTCACCTACGTCGACCCGTTCCGCGACGGCGCCGCCCTCAAGCCCATCGGCGCCGAGGAGCGCACGCTCCTGCGCACGGTCAATCAGAAGATCGCCGCGCGCCCCTCCCTGCGCGCCATCGTCGACTACCTGTTCGACAACACCCAGGCGCTCATCCCGTGCGACCGCATGGGCCTCGCCTTCATCGACGAGCAGTCCGTCTACGTGACCAGCTACTACAACCGCACCTCCTACGAAGGCCTGCGCATCGACCAGGGGTACCGCGAGGGGCTGCGCGGCAGCACGCTGACCGAGGTGCATGCACAGCGGGCTGCCGCGCATCATCAACGACCTCGAGGCCTACGTGAAGGACCACCCGCGCAGCCGCTCCTCCAAGCTGCTCATCCGCGAGGGCGTGCGCTCCAGCCTCACCTGCCCGCTGATCGTCGAGGGCCGCGTGGTCGGGTTCATCTTCCGCAGCTCGCGCACGCCGTACACGTACGGGCCGCAGCACATCGAGCTGCAGATGGCGATCACCGAGCGCCTCAGCCAGGCGGTCGAGAAGGCCTGGCGCATCGAGCAGCTCGAGGAGGCCAACTACGCCTACACGCAGATGCTCGGCTTCGTGAGCCACGAGCTCCAGAGCCCGGTCGCCTCCATGGTCACCGACGCCCAGATCCTCGTCCAGGGCTATCTGGGCGACCTCACGCCCGAGCAGCGCGCCAAGGTCCAGAGCATGGAGCGCAAGGGGCAGTACCTGCTCAGCCTCGTGCGCGAGTACCTCGACCTGGCCCGCGTGGAGGGCGGCGAGCTCAGGCTCCAGACCCGCTCCCGCGTCAACGTCATGGAAGACGTCGTGGCCGAGGCGGTCGACCTCGTCCGCCCGCAGGCCGACGCGCACGGCATCCACCTCATGACCTGCGTGCCCTCGCCGGCGCTGCCGCCGGTGTGCTGCGACCCGACGCTGCTGCGCATCGTCACGGTCAACCTCCTGGACAACGCGGTCAAGTACGGCAACGAGGGCGGCGACATCCGCGTCAAGGCGGAGGTCACCGTGGACGAGCAGGGCGGCGAGCGCCTCCGGATCAGCGTGTGGAACTCCGGGCCGGGCTTCAGCCACGGGCAGCAGAACAACCTCTTCCGCCGGTTCTCGCGCCTGGACGACCCGGCCCTCAAGAGCCGCCGCGGCACCGGCGTCGGCCTGTACAACTCGTGGCGCATCGTCCAGCTCCACAAGGGGCGCATCACGGCCGACTCCAAGCACGGAGAGTGGGCCGAGTTCAGTTTCGAGATACCGGCTACGGCGGACTGCGCCGAGCCTCTAGCTGTCGACCGAGGGAGTAGTTCATGACAGCCGTTGCCGAGACAGGAGACGTTCATCGACGAGGCCGCCATCGAGGAGGCGATGCACTCGGCGTCCACCAAGGACGCCGGCCGCGTGCGCGAGATCCTCGCCAAGGCGCGCGAGCTCAACGGGCTCGCGATGGACGAGGTCGCCGTCCTCTCGTCGGTGAGCGACCCGGAGCTGCTGGCCGAGCTGTTCGCGACGGCGCGCGAGTGCAAGGAGGCCATCTACGGCCAGCGCCTGGTGCTCTTCGCGCCGCTCTACATCAGCAACCTGTGCAACAACGACTGCCTCTACTGCGCCTTCCGCGTGCGCAACAAGGAGCTCCACCGCCGCGCGCTCACGCAGGACGAGATCCGCCACGAGGTCGAGTTGCTGGTCGACCAGGGCCACAAGCGCATCCTGCTCGTGGCCGGCGAGTCGTACCCCAAGGACGGCGGCTTCCAGTACGTGCTCGACAGCATCGCCACCATCTACGACGTCAAGCGCGGCAACGGCGAGATCCGCCGCGTCAACGTCAACGTGGCGCCGCTCAGCGTCGACAAGTTCCGCGAGCTCAAGGCCGAGCGGCATCGGCACGTTCCAGCTGTTCCAGGAGACGTACCACCGCGAGACCTACCAGGCCGTGCACGTCGGCGGCAAGAAGAAGGACTTCGACTGGCGCGTCACCGGCATGCACCGCGCCATGGAGGCCGGCATCGACGACGTCGGCATCGGCGTGCTCTTCGGCCTCGCCGACTGGCGCTACGAGATCCTCGCCATGCTGCAGCACATCCGCGAGCTCGAGCGCGCCTACGGCGTCGGCCCGCACACGATCAGCGTGCCGCGCCTCGAGCCGGCCAGCGGCTCCGACATGGCGAGCCACCCGCCGCAGCCGGTGAGCGACGTCGACTTCCGCAAGCTCGTCGCCATCCTGCGCCTGGCCGTCCCCTACACCGGCATGATCATGAGCACGCGCGAGACGGCCAACCTGCGGCAGCGAGACGTTCGCCCTGGGCATCAGCCAGATCAGCGCCGGCAGCCGCACCAACCCCGGCGGCTACGAGGAGGACGAGGAGTTCGACGCGGCGCAGTTCCAGCTCGGCGACCACCGCTCCCTGGACGAGGTCATCCGCGACATCTCCGAGCTCGGCTTCGTGCCCAGCTTCTGCACGGCCTGCTACCGCCTGGGCCGCACCGGCATGGACTTCATGGACCTCGCCAAGCCGGGCGACATCAAGCACCACTGCGACCCCAACGCGCTGAGCACGTTCGAGGAGTACCTGCTCGACTACGGCAGCGCCGAGACCCGCGCGGTCGGCGAGGCGCTCATCACCCGGAAGGTCGCGGAGATGGACCCGGTGCGCCGCGAGCACACCGAGAAGATGCTCGCGCAGGTGCGCGCCGGCAACCGCGACGTCCTCTGCTGAGACGGCGCGACCCCGGCCGGACCGTCATCACCACCACACGAAGGGACCACCTGTGAGCGACCAGCACATCATCCTCGGCATCCACATCTCCGACCGCCTCAAGAACGCGGTGGACGTCCAGAAGGTCTTCACCGAGTACGGCTGCAACATCAAGACGCGCATCGGGCTGCACGACGCGAGCGAGAACGTGTGCTCGCCGAGCGGCGTCGTCCTCATCGAGTTCTTCGGCGCCGAGGACGAGGCCGCGGCGATGAAGGCCAAGCTGGCCGCGGTCGAGGGCGTGCAGGTCCAGAAGATGGTGTTCGGCGGCTGACCTCGGGTCGCGCCGGGACCACGAGCCCATGACCGACGACGTGCGCATCGAGCGCGACCTGCTCGGCGAGGTCGCCGTGCCGGCGGGCAGCCTGCACGGCGCGCACACCGAGCGGGCGCTCGAGAACTTCCCGCTCGCCGGTCGGCCGGTGCACGCGGAGCTCGCCCGGGCCTACGGCGTGGTCAAGCTCGCCTGCGCGCGCACCAACCGGACGCTCGGCGCGTGGCAGGACGACGACGCCAAGGCCGACGCCATCGAGCGCGCCTGCCGCGAGCTCGCCGACGGCCTGCTCGACGAGCACATCGTCGTCGACCGCCTCCAGGGCGGCGCCGGCACGAGCACCAACATGAACGTCAACGAGGTGCTCGCCAACCGCGCCCTGCAGCTTCTCGGCGAGCAGCCCGGCGACTACGCCCGCGTCTCGCCGTCCGACGACCTCAACCTCCACCAGAGCACCAACGACACCTACCCCACCGCCCTGCGCCTCGCGGCCATCGACCTGCTGCACCGGCTCGAGGAGCAGATCGTCGCGCTGCAGGAGGCGTTCCAGGCCAAGGAGCAGGAGTTCGCGCACGTGGTCAAGGTCGGGCGCACGGAGATACAGGACGCCGTCCTCACCACCCTCGGCCGCGAGATGGGCGCCTACGCGGAGGCGCTCAACCGCGACCGCTGGCGCATCTACAAGTGCGAGGAGCGCCTGCGCGTGGTCAACCTCGGCGGCACGGCGATCGGCACCGGGTTCGCCGCGCCGCGCGAGTACATCTTCCGCGTGGTCGACACGCTGCGCGAGCTCACCGGCATCGGCTTCGCCCGCGCCGAGAACCTCATCGAGGCCACGCAGAACGCGGACGTCTTCGTCGAGGTCTCCGGCATCCTCAAGGCGCACGCCGCGACGCTGCTCAAGATCGCCGGCGACCTGCGCCTGCTGAGCTCCGGCCCGGAGGCCGGGCTCGGCGAGATCCGCCTGCCGCGCCGGCAGGCCGGCTCGAGCATCATGCCCGGCAAGGTCAACCCGGTGATCCCGGAGGCCGTGAGCCAGGTGGCGCTGCTCGTGTTCGGCTACGACGCGACCATCGCCACCGCCGCCGGCCTCGGCAGCCTCGAGCTCAACGCCTTCCTGCCGCTGCTCGCCGACTGCCTGCTCGAGAGCCTGCGGCTGCTCGCCGGCGCCGACGAAGTCCTGCGCCGCTTCTGCGTCGAGGGCATCGAGGCCGACGAGGAGCGCTGCGCCGCGCAGGTGCGCGCCTCCAGCGCGGCCGCCACGGCGCTCGTGCCGGAGATCGGCTACGACGCCGCCTGCGACGTCGCCCGGCGCGCCCACGAACGCGGCGCGAGCATCCGCGACGTCGTCGTCGAGGACGGCGTCCTGACCGCGGAGCAGTACGACGAGCTGCTCACCGCCGAGGCCGTCTGCCGCCTGGGTACGCCCCAGAAGCGCGGCCGCGCCGTGGAAGACTAGGGAGCGCGGTCATGGGCCTGATGGACGCACCCAAAGGCATGCGCCTGCACATCGGCATCTTCGGCCGCCGCAACGTCGGCAAGAGCAGCCTGCTCAACGCCATCACCCGGCAGGAGGTCACCATCGTCAGCGACTTCGCCGGCACGACCACCGACCCGGTCGAGAAGCCGATGGAACTGCTGCCGCTCGGCCCCGTGCTCTTCATCGACACCGCCGGCATCGACGACGTCGGCGCGCTCGGCGAGCTGCGCGCCAAGAAGACCACGCAGGTCTTCGACCGCACCGACCTCGGCGTGCTCGTCACCGAGGCCGGCAGCTGGGGCGAGTTCGAGGACGGCATCCTCGACGAGTTCCTCGAGCGCAAGACGCCGATCGTCGTGGTCTTCAACAAGAGCGACCTCGTGGGCAAGCCGGCGCCGGTCAAGCGCCTGGAGGACCTCAAGATCAAGCCGGTCCTCACCGCCGCCAGCGAGGGGCGCGGGGTGCTCGACTTCCGCCAGGCGCTGCTCGACGCGGCGCCGCCGGACTTCATCGACAACCCGTCGATCCTCGGCGACCTCGTCAGCCGCGGCGAGCTCGCCGTGCTCGTGGTGCCCATCGACAAGGAGGCGCCGCGAGGCCGCCTGATCCTGCCGCAGGTGCAGACCATCCGCGACCTCCTCGACAGCGACGCGATGGCGCTCGTGGTCAAGGAGCGCGAGCTCCGCAACGCCCTCGAGCGCCTCAACCGGCCGCCGAAGCTGGTGGTCACCGACTCGCAGGCGTTCCTCAAGGTCGCCGCCGACACGCCGCCCGAGGTGCCGATGACGAGCTTCTCCATCCTCTTCGCCCGCTTCAAGGGCGACCTGATCAGCCAGGTCGAGGGCGCGCTCGCCATCGACGACCTCAAGAGCGGCGACCGCATCCTCATCGCCGAGGCGTGCAGCCACCACCCCATCGCCGACGACATCGGCCGGGTGAAGATCCCGCGCTGGCTCACGCAGTACGTCGGCGGCAAGCTCGACATCGAGCACATGCAGGGCCACGACTTCCCCGAGGACCTCTCGAAGTGGGACCTCGTCATCCACTGCGGCGCCTGCACCTTCAACCGCCGGGCGATGCTCAGCCGCATCCTGCGCTGCCAGCAGCAGGGCGTGCCGATCACCAACTACGGCCTGGCCATCGCCTACAGCCTGGGCATCTTCGAGCGCGCCCTGCAGCCGTTCCCCGCCGCGCTCGAGGCCGTACGGGCGGCGCGGGCGCAGCGGGCCGGGCACGCACCGGCGGAGCCGGTGACCTCCGGCCTGCCGGACGACGCCGCCGTCGACGACCTCTGCTGACGGCGGCCTCCGCCGCCCGACGCCGGGCACCCGATGACGCCCACCACCCCCTCTTCCCCACCCCTCGGCGTCGCCGACGCGCTCTCGCGCGAGGCCATCGAGCACTGGCTGCGGGAGACCGACGAGGCGCGGCTGGAGGCGCTGTGGGCCGCGGCGGACGAGACGCGCCACCGCTACGTCGGCGACGCGGTCCACCTCCGCGGCCTGGTCGAGCTCAGCAACTACTGCGTGCGCGGCTGCACCTACTGCGGCATCCGCGCCGGCAACCGCGGCGTCGAGCGCTACCGCGTCTCCGCGGAGGTCGCCCTCGAGTGCGCGCGCAAGGCGGTCGCGTTCGGCTACGGCACGCTCGTCATGCAGGCGGGCGAGGACTACGGCATCACCACCGAGTGGATGACGCGCGTCCTGCGCCGCATCCGCTCCGAGACGGCCGTCTCGGCCATCACGCTCAGTCTCGGTGAGCGCCCCGACG
>CAWIDR010000015.1:0-30040 GCA_963834905.1 uncultured Thermoleophilia bacterium | reverse complement strand
GCGCCGTCAGGACTTGCCCGCCGGCGGCCGGCGCCCGCGGCCGGCGCGCTGCAGGTCGAGCGCCGCCAGTTGCGCCAGCACCCGCTCGACCTCGGCCACGACGGTCGCGGCGTCGCCGTCGGGAAGTTCGCCCAGGACGTGCGCGACGGCCGCGTCGTAATCGCGCTTGTGCCGCTGGTTGAGCTCGTGCCAGGGGACGCCGGCCAGGGCGGCGACCGCGACCTCAGCGGCGTGCAGCTCGCCGCGCGCCAGGAGGACGGCGACGATGGGGTAGCCGAGGTAGCCCTGCCAGTACGAGGCGTTGTCGTTGGCGGTGACCGTGCCGCCGTCCTCCGACCACTCGACGTCGTATGTCTTGTCGCCGCCGGAGGAGACGACCGTGGCTGAGCCGGGCCCGGTGAGCCGGACACGGCCGTCGGCGACCGCCGTGAACGCCTCGAAGACCTTGGCCCTCGGCGGCAGCTTCCAGGGAGCCATCGTCACCTCCGTCTCGCGGCCGGCGCCGGCGGTGGGCCGCCGGTCTCTTCAACTGTACCCAGCCGCCCGCCCGGGCCCGCGCGACTAGAATGGGGCCGGACCAGAGGTGCCGTGGAGCCGGTGGCCGTAGCGGCGAGAGCAGGGAGGGTCACATGAGCGACGACGTGCGACGGCAGGACGGCGAGGCGCCGGACCTTGCGCCCGCGACCCTTGCGGTGCGGGCCGGCGAGGACGCGGCGCGGGCGCACCGCGGCACGCAGGTGCCCATCGTCTACAGCGCCGCGTTCGGCTACGAGGACGTGGACTCGTGGGTGGACGCGGCTCTCGGGCGCACCGAGGGCCACATCTACACGCGCAACACCAACCCGACGGTCGCGGCGTTCGAGGAGAAGATGCGGATCCTCGAGGGGGCGGAGGCGGCCACGAGCTTCTCGACGGGCATGGCCGCGGTCAGCAACACGCTCTTCGCGCTGGTCGCGCCGGGGGAGCGCGTGGTCTCCGTCAAGGACACCTACGGCGGCACCAACCAGATGTTCGTCGACTTCCTGCCTCACATCGGCGTGGAGGTGGAGCTCTGCGACACCAGCGACTTCGAGCAGATCGAGGCGGCCATCGCCAAGGGCTGCCGCCTCGTCTACCTCGAATCGCCGACCAACCCGACGCTCAAGGTGATGGACATCGCCCGCCTGTCCCGGGCTGCGCACGAGGCGGGCGCGATCGTCGTCGCCGACAACACGTTCGCGACGCCGATCAACCAGAACCCGCTGGCGCTGGGCACCGACCTCGTGCTGCACAGCGCCACCAAGTTCATCGGTGGCCACGCGGACGCGCTCGGCGGCGTGCTCTGCGGCCCCGCCGAGCTCATCAAGAAGGTCTACCACTACCGTGAGATCACCGGCGCGTCCATGGACCCGATGGCCGCCTTCCTGATGGTGCGCAGCATCAAGACCCTGGCTCTGCGCGTGCGCCAGCAGAACGAGAACGCGATGACGATCGCCCGCTGGCTGCAGGAGCAGGAGGTCGTGGACGCGGTGAACTACCCGGGGCTGGAGACGCACCGGCACCACGACGTGGCGGCGCGGCAGATGCGCGGCTACGGCGGCATGCTGAGCTTCTCGCTGCGCGGCGGGTTCGACGCGGTCAAGCGCGTGCTGCCGCGCCTGCGGTTGGCGCACCTTGCCGCCAACCTCGGCGCCGTGGAGACGCTCGCCGGCGTGCCGGCGACGACCAGCCACGTCGAGTGCACCCCCGAGGAGCGCGCCGCCATGGGCATCCCGGAGGGGCTCGTGCGGTACTCGGTCGGCATCGAGGACGCCGGCGATCTGATCGCCGATCTCGAGCAGGCGTTCACGGCTGCGTAGGCTTTCTCGCCACTTTGGGGAATGTGTCACCGATTGGTAATGCGCGTGAGAAGCTGAGGAGGCCGGTCCGTGGCCGATAAGAAACGTAAGAACGGTGAGGCCGGCGCTCCCGAGCCGGACGAGGTGACGGGAGTCACCCAGGCGTCTGGTCCGGCAGACGCGCAGGCGGCGGCCGCGGAAGACGTGACGGTGAGCCCGGCGGCTGCGGACGAAGCGTCGACTGAGGTCCCGGCCACCGCGGACGACGAGGTCACGCAGGTGGCCGCTACGCCGGCCCGGCGTCCCAGCCGGATCCGCGGCTTCCTCGTCGGTCTGCTGATCGTCCTCTCCTGCCTCGGCGTGGTCGTCAGCGGCGTGACCATCTGGGTGCACTACACGGTCATGAACACCAACGGCTACATGAACCTCGTCGGCCCCATCGGCAAGGATCCCCAGGCGATCCAGAACCTCAGCGATTACATCGCCGGCCAGGCGGTCACGGCCACCGACCTTCAGCAGCGCGTCGGAGACGCGCTGCCGCCGAAGGCGCAGCTCTTCGCCGGACCGATCACCGGCGTCATCGAGGACTTCATCAAGAAGGGCACCACCAAGGTGCTGAGCTCACCCAAGGCCTACGACTTGTGGCTGCAGATCAACCGCGTCGGGCACGAGAAGGTCGTCGCCCTGCTGCGCGGTGAGACCAACGGCGTGTACATCCAGGGCAGCGACGTGAACCTCAACCTCCTGCCGCTGGTGAGCCAGGTCCTCGTGTGGGCGGACGGCAAGCTGCCGGGCGGGCTCTCGGCACGGTTCAGCCCGCCCGTCATCACTCCCGACATGAGCCCCGAGGCCGGCATCCAGCAGGTGGCCAACTGGTCCGGCAAGCCGCTGCCCTCTGACTTCGGGCAGATCACTCTGCTCCAGTCGAACGCTCTCGGGCCGGCCCAGACGGCGGTCAAGTGGTTCGACCGGCTGACCTTGCTCCTCCCGATCGTCACGGCGATCCTGATCGCCGTGACCATCTGGCTGTCGCGGCGCCGCGGCCGGGCGGCGATCGCCATCGGCATCGGCGCGGCGATCGCGATCTTCATCACGCGCGTGATCGTCGTGCGCGGCTCCGCCTACCTGACCGACCAGCTCAAGTCGGGAGGTGGGTTCCACCTCGCCAAGGATGTGGTCAACGCTTCGCTCGGGCCGCTGACGACGATCACGATCTGGATCTGCGTGATCGGAGTCGTGGTGGCCGTTCTCGTCTGGCTGCTGGGCCGCCGCGACGTGCGCGCCGGTGTGGTCGCGGTGAGCAAGCGCGCGACCGGCCAGGCCGCCGAGATCAGGATCCCCGACTCGCCGGTCACGTCCTGGCTCGTCAACCACGTGGTCGCGGTGCGCTGGGGCGTCGTCGTCATCGGCCTCATCGTGCTCGCGCTGGTGGCGTCGTCATGGCTCGGCATCATCCTGGCCATCGTCGTCGTCCTGCTGCTCCAGGGGTTCCTGAGCCTCGTCGCCGGCCAGTGGCCGTTCGCCGAGCCGGACAGCGACGAGGTGCAGCCGGTCTGAACGGCTCCGTCGCCAGGACTGTCCGGCGGCCTGTAGCGGGGGGTCCGGCCGATCAGGGGTAGAGTGTCGCCAAGATGACTGGCCATGACCACAACGACCCGGGGGTGACGGGCGGTGCGGCCGGGCGAGCGCGGCCCGACCCTGACTTCGACCGTCCCTCCGCCGACTCGCCGCTGGAGCCTCCGGCCGATATCGAGGCCGACTCGTTGCCCAACGGGGCGCGGGATTTCATCCGCGACCTCTTTTCCCGGGAGTTGCTGCGGTATCTCGGGCCCGGGTTCATCGTCACTATCGGCTTCATCGACCCCGGCAACTGGGCGACCAACATCGCCGGAGGGTCGGAGTTCGGTTACGAGCTGCTCTGGGTGGTGTCGCTGAGCACGCTCATGCTCATCTTTCTGCAGCACTTCGCGGCCAAACTGGGCATCGTCACCGGCCACTCCCTGGCGGCCAACATCCGAACGAAGCTGCCGAGGCCCGTCGTCTGGATCGCCGGCGTCACCATCATCCTCGCCTGCACGGCCACCGACCTGGCCGAGTATCTCGGGGCGGCCCTCGGCTTCTATCTGCTCTTCGGCATACCCCTGTGGCTGGGGGCGCCGCTGACCGTCGGTATCGTGTTCGTCGCCATCCTTGGACAGCAGTACCATCGCCTCGAGCGCATGATCGTCGTCTTCCTCGCGATCATCGCCGCCTGCTACGTCATCGAGTTGTATCTTGTCCACCCGGATTGGGCGGCCGCGGCGCCCAGGTGGGTGGTCCCGTCGGTGAACGGCGCCAGTATCCTCGTCGCCCTCGCCATGCTTGGCGCGATCGTGATGCCCCACAACATCTACCTGCACTCCAACGTCATCCTGTCGCGTGACTGGGATCTCGCCCCCGTGCGCCGCCGCCGTCTGATGAACTTCGAGCTCATCGACACGAGCCTCGCCATGGGCGTGGGCTGGCTCGTCAACTCCGCGATGATCATCGTCGCGGCGGCCGTGTTCTTCGTGGCCGGCGTGAAGGTCGACAGCATCGAGCAGGCGTCCAAGACGCTGCAGCCACTGGTCGGCTCTCTGTCGCAGTTCCTCTTCGGCCTTGCCCTGCTCGTCGCCGGCATCGCTTCGTCGATCACCTCGTCACTGGCCGAGGCAAATGTCGTCACCGGCTATCTCGGCAAGCCCGAGGACCCGCGCAGCTGGGCGTACCGCGTCGGCCTTGTCGTCACTTCGCTCCCGGCGATGCTGGTCATCGCCCTCGGCGTCGACTCCTACAAGGCTTTGATCGTCAGCCAGGTCCTGCTCAGCATCCAGCTTCCGTTCACCATCATCCCGCTGCTCTGGCTGGTGCGCAGCCGGCGCGTGATGGGCGCCGAGCGCATGAACTCGGCCCAGCTTGGCGTCGGCATACTCCTGGCCGCGATCATCATCGGCCTGAACGCGTTCCTCCTCTACCAGATCTTCTTTGGAGGCTGACAGATGGGTGTCTACGATCACATCCTGGTGCCGATAGAGGGCACCGACACAGACGCCCCGGTGCTCGAGCATGTCGCCGCGCTGGCCGCGATCTGTGGTGCGACCGTCACGCTGCTGCGCGTCGCGCACTTCCACACGCGCGACCAGCGCGCCTGCGAGATCGAGGACGGCGAGGGCGATCTGGCTCGTGGTGCTGAGTTGCTGCGCAGCCGCGGCATCGAGGTCAAGACGCTGCTGCTCTCCGGCGAGCCGCAGGAGGTCATCGCCCAGCAGGCGGCGGAGTTGCGGCCGGACCTCATCGCCATGGCCACGCACGGGCACGGCTGGGCGAAGCGCGTCGTGCTGGGCAGCGTGGCCGACCACCTGCGGCACAACACCGACGTGCCGCTGCTCCTGCTCAAGGGCGGCCCGGGTACTTGACGGCGCCTGCCGCGCGACGGTGATCTGCGGCGGACGAACGAATCCTGAAGTATGCTGCCGACGGGGTGTGTGGAGCACCGGGGAGCACTGAAGGGAGTCAGTCGTGGCTGGGGCCGATCGATCCGCCAGGCGATCCTGGTGGTCGCGCTGGTGGAAACGTCTTGCGATCATCGTCGGAGTCCTCGTCCTGCTGCTCATCGGCGGGTCGGCGCTTGCGGCGAAGTTCACGGAGAGCAACAAGTTCTGCGGCACCGATTGCCACGAGATGTGGCCGTACCGCGACACCTGGGCGAAGTCGACGCACAAGCAGGTCGACTGCGTGAAGTGCCACATCGCGCCCGGACCGGTCAACTTCCTGAAGACCAAGATGGCCGCCTCGCGAGAGGTGTGGGTGCACTTCACGGGTCTGTCCAAGAAGCCGATCACGGTCACGCGGCACATTCCCAACTCCGCCTGCGAACGTTCCGGCTGTCACACCAGCGCGCAGACGAGCAAGACGATCTCGCTCGGCCAGCCGGCGCCGGTCAAGTTCCAGCACGGCAGCGCCGGCCACACCAAGCAGCTCTGCATCTCCTGCCATGCATCGCTCGTGCACGCCGGCGCGCCCGGGGTCACCGCCCCGCCGGCCAGATCGATGCCGTCGTGCTTCACCTGCCACACCGACGGCACCAAGAACTGCAGCTACTGCCACAAGCCTCCGCACGCCGACCGCGGTCCCTGCCAGGACTGCCACGGCATCAACGGCTGGACCGGCGGCAAGGGCGGCGGTCCGCATCCCGGCGGCCCGCTGACCGGCAAGCACGGGCAGATCACGTGTCAGACGTGCCACACGCAAGGGCACGTCGGTGAAGCCCGACGGCTGCGTCACCTGCCACGGCGACCAGCACAACGGTCTGCTGCACTGCGTGGACTGCCACACCATCCAGAACTGGAACCCGTCCAAGTTCACGCACCCGCAGGAGGGCGAGCACATCCCCGCCGGAGAGGTGCCGCTGCAGTGCAACGACTGCCACCTCAACGGCTTCGGCCAGCCGGCCAGCTGCCCGTGCCACGGCGGTAACCCGCCGAGCGGCGGCGGATGAGGCCGGCCTGACGTCAAGGTGAGCGCCCCGGAGGGGCCGGCGGCCGCAGGGTCCCCGGCCCCTCCCGCTATACTCGCTGCATGATCGACCGCCTGGTCCTCTTCGACATCGACTGCACGCTGATCGACGCCCACGGCGCCGGCGGGCGAGCCATCCTCCGCGCCATCAGCGACGTGTATGGGGTCGAGGGCGAGCTCGGCGACTACTCGTTCCACGGGCGCACCGACCCGGGCATCATCGCCGACCTCGCTGGACTGTGGGGTGGCGGCGAGCCGGGCGAGGTGATCGGCCGGTACGAGGGCGAGACGCAGCCCCAGGTCGTCCACGACCTGGCGGAGCGTCTCGGCACCCCGGCCGCCGTGGTCGACCGGCTCGTGGACGTCTGCATCGCCCGCTACGTCGAGCTGCTGCGCGACGAGATCACCCGGGTCGAGGTCGAGACCCTCCCGGGCGTCAAGGAGCTGGTGACCGCCCTCGCCGCCGACCGCCGCGCCCTCGTCGGGCTGCTGACGGGCAACGTGGTGGAGGGGGCCCGCCTCAAGCTCGAGCCGACGGGCCTCTTCCCGCTCTTCAAGGTCGGCGCCTACGGGTCGGACTCGGCGCTGCGCGCCGACCTGCCGGCGGTCGCCGTGGCCCGCGCCGAGGCGCTGGACGGCCGGCTCTACGCCGGCAAGGACATCGTCGTCATCGGCGACACGCCGGCCGACATCGAGTGCGGCGCGTCGCTCGGCGTCACCGCCGTGGCCGTGGCCACCGGCCGCCACACCGTCGACGACCTGGCGGCGCACGCGCCCGACCACCTGTTCGCGGACTTCTCCGACTGGCGTCCGGCCTACGACGCCATCATGGGCTGACGGTCCCCGGAGCTGCCGTCAGCTCCAGCGCGCCGGCGAGAGCGGCGCGAGGTCGATCGACGGCGGCGACTCCGGCCGCCAGTTCCGCGACCAGGCGGCCGGTCACCGGTCCGAGCGACAGCCCGAGCATGCAGTGGCCGGCGGCGAGGATGACGCGATCGCGACCCGGCACGCGGCCGATGGCGGGGAGGCCGTCCGGCGTCACCGGACGCGGCCCGCGCCAGAGCTGGCGCACGGGGCCGTCGGCGGGCAGGCCGATGGCGCGCCGGCCGCCCTCTCGCAGGTACGCGACCCGCTTGGGACGCACGCGCATGTCCCACCCGGACAGTTCGAGCGTGCTGCCCAGGCGCAGCGTGTCCGTCCAGCGGCGTCAGCACGACGTGGGCGTCGCCGAGGTAGAGCGGCAACTCGGGGAAGTCGGCCGGCCGGTCCACGTCGACGCTGTAGCCCTTGGCCGGCTCGATCGGCAGCCGCAGGCCGAGCCCGCGGGTGAGGAACGGCGTCCAGGCGCCGGCCGCCAGCACCACCTGGCCGGCGACGAAGTCGCCGCGTGTGGTGACCGCGCGCACGCCGTCGGGCGCCGGCTCGAGCGCTGAGCACCTCGGCGCCGCTGACCACCGTCGCGCCCGCGTCCGCGGCCAGCCCGGCGACGGCGCGCGTGAAGCGCATCGGGTCCAGGTGGCCGTCCTCCGGGAACAGGAAGGCGCCGGCGAGTTCGCACTGCAGGCTCGGGAAGATCCGCCGGGCCTCGTCCGCCGTCACCTCGTCGGCGCGCGCGCCCAGGGCGCGCGCGTGCTCCACCTCCTCGGCGGCCTGCCGCCAGACCGGCGGCCGTCTCGAACACCTGAAGTTCGCCGCCGTGGTGGAAGTGCCAGCGCTCGCCGTGGTCCGCGGCGAGTTCGTCGTGCAGGCGCGCGCTCTCCACGTGCAGCGCGCGCAGGACGGGGGCGGCCGCCTGAGCCCGCTCCGCGGAGCAGGCGGCCCGGAACAACCACAGCCACCGCGCCAGCGCGGGGCTGGGCCGGGGAGCGATGTAGAAGGGGCTCGAGCTGTCGCAGCATCCACTTGAGGCCCTGACCGAGCACGCCGGGTGCGGCCAGGGGCGTCGCGTCGCTGGGGACGAGCAGCCCGCAGTTGGCGTGGGCTCCGCTGACCGGCGGGCAGACCTCCGTCTCCCGTTCCAGGAGCACCGTCCCTGCGCCGGCCCTCGCCAGCTCGAGGGCGCAGCACACCCCGACCGGGCCTCCGCCCACTACGACGACGTCGGTGCGTCCGGTCATCCGCTTCCTCCTTGCTCGTCCTTGGCGCACGGGAGCGCGAGCATCATGCTAACCGGTTCCTAACACGGCGTGGGTAGCATCGCCGCGATACACTCCGGCGGGAGCGTCTGACCATGCCTCACGAACACATCCTGGTCGTCGACGACGAGCGAGAGATCCTCGAGCTCGTCACCTACAACCTCACGAAGGAAGGCTACCGCGTGACCGCGGTGGGCTCCGGTGAGGACGCGCTCGCGGCGACGCGCACCGGCGCGCCCGACCTCGTCGTCCTCGACCTCATGCTGCCGGGCGTCGACGGTCTCGACGTCTGCCGGCGACTCAAGAGCGACGCGAAGACCCGGGCGATCCCGATCGTGATGCTCACGGCCAAGGGTACAGAAGCGGACGTCGTCGCCGGCCTCGAGCTCGGCGCCTCCGACTACGTGACCAAGCCGTTCAGCCCGCGGGTCCTCGCGGCGCGCGTGCGCGCCGTGCTGCGCCGCGGGGCGGAGGCGGCGGACGCCGAGGCCACCATCCGCAACAAGGACCTGACCATCCACCCGGGGCGTCATCAGGTCCTGGTCGGAGAATCGCCGGTCGAGCTCACCGCGACGGAGTTCCGGCTGCTCACCTACCTTGCACGCCGCCCCGGGTGGGTCTTCACGCGCCAGCAGCTCGTCGACGCGACCCAGGGCGACGATTCCTTCGTCAACGACCGCTTCGTGACCGACCGCTCGGTCGACGTGCACATCGTCTCGCTGCGCCGTAAGCTGGGCTCATGCGGCGCCTACATCGAGACGGTGCGCGGCGTGGGGTATCGCCTGCGGGACGCGTGACCCGTGCGTAGGCCGCGGCTCTTCTGGCGCATCTACGCCACCTACCTCGTCGTCGTGCTTCTGTGCACGGCTTCCGTCGGGTTCTACGCCGTACGCTCCGCCCGCGACTTCTACTTCGCGCACACAGAGCGGGAACTGCTGGCGCGCGCCCAACTCGTGAGGGCGGACATCGACGCGCGCTACGGCACGACCACCGGTCAGCAGTTGCAGGACTTCGTCACGAGTCTGGGCCGTGCGTCGAGTACGCGCATCACCGTCATCGCGGCGGGCCAGCCCGGGGTGACGGTCGGTACCGTCGTCGCCGACTCTGACGTCTCCGACGTCAGCACGATGGCGAATCACATCAACGGCCCGGACTACCGCGCCGAGATCCACGCCGCCCTCAAGGGAGGCACCGGCCTCGCCATCCGCCCCAGCCCCACGCTGGGCGTGGACATGATGTATCTGGCCCTGCCGCTGCGCGAGGGCGGACAGGTCGTCGACGTCGTCCGGGTCGCGGTGCCGCTCACCGCCCTCAACGAGGCGCTGGACAGCCTCTACACGCGGATCGTCGTGAGCGCGCTGCTGGTCGCCCTCGTCGCCGCGGCATCGGGCTCTACGTCTCGCGCCGCATCAGCGGGCAGATGCGCGAGATCAAAGCCGGTGCGGAGCGCATCGCCGCCGGTGACTTCTCTCATCAGGTGATCGTGCCGCGGACCGAGGAGTTCGCCGTGGTCGCCGAGAGCCTCAACCAGATGGCGTCCGAGCTGGACGACAAGCTGCGCACGCTGACCCAGGAGCGCAACGAGCGCGAGGCGGTGCTCTCGAGCATGGTCGAGGGCGTGCTGGCCGTGGACACGGAGGAGCGCCTGATCGCCGTCAATGCCGCCGCCGCTCGCCTGCTGGACACGAAGCCCGCCGAGGCCGAGGGCAAGTCCATCCAGGAGGTCGTCCGCAACCCCGACCTCCAGCGGGTGGTCGCGCAGACGCTCGGCGGGCAGCACCCGGTGGAGGCCGACGTCGTGATGCGCGTCGGCGCCGAAGACCGCGACCTGCAGGCCAACGGCACGCTGCTGCACGCCGACCAGGACACGGAGAGCGTGGTCGGCGCGGTGGTCGTGCTCAACGACGTCACGCGCCTCAAGCGGCTCGAGGCGGTGAGGCGCGACTTCGTGGCGAACGTCTCCCACGAGCTCAAGACGCCGGTGACCTCGATCAAGGGCTTCGCCGAGACGCTCGAGGACGGCGCCCTCGACGACCCCGAGGCGGCCCGGCGGTTCGTGCGCATCATCGCCGGGCAGGCCGATCGCCTGAACTCGATCATCGAAGACCTGCTCGCGCTCTCGACGCTCGAGCAGTCTCAGGACAGCCCTCTCCTCCAGATCGAGGAGGCCGACCTCTGCGATGTCGTCGCCGTTGCGCTCGATGTCTGCGGGCCCAAGGCGGAGGCCAAGCACGTCCGCCTGCGCGAGACCTGCCCGGGGAGCCTGCTCGCTCCGGTCAGCCCGCCGCTGCTCGAACAGGCGGTCGTCAATCTGGTCGACAATGCGGTGAAGTACAGCCAGGAGGACAGCACCGTCGACGTCGTTCTCGAGGAGACGAGCGACGAGCTGGTGATCAGCGTCATCGACAAAGGGCTGGGAGTCGCCCGGGAGCACCTGCCGCGGCTCTTCGAGCGTTTCTACCGCGTGGACAGCGCCCGCAGCCGCGATCTCGGCGGGACCGGCCTCGGGCTCGCGATCGTCAAACACATCGCCCAGATCCACGGCGGACGCGTCTCCGTCGACAGCGTCGTCGGTCGCGGCAGCACCTTCCGCATCCATCTTCCACGAAGCTAGCGCCCCTCGTTCGTGCGAGCGCCCGTTCTCGTCGCGTACATCTGACGTCGCGCTAACCGATCGCTAACAGACGGTGGGTAGCCTCCCTCAGCGGCGGCTCTCACTCGCCGCCTTCCCTGACGGTCGACACATGACGCGAAACGAGGTTCACGAATGAAGAAGCTCCTGCCGTTCCGGCGCCTCACTCTCATGATCGCCGCGGCGCTGTCCATCGCCGCGGTGGCGCTCACGGTGGCCGCCTGCGGCGGCAGCAGCGACGGCCACCAGCAGCAATGCGCCGGCGGTGCCCGGCTCTCCCTCGCTGACGCCTGTCGCGATGACCTCGGGCGTCATCCTGGGCGCCGGAGCGAGCTTCCCCGCGCCGCTCTACATGAAGTGGGGCTCCGACTACAACGGCGTCTCCGGCGTGAAGCTCAACTACCAGTCGATCGGCTCCGGCGGCGGCATCTCCGCGATCGAGGCCAAGACCGTGGACTTCGGCGCTTCCGATGCGCCTTTGGAGGAGGCCGACCTCAGCGCCAACGGCCTCGTTCAGTTCCCGATGGTCGTCGGCGGGGTGGTCATCGTCGTCAATCTCAACGGCGTCACGGATGGCCAGCTGAAGCTGACTCCGGACGTCGTCGCCAGCATCTACATGGGCAAGACGACGACGTGGAACGACCCGTCGATCGCGGACCTCAACCCCGGCGTGACCCTGCCGTCGACCAAGATCAATGTGGTGCATCGGTCCGACGGGTCCGGCACGACCTGGATCTTCACCCACTACCTCACTGACGCTGCCGGGAGTGTGTGGACGGCCGGCGCTGACAAGGAAGTCCCCTGGCCCGTGGGAGTGGGAGGCAAGGGCAACGAGGGAGTCGCCGCGAGCGTCCAGCAGCTGAGCGGCTCGATCGGCTACGTCGAGTACGCCTACGCGAAGCAGACCGGCATGACCACGACGCAGCTCCAGAACAAGGACGGCGCCTGGGTCAAGCCGAGCATCCAGAGCTTCAGCGCCGCGGCGGCCAATGCCGACTGGCAGGCCAGTCTGCCCAGCATGTACATGGTGCTCGTGAACCAGCCCGGCAAGGACGCATGGCCGATCACCGGAGCGTCCTTCATCCTCATCCAGAAGGACCAGGCGGACGCCGCCCGCGCCAAGGCGATGCTCGACTTCTTCAAGTGGGGCTACACCGATGGCGCCGCTGCCGCGACGCAGCTCGACTACGTGCCGATCCCCGCCAACGTCTACGGGCTGGTCGAGAAGCAGGTCTGGCCGACGGTGACGGCCGCCGGCACGCCCGTGTGGCCATGACCGCAAACCTCTGAAGCTGACTCCCGGGAGGCAGGAACCGTGAGCACAGTCGAAGCACAGATCAAGCCAGTGTGGCCCGCCCGGCGCTGCGGATGCAGCGCCGGGCGGCCGCCGGTTCCGCATCGGCGACCCACTCTTCAGGGCGCTGGCCACGGCTTGCGGCATCCTGGTCGCCGCGGCCATGTTCGGGCTCGCCGTCGTCCTCGTCTACAACTCGTGGCCGGCCATCAGCGGCCTCGGCACCCAGGTCATCACGACGGTGTCATGGTCCCCGTCGACCGGCCAGTACGGCGCTCTCGCGGCGCTCGCCGGCACGGCGCTCTCCACGCTCGTCGCCATGGTGATCGCCGTGCCGCTCGCGCTGGTCATCGCCCTGCTCCTCGTCGAGCTCGTGCATCCCGCCGTCGCCAGGGTCGTGGGCATGGGCATCGAGATGCTGGCGGCGATCCCCAGCATCATCTACGGCATGGTCGGTCTGTTCGTGATCGTGCCGTTCATCCAGGAGCGCTTCATGCCGTGGCTGCTCGGCACGCCGCTCGGCAGCATTCCCGGCCTCAAGCCCGGCACCCAGTTCCAGGGTGGCGGGCTCTCGATCTTCACCGCCGGCGTCGTGCTGGCGTTCATGGTCCTGCCGTTCATCACGGCCGTCTCGCGCGACGTCCTCATGATGGTGCCGAGGGTGACCAAGGAGGCCGGCTACGGCATGGGCTCCACCACCTGGGAGGTCATGCGCAACATCAGCCTGCGCTACGCCAACAGCGGCATCGTCGGCGCTGTGTTCATCGGTCTCGGGCGGGCGCTCGGCGAGACGATGGCCGTCGCCTACCTGATCGGCAGCCTGTATACGAACTTGCCCCACTCGATCTTCGACCCCGGCACCTCCATCGCTTCGCTGATCGCGCAGCAGTTCAGCGAAGCCACGGACGAGATCCAGGTGAGCGCGCTCATCGAACTCGGCCTCATCCTGTTCCTGATCACCGTGCTGTTCCAGATCCTCGCGCAGCTCTGGCTGCGTCGCGTCCGGCGTGCGACGGGAGGCCGGGCATGAGCGCCGTGACCCAGGCGGGCGCGACGCCCGCCGCCGCGCCTCTGCGGCATCGCTCGATCGCTCGCCGAAAGGCGACGGACCTCACCATCAAGGTCCTGTCGTGGATCGGCGCCTGGATCGGGATCGCGGTGATGGCGTTCATCGTGTACGAAGTGGTGCGCCGGGGACTGGCGGCGTGGAACGTCGCCTTCTTCACGCAGCCGACGCCCCAGGACGTGACCTCCACCGCCGGCGGCTTCGCCAATGCGATCTGGGGCACGATCGTCATCACCGCGGTCGCCGCCCTCATGGCCATCCCCGCCGGCTTTCTCGGCGGCGTCTATCTCGCCGAGTTCGGTCGCAACGGCCGCGTGGCGACGGCGGTGCGCATGATCGCCAACGTCGTGATGGGCGTGCCGTCGATCATCGTCGGCGTGTTCGCTTTCGCCATCCTCGTCAAGCCGCTGGGCCACTACTCGGGGTTCGCCGGCTCGGTGGCCCTGGCCTTCATCATGTTGCCGGTCATGGCGCGCACCACCGAGGACATCCTCAATCTGGTGCCCAACGAGTTGCGCGAGTCGGCGCTCGCCATGGGGGCGCCGCGCTGGAAGGTCACGCTCGGCGTCGTCTGCAAGGCGGCGCGCGACGGCCTGATCACCGGCGCCACGCTGGCCATCGTGCGCGTGGCCGGCGAGACGGCGCCGCTCCTCTTCACCGCGCTCAGCAGTCCCTACTGGATGACGGGACTGTTCGGACCGGGCGGCTACTTCGGGGGCCCGGTCGCCAACCTCACCAAGACGATCTACGACTTCTCCGGGTCTCCGTACCCGCACTGGCAGACGCTCGCCTGGGGCGGCGCGCTCCTCATCATCGTCGCCGTCCTCGGCATGAACATCCTGGTCAGACTTCTCTTCAGGCGAGGCAACCAATGGTAGGGATCACAGTGAACGAACCGACACAGATCGAGGGCGCCGCCGTCGTCGTGCCGCCGCGGCTCGAAGTCGCCGAGGCGCGCCGCGGCCCCGACGAGGACTTCGCGGCCCTCCCCAGCCAGATCTCGGTGCGGCACCTGGACTTCTTCTACGGCAAGGAGCAGGCGCTCTTCGACAACGAGATCGAGATCAAGCAGAACCGCGTCACCGCCGTGATCGGCCCGTCCGGGTGCGGCAAGTCCACGCACATCCGCACGTACAACCGCATCTTCAACCTGTATCGCGACCAGAAGGCCACGGGCGAGATCATCATGGACGGCGTCGATCTCCTCTCGTCGCAGACCGACCTGCTCGATCTGCGCCGCCGCGTCGGCATGATCTTCCAGAAGCCGAGCCCCTTCCCGATGACCGTCTTCGACAATGTCGCCTACGGCCTGCGCCAGCACTACAAGCTGAGCCGGTCGGAGCTCTCCGACCGGGTCGAGGACGCGCTCGTGCGCTCGGCCATCTGGGACGAGGTCAAGCACAAGCTGAACGAGCCCGGCAACGCCCTGAGCGGCGGCCAGCAGCAGCGCCTGTGCATCGCCCGCGCCATCGCGGCCGAGCCGGAGGTGCTGCTCATGGACGAGCCGGCCTCCGCCATCGACCCGGTGGGCACGGCCAAGATCGAGGAGCTCATCCTCGAGCTCAAGAGCAAGTACACCATCGTCCTCGTCACCCACAACATGCAGCAGGCGGCCCGCGTCAGCGACTACACCGCGTTCTTCTTCCAGGGCCACATCGTGGAGTTCGGGCCGACGACGCAGATCTTCTCGAATCCGACCGAGAAGAAGACCGAGGAATACATCACCGGCCGCTTCGGCTGAGCCGAGAGGTCATCATGGGACACTTGCAGCGAGAGACCGAGCGACTCAAGCGCAAAGTGCTCGGCTTGGGTGCGATCGTGGAGGACAACCTGCGCCTTGCCTTCCACGCCATCGACGAGCGAGACGCGGCCAAGGCCCGCCGCGTGATCGCCACCGACGCGCTCGTCGACCAGAACGAGGTCGAGATCGAGGAGGAGTGCCTCAAGATCCTCGCGCTCTACCAGCCCGTCGCCGGCGACCTGCGCTTCGTCGCCGCCGTCATCAAGATCAACAGCGAGCTGGAGCGCATCGGCGACCTGGCGGCCAACATCGCCGAGCGAGCCCTCCAGCTCCTCGAGGAGCATCCCGTGCCCGTGCCTCCCGGCGTCGCCGTGATGGCCGACCGCACGGAGACGATCCTGGAGAGAGCGCTCGACGCGCTGGTCCGCCGGGACGCGCGGACCGCGCGAGAGGTCCTCATCGCCGATGACGAGATCGACGAGCTCTATGCGTCGCTGATCGAAGAGCTCAAGGGTGTGATCCGCGCCGACCTCGAACACCTGGACGCCATCGTCCTGCTCTTCAGCGTGGCGCGGTACCTGGAGCGCCTTGCGGACCACGCCACCAACATCGCCGAGGACGTGCTCTACATGGTCGAGGGCGAGATCCAGCGGCATCACCAGCCGCCCGTGGCCCCGGGTACGGCCGAGGAGCTCCTGCAGATGCGCGACCTTGGGTTCAGGGACGAGTCTTGCTGATGGACGGCTGAGCGGAGACGCAAGTCCTGCCTTCCCGGTGCCGGTCCTGCCCCGGTGGTGGAAGGCAAGCAGGCGGCCCGGGCTCCCCTACCAGGCCCGGGCCGCCGCGCGTACGGAGCCGGTCAGTTGACCTTGATGGTCGTGACCGGCGACTTCGCCTTGAGGCTGGAGAAGTAGTACTTGGTCGTCGCGGACGGGGTGACCGCGACGCTGTAGGCCGAGTAGCGCGCGACATAGGAGCCGGGCAGATTCTCCGACTTGCGGGTCGTGACGACGCCCTTGCTGTGCCAGGACCCGCCGTAGTAGGAGTGCAGGTAGACCTTGGCCCCGTCGGCGAGCGCCGGGTAGAGGCGTCCCTTGAGGGTGATGCTGCGCCCTGCGCTGACGTCGGGCGCCGATCGCGGGCGGCCGGGCTGATGCCCATGCTCTTGAAGATCGGCCCAGGCGCTGTTCAGCCCGAGCTTCATGCGCAGGGAGCCGCCGTCGATGAAGCTGGTCCCGTTGCTGCCGATGACCGCCGCCTTGAAGATGCGCGGCGAGTCGCCACGCTTGAGGGTATAGACGGCGCGGACCGAGCCGCTGGCGCCGAGCGGGCCGCCGATCTGGGAGGACGAGCGGCGGAGCGGGCCCCAGTCGTGCAGCGAGCCGTAGGAGTCGTAGGGGTCGCTGACGCCCTTGAGATAGGGATAGTCGCCTCCCCAGACGTACTTGACGTCCTCGGTCTGCCCACCGGAGCAGGAGAAGTAGGTCGCGACGATGGGCTTGCCGCTGTAGGTGGGGCAGACGCCGGCGGTGCCGCGCACGGCGGCATCGGTGCGCGAGTCCTCGATGCCGACGCCCACGTAGGCCTGGTCGCGGACGTCGCAGTAGACGTCCCAGGACTTGCCCGGCTGCCGGCTCGCCGAGCGCGAACGCGCGCGCCGCGCAGGCCTGGGTCTTGAGCGCCTCGCGCGGCCAGCTCGGCGAGACCTCGTGCGGGACCACCCCGCGCAGGTAGCTCTCCAGCGGCACGTGGTTGATCATCATGAGACCCGCCGCTGTGCACCACCCTGATGGTGCCGCGGTAGGCTCCGTCGTCGCCGAGGTCGGTCTTCGTGATGAGGCGCAGCGAGCCTTGGTCTTGGGCTTGAACGTCGGCGCGGCGTTGAACGTCTTGCGCAGCGAGCCGGCGACGACCCTGTAGCCGAGGCTCGACCAGGTCGTCGTCGCGGTCGTGCCGCCCGGGATGCTCCATGCGGCGCCGGAACCCTGCACCGTGTACTCGGTGGGGCAGCTGAGCTTGACGGTGCTCAGGCCGCTGCGCAGGTTCACGCGGATCACCGAGTCGTCGACGTTGGAGAACGAGATGCCGGTGTAGTAGTGCTTGAGGATGTCCTTGTAGACCCAGCCGTGCTTGGCGTAGCCGTAGGCGCCCCACTGCGACATGCCAACGCCATGTCCCCAGCCGTGGCCCTCGATGGTGAACGCGTACTGCGTGGAGAAGGCCGCGGCCGGGCCGGCGATCGTCAGCAGGACGAGGACGACGAGGACGCCGGCGAGCGCAAGCTTGCTCCGGCGTCGGACGCGCCGCGACGTCGCGGCGGGCGCGTGCGGGCTCTGGGATGTGGGGTGTGGGGTCTGCATGGGCTCCCGAGGCACCGGTGCCTCCCAGCTCGAGGATACCGCTCCCCGCGCGAGCGCGGCAAACGACGTGCGGCCGTCATGACTGCTTCTGGCATCGGCCCGGTTCTCCTTTCCTTGAGTCCCGGGCCGGCGGCGAGCGGCGCCCGGGCGGGCGCCACCGTTCGCCGCGTGCTACCCTCAACGCTCCGTACAGGGGAAAGGCGGGCCGGCGGCGAAAGCGTGGCCGGGCCCGCAGGGCAGGCTCCGGCCGCGCTCAAGGCGCCGGCCGACACGCCGATAGCAGTACGAGACATGACCCTACGCCGCATCCTCTTTCACATCCTCACTCTCACAGCGCTCTCGGCGGCGACACTGCTCGCCCTCGTCGTTCCGGCCCTCGCCAAGTCCTACACCGACGTGCCCAAGAGCCAGTGGGCGTACTCGTACATCTCGTCGGTGACCCAGCGGGCGGCGGCAGGACACGCACTGCTGGACGACTACGGCACCGCGTTCAAGCCCGAGCGCGCCATCACGCGAGAGCTCCTGGCGCGCTCCATCGTCCTCGCCTCCGGCCACTACGGCACCCACATCACGCCGGTCGAGATCAAGGACGTCCCCAAGGGCTACCGCTACTACACGGTCATCCAGCTGGCGGTGCACTACGGCTACATGACCCCGAACTCGGCTGGGAACTTCCGACCGACGACACAGGTGACCGCATCGACCGCTGAGACCGTCGTGATCCGCTGGCTCAAGGAGCGCTACTCCTCCTCCAACTGGTCGCTGCTCAGCACGCTCGCGCCCACCCGCTGGCAGCCCAACCCGGGCTGGACGACCGGCGCCCCCTCCTACTTGCCCTCGATCGTCGCCTCGCGGCAGCTCGGGCTTCGCTTCAACCACTCGACGAACGGCGACGGGCACGAGGTCATCCCGAAGGAGTCCATCGATCGCGCCGAGGTCGCCTACATGTTCTTCCGCGCCTACCGGGTGGCCAGTGAATGGCAGCTCTACGGCCTTGCCGACTACCAGAGCGTCACCTTCCCCCCGCTCAGCGACCGCCAGAAGCAGATCGTCAAGTTCGCGCTCAGGTTCATCGGCTACCCGTACATCTGGGCGGGCGAGTACCCGACGCCCAACTCGCCCTACGGCACGCAGAAGTCCGGCGGCTTCGACTGCTCGGGCTTCGTCTTCTACGTGATGAAGATGCACTTCGGCTACGACAGCATCACCGTCAACCAGCGCGGGGCCCACGACATGGCCGCCGTCGCCAAGCCGCGTGTCACCCGCGCCAAGCTCAAGTGCGGCGACTTGATCTTCTTCGGGCCGAAGGGGCCGAGCTCCAGCGTCGGCTCGATCTACCACGCCGGCCTGTACCTCGGGCGCGGTTGGTTCATCCACTCGACGGGCTCGACCGACGGGGTCACCATCTCCTCGCTGAACGCCTCGACGTACTACAAGCAGAACTTCGCCTGGGGCCGCCGGGTGCTCACTGCGGCCGAACTGGTCCTGCCGTCGCCCTCGGCGTCTCCGTCCGCCGCGCCGGCTGCCGTGGAATCGCCATCCCCATCGCCGTCGCCGCAGACCCCCACAGCGTCCCCGTCGCCCGTCTCCCCGTCGCCCTCGCCCGCGCGGCCCTGATCTGGACTGACGGGGTGGACCTACCAGGACGCTGAGCCGCATGACGGTCCGCGTCCACCTGCCGTCCTCCTCGTCGCGCGCGCCTTCGCCTGCATCGCGCTCGCGGCCGGACCCGCCGCCCCGGCCGGCCGGAACCACGGGGCGACGGCGGCTGCGCTCTGGTGGTGGAGGCGCCGGCAGGCAGTCGCTGCACCGGCGCGGCCCCCGCGGAGACCCCCGGGTCTGGCCCCCCGTGCGGCTCGTGTCGTAGACTCCGCGCCAGCACGCACCGACCTTGGGGGCCCGCCGTGAACGCACGTCCGAAGCTCGTCGCCGTCCTTCTGCTCCTGCTCGTCGCCGCGTTCGCCGCGTGCCTTCCCGCCGTGGCACGGGCGATCGAGCAGCCGGTCCTGACGCTGACGGCCAGCCCGGCCGCGGTCACCTACGGCGACGCGACGACGCTGACGGCGCAGGGCGCGCCGGCCGGTGCGACGCTCACGCTCAGCCGCAAGCGTGGCCGGCGAAGCCGACTTCACGGAGATCGATGCGACGACCGCGAACGCGAGCGGCGTCGCCACCTGGAAGCGGACGGCCGGTCCAGTCGGCCACCTTCCGCGTCGATCTCGCCGCCGGCCGACACCTGGGCGGCGGCGTTCGCCGAGACCAGCGTCGGCGTGCGCCACAAGGTGATGCTCGCCGCCGTCGCGCGCAAGCCCCTCCTGCAGGACCAGCGCGTGCGCTACACGGTGACGGTGCGCCCGGCGCACCCCGGCGCCACCGTGCAGCTGCAGCGCTGGACGGCGGCCGGCTGGGCGCCGCTCAAGGACCTCACCCTCGGCGCCGACTCGAAGGCCACCGTCTCGCGTGCTCGCCGGCGCGCCGGGACGGCTCGTCGTGCGCGCCGACGTGGCCGCAGACGCGGAACACCTCGCCGGCCACAGCGCGCCCTGGAAGGTCACCGTCTACGACCGCCGCAACCCCTACGGCGTGCCGAAGAAGTACCCGCACCTGATCCTCGTGGACCTCAGCCAGTACAAGCTCTACTACCACGAGTACGGCAACGTGGTGCGGGTCTTCAAGTGCGTGCTGGGCCGCCCGTCGCTGCCGACGCCCAAGGGCCACTTCAAGATCTACGCCAAGGACCCGCACATGGGCGGGCCCTATGGGCCGTTCCGCATGCGCTACCTCGGGCTGTACGCGATCCACGGCACCAACGAGCCGTGGCTGCTCGACCGGCAACCCGCGCAACTACTCACACGGCTGTACGCGCCTCTCGAACGCCAACATCACGTGGCTGTACTCGAAGGTGCACGTGGGCACGCCGGTCTGGAACGTGCCCTGAGCTGGGGGCCGGCCGCCACCGGACCGGGTCTGCCGGGCGGGCGGCCGCTCAGGCGAGCTCGCCGTACTGCCGCGCGTAGTAGGAGCGCCACTCACCCGACTTGATCGGCCGCCACCACTCGGGGTGGCTCGCGTACCAGTCGACGGTGCGCGCCAGCCCAGCCTCGAACGGCACCTCCGGTCTCCAGCCCAGCGCCTTGAGCTTGGAGCAGTCGATGGCGTAGCGGCGGTCGTGGCCGGGCCGGTCGGTGACGAAGCGGATGAGCTCCTTGCCCTTGCCGAGCAACTCGAGGATCTGGTGGGTGATGGCGAGGTTCTGCACCTCGTTGCCGCCGCCGATGTTGTAGACCTGCCCCGGCACGCCTTCGCGCAGCACCAGGTCGATGCCGGCGCAGTTGTCGTCCACGTACAGCCAGTCGCGCACGTTGAGGCCGTCCCCGTACACCGGCAGTTGCAGGTCGTCGATCGCGTTGGTGATGAACAGCGGGACGATCTTCTCCGGGTACTGCCAGGCGCCGTAGTTGTTGGAGCTGCGCGTGATCAGGACCGGCGTGTCGAAGGTGCGGTGGTAGGCGAGGACGAGCAGGTCCGCGCCGGCCTTGCTCGCCGAGTACGGGCTGGACGGGTCGAGGTCCGACTCCTCGGTGAAGGCGCCGGTCTCGATGCTGCCGTAGACCTCGTCGGTGCTGATCTGCAGATAGCGCGGGATCTCGAGCGTGCGCACGGCCTCGAGGAGGGTGTGCGTGCCGAGGACGTCGGTGCTGATGAAGTCCTGCGGGCCGCTGATGGAGCGGTCGACGTGGGTCTCGGCGGCGAAGTTGACCACGGCGTCGGCGCCGCGCAGCGTCTCGGCGACGACGGAGGCGTCGCAGATGTCCCCGTGCACGAAGCTGTAGCGGGGGTCGTCCTCGACGTCGCGCAGGTTCTCGAGGTTGCCGGCGTAGGTGAGCTTGTCGAGGTTCACGATCTCGACGTCGTCGTGCCGGGCGAGCAGGTAGCGCACGAAGTTGGAGCCGATGAACCCGGCGCCGCCGGTGACCACGAGTCTCACGAGTTCCTCCTCAGGATGTGCTGGCCTGCCTAGCCTAGCCGAGAGGGATGAGCCGGTCGACGGCCTCGGCCACGCCTTGCGCCCAGTGCGGAAGGCGTGGGATGGGCCGCTCCGTGTCGAGGGCGGAGAACGCCGGCCGGCGTGCCGGCCGGCCTGCCTCCGCCGTCGTGATCGGTACGACCTCCACGTCGAGGCCGGCGAGGTCGACGATCTCGCCGGCCAGCTCGCACCACGAGCAGTAGCCGCTGCCGGCAAGGTGGTACAGGCCGGGGCTGATGCCCCGCCGCAGCGCCTCGTCGACGGCGGCGGCGAGGTGGCCCGCGTAGGTGGGCGAGCCGACCTGGTCGTCCACGACCCGCAGCGGCTCGCCGGTCCCGGCGCGTTCCTGCGCCGCGGCCAGGATCGTCCTCACGAAGTTGTGGCCGGTCTCGCTGAACAGCCACGCCGTCCTGAAGACGATGCCGTGGACCCAGGCAAGGACTTCCTGCTCACCGGCGAGCTTGGTGCGTCCGTACGCGTTGAGCGGACGCGTGCGGTCGCTCTCCACGTACGGCGCGGTCTTCTTGCCGTCGAAGACGTAGTCGGTGCTGAAGTAGACGACGGCGGTGTGCGTTCCTCGCACCGCCTGGACGACGTTGCGCGTGCCCAGCACGTTGACCGCCTCGGCCGTGTCGGGGTCGGCCTCGGCGCCGTCCACGTTGGTGTAGGCGGCGCAGTGGAGCACGCAGTCCGGGGCGAAGGAGTGGACCGCGGCGCGCACGGCCTCGGCGTCGCGGATGTCCAGCGTCTCCTCGCGGCTGAGGAAGACCTCGCCGTCGAGCAGGCTGGAGAACGCGGTGGCCAGCTGGCCACCGGCCCCTGTGATGAACCAGCGCGGCATGCAGCTTCGCCGGCCGCGCTCAGCGCAGCTTGACGCCCCAGTCGTAGGGGATCGCGTCGCTGTCGTGCGGCAGCTCGAGCTGGTCGGGGTCGTCGTACTTGTAGACCTCGGTCGGCGCGTTGACGATGTACGCCTCCTCGGGGCTGACGCACTTCCAGCCGTGCCACAGCCCGGGCGGCACCCGGATCAGCAGCGGCCGGTGCTCGCCGAGGAAGAACTCGTCGATCTGGCCGGCCGTGGGCGAGGGCGCGTGCCCCGGAGCGGCCGCGTCGCCGGCGGCCCCGCGGCCGTCGAACAGCACGAGCTTGATCATGCCCTTGACGCAGACGATGTTGTCCCACTGGGCGTCGTGCAGGTGCCAGCCTTTGACGACTCCGGAGAAGGTCGTCGTCATGTAGAACTGACCGAAGCCGATGAACAGGTCGTCGTCGCAGCGCAGGCACTCCATGAGCCGGCCGCGCTCGTCGGGGACGACCTTGAGCTGCTTGACCATGACGCCGTCGATCATCTGCTTCCTCCTCCCCGCGCCGCGGGGCCGTGCTTACAGGATGCCGATCTGGCAGGAGTCGCCGACCAGGAACCGGTAGGCGACCGGGCGCGCCTCGCTGTGCGCGATGACGCAGTCGCGGCCGATCAGGCTGTCGGCCATGCGCGTCGGCAGGTGCGAGATGCGGCTGTTCTCGAGGACGATCGAGTGCTCGAGCTCGGCGTGGTCGACGATCACGCCGTCGCTGATGGACGTGTACGGGCCGACGAAGGTGTCGCTGAGGTGGCAGCCCGCGCCGATGACCACGGGGCCGCGCACGGTGCAGCGCTCGAGCCGGCTGCCGGGGCCGATGACCACCGGTCCCTCGAGCGTGGTCTCGCACAGCTCGCCGCGGACGTCGCCGACCAGGGTGCTGAGCACGAGGCGGTTGGCCTCGAGCATGTCCTCGAGCTTGCCGGTGTCCTTCCACCAGCCGGTGACCACGTGCGGCTCGACGTGCAGGCCGCGGTCGACCATGTGCTGGATGGCGTCGGTGATCTCGAGCTCGCCCCGGGCGCTGGGCTGCGATGGCCTTGACGCTCTCGAAGACGGCGGGCGTGAAGAGGTACACGCCCACCAGGGCAAGGTCGCTGCGCGGTTCGGCCGGCTTCTCGACGAGCCGCGAGACGTGCCCGTCGCCATCGAGTTCGGCGATGCCGTAGCTCTGCGGGTCGGCGACCTTCTGCAGGAGGATCAGCGCGTCCGGGCTGCTGGCCTTGAAGGCCCGCACGAACGGCTCGATGCCCTCCTTGAGCAGGTTGTCGCCGAGGTACATGACGAACGGCTCGTCGCCGAGGAAGGCCTCGCTGATGAGCACCGCGTGCGCGAGGCCCAGCGGCGCCTCCTGCGGCAGGTACGTGACGGAGAGGCCGAACTGGCCGCCGTCGCCGACCGCGGCCTCGATCTCGGCGCGCGTGTCGCCGGTGACGATGCCGACCTCAGTGATGCCCGCCGCGCGCATGGCCTCGAGGCCGTAGAAGAGCACCGGCTTGTTGGCCACGGGAACGAGCTGCTTGGCGGCGGTGTGCGTGATGGGGCGCAGTCGCGTCCCGGCGCCGCCGCTCAGGATGAGGCCTTTCATGGGCGTGCCCCCTGCGCCCGAGGGTCAGATGGTCTCGTCGCCGGCGAGCTCGTCGTCCGTCTCGGTCGAAAGCAGGTCGAGGACGTCGTGCTCGTCGACCGCCTTGCCGACGAAGACGACGTTGGGGCCCGTCCAAAGAGTGACGCGGGCCCCGACCGGCAGCCGGAACGGGTCGCCGTTCAGGACGATGTTCGTCAGCGTCGAGCGCTCGATATCGCGGGTGACCTCGGCGCTGTCGATGCGGAACGGTTCCGCGTCGCCAAGCTGCAGCCGAGGCTCTCTGCTGTCGTCGATGATCACGGCGCGGAGTATAGCACCGGTGTGCTGCCTCGAGCTCGGTGTTCATGCTTTGGTAGGATGGACCGGCACGGTCTGTCCGTAGGGGGAACGGAAGGAGCGAACGTGGGTGTCATGCGCACACGATCGAGGGGCCGGCTTCTGGCTGGGGTGATCGCCGGACTGCTGGCCATCGGCCTCTTGTGGGGCATCACCAGCGCCATGGCGTCGAGCGACAGCCCGTCGCCCGCCGCCGGCAAGACCATCCTGCGTCTCGGGTGGACGACCGAACCGGACAACCTCAACCCGTTCATCGGCTACGAGTCGTCCAGCTACGAGATCTGGGCGATCAACTACGAACTGCTCGTCGGCTTCCGGGCCAGCGACTACGCCAACGTGCCCGGCGTCGGCCTGGCCACCGACTGGCAGACCTCCGACGACGGCAAGGTCTGGACGTTCACGATCACCGACAAGTCGAAGTGGCAGGACGGCCTGCCGCTCACCGCCAAGGACGTCGCCTTCACCTTCAACTACGTCATCGACAACGAACTCGGCATGTTCATCGACTACATCAAGTTCATCGAGAAGGTCGAGGCGCCGGACGCGACGCATGTCGTGTTCACCTGCTCGAAGCCCAAGGCGAACATGCTCGGGCTCTGGATCCCCATCCTGCCCGAGCACATCTGGAGCAAGGTCTCGCCGAAGGACGTCGAGAAGAGCTTCAAGAACCCGCCGCCGATCATCGGCTCCGGTCCCTTCCAGACGGTGGAGTGGAAGAAGGGCGATTACGCGCGCCTGGTCGCCAACAAGGACTACTGGCGCGGCGCGCCCAAGGTCGACGAGGTCATCTTCCAGATGTACCAGAACCAGGACACGATGGCGCAGGACCTCAAGACCGGGGCCATCCAGTCCGCCTGGAACATCCCCTCGGCGCAGTTCGATGCGCTGAACAGCGCACCCCGATCTCGAGGCCATCAGGGCGGTCACGATCGGGTTCGACGAGCTCGGCTTCAACTGCGCCGACAAGAAGGTCTACCCCAAGTCGACCGGGCAATCCGGTGCTTCAGGATCCGGCCTTCCGCAGCGCGCTGCAGTGGGCCATCGACAAGGACAAGATCGTCTCCATCGGCTACAGCGACAACGCGGCTGCCGGCCGACACCATCGTCACCCGTGACTTCTACTCGGCCGAGGCCGACTACCATCTGACGCCGGCCAGCCCCTACACCTTCGACCTCGACAAGGCGCGCCAGGCGCTCGACGCGGCGGGGTACCCCGACGCGAACGGCGACGGCATCCGCGAGTACAAGGGCAAGCCGATCAAGCTGCGCCTGTACGCGCGCTCCGAGTCTCCCGAGAGCCAGAACTGCGGCAAGCTCATCACCGGCTGGTTCAAGGACATCGGCCTGGACATCGACTACCAGGTCATCGACCAACGGCGCCCTCGGCGACAGGCAGTACAACTACGACGGCAAGGACTACGCGCCGGACTTCGACATGTTCATCTGGGGCTGGGGCGGGGACGTCGACCCGAACTTCATCCTCTCGGTGCTCACGACCAACTCGATCGAGAGCTGGAGCGACTGCATCTGGTCCAACGCCGAGTACGACAAGCTGTTCCTGCAGCAGCAGACGACGATCGACGTCCAGGAGCGCATCGCGATCGTCAAGCGGATGCAGCAGATCGTCTACGACGAGTCGCCGTACATCCCGCTCGTCTACCCGCTCGACCTCGAGGCGGCCAACAAGGGCACCTGGACCGGCTGGGCGCGGGCCGGACGAGAACAAGGGCGCCTGGTGGTACAACACCCAGCCCGACACCTACGTGGCGGTGCACCCCGGACCGCCGCGGCGGACGACCGGCGGCGGCTCGAGCACCGGCGCCATCATCGGCGCGGTGATCGCGGCGGTCGTCATCGTCATCATCGTCATCCTGCTGTTGCGGCGGCGGGCAGGACGCGCCGAGACGGAAGTAGAGCGGCGCGCCGAACGCACGGACGACGAAGGAGGCGGCCGGGGCGTGAGCCCCGGCCGCCTCTTCTGCGTCCTAGGAGGCGTAGCTCAGGTAGGGCCGCCAGCTCTCGTGGACGTGGTCCACGTGGAGCAGCACGAAGGCCGCCGGCCCCGGAGGCCGTGGCGGCCGCATGAGGCGCAGCCCCGCGAGGTGCAGCGGCCGGTCGCCCTTCTTGCGGTTGCACGGGGCGCAGGAGGTGACCAGGTTGTCCCACGTGTCGGCGCCCCCCTTGGAGCGCGGCACGACGTGGTCGACGGTGAGGTGGCGAGCGCTGCCGCAGTACTGGCAGCGGTGCTTGTCCCGGGCGAAGACCGCGCGCCGCGAGATGCGCGCCGTGGCGGCGCGGCGCGGGATGTGGACGTAGGAATTGAGGCGGATGACGAGGGGGATCTCGTGGGCGCCGCGCTCGCTGTGCAGCGCGGCGCCGGACTGTTCGAGCACCTCGGCCTTGTCCTTGAGCAGCAGCACGACAGCTCGCCGCACTGTGCACACGTTGAGCGGCTCATAGGTGGTGTTCAAGACCAGCACCTTGCGCATCGTTTGCGATAGTAGCAGATAGCCGCGCGCGTGTGACGAGGCTGGGCCCTGACGTAGACTGGGCTCATGGACGACCTCTTCTCCATGAGCGACGAGCAGGCCGCGGCCGAGGCGCCGCTCGCGGCGCGCATGCGGCCGCGCAGCCTGTCGGAGTTCACGGGGCAGGAGCACATCGTCGGGCCCGGCACCGTGCTGCGGGCGGCGGTCGAGGGCGGCCAGCTGTTCAGCATGCTCTTCTTCGGGCCGCCCGGGTGCGGCAAGACGACGCTGGCGCGCCTGATCGCCGCCGAGACCGGCGCCCGGCTGGTGCAGCTCTCGGCGGTCAGCTCCGGGACCGCCGACGTGCGCGCCGCCATCCAGGGCGCGCGCGAGGCGCGCACCCTCAGCGCGGCGCGCACGGTCCTCTTCATCGACGAGATCCACCGCTTCAACAAGGCGCAGCAGGACGCGCTGCTGCCGGCGATCGAGGACGGCATCGTCACGCTGATCGGCGCCACCACCGAGAACCCCTACTTCGAGGTCAACTCGGCGCTCATCAGCCGCTGCCAGCTCTACCGGTTCGAGCCGCTCGCGCCCGAGTTGGTGGAGCGGGTCGTGACGGCCGCGCTGCAGGACGAGGAGCGCGGCCTCGGCGGCAAGGGCGTGACGCTCGGCGAGGGCGCCCTGGCGTTTCTCGCCGGCATGTCGCGCGGCGACGCGCGCGTCGCGCTCAACGCGCTCGAGACGGCCTGGCGCTCCCGCACGGCCGCCGCTCCCGGCGCGCCCGTCACGGTGACGCTGGACGACCTGCAGGACGCGGCGCAGAAGTCGCCGGTCATGTACGACCGTGACGACGCCCACTACGACACCATCTCCGCCTTCATCAAGAGCATGCGCGGCAGCGACGCGGACGCCGCGGTGTACTACCTCGCGTCGATGATCGCCGGCGGCGAGGACCCCAAGTTCATCGCCCGGCGCATGATCGTCTTCGCCAGCGAGGACGTCGGCAACGCCGACCCGCAGGCGCTGCAGGTGGCCGTCGCCGCCGCGCGCGCGGTCGAGTTCGTCGGGCTGCCCGAGTGCCGCATCAACCTGAGCCAGGCGGCGACGTACCTGGCGCTGGCGCCGAAGAGCAACGCCGCCTACAAGGCGGTCGACGCGGCGCTCGACGACGTGCGCCGCGAGGGCAACCAGCCGCCGCCGCCGCACCTGCGCAGCGCCAACTACCGCGGGGCGAAGGAACTCGGGCACGGCGCGGGGTACAAGTACCCGCACGCCAGCGGCGGCTGGGTCCCGCAGCAGTACCTGCCGGAGAAGCTCTCAGGCCGCCGCTACTACGTGCCGATACGAGGGGTCGAGAGCGAGCTGGCCGCCCGCCTGGACGAGACCAGGCGGCGGGCGGCTTCAAGCGGCGAAGGTGAGGAGGACGAGCGGACGTGAGCGGCGCGTATGTAGTGGGTCCTGGTCTTCCTCGTCGTCGCGCTCGTCGCGCTCGTCGTCGTCTGGTACCTTGCCCGCCGGGTCAAGGACGACCTCGACACCTCGCCGACGGCGGCGGCCGGCGCACGGGCCTCGCTGGAGCTGCAGCCCGGCAATGCCGCCCGCCTGCACGAGCTCAGCTCGGAGCCCATCCTGCTCAAGCAGAGCGAAGAGGGCGTCCGCGTGCAGATCGAGCACCGGCCGATGCTCCCGCTCATGGCGTTCGTGGGCAAAGACGTCAGCGCCGCGCTCACCGAGGCGGCGGGCCGCGTGAGCGAGAAGTGGGGTCCCAAGTGGGTCGTCCTGCTGACCGCGCGTGAGGACGGGGACGTCTCGGTCCAGCGGCTCGCCTGAAAAGGCCGATGCGAAGAGCACCGCACAGCGGCTTTCGTGCGGGGCGCCGGAGGGTCACGGGGCGGCGTCCGGCAGGACTGCACCCGGGTCCAGCGTATACAGGGCTGTAAACTGTAAAGCTCGGGCACGTTTCTACCGACGTACACTTCGCCGGCTTCGCGCGCCTGTGCGGCTGGCACGGCAGCGGTCAAGGAGGCAGCCATGAAGTTGATGAGGTTTCTGCTCGGGCTCGCGATCGGGGCGGGCGTCGCCCTGCTGGTCGCCCCGAAGAGCGGACGTGAGTTGCGCCAGCAGCTCGCCGGCGGCGCCAGCGGCAAGCTTCTGGGCGCCGCGCCAGACGAGTACCCGCAGCCGGAGCCCGTGGCCGAGTGGGGCGGCGCGGCCACGGTGGTCGCTGAGGCGCCTTGGTCGTGGAAGCCGAGCCTTGGGCGGCAGAGCCGGTGGTCGACGAGGTCGTCAGGTGTCGAGGAGGCCGTCGAGCCGCCCGCGCCCTTCCCGGCGTGGGACGACCAGGCCGAGACGCCGGCAAGCGACGACCTGCGCGCGCGCATCGACGAGACGCGCGCGGCGCTCGAGAACGAGCTGGCGCAGCCGTTCGCCGACGCCGCGGCCGAGCACGCCGACGAGGCCGCGCCGTTGCCGACGACGCCGTCGTGGACGCGGTAGCGGCCGAGGTGGTCGCAGAAGAGGCCGTGGTCGAGGCCGTCGCCGCAGAGCTCGTGGCCGAAGAGGCTGTCGCGGAGGCCGAGGCGGCAGAGGTCATCGCCGAAGAGGCCGTGGTCGAGGCCGTTGTTGCGGAAGAGGTGGCCGAGGAGGCCGTCGCCGAAGCGCTGCTCGCCGGCGACGAAGAAGCCCCCATGGCTGAGATGGTCGCCGAGGCTGCGATCGAAGAAGCCGACGCAGCCACGTCCGTCGCCGAGGAGGCAGTCGCCGAAGCCGATGCCGCGGAGTTGGTCGCCGAGGTCGCGGTCATCGAGGCGGTCGCCAGCGAGGTCGTCGCGGAGGAGGCCGTCATCCAGGCCGTCGCCGACGACGTCGCCGCCGAAGAGGCCGTGGAAGAGGCAGAACGACCGAGGCCGTCGCCGAGGAAGCAGCGGCCGAGGAGGCCGTGGCCGACGAGGTATCGCCGAGCGCCGCTGCCGACAGGAGCGGAGCCGTTCCTCGGTCCCGCCGTCCGTCGCAACTGGTCCCCGACGCGCCCAGCCGGCGCCCGTCGTCGAGCAGCGCCGCCGGAGAGGGCGCACGCCGGGCATCTCCTACGAAGACGCACCGGGCCGCAGCCGAGGTCGCCGCAGCCGAGGTCCTTGCTGCCGAGCCGGTCCGGAAGAGCCCGTCATCGAAGAGCCGGTC
>CAWIDR010000014.1:0-92445 GCA_963834905.1 uncultured Thermoleophilia bacterium | reverse complement strand
CGGCGCGCGCCGCGCGCAGCGCGGCGCGCACGCCCTCGAGCACCTCGTGCACGGACGCCGACCGCAGTTCCACCGCGTCCAGCCGCGGGACGCCGATCTCGGCCGCGAGCGCGGCCAGGGCGTCGCCGCCGGCTGCCGAGCCGTCCTCGGCGGCGTCGCCGCGCAGCTTCTCGCGGCCGCCGGCGAAGATGCCCGCCTCGATGGAGTAGGCGGCGCGAAGCCGCGTGATCCCGGCCGCGACCACGGGTGGGTAATGTTCGCCGTCCACGAGCACGACGGCGCGCGGCAGGCGAGCGCCTATCTGCTCTCCTCCTCCTGAGGCACGGGGCAGATGTACTTGTCGAACGACGCGGTGGACGGCACGAAGTCGATCAGCGTCTCCTCGCCGTGGAACGGGTACTTGCGCGCCACGTGCACCCGGTCCCCCTGGATGCGGATCAGGTTGTAGCACGCTTTGGTGTTGCCCCTGAGGCGCAGGGAAGAGCAGGTCCCGGCGTTGACGACGAAGAGATGCTCGAGGCGCCACGCGTAGGGCACGTGCTTGTGGCCGGAGAGCACGAGGTTCACGCCGCACTCCTGCAGGACCTCGAGGAGGTCGCCGGCGTCCAGGACCATGCTGCGCTCGCGCCCCGTCCCGGGGATCGGCAGCAGGTGGTGGTGGAGCATGAAGATGCGGAACGCGGCCGGTCTCGCGTACTGCTCGCGCAGCCAGTCGTAGCGCGCCCGGCCGACCTGCCCGTAGTCCAGGTCCGGCTCGCTCGAGTCGAGCGCGACGATGGTCACGTCGTCCATCGTCAGCGTGCGGACGCGCGGCCCGATGAGCTCCTCGAAGTGGAGGTAGCCCACGTTGCGCGAGTCGTGGTTGCCGGGCACGACGACCATCGGAGCCTCGATGCGCCGCAGGTACTCGACCGCGGTCATGTAGTCCTGGCGGAAGCCCATCTCGGTGAGGTCCCCGGCGCAGAGCACGATGTCCGGTTTGAGCTCGTTGAGCTCGATGACGACCCGGTCCATCAGGCTCGGCACGAAGTACGGCGAACCGGCGTGGATGTCGCTGATATGGGCGATGGTGAGCTCGGTCACTGCGCTCGTTCCCCCGACGCTCGCTGAGGCGGCTACTCTACCACCACGATACGCGCCGGCCCCTGCTTGTCGAGCACCGAGAAGCTCGTCTGGGAGCCCACGCGGCGGAAGCGCAGCCGCATGGTCGTGCGGCCGACGCGGAGGTTGCTGAGGGTGACCTCACCCAGCCACCGGGGCAGCACCGGGTTGTGCACGTAGACGATGTTCTCCTCGGCCTGCGCGTAGATGCCCAGCATGGACTGCAGGACGAGGAACAGGGCGGCGGCCGAGTTGGCGTCCGGCGAGCAGGCCATGGGGAACGAGACCGGCCGGTCGACCGTCTGCCGCGTGAAGCCGCAGAACATCTCCGGGAGGCGCGCGTACTCGTGCGCGCCGGCCGCCTCCACCAGACCCCAGGCGAGGCGGCCCGCCTCCTGCACGTAGCCGTGCTTCTTGAGGCCGTTCGCGATCAGCGCGGTGTCGAACGGCCACACGCTGCCGTTGTAGAAGCTGATCGGGTTGTAGGAGCGCGTGTCCTTGCTGAGCGTGCGGATGCCCCAGCCGGTGAACATGTCCGGGGCCATGAGGCGCCGCACGACGTCCGGGACGTGCTCTTCGCCCACGATCCGCGACCACAGCGCGTGGCCGATGGTCGACGAGACCGCGCGGACCTGGCGCTTCTGCCCGTCGAGCGCCATCGCGAAGAAGCCTTCGTCCTCCATCCAGTACTGCTCGTTGAAGGCGCGCTTGAGGCGCGCGGCGGACTGCGCCAGCCGCTCCGCGCGCTCCACGTCGCCGAGCTGCCCGTAGACGGCCGCGAGGCGCCGCTTGGCGTAGTAGACGTAGCCCTGCGTCTCGGCGAGTGCGATCGGCCCCTGGGCCGGCGTGCCGTCGTCGTGCAGGACGGCGTCGAACGAGTCGCGCCAGCCCTGGTTGCGCAGCCCGACGCGCGAGCGGCGCTCGTACTCGACGAAGCCGTCGCCGTCCGGGTCCCCGGGGCCGTCGACCCAGTCGAGCGCCGCATCCACGGCGGTGGCGCGCATCTCGAACCCATCGAGGTCGCCGGTCCAGACGGCGAGCTCGGCGACCAGCAGCAGCCACAGCGCCGTGGCGTCCACGGAGCCGTAGTACGGCGTGTGCGGCACGGCGCGCACGGCGGCGAGCTCGCCGCGCCGCAACTCGTGCATGATCTTGCCGGGCTGCTCCTCACGGAAGGCGTTGTCGACCGTGCCCTGCCGGCGACTCAGGAACGAGACCGCCGACTTCGCCCAGCGCAGGTCGAGGAGCAGCGTCTCGAGACCGACGAACGCCATCTCGCGGCCGAACGGCGCCGCGAACCACGGCAGCCCGGCGAGCGGCACCCGCTCCCCGTCGATCACCGTGGACAGCAGGCGCAGGTCGTCCTGGCCGCGGCGCAACGCCCGGTTGAGCTGGTCGTTGTCGGTGAAGATGTCGGTGGCGTCAGACTCCCAGCGCTCGTGCTCGTGCCGCAGCGCCCCGATGCGGGCGTTGAACTCACCGCCGGCCTCGCCGGGCGCGCCGGGTCCGACGACCTGGACGTCGTAGCGGATGGTCGCGCGCCCGCCGGCCGGAAGGTGCAGCCGGTACCGTGCCCGCCCCTGCTTGATGGACTCGGGGCGGTCGTGGAAGTGGATGATCGTCTGGCGCGTGACCTCGTCGAGGCCGAGGTAGGAGAGCGTGAGGGCGCCGGCGCCGATCTGCGGCGCGAGCCGCTGGCCGCGGCGGCGGCGGCGGCTGCCGCGGACCTCGAACAGGTCGGCGAAGTCCGCGTCGAAGTAGAGGTCGACGACGAGCTCCACGTCACGCTGGTGGTAGTTGCGCACGCGCAGGAGCTCGTACAGCCGGTCGGAGACGAAGCGCGTGCGGCGCACGTGCACGCTGGCCTGCGGCAGCGTGTGCCCGTCCGCGGTGCGCGCCTCCAGGTTGGTGAGCTCCACCGTCGCCGCGTAGCCGCGGTCGGCGCTGGCGCTGAGCAGCACCGGCTGGCGGCCGGCGATCGTGACCTCGTGCCGGCTCAGGTAGCGCGTGTCGCGGTAGTACAGGCCGAGCACGGAGTTCTCCGTCCCCGGCACCTGCCCGAGCTCGTTGGTGTAGAGGAAGAGGTCGCCTTCCTTGATGGCGAGACGCCGCGCGCGGCCGCCACCCATCACGTAGCGCTCGGCGCTCGTGGTGGTCACGACGGGCTCGTCGGCCGGGCGCTCGCGCGCGGACGGCTGCCGTTCTGGTTGTTCCTGGGACGGGCTCATCGCCGCGGCCTCCGCCTCTCGGGCTCGTGCTTGCCGGCGCACGAAGCGGCGCCGCCGGCGGGTTCTTACCCCGTCGCCTCGAGGAACAGCCGCATCAGCGCGGCGCCGTCGTCGAGGAAGAGGCCGGTCATCGCCGCCTGGGTCTCCCCGTACTCCATCGCGCCGCCCCCGCCGACTCCCGGCAGCGACTCGCTGATGGCGAACGGCACGGGCCCGGCCGCGTGCGTGCGTGTGCGCACCGGCGTGAGGTGGTCGGGGACCACGAGCACGCCGGGGCGGCTCGGCATGGCCATGATGGGCGCGAGCACCTCCGCGTCCACGCGCTCGATGGCGCGGACCTTCTCGCGCAGGTCGCCCATGTGGCCGGCCTCGTCCGGCGCCTCCACGTGCACCCAGACCAGGTCGTGGTCGGCGAGGGCCGCGATGGCGGCGCTCGCCTTGGCGCCGTAGTCGGTGTCGAGGCCGCCGGTGGCGCCGGGCACGTCGATGACGTCGAGCCCGGCCAGCCGGCCGATGCCGCGCACGAGGTCCACGGCGCCGACGACGGCGCCGGTCAGGCCGAAGTGGTCGCGGAACGGCGAGATCTTCGGCGCCGTGCCCTCGCCCCAGAACCAGGCGCTGGTGCCCGGACGCACGCGCTCGAGCACCTCGCTCGCGCGCCGCTGCACCTCGGCGAGCTCGGCCGCCGGCGAGCCGTCGCCGGCGACGCCGGCCTGCTCGCCGGGCAGGTGCCCGGCGACCGGCTGGTCGAGGATGTCGTGCGGCGGCGTGCACGGCACCAGGGCGCCGCCGCGCCAGACGAGCAGGTGCCGGTAGCTGACGCCCTCGTGGAACTCGAACGGCCCGCCGCCCAGCTCGGCCTGCAGGGCCTCGATGCACGGGCGGGCCTCGTCGCTGCCGATGTGGCCGGCGGTGTTGTCCTTCATGAGCCCGCCGGCCACCGTGACCAGGTTGAGCCGGTAGGCGACGTCGTCGGGACCGAGCTCGACACCGATGGAGGCCGCCTCCAGCGGGCTGCGCCCGCTGAAGACGGCGGCCGGGTCGTACCCGAGCACGGCGAGGTTGGCGACGTCGCTGCCCGGCGCCATGCCGTCGGGCACGGTCTGCGCGCGCCCGCAGATGCCGCCGCGCGCGAGCGCGTCCATGACGGGCGTCTCGGCGGCCTCCAGCGGCGTGCGGCCGCGGAGCGCCGCCTGCGGCTCGTCGGCCATGCCGTCGGGAACGAGGAGCACGCGCTTGCGCATCAGTTCCGCCTTCCCGCGAGGCACGGCCCGGTCAGCCGGCCGGCATCGTTCACGCTGAGCCGCCGAGCACCATCAGCGGCAGCCCGGCGAGGCCGTCGTACTTGGGCTGGTAGCGCTCCGTGTCGTAGCAGCGCGCGACGTCGACGACCTTCTTGGTGGACACGACCTCCTCGATCGGCACCGAGCCGTAGCGGCCGCCGGCCAGCGCGACCATGCGGCCGGTCTCGCCCTTGAGGATCAGGTCCACGGCGAGGTTGCCGTAGGCGGTCGGCACGATGCAGTCGATCGCGTCCGGCGCGCCGCTGCGCACCAGGTAGCTGAGGTTCATGCTGATCATGTCGATCTTCTTGCCGCCGTTGTACTTCGGGGCGAGCTCCTTGATCTTGTTGCTCACGTTCTGGCCGATGCCGCCGAGCTTGGCGTGGCCGAACATGTCCTTCTCGCCGCCCATGAACACCATCTCGCCGCCGGAGGGCATGGCGCCCTCGCTGACGATGCAGACCGAGTAGCCCTCAGGCCGCCCGTTGCGATCGGCCACGAGGAGCTCCGTGAGCTTCTCCATGTCGAACTCGGCCTCCGGGATCACGCAGCGGTCCGCCGCACCGGCGAACGTCGGCAGCAGCGCCGTGAAGCCGGCGTAGCGGCCGAAGACCTCGAGCACGACGATGCGCTCGTGCGAGGCGGCCGAGCTGGTGACCTGGCGCGCCATCTCGATGATCCGGTTCACGCAGGTGCCGAAGCCCATGCAGTAGTCCGTGCCGGGGACGTCGTTGTCCATCGTCTTGGGGATGGCCACGACGGGGAAGCCGCGGCGGCCGAGCTCGACGCCGTAGCTGAGCGTGTCGTCGCCGCCGGCCGGCACCAGGTAGTCGACGCCGAGGAACTCCAGGTTGGCTATCACTTCGTCGGTGAGGTCGTTCTTCTCGGCCGTGTACTTGTCCTTCAGGTGCGCCGGGACGTCCTTGAGGGGCACGGTACTCGGCCGCGTGCGCGACGAGTGCAGGAAGGTGCCGCCCGAGTACGCGTAGCGTTCGACGATGCTCACTCGTCGAGCGGCATGACCCACTCGCTGTTGTCGGCCGCGGGGTCGCGCTGCAGCTGGATGAGGCCGGCCCAGCCGCGGCGGATGCCGACGACCTCGAACCCTTCGCTGAGGGCGCGCAGCGTGACGCCGCGGATCGCCTGGTTGAGGCCGGGGATGTCGCCACCGCCCGTGAGGATGCCGATACGGCCCTTCTTGTCAGTCATGCTGTCTCCTCTCCTGGGGCGCCGAGAGCTGTGATCCGCCGGCGCCCCGCTCGATAGCCTGTGTGCGGTGCTGCTGCGGCGGCACTTCAGGCATCGCCTTCCACGCGGATGACGGCCGGCTCGCCGTGGACGTCGGGCAGGGCGCTGATCTGCTCGAGAGCGCCGAAGAACTGCGCCTCGCGGACGGGGTGGAGCAGCAGCACCAGCTCGGCCTCGTCGCCGCCGCCCTCCTGGACCATGGAATGGATGCTGACGCCGTGGTCGCCGAACAGCGCGCTCACCCTGGCGAGCACGCCGGGCTGATCATTGACCCTCAGCCTGAGGTAGAACCTCGAGACCATGTCGGCGTCCGGGAAGAACGGGACGTGCTTGTAGCACAGGCAGTTCTGCACGAAGCTGCCCTTCACCGTGTTGACCACGGAGATGACGTCCCCGATGACGGCAGAGGCCGTAGGCACACTGCCGGCGCCGGGGCCGAAGAGCATGATCTCGTCGAACGCGTCGCTGGTGAGGAACACGGCGTTGTAGGCGCCGGCCACGCCGGCGAGCGGGTGCGTCCTGGGGAGGAAGGCCGGGTACACGCGGACGTTCATCCGGCCGTCGATGAGCTTGGCGACGCCCAGGAGCTTGGCGGCCAGCCCGAGCCGGCGGCCGTGAGCGATGTCCACCGACGTGACCTTGGTGATGCCCTCGTAGGGGACGTCGTCGAGGCCGGTGCGGCTGTGGAAGGCGATCGAGCTGAGGATCGCCATCTTGGCCGCGGCGTCCTTGCCGCCGACGTCCTCCGTCGGGTCGGCCTCGGCGTAGCCGAGCCGCTGGGCCTCCTTGAGCACGTCGTCGTAGTCGGCCCCGGTCTCCGCCATCTCGCTCAGCATGTAGTTGGTCGTGCCGTTCACGATGCCGAAGACGGTGTTGACCTCGGCCGCGACCAGCGACTCCCGAAGGACCTTGATGACGGGGACGGCGCCGACGGCGCTCGCCTCGAAGCGGAGGTGCACCCCGCTCTCCTCCGCGGCGGCGAAGAGCTCGGCGCCGTGCTGCGCCAGCAGCTGCTTGTTGGCCGTCACCACGTTCTTGCCGGCCTTGAGGGCGCGGAGCTGGAAGTCGAGCGCCGCGCCCGTCCCCCCGATCAGCTCCACCACGACGGAGATCTCGGGGTCCTCGATGATGTCCTCGAACCGCGTCGTGACGAGGCCGGGATCGAGGTCCGGATGACTGAAGTCCGGATCCCTCTCGAGCACGCGCTTGAGCACGACCTGCTTGCCGGTGGCCAGCGTGATGTCGTCGGCGTTCTTCTTGAGGAGCTTGCCCACGCCGGAGCCGACGGTGCCGTACCCGAGGAGCCCGATGCCTACGTTTTCCACTGTGGTCCCCTCCGCTTCCGCAGGGTCACGGGACGAGCGGCCGCTGCAGGCGCAGCACGTCGTCCCAGGTCTCTCGCTCGATGATGACACGCGCCCGGCCGTCCCCGACCATCACCACGGCCGGGCGCGGCTGCGCGTTGTAGTTGTTGGCCATCGCGTAGCCGTAGGCGCCGGTGCCGGGCGTCACGATGATGTCGCCCGGCTCCGGCGGCGCGATGTGCACGTCGCGCACCAGGACGTCGCCGGACTCGCAGTGCTTGCCGGCGATGGTGACCACGTCCGTGGCCTCCGCCTCCGCCTTGTTGGCCAGCATGGCCTCGTATTTGGAGTCGTAGAGCATGGGCCGCAGGTTGTCGCTCATGCCGCCGTCGACGGCCACGTAGGTGCGCACGCCGGGGATGACCTTGACCGTCCCCACCGTGTACGCGGTCACGGCCGCCTTGCCGGCGATGCTCCTGCCCGGCTCGACGAAGAGCTTGGGCATCGAGATGCCGTGCTTCTCCGCCCCGGCGGCCACCGCGTCGACGGCGATCGTGGCGAACTCGGCGATGGAGCTCGGCTGGTCGGCGGACGTGTAGCGGATGCCCAGACCGCCGCCGATGTTGAAGATGCAGCAGGCGAAGCCGAAGTCGCGGCGCCACTCCTCGATGGCGACGAAGAGCACCTCGACCTCGCGCCGGTACGAGTCGAGCTCGAAGATCTGCGAGCCGATGTGCGCGTGCACGCCGACGAGCTCCAGGTGGGGCGCGTCCTTGAGCTGGCGGACCGCCTCGTGCGCGCGCCCGTCGGCCAGCCCGAAACCGAACTTGCTGTCCTGCTGGCCGGTCTGGATGAAGTCGTGCGTGTTGGGGCGCACGCCCGGCGTGACGCGCACGAGGACTTCCTGCACCTGGTCGCGCGCCGCCGCGGCCGCCTCGAGCCGCGCGATCTCCTCGAACGAGTCGACGACGAAGTGCCCGATGCCGGCGTCGAGGCCCGCCTCGATCTCCGCCGGCGACTTGTTGTTGCCGTGGAAGTAGATGCGCCGGGGCGGAAAGCCGGCGGCGCGGGCGGCGGCCAGCTCGCCGCCGGTGGCGACATCCAGCGAGAGGTCCTCCTGCGCGATCAGCTCCGCCATCGCGCGGCAGCTGAACGCCTTGCTCGCGTACACGATCTCGTAGAGGTCGGTGCGCGCGCCGAAGGCGGCGCGGTAGGCGCGGCACTGGTCGCGCAGCGTCTGCTCGTCGTAGATGAACAGCGGCGTGCCGAAGTCCCGCGCGAGGTCGACGACGTCGCAGCCGCCGATCTCGAGGTGCCCGGCGGCGTTGTGGACCGTCGTGTGCGGATAGATGAGCGTGTGCGTCACGGTGCGGCCTCCGTCAGTACTCGATGCCCGGCCGCGCCTGGACGCCGACGTCGTAGTAGTGCTTGAGCGGCCGCATCTCGGTGGCGAGGTCGGCCGCCGCGACGAGCTCGTCCGGCGCACGGCGGCCGGTGATGATCAGCTCCACGGCCGCCGGCCTGGCGGCGATGAGCTCGAGGACGCTGCTCAGCGGGACGAGCTCGAAGAACACCGCGGTCACGAGCTCGTCCAGCACCACCACGTCGTAGTCCTCGCTCTCGACCAGCGTGCGCGCGCGGTCGAAACCCTCGGCCGCCGCAGCCCGGTCCTCGGCCGGGATCTTGCCGGCGCGCACCCAGTGGTCGAGCCCGCACTGCTGCACCGGCACGCCCAGCTTCTTGAGCGTGACGATCTCGCCCCAGTTCGGGTCGGCCTTCATGAACTGCAGCACGGCCGGCCGCAGACCCTGGCCGAGCGCGCGCAGCACGAGACCCAGGGCGGCGGTCGTCTTGCCCTTGCCGTCGCCCGTGTACAGCTGGACGTAGCCGCGGTCGAGGGAGCTCACCGTGCCGTCACTTTCCGTAGTCGTAGAAGCCGGAGCCGGACTTGCGGCCGAGCTTGCCGGCCTCCACGAGCTTGACCAGCGCCGAGCTCGGCGAGTACTTGCCGTCGCCGAGCTCGCGCTCGAGCGTCTCGAGGATCGCCTTGGTGGTATCGAGCCCGACGAGGTCGGCGAGCGCCAGGGGGCCCATCGGCCAGTTGGCGCCGAGCTTCAGGCCGGTGTCGATGTCCGCGGCGCTCGACACTCCCTCGTCGTAGGCGTCGGCGGCTTCGTTGATCATGGGGAACAGGATGCGGTTGACGACGAAGCCGGGTGAGTCCTTGACGGTGATCGCCGTCTTGCCGGTGGCCTCGGCGAACGCCGTGGCGGCGGCTATCGTCTGGTCGCTCGTCCGGTCGCCGCGCACGACCTCCACCAGCGCCATCAGCGGCACGGGGTTGAAGAAGTGGATGCCGACGAAGCGCTCGGGGCCGGTGACGAACGCCGCCAGCTTGCTCACCGAGAGACTCGACGTGTTGGTGGCGATGATGGCGTCGGGACGCAGCGTCGCGTCCGCCTTCTGGAAGAGGCCCTGCTTGAGCTCCATCGACTCCGGCGCCGCCTCGATGAACAGGTCGGCGTCGGCGCCGGCGGCCATGTCGGTGCTGGTGGTGATGCGGGCCAGGGCGGCGTCGCGGGCGGCGGCTTCCATGCGGCCTTTCTCGACCAGCCGGCCGAGGCCCTTCTCGATGCCGGCCATGCCGCGGGCGATGAACTCGTCGGCGACGTCGATCATGACGACGTCCATGCCGGCGACGGCGGACACCTGGACGATGCCGGCGCCCATCTGCCCGGCGCCGGCGACAAGGATCTTGTTGACGCTCACGTTGGTCCTCCTCGTGGTCACAGCGCGCGTGGCCGGTCAGGTGACCACGCGCGACGATGTCGTGCGGGGTCGCGAAGGCCAATGCTACCGCAGGCCGCGTGACGGAGTACACGCCACCGCCGTCCGGGCGGGTCTCACGCGAGCAGCCGAAGGCCGGAGGACAGGACCGTCCTGGTCCTGTTACCATACCGGCATGACTTCCGCGCCCAAGATCGTCAGCTGTGAGGTGCTGCGCAACGAGATCGAGGCCGTCATCGACGGCGATGGTCGCGGCCTCGAGGTCGACTTCGTCGACGGCGCGCTCCACGACTACCCCGACAAGCTGCGCGCCGCGCTCCAGGAGCGCATCGACGCCACCCCGGGCGACTGCGACATCTACCTCTCGTGCGCCCGCTGCAGCAACGGCACCGTCGGCCTGCAGGGGGGCAAGCATCGCCTGGTCCTGCCGGCCGCGGACGACTGCATCTCCCTGCTGCTCGGCTCGCGCGCCCGCTACCTCGCGGAGCACGGAGCGCAGCCCGGGACCTACTACTACACGCGCGGATGGGTCGACTTCATCGACGACCCGTACAAGGAATACCTCGCCATCCTCCCCAAGTACGGCGAGGAGAAGGCCGTCCACGTGGCCCGGCTGATCATGGAGCACTACACGCGCCTCGCGGTGATCGAGACGCCCGGCGTCGAGGGACTCGAGGACAAGCGCGAGTACCTGGAGACCGTGAGCCGCTTCTACGACCTGCCGCTCGAGCGGCTCACCGGATCACTGCGCTTCCTCGAGAAGCTGGTGAGCGGGCCGCACGACGAGGAGTTCATCGTCGTCGAGGCCGGCGACCACCTCGACGAGTCGCGCTTCTGGGAGCTCTCGAGCGCCTGACGCCGGCGGAGCCGGCTGATCAGCCGTCGCCGGCCGGCTTCTTCTTCGCGGCCGGCTTCTTCTTCGCCACCGGCTTCTTCTTTGCCACCGGCTTCTTCGCAGCCGGTTTCTTCGCGCCGGTCGCGCCACCGGCCGCAGGCTTCTTCCGCGCCGGCGGCTTCGTCGCCGCCGGCGGCTCGTCCTGAGGCTCGGGGGCCGCGGCCGTCTCCGCCGCCGGAGCGGCTTCGCCCGCGGCGGCCGCGTCCGACGCAGGCGCCGCCGGCTCGTCCGGCGCCGGCCGGTCCGCCTCGCCCGCGGCCGCGCGCTCGGCGTTGGCCAGCTGCACCGCGTGCGCGTAGGCCAGCTGCATCTGCGCGAGCGTGTCGTGCAGGTCGCTCGTCTTCTCGCCGGCGTGCTCCCGCTCCAGCACCTCGAGGATCGCGCGGACCAGCTCGATGCTGACACGCACGTCGTTCAGGTCGCGGACCCCGCGCGTCTCGTCCGAGAGGCCGAGCTTGGGGTAGCTGAAGTTGACCGCGGCGATGACCATGTCGCGGCCGATGTCGACGGCGTGGACGCCCTTGAGCTGCTCCAGCATCGCCTTGGCCCGCTCCTCGTCCGGCACCACCCGGCGCCGGTCGTCCGGCTCGCTCATCTCACTTCTCCCTGCGTCTCTGACATGGACGCCACCGAGCTGCGGTGCGCGTCCGCCACCGTGCCGGCGAACACCTCGAGCAGACTCTTGCCCTCGACGTGGGCGCGCGCCTGCTGCTGGGCGCCGTTGCCGTCGCGGAGCATGCGCTCCACGTCGGCGAGGTGCGGGCTCAGGCCGATGGCGTCGGCGTACGGCGCCGCCAGCTCGACCAGGTGCCGCACCGCGTCGACGGCCGGCAGTTCCTCTCTCATGGCCCAGTCCACCAGTTTGCAGTCCAGCCCGTAGCGGATGGCCCGCCAGAGGTTCTCCTCCACGTACCGCGTCTCGAGGATCGGCAGCGGCAGGCCCTCGTCGTAGATGCGCGCCAGATGGGCGATCAGGCCCACGGTGAGCGACGAGATCGCCAGACTCTCCCACGCCTCGGTCTGCGCGTCGCAGATGCGGACCTCGACGGTCCCGAAGCGGTGGTGGGGCCGCACCGACCACCAGATCTGCGTGAACTCCTGGATGCAGTTGGTGTCGACGAGCTCTTCGTAGAAGCGGCGGTGCTCGGCCCAGGTGCCGAAGATGTCGGGGATGCCGCAGCGCGGGAACATGCGCACGAAGGTCTGCGTGCGCACCGAGTGCAGCCGGGTCCACACGTCCTCGATGAAGGGCGAGTTGGCGGAGAGGGCGAGCAGGTGCGGCAGGTAGGTGCGCAACGCGTCGCAGACGGCCACGGCGCGGTCGCAGCCGCGCACGCCGACGTGTACGTGCGCCGCCCAGGTGTTGTTGCGCCAGGCCACGTACTTGAGCCGGTCCTCGACGAGCCGGTAGTGCGGCGTGTCGATGATCTGCTGGTCCTTCCAGCCCGAGAACGGATGCGTGCCGGTGGCGCCGAGGGCATAGCCCTGGGCGTCGGCATGCGCGAACAGCTCGGCGCGGTTGAGCAGGAGCTGCTTCGCCGCCTGCCCGAAGTGCAGCGTGCGCGGCGTGCTGACCTCGATCTCCGAGGTGAGCAGCTCGCCGGCGATGCGCTCGCGCAGGCGCGGCGGCGCCGAGTCGCGCAGCACCTCGAAGGCGCCGGTGAGCGCGAGCGTCTCCCGGTCGAGGACCTGGAACTCCTCTTCGAGTCCGAGGTCGAGGTCGTGCGCGTTCTCGAACCGCGCCTCGACCTCTTCGAAATATGCGTCGTGGTCGGCTCCCATCGAGGAGCACTCTACCGAATACCTGCGCGCTTCACACTCGCCCGGCCGCGGAAGCCCTCCCGGAGCGCCGGGCGCAGAAAGGGCCGGTGGCCCGGCTCGCGCCGGGCCGCCGGCCCTGGTCCTGCGCCCCGCCCGGCGACGGGAAGGCGCCGCCCCGGCTACAGCGCGGGCGGCGGCGTGACCTCGGTCACGACCTCGTGGTACTTCAGGTTCTTGATGGTGAACACCGGGTTCGCCGGATCCCTGCGGTCGATGGTGCCGCGCACCTTGACCTTCGCGCCGTCCGGCACGTCGGCGAGCGTCCTGGCGACGGCGCCGTGCCCGGTCAGCATCCAGACCCTGGCGTCGGTGGCCACGTTCATCACGGCCTCCGTGCCGCGGAACGCGCGCACGGTCTTCGTGCCGGCCTTGACCTTGATGGTGATGGTCGAGACCGCGGCCGGGTCGGCCGTGGTGTCCGCGACGCTCTTGGTGACCACGACGCCGACGAGGTTGAACTTGGCCTTGCCGTGCTTCCAGCCCCCACCGCCCGGCGCGCCGGCGAGAGCCAGCGGTGCGAGCGTCAGCGCGAGGGCAGCGACGACGATGATGAGGAGCAGTTTCTTCACGAGCACGACCTCCCAGGTCCTGTGGGTCGCAGAAGGCGATCAGTGTGGTCCCACACTCTCTTAACGGAACGGGAGGGCGGGACCTTACACCGGGTGAGGCAACGGCCGTCGCCGGTGCGGGCTACAGGCGGGGTCTGCGTCGTCGATGATCGCCGCGAGGGCCTGCGTGGACACCATCCGGGGGGGATGGTGAACGGGGGTTGCGCACCGTCCCATTCCGTATACGATTACGCGCGGCACAGGGCAGGTAGGGGAAAGGAGCCCGTGTGAAACTCAGCCTCGTTCCGAAGGAACACGACTATTTCCGGCTGTTCTCTGAGCTTGCGGCGAACCTCGATGCCGCCGCTCAACTGCTCGTCAAGTTCATGAGCGACGGCGACCGCAAGGGCTTGGCCGCGGCCATCCTCGAGCACGAGCACGTCGGCGACAAGATCGTGCACGACATCATCCGCAAGCTCAACAAGTCGTTCATCACGCCCATCGACCGCGAGGACATCTACGACCTCGTGGCGACCACGGACGAGATCCTCGACAACATCGAGGCGGCGGCCGACATGGTGATGCTGTACCGGGTCGGCGACATCACCGAGCAGGCGCGCCGCCAGGCCGAGGTCATCGCCAAGGCCACGCCGCTGCTCAAGGAGTGCATGGACAACCTCGAGAAGCCCAAGGGCCTCGACGAGCGCATCATCGCCATCAACAGCCTCGAGAACGACGGCGACCGCATCCTCCGCGACGCCATGGCGAGCCTCTTCGATGGTGAGTGGCAGTGCACCGACATCATCAAGTGGAAAGACATCTACGAGATCCTCGAGGCGGCCATCGACGAGTGCGAACACGTGGCCAACGTCATCGAGAGCATCGTCCTCAAGCACAACTGACCTGAGAACAGGCCGTGGTCCTCCTCATCGCGATCGTCATTCTGGCGCTCGTCTTCGATTACACCAACGGCTTCCACGACAGCGCCAACGCGATCGCCACCTCGGTCTCGACGCGCGCGCTTTCGCCCCGGGCCGCAGTCCTCATGGCGGCCGGCTTCAACCTGTTCGGCGCCCTCGTCTCGACCAACGTGGCCAGCACCGTCGGCAAGGGGATCGTGGACACCAACCTGGTGACGCTGCCGCTGGTGCTCTCCGCTCTGGTCGGAGCCGTGGTGTGGAACCTCACGACCTGGTATTTCGCGCTTCCGTCCAGCTCGTCCCAGGCTCTGTTCGGCGGGCTCATCGGGGCGATGCTCGCCGCCGTCGGCATCTCCGGCGTGGAGTGGAGCGGCGTGGTGGACAAGATCATCCTGCCCATGGTGCTCTCCCCGGTGATCGGCTTTGCGGCGGCGTTCCTGCTGATGACGATCCTCGTGTGGATCGTGCGCCGGCGACCGCTCGCCCCCGTCAACCGCACGTTCCGGCGCCTCCAGCCGTTCTCCGCCGCGTTCATGGCCTACGCGCACGGCGGCAACGACGCCCAGAAGACCATGGGCGTCATCACGCTCGCACTCGTGTCGAGCGGTCAGATCGACACCTTCACCATCCCGCTCTGGGTCAAGCTGGCCTGCGCCATCACCATGGCGCTCGGCACGTACTCCGGCGGCTGGCGCATCATGCACACGCTCGGCTCCAAGGTGATCAAACTCGATCCGATCCACGGGTTCGCGGCCGAGACCAGCGCCGCCACGGTGATCCAGATCGCGACCCACTTCGGCTTCCCGGTGTCGACCACCCACACGATCACCGCGGCGATCATGGGCGTCGGCGCCACCCGGCGGCTCAAGGCCGTGCGCTGGGGCGTGGCCGGCAACATCGTCACCGCCTGGGTCCTCACCCTCCCCGCCGCAGCACTCGTCGCCGCCGGCGTGTACCTCGCCGGCCAGGCGATCCGCTCTCTCTTCTGAGCATCGCTCCGGGCGCCGGCGGCGCAGCCGCTCCGGCGGCCGGGACCGCGGCCGCTCCGGCCCTCTCGGGTTGACCTTAACGTAACTGTTACGTTAAATGGACTTCGGGCGCCGAAGAAGGCGCCGCCCTCGACCCATCCCCGACCCCGGACGACTCATGCCTCGCGTGTTCAACCGCGGAGAGCTCAAGGTGGCTCTCCTCTCCGTGATCGCCTCGCTCGGCGAGGGGCACGGCTACGCGATCATGCAGGAGCTGCAGCGCCGGGTCGGCAGCCAGTGGCGCCCGAGCCCGGGCGCGATCTACCCGGCCCTGGTCGCCCTCGAGGAGGCCGGTCTCATCACCGCCGACGAACGTGAGGGCCTGCGCGTCTACCGGCTCACCGAGTCGGGGACCGCCGAACTCGACGGCCGCGACCCGGGGCCGAGCTGGCCGGACATCTCGCGCCGCGCCCACGCCCGGCGCCCGCGGGTGACCCTGGGCCGGCTGCTCGACCGCTTCGAGGTGGGCCTGCCCCGGCGCGCGGGCCTCAGCCCCGAGCAGGCGGAGAGCATCGACGCGGCCCTCACGCGCACGCGCAGCGATATCGCAGCGATCCTCGAAGAAGGAGCAGAGCATGGATGAGTTCGGGAAGGCCGCCCTGCGCGAGCGTGAGGCGGTGCGCATCGCGCGGCGCCAGTGGTTCTGGATGGACCTCATCGTCTGGGCGGCCATCAGCGTCTTCCTGTTCGTCATCTGGGTGCTCGCCGGCGGCGGGTTCCCGTGGTTCGTCATCGCCGTCGGAGCGTGGGGTATCGTCGTCGTCGCCCACGCCGCCTTCGCCTTCGTGCTCCGCAGCCCCGAGGACATCCTGCTCGAGCGCGAGGAGAAGGAGCGCCGGCAGAGCGAGCGCGAACGGTCCGGCCGCAACGCTGACTGTTGAGCGAACGTAAGTATTACGTTATAATCACGACGAGAGCCGGTGCGCCGGCCTCATGTCGACTGTCCACTGGGAGGACCTGCGGCGTATCATCGCGCGATGATCCGTCTGCCGGGTTCGCCGCTCGCCGGTCCACGGCTGAGGGCGCACTCCCTGGTTCAAGGAGCACCATGAAGATCCGCCTCATCGAGCCCGAACCGCCGGGGATGCACGTCTGGGCGAAAGTCCTCCTCCCCCGCCTGGGGCTGCCCATCATCGCCGCGACCCTCAAAGAGCACGGCCACGACGTGCTCGTCTACAACCCCACCATGGCGCCGATCGACTGGGACGACGTCAACACGTCGGACCTCGTCGGACTGTCGAGCACGACCTCGACCGCGACGACGGCCTACGACTTCGCGGAGGGACTGCACGCCAAAGGCATCCCCGTCGTCATCGGCGGGTCGCACGTCACCTTCATGGCCGACGAGGCGCTCGAGCACGTGGACTACGTCGCCCGCGGCGAGGGCGGCGAGCAGCTCATGCTCGAGCTCATCGACGCGTTGAACGGAGGGCGCGAGCTCGACACCATCGCCGGCCTGTCGTTCAAGCGCGACGGCATCGCGGTGCACAACGCGCCGCGCGAGGCCCTCGCCGACCTGGACGAGCTGCCGTTCCCCGACCTGCGCCTGCTCGTCGGCAGCGACAAGCTGACGACGATGCCGATCATGACCAGCTGGGGCTGCCCGTTCGACTGCACCTTCTGCTCGGTGACGGCGATGTTCGGCAAGAAGTACCGCTTCCGCAGCGCCGAGAGCGTCATCGCCGAGCTCAAGGACAAGCGGCCGCAGCGCATCTTCTTCTACGACGACAACATGGCGGCCAACCGCAAGCGGCTCAAGAAGCTGCTGCAGATGATGATCGACGAAGACCTGGTCATCCCGTGGTCGGCCCAGGTGCGCACCGACGTCGTCCGCGACACCGAACTGCTCGACCTCATGCGCCGCTCCGGCTGCAACCTCGTCTACCTCGGCCTCGAGTCCGTGAACCAGGAGACCCTCGACAGGTTCGAGAAGGCGCAGACGGTGGCCGACATCGAGAAGGCCATCAAGGTGCTGCACGAGTACGGCATCAAGAGCCACGGCATGTTCGTGCTCGGCGCCGACGACGACGACGTGCAGACCGTGCGCGACACCGTCGCCTTCGCCATCAAGAACAAGATCGACACGGTGATGCTCAACATCCTCACGCCGCTCCCCGGGACGCTGCAGTTCCAGGAGTTCGACGAGGCGGACCGCATCTTCGACAAGCGCTGGGAGCTGTACGACGCCCACCACGTCGTCTTCGAGCCGGCGCGCATGACGCCCTACGAGCTGCAGATCGAGGTGCTCCGCGGCTACATGCGCTTCTACTCCCTGCGCACCTGGCTGGGCTACATCTTCACCCTCCAGTTCACCAAGCAACTGCTGTTCCACTGGTGGGGCATGGCGATCATCCGCAACTGGCGCCGGGACGAGCGCAACAAGGCGTTCATCAAGGCGCTCCAGGAGATGTGGCCGCGCCCCACGCCGCGCGGCACGGTGCGCCAGGCGCGCGGTGATTGAGCGCCGCAGCGGAGTCAACGAGTGGGGCGCCGCCAGGCGTACCACCCTGTGACGCGCGCGACGGAAGAGGCGGGCCGACGGGCGCCCGTCGGCGGATGCGCCTATGGGTCCGCTCCAAACGGTTCCGCGAGGCGGGCCGCGCGGTTGTCAGGCCACCGGCCGGATGTTAAGGTCTCGGCTGAGTTTGGTGAGTGCTTAGCACGAGACGGGCTCACCTCAACGAGGGCGTTGCGCGGGAGCGGACGCCCAACAGGAGGCGATGCAGTGAACGGCAACCGACGGTTGGTCACCCTTCTTGTCCTTCTCGGCACTCTCCTTCTCACCTTCGCTTTCGCCTCCTCCGCTTTCGCCTCCCCCGTCGCCAGCAAGAAGGCACAGCTGCGCCAGGTGCAGGCCAAGCTGCAGACCGTCTACCACCAGGTCGACGTGGCCGTGGAGAAGTACAACCAGGCCACGTCGCAGCTGAACACGGTCACGTCGCAGATCAAGGAGAACGAGCGGCTCCTCAAGGTCGCCGAGTACAACCTCGGCATCGCCAACGAGCAGCTCTCCGCCCGCGCCAAGGACATGTACAGGGCGCGGGACGTCGGCGTGGTCGACGTCCTGTTCGCGGCCAACAGCTTCGACGACCTCGTGACCCAGCTCGATGTCATGGAGCGGCTGGGCAACAGCGACGTCGACACCGTCAAGAGCATCGCCGCCTACCAGCAGGACATCAAGGACCGGCGCGTCAAGCTCGCGCCGACAAGAAGGCGGCCGCCAAGCTCGTCGACGCGGCGGCGACGCACAAGGCCGAGGTCGTGAGCCTGCAGGGCAAGCTCGAGCAGATGACCGCCGGCCTCAAGTCCCAGATCAACCGCCTGCAGGCGCAGCAGGCCGCCGCGGCCAAGGCTGCCGCCGAAGCAGCGGCGGCGCAGCAGCAGACCGACACCGGCGGCGGTACCAGCGGCGGCGGTGGCGGCACCTTCGTCGACCCAGGCGGCTCCGGCCACTCCAGCGTCGTCGGCATCGCCCAGCGCTATCTCGGCGTACCGTACGTGTACGGCGGCGCCAGCCCGGGCGGCTTCGACTGCTCCGGCCTCACCATGTACTGCTACGCGCAGATCGGCATCGGTCTCTCGCACGGCGCGACCGACCAGCAGCACGCCAGCACCCCGGTGCCGCTCAACGCGCTGCAGCCCGGCGACCTCGTGTTCTTCGGCAACGCCAGCTACAGCTACCACGTCGGCATCTACGTCGGCGGCGGCAGCATGATCCACGCCCCGCACACGGGCGCTGTGGTGAGCTACGGCTCCATCGGTGGCGCCTGGATCGGTGGCCGTCCCTGATCTTCCGCGAGCCTGAGGGCGCGTTCCCGCCAGTGCGTAGGGAACGCGCCCTCAGGCTCGAATACGTTCTCACCCCGAACCGTGGCAAGCTACCGCGCGTCACCCCACAGGCGTGACGCCGGAGGACGGTACCGAGTGAACCGACGCAGCAACTTCATCAGGACCGCCACCCTCGCCGTGCTCGGCGTCGTGGCGGTCATGCTCATCTCCGCCCCCGCGGCCCCGGCCGCAAGTTCCGTCGCCAAGGCCAAGGCGCGCCTCCAGAGCGTGGAAGCGCGCCTCGGCAGCGTCTCCACCCAGTCCGAGATCGCCGTCGAGAAGTACAACCAGGCGACCAGCCAGCTCGAGACTGTGCAGGCGCAGATCGACGAGAACCAGAAGCAGCTCGAGACGGCGCGCAGCGAACCTCGCGCGCGCCGACCAGCAGCTCACGAAGCGCGCCCAGAGCATCTACAAGTCGCGCGATGTGGGCGTCATCGACGTCATCTTCGAGGCCGACAGCTTCGACGAGCTGATCAGCCAGCTGGACATGATGGAGCGGCTCGGCAACAGCGACGTCGACACGGTCCACGCCATCGCCGCCTACAAGCGGGACATCAAGGACCGCCGCCTCACGCTCGAGGCCGACCAGAAGGCGGCTGCGAAGCTCGTCGCCGCGCGCGAGGACCAGAAGAACCAGCTCATCGCGCTGCAGGCCGACCTCCAGGGCCTCACCGGCAAGATCAAGAAGCAGATCAAGAAGCTCAAGTACCAGGCGAAGCTGCGCGCGCAGCTGGCGCTCACCGGCTACTCAGGGCCCATCCCCGGCCCCGTGGACCCCAACAGCCCCGGACACCCGGACATCGTCTCCATCGCGCAGCGCTACTTCGGCGTCCCCTACGTGTGGGGCGGCGCCAGCCCGGGCGGCTTCGACTGCAGCGGCCTCACCATGTTCTGCTACGCGCAGATCGGCATCGGCATGTCGCACGGCGCCACCGACCAGCAGCGCGCCAGCATCCCGGTCGCCCTCACCGACCTGCGCCCGGGCGACCTCATCTTCTTCGGCAACGCGAGCTTCAGCCACCACGTGGCGATCTTCGTCAGCGGCAGCACCTGCATCGAGGCGCCGCACACCGGCGACGTGGTGCGCTACGGCACCTGGACGGGCCGCGACGCCTGGATCGGCGGCCGCTTCTAGGCGCCGTCTCCACGCGACGGACGGAGCGAAGGCCCGGCGGCACCGCCGCCGGGCCTTCGCCGTCTCCGGCCTCAATCGGCGACGCTCGTAGGCAGAATCGCCCCTGGGAGGTAAGCTTTTGCGTACTTCTGCCGAACAAGGACACGGAGAGAGAACCCGAGCGACTGGGGCGGCGTGATGAAACCGATCGATGATCTGCTGAGCGACATGATGGCGCGCAACGCGTCGGACCTGCACATCAAGGCGGGCAGTCCGCCCGTGATCCGTGTGGACGGCGAGCTGGTGCTCCTGGACGAGCCGCCGCTGACCCCCGAGGACACCAAGGACGTGGCGGCGTCCATCATGACCGACAAGCAGATCCGCCGCTTCAGCGAACACAACGAGATCGACTTCGCGTACTCGGCCCCCACCCTCGGCCGCTTCCGCGTCAACGTCTTCCGCCAGCGCGGGAGCATCAGCGTCGCCATGCGCCAGGTCACCACGCGCATCCCGAGCTTCGAGGAGTTGCACCTGCCCGAGATCATCAAGCGCCTCGCGCTCGAGCCTCGCGGCCTGGTGCTGGTCACCGGCACCACCGGCTCGGGCAAGACGACCACGCTGGCGGCGATGATCGACCACATCAACAACACCATGCGCCGCCACATCGTCACCGTCGAGGACCCCATCGAGGTGCTGCACAAGGACAAGAAGTCGATCATCAACCAGCGCGAGATCGGCCTCGACACCGACACCTACGCCACGGCGCTCAAGTACGTCCTCCGCCAGGACCCCGACGACATCCTCATCGGCGAGATGCGCGACCCGGAGACCGTGGCGGCGGCGCTCACCGCCGCGCAGACCGGCCACTTCGTGATGAGCACGCTCCACACCATCGACGCGACCGAGACGATCAACCGCATCATCGACTTCTTCCCGATCCACCAGCAGAAGCAGATCCGCATCATGCTTGCCGGCACGCTCAAGGGCATCGTCAGCCAGCGCCTCCTGGTGCGCGCCGACGGCCAGGGCCGCGTGCCGGCCATCGAGATCATGGTGTGCACCAACCGCATCCGCGACTTCATCCTCGACCCGGACCAGGCGAGCCTCATCGGCGACGCCATCAAAGAGGGTGACTTCTACGGCATGCAGACCTTCGACCAGGCGCTGCTCAACCTCTACGAGGATGGGCTGATCACGCTCGCCGACGCGGCGCAGGTGGCCAGCAACCCGCACGACTTCAAGCTGCTCGTGCAGTCCCAGGGCCACGACGTGAGCCTCATGACGTTCTAGCAGGCCGCGGGCGACGACCAAACGACGGGCGGGGCGGCCTCACGGCCGCCCCGCCCGTCGTTTGCGTCTGTGGCGGCGCCCTTCGCGCCGCGCTGCCGCGCAGGCGGCGCGCGTCAGGTGGGGACGCGCCGCCCCTCGAGGTGCAGGTCGACCTTGCGCTTGATGCGCTGCAGCGCGTTGTCGACCGTCTTGCAGTCGCAGCCGAGCTTGGCGGCGATGCGCTCGTAGCTCAGGCCCTGCAGGTACAGGCGCAGGACCTTGCCCTCGAGCTCGGAGAGCATGCTCGTGAGGCAGCCGGTGAGGCTGTCGACCTCTTCGGAGCTGATGACCTGGTTGACCGGGTCGTGCGTGGTGGGCCCGGGCAGCACGTCGGCCAGGGAGCAATCGCCGTCGTCCGACGAATCGCTGGGTGACTGGCTGAAGGAGAGGTAGCCGTTGAGCGGCACGTGCTTCTGGCGCGTGGCGGTCTTGATGGCGGTGATGATCTGGCGGGTGATGCACAGCTCCGCGAAGCTGCGGAAGCTGGCCAGGCGGTCGTCACGGTAGTCGCGGACCGCCTTGTAGAGGCCGAGCATGCCCTCCTGGATGAGATCCTCGGCGTCGCCGCCGGCCAGAAAGTACGAACTCGCCTTGAGACGCACGAACTGGTGATAGCGGACCATGAGGGCATCGAGCGCCGCCTGGTTACCGCGCCGGTACGCCTGCACGAGGGCGAAGTCAGAACTCTCGGTGAAGACTTGAGGGTTATGAGACGCTCCCGAGCCGCGGCTGTGGTCGGCCGTGCGAGCCATGCGTGATCCCCACCTCCGCTCGTTTGCCCCTGCACATCCCGGTAAAGCACCCCCCCGGGACGTCTACTGCGGCTTGTGGCGCATCTCCTCGAGACGTCGCAAAGTCTCAGGGTCTACTTTATCCTCAAGCCGTGAGGGCATTGTAGTAGAGTCTGAGGCAGAGTCAAGAGCCTGCCCGTTTCTGTCGTCGCCGGAGAGCTCAGCGGCCAATTCCGGGGGCGTCATGCGGCTCACGCCGGCGCGCGACGCCGTACGCTGCACCTCCTGGTCGGCCGAGACCACCACGACCTCCACGTCGGCCGGCTGGCGCGCGATGCGGCGGGCGATCAGCGTGTCGGCCGTGAAGCGCCCGCCGGCGAACGCGACCTCCACCGGCGCTCCCTTGATCGGCTCGCTGCTCGTGCTGCGCGGGCCGCTGCCGTCGAAGACCAGGACGACCCGCGCGCCGCGCAGCGCGGCGAAGCTGGCGAGACGGTCGGCCAGCCAGTCGCGGCGCGCGAAGATCTCTTCCTTCTCGGCGCCGCGGAACATGAAGTGCAGCACGTTGTAGCCGTCGACGATGTAGAGCGCGCCGCTCATCCGTCGCCGCCCTGGCGCTTCGTTGCGGCCTCTCGCTGACGCCGCGCCTCATAGAGGAGGAGCGCGGCGGCCACACTCACGTTGAGGCTCTCGACGACCGGGTCCATGGGGATCGAGACCAGCGCGTCGCAGGTGCGCGCGACCAGCGGCCGCAGGCCGCGGCCCTCGGCGCCGGCGACGATGACGATGCGACCCGTGAGGTCGGTCTCGAGGTACGAGGCGGCAGCCTCGCCGGCGGCGCCGTAGATCCAGAAGCCGGCGTCACGCGCGCGGAGCAGGAAGCTCACCACGTTGGTCACCTGGGCGACGGGCAGGTGCTCCAGCGTGCCGGCCGATGCCTTGACCGCCGCCGGCGTCACGTGCGCGGAGCGGTGCCTGGGCACGACCAGCCCGCCGGCGCCGGCGGCCAGTGCGCTGCGCGCGACGGCGCCGAGGTTGTGCGGGTCGGTGACCTCGTCGAGCACGACGAGCACGCCGGCGGCCAGGAGTTGGTCCGGGTCGGCGTAGGGGTATCCCTCGACCTGGAGCGCGACGCCCTGGTGCTCCCGCGTGCCGAGGAGCTCGTCCAGCTGGTGCGCGGCGACGGTGTCCACGGGCAGGTCCTCGGGCACGAGCGCGGCGATGCTGTCCAGGGCCGCCGCGGTCGCGGCGAGCCGGTGGACTCGCCGCCGCGTGCCGGCGCCGAGGGCGGCCTTCACGACATTGCGCCCGTACAGCCACTCCACGGCGTCAGCTCACCGCCCCGGCGTCGGCGGACCGCGAGGCCGTGAGCCGCCTGTACACTGGCGGCATGCCCGTCGACGTCTCCCCCGGCTCGTTCGCCGCCGCCGCCATCACGGCGCTGTTCTGGTGGACCGTGCTCTCGCCGGCCGCCCTGCTCGCGGTGGCGGCGCTGTGCGGCCGCAGGCCGCGCCTCCGCGCCGCGCTGACCATCGCCGTGCTGGTGCCGCCGCTGGTGACGCTGCTCCCGGTGGCCGTCATGCACGGCGGCGCCGGAGCCATCGCGGCGACAGCGGCGGCCCTGGTCGCCGGCGCGGCGGTCGTCCTCGCGGCGATCGGCCTCGCCCGGACGCGCAGCGATCCCGACAGCGCGGAGCGGTACGCCACAGGTTCGTTCCTCGTCGGGGTCGCCGGCGGCATGCTGGGCTCCGCCGTCCTCCTCGGCGCGCTGCTGTTCGTCTGATCCGCCGCGCGGTCGCCGCTCACCGTCCGTCCTCTCCGCGTCGCTCGCCCGGCTACTTCCTGACGACCTGTGTGCCCTGGGGCGTGTCGCGCACCTCGAACCCGGCGCCCTGGATCTCATCGCGAAGCCTGTCGGCGTCGGCCCACTGCTTCTCGGCGCGGTAGTGGTCGCGCAGCACGCAGGCGTAGGAGGCGTCGTCGCAGCCGAGCCGGTCCGCGTAGACCAGCGCGACGTCGTCCCAGCGACCCTCCTCGGCGAGCCGGGCTGCCGGCAGCAGCGCGACGCCGCCGGTGACGCAGGCCGCGGCGTCGTCGCCGGCCACGCTGCCCACGCCGGTGAGACCGGCGCCGGCCCCCGGCGCCGGGATGAGCAGCACCGCGAGCGACTCACGCAGCACGTCACCGACGGTGACGAGCGCATCGGCGTCCAGCGGAGCCTCTCCCTTGTCGACGGCCGTCAGGTAGCGGTACATCTCGCCGACCAGGCTGAAGAGCTCGCCCAAGGCGCCGGCCGTGTTGAGGTCGTCGTCCATGCGCTCGCCGAAGGCGAGACGAGCCGCCTCCGCGCGCAGCGTGAGGTCCGGCCACTCGCCGCGCGTCGCCGCCTTGCCGGCGTTGGCGACGCGGAAGTCGATGTCCGCGAAGGCGCTCTCGAAGCGGCCGTAGGCCGCCTTCGCCTCATCGAGCTTCTCGGTGCTGAACTCGAGCGGGCTGCGGTAGTGCGTCGTGAGGAAGTACGTGAGCACGACCGCCGGCTCGTAGCGGTCGAGCACTTCGCGCAGCAGGAAGATGTTGCCGACGCTCTTGGCCATCTTCTCCCCGTCGCTGCGGATCATCCCGTTGTGCATCCAGACCTTGGCGAACGGCAGGCCCGCCGCCTCGCTCTGGGCGATCTCGTTCTCGTGGTGCGGGAAGATGAGGTCGCGGCCGCCGCCGTGCACGTCGAACCCGGCGCCGAGGTAGCGCAGGCCCATGGCCGAGCACTCGATGTGCCAGCCCGGCCGGCCCATGCCCCAGGGGCTGTCCCAGGCCGGCTCGCCCGGCTTGGCGGCCTTCCAGACGGCGAAGTCGAGCGGGTCGGCCTTGCCGGGCTCGGTGTCGACGCGCACCCCCTCCGCCAGTTCGTCGATGCGCTGCTTGCTGAGCTTGCCGTACTCGTCGAAGCTGCGGACCTTGAAGTAGACGCTGCCGTCGGCTTCGTAGGCGTGACCGCCGGAGATGAGCTGGCAGACCAGGTCGATGATCTCGGCGATGGTCTCGGTCGCCTTGGGCTCGACGTCCGGCCGGGGGATGCCCAGCCGGTCGGTGTCGGCGACGTAGGCGGCCGTGAACTCCTCGGCCACGGCCGTCGAGTCCCGCCCCTCGGCGTTGGCCTTGGTGATGATCTTGTCGTCGACGTCGGTGATGTTGGTCACCAGCGTGACGTCGAGGCCGCGATAGGCGAGCCACGAGCGGAGGACGGCGAACGTGACGTAGGGCCGTGCGTTGCCGATGTGCACCAGGTTGTAGACCGTGGGGCCGCAGCAGTAGACGCCGGCCTTGCCGGGGTCGCGGGGCTCGAAGGGCTCCTTCTGCTGGGTCAGGGAGTTGAAGAGGCGGATCACGGTTGGGCTCCTGGTGTCGGCTTGGACTCACCGGCAGGGTTCCCGGCGAGGAGATGGTCGAGTCGCGCGAGCGCCGTCTCGCGCTCGAGCGCGGCGAGCACGAAGGGCAGCTCGGGGCCGTGCTCGGCGGACGTGAGGGCGATGCGCAGCGGCATGAGCAGGTCGCGGGCGCCGATGGAGCGCTCCTTGCCCCAGGCGCGGTAGGCGGCGAGGAAGTCGCGGGCGCCGGCGGGCGTGAGCCAGCCCGGCGCCTCCGCGCGCAGCGCGCGGACGTGCGTGAGCTGCGGGACGGCCGCGAGCGCGACGGCGCGCAGGTCCGGCGGCGGCGGCGGCAGGCGCGAGCACCTCCGCCACGGCGGCCGGCGCATCGCCGTAGCGCACCAGCGACGGCTGGAAGGCGGCCGCGAGCGCGGCCGCCGCCCGCGGCGGCGTCCCGGCCGGGAGCCGCTCCGCGAAGCGGCGCTCGTGGTCCTCCGGAGCGAGCGCCATGATCCGCTCGTGGTCCAGCCAATCGAGCTTGGCGAGGTCGAACACGGCCGGGCTCGGCGAGAGCTTCTCCAGCTCGAACTCGCGCACGAGGCGGTCGAGTTCGAGCACCTCGTCCTCGCCGTGCGACCAGCCGAGCAGGGCCAGGTAGTTCACGATCGCCTCGGGCAGGTAGCCCAGCTCGCGGTAGTCGCCCACCGCGGTCGCGCCGTGGCGCTTGCTGAGCTTGCCGCCGTCCGGGCCGAGCACCATGGAGTGGTGGGCGAAGCGCGGCACGGGCCCGCCGAGGGCCTCGAAGAGCAGTTGCTGGCGGGCGGTGTTGGTGAGGTGGTCGTCGCCGCGGATCACGTGGGTGATGCCCATGTCGCGGTCGTCGACGACGGTGGCGAAGTTGTAGCCGGCGACGCCGTCGGAGCGGACGATGATGGGGTCGCTGAGCGCGTCCGCGCCGATGACGACCTGTCCACGGATCAGGTCGTCCACGACGACCTCTCCGGCGGGCACCTTGAAGCGCACCGCCGCCGGCTCCCCTGCGTCCAGCCGGCGCCGCACCTCGTCGGCCGGCAGCGCCAGGCAGCGGCGGTCGTACCGCGGCGTCTGCCCCGCGGCGAGCGCCTCGCGGCGAAGCCGCTCGAGGCGCTCCTCGGGGCAGAAGCAGCGGTACGCCAGCCCGGACTCGAGCAACTCGCCCGCCGCGGCGCGGTGCCGCTCGAGCCGTTCGCTCTGCCGGTACGGGCCGGAGGGCCCTCCGCTGTCCGGCCCCTCGTCCCACGCCAGCCCCAGCCAGCGCAGGTCGCCCATGATGCTCGCCTCGAGCGCCGCGTCCGAACGCGCCGCGTCGGTGTCGTCGATGCGCAGGATGAAGCAGCCGCCGGTGTGGCGGGCGAAGAGGAAGTTGTAGAGCGCCGTACGCGCCGAACCGATATGCAGCGTGCCCGTGGGGCTCGGTGCGAAGCGGACTCTCACTGTCTGGTCGAGGGTTATTCCTGCTCCTGCCAAGAGGCGTTTTCTCCTGCAAACAGGTCGAGTCTATCACCCCTCCTTGGTATGCTTGCGGCCACAAGTCGGCGAGCCGCCCGGCCGCCCGAGCCACTGGAGGACCCGAGTGCCGTACGACCAGCGGGAGACGCCCTACCTCGACGCCGCGATGCGCTACCGCGCCATCGGCTACACGCCCTTCCACACGCCGGGCCACAAGCTCGGCAAGGGGGCGCCGGCCGGCCTGCGGGAGTACCTCGGCGCCACGTGCCTCCAGGCCGACCTCGCCATGGCCGGCGCCGTGGAGGACACGCGCGAGTCCACGGGCCTCATCCGCCTGGCCGAGGACTACGCCGCCGAGGCGTGGGGCTCGGATCGCACCTGGTTCCTCGTCAACGGCTCCACCAGCGGCGTCCACGCCCTGCTGCTCGCCCTGTGCGGCCCCGGCGACACGGTGATCGTGCCCCGCAACGCCCACAAGTCCATGCTTGCGGGGCTCATCTTCACCGGCGCGATGCCCCTGTACATGGAGCCGGCCATCGACCCGCTCTGGGGCATCCCGCTCCAGGTTCGAGCCGCGGACGCCCTGAAGGCGCTGGAGCAGGCGCCCGACGCCCGCGCCGTGTTCGTCACCTCGCCCACCTACAACGGCCTCGGCGCCGACCTGGCCTCCATCGGCGTGCTCGCGCACCGGGCCGGCGTCCCGTTCGTCACCGACCAGGCCTGGGGTCCGCACGTGCGCTTCTGCCCCGAGCTCCCGGTGGACGCCATGACCGCCGGGGCCGATGCCGCCGTGGTCAGCACGCACAAGCTCATCAGCGGCATCACCCAGTCGTCGGTGCTCATGGCGCGCGGCGAGCGCATCAATCTCGCGCGCCTCGACGGGATGGTCCATCTGACGCAGAGCACGAGCCCGCAGGTGCTCATGTACGTGAGCATCGACGCCGCGCGCCAGCAGATGGCCGTGCACGGCGCGGAGCTGTGGCGGGGGGCCATCGAGCTCGCCGGCTGGGCGCGGGAGCGCATCGGCGAGCTGCCCGGCCTGCGCTGCCTCGGAGCCGAGCTGCTGGGGCGGGACGGGGTCTTCGAGTTCGACCCCACGCGACTCACCATCTCGGCCTGCGGGCTCCGCCTCACCGGCTACCAGTTCGAGACCGTCCTGCGCGACGACTACCGCATCGCGGTCGAGGCGGCCGACCCGCTCAACATCGTGCTCAACGTCACCTTCGGTGACAGCCGCGAGGACCTCGAGCTGCTGGTCGACGCGCTGCGCGACCTGGCGGCGCGGTACGGCGACGAGGCCGGCGGGGACGGCTCCGCCGCCTGCTCCGGCCTCCTCGCCCACACGCCGCCGTTCACGCGCACGGTGCTCTCGCCGCGCGACGCGACGTTCGCGGCCGCCGTCGCCAGGCCGCTGGCTGAGTGCGCCGGCGAGGTGAGCGCCGAGATGGTCACCCCGTACCCGCCGGGCATCCCGGTGCTGGGGCCGGGCGAGGAGATCTCACCCGAGATCGTCGCCTACCTGCAGGAGGCCTCGGCCACCGGCCTCAAGGTGCACGGCCCAGAGGACCGCACGCTCCGTTCACTGCGCGTCGTCGCGTGACCGGGCGGCCGAGCCGCCCGCCTCGCTACTCCGGCTTCTTGACGCCCAGCGTGGTGAGCGTGAACAGCGGGTCGAAGGCGAGGCCCTTGGCCTCGATCTGCTCCCGGCCGCCTTCCTCCCGGTCCACGACGCAGAGCAGCGCGCCGACCTCGAGGCCGGCCTCGCGCAGCTTGTCGGCCGCCATGAGGGCCGCGCCGCCCGAGGTGACCACGTCCTCGATCATGACGACCTTCTGGCCGGGCTCCGCCTTGCCCTCCATCGCCTTGTCGGTGCCGTAGCCTTTGGCGCCCTTGCGCACGATGACGAACGGCTTGCCGCTGGCGAGCGAGACGGCGGCCACGATGGCCACGGCGCCGAGCTCGGGGCCGGCGAGGAGGTCGAAGGGCTCGCAGGCCGGCAACTTCTCCGCGAGGCCGGCGGCGATGTCGCGCAGCAGGTCCGGCCGCGTCGAGAACAGGTACTTGTCGAGATAGAACTTGCTGCGACGGCCAGACCTGAGGACGAAGTCGCCCTCGAGATAGCTGGCGTCGAGCAGGCGCGGGCCGAGATCGCTCAGATCGTTCACCGGGCTCCCTTCCTTGGTCTGATCGTCGGCGGCGCGCGCGGCGCTCCGCGTTCGATCGGACTGTATAGCCGGTGAGCCTGCGGCGCACCCCCAGTCGACCCCGGCTGCGTCAGTCGATCAGGTGCCGCCGATGGCCATCCCGTCGATGACGACCGACGGCGTGTAGATGCTGCCGCCGGGCACCCAGCGGGCGTCGTCGCCGAGCGCGCGGATGCCGGTGAGCATCCCGACGATGTCGCCGGCGAGCGTGACCTCGTGCACCGGCGTCGTGAACGTGCCGTTCTCGATGAGGACGCCGCTGATGCCCACGGAGAACTCGCCGGAGATCGGGTTGGCGCCGGAATGGATGCCGACGGCGTCGGTGACCAGCACGCCGCGCTCCATGCCGGCGACGATCTCGTCCAGCGGCGTCGCCGGCCCGGTGACGACCAGGTTGGTCGGGCGCACGCCGGGCAGGCTCGAGTAGCCGCCGCGCAGTCCGTTGCCGGTGCTGGCGCGGCCGGCCTTGCGGGCCGTGTACGTGTCGTAGAGGAAGCCCTGGAGCACGCCGCCGGTGATGAGCGGGGTGCGGCCCGAAGGCACGCCCTCGCCGTCGAACGGGGAGCTCTCGAGGCCGTCCTCGAGCGTGCCGTCGTCGACGAGCTCGAGGAGCTCGCCGGCCACGCGGTCGCCCTCACGGCCGGCGAACAGCGAGCGGCCCTTCTGCACGGCGTCGGCGGTCAGCGCGGAGCTGAGGACGCCGAAGAACGACGCCGAGACGAACGGGTCGAGGATGACCGGCGCCTTCATCGACGGGCACTTCCTGGCGCCCAGGAGGCGCGTGGCGCGGCCGGTGGCCTCGGCGCCGACCGCGGCCGGGTCGAGCTCCTCGACGGTTCGGCCGACGCTGAAGGAGTAGCCGGTCTCCACCTGGCCCTCCTGCTCGGCGAGCACGTAGGCGAAGGCGTAGCACTGGCCGGCGCGGAAGGTGCCGCGCACGCCGGCGGTGCTGGCGATGAACACCTCGCCGTCGCCGTCGACGTACATGGTGTCCTCGACGGTCTTGACGCGCGGGTCGGCGGCCAGGGCCGTCGCCTCGACCTCGAGGGCGACGGCGATGCGCTGCTCGTCCGTGGCCGCTTCGAGCCGGGGGTCGAACGGATGCACGTCGGCCGGCTCGCCGCCCGGCTGCGGCAGCGCGGCGAACTCGTCCGGATCGCTGACGGCGGCGTTGTCCACGGCGCGTTGCACGAGGTCGTCGAGCGCGCCGTCGCTCAGGTCCGAGGTATAGGCGTGGCCCACCGCGCCGCCGGAGAACACGCGCACGCCCACGCCGCGGCGCTGCGCCGCCGTGAGCTGCTCGACCTCCTGGCGGTACACCTTGATGCGGTGCGAGGTGGACCGCTCGCCGAACACTTCAACATCTGCCGCGCCGCGCGCCTGGGCGCGCTCCAGCACGGCGTCGAGGATCTCGAACATCAGCCCGTCCCTCCCACCGTCATCTCCGCGATGCGAAGGGTGGCCTGACCGGTGCCGACCGGCACGCCCTGGCCGTCCTTGCCGCAGACGCCGGTCTTGACGTCGAAGTCGCCGGCGATCAGGTCGATCTTCATGAGGATGTCGATGCCGTTGCCGACGAGGGTGGCCCCGCGCAGCGGCGTCGTGATCTTGCCGTCCTCGATCAGGTAGCCCTCGGCCACCCCGAAGACGAAGTTGCCGCTGGCCGGCTCGACCTGCCCGCCGGCCAGGCTCTTGGCGTAGAAGCCCTTGGGCGTCGCCGCGATGATGTCCTCCGGGCTGGCGTCGCCGGGCGCGATGTACGTGGTCGTCATGCGCGGGATGGGCACGTGGCGGAACGACTGGCGCCGCCCGTTCCCCGTGGGCGCGGCGCCCGCCTCGCGGGCACGCAGGCGGTCGTAGAGGTAGCCGGTGAGCCGGCCGTCCTCGATGACCATCGTCTTCTGGGTCGGGACGCCCTCGTCGTCGAACGCCTGGGAGCCCCAGCCGTTGGGGATGGAGCCCTCGTCGTAGGCGCTGACGATGTCCGCCGCGACGATCTCGCCGAGCTTGCCGTCGTAGATGCTGGCGCCCTTGGCGATGGCGTCGGCCTCGAGCCCGTGGCCGCAGGCCTCGTGGAACAGGGTGCCGCCGAAGCCGTTGCCGAGCACGACCGGCATCGCGCCGACGGGCGCGGGCTTGCTGTCGAGCATGATCGTCGCCTTCTCGGCGGCGGTGCGCGCGACGGTGCGGGCGATCTCCTCGTCGACGAGCTCGAAGCCGGCGCTGCCGCCGACGGTCTCGTGGCCGGTCTGGATGACCTCGCCGCGCCGGGCCACCACCTGGGCGATGAAGCGCGTGCGCGTGCGGTCGTCGTAGACCAGGTCGCCGAGCGAGTTGGCGATGAGCACGCGCTGCCGGGTGTCGCCGTAGCCGATGGTCGCCTGGACGATCTCCGCCGAGGCCGCGCGCGCTGCCTCGTCGCCGGCGCGGACCAGGAGGGCCTTGCGCGCGATGGCGACGTCGCCGGGCGGCGTGAGCACCGGGTTCTTGCCCGGATCGGCGCGGACCGCCCCGAGATGGACGATGTCGGGGCCCTGGGCGCCGGCGCTCATCGCCGCGGCGACCGCGTCGGCCGCGGCGCTCAGCCCGGCTTCGTCGACGGCGTCGCTGTACGCGTAGTACGTGCGTTCTCCGGTCAGGAGGCGGACGGCGGCGCCGGTCTCCCGGCCGCCGCTGGTCTGCTCGATGCGCCCGTCCTCCAGGCGCAGCCCGAGGCTGTCGCGGTCTTCGATGAAGACCTCGGCGAAGTCACCGCCGCGGCGGAGCGCCCGTTCTATCGTGGCGCGCAGCAGGCCGGTGTCGAAGGTTGCGAGGTCCATCAGGCGCCTCCGGGGAGCGAGTCGCGGACGCCGGCGGCCAGCGTCTCGAGTTCAGTGGTCGAAGGATCGGAACGGTCGAGCGTGTGGACGGCGCCGTCGGCCAGGCCGAGCTGGACGGCCGGCTCCGGCGCGCGGGCGGAACGCCGGCGCCAGCAGAAGGCGCCGGCCACCGCTCCCGCCGCCGCGACGGCCAGAGCTGCGTTGCGCGCCCTCACTGCGCCTGCTCCTCAGCGGCGAACGCGTCGCCGAGGCAGGTGCGCAGGTCGAACAGCAGCAGGGCGACGGCCGGTCGCGGGCCGGTGACGGCGACGGCGCGGTGGCCGTACGCCTCCACCGCGGCGACGACGCCGTCCGCCAGCGGGACGACGACGTGCTCGAGGGCGGCGTCGCCGGCCTGCGCGGCGCGGCGGCTCGCCGCGTCCCAGAGCAGGCCGATGGCCTCAGCGGCCCGCTCACCTGCGGCGGCGGGCCCGGCGGCCACCACGGCCCCGGACCCGTCGACGACGGCGACCGACGCGATGTCGGTCGAGACGTCGAGCAGATCGCGGATGGCTTCGTCGATGGTCAGGGTGTCCTCCGGGTGCGGGTGCGCCCGTACAGTACCCGGCTGCGCGCTTCTCTCACCCCTCGCCCGATGCGAAGGAGCACAGCATCTCGCAGCGCTCGCCGCCGCAGCTGATGCGACAGTCGCCCGGATCGATCTCGAGGCGGCCCAGGCCGGCGGTGACCACCTGGATGATGCCCCCGAGGAAGGCACGGTGCATGGCGCACACGAGATCGGGGTCGGCGCCGGAGAGCTCGCGGAAGCTGCAGTTGTTCACGACGACGCTGAGGGAGCCGTCCTGCCAGACGACCTCGGGCAGCAGGCCCTGCGCCTCGGTGATCTGCGCGACGAGGGCGCCCGCCGCCTCGCGGTCGCGCGGCGGTTCGGCGTCGCCGGCGAGCGCGCGGCGACCCTCTGCGACGCCGGCTTCGCGACACACGCGCATCGCGTCGTCCCGCGTGCCGCCGGCCGAGAGCGAGTCCAGAGCGAGCCGGGAGAGCAGCTCGTACCTGCGCGGCGGGAACCCGAAGGTCACGACCTTCTCGCTCAGCCGGTACAGCTTCGCCGGCCGGCCGCCCCCCGCCGCACGGCGGAAGCTGGTGGCGAGGAAGCCCGCCTGCTCCAGCTTGGACAGGTGCATGCGGGCGACGTTGGGATGGAGGCCGAACTCCCCGGCGACGTCGGCCACCGTGACGTCCGTGCCCGGCTGTCCGGCGATCCAGCGATAGATGCTGTAGCGGGTGTCGTCGGCAAGGACTGCCGACAGCTCATGATCGCGGTCCACGCACCTTCCCCTCAGGCAGGAATACTTGGGCCGATACTATCGTCGGGCCGTTCTCCTGTAAACACGGTGCGCGTAGTGCGAACGTCCTCAGCGCTCGATGACGTACCGCGACGTGATGGGCAGGGCCGGCCTGAGCGTCGCCTCCACCGAGCAGTAGCGCTCCTCCGAGAGGGAGATCGCGCGCTCCACCTTGCGCTCGTCGAGGTCGCCCTTGAGGTGGTAGGCCACCTCGAGCGAGAGAAACCGCTTCGGGTGGTCCTCCGCCCGCTCGCCGCTCACCTCGACGCTGAACGCCTCCAGCGGCTGGCGCATCTTGACGAGGATCGAGGCGACGTCCATGGCGGTGCACGCGCCCAGTGACGTCGCCAGCAGTTCCATCGGGGTCACGCCGTTGCCGGGCTCGTCCAGCCCCGACGCCAGGTCGACGGTGCCGTGCGCCGTCGTCGCCTCGAAGTGCAGCCCCTCGTGCTTCCATGTCACGTTGACCGGATTGCTGCGTGCCATCCCCCACCTCCGCCCTCGCGGTCGCCTGTCCTGTCAGCAGGGTATACCGTGCCCTAAACGCCGCCCGGCTCCGGCGCCGCGCGGCCGCTACCCACGAAGGAGCGCCATGACCGTCCTCCAGGCGATCATCCTTGGCATCGTCCAGGGCCTGACCGAGTTCCTGCCCATCTCGAGCTCCGGCCACCTGCTCCTCGTGCCTTGGCTGTTCAACTGGCACTTCCTGCTCGACAACCCCGACCTGAACAAGACGTTCGACGTCGCCCTGCACCTGGGCACGTTCGTCGCCGTCGTCATCTACTTCTGGCGGGAGCTCGGGCGGCTCATCAGCGCCTGGGTGCGGAGCATCTCCAGGCGCAGCCTCGCCGACCCCGAGGCGAAGCTCGCGTGGCTGCTCGTCGTGAGCACCGTCCCTGCGGCGCTCGTCGGCGTGGCGTTCGAGGGCTTCATCACCGATACACTCGGCAAGCCGTGGATGATCGGCGTGGCGCTGATCGTCTTCGCCGGCTTCATGTACCTCATCGACCACGTGGCGAAGCTCGACCGCGGCCTCGAGGCCCTCACCTGGGTCGACGCCCTCCTCATCGGCGTCGCCCAGGCGCTGGCGCTGCTGCCGGGCGTCTCGCGCTCCGGCATCACGATGATGACCGGCCTGCTCATGCGCCTCGATCGCGAGTCGGCCGCTCGCTACTCGTTCCTCATGAGCATCCCCGTGATCGGCGGCGCTGCGGCGTACAAGGGGCTCGAGGTCGCCAAGGACGGCCTGCCGGCCGGGACGGCGATGCCCTTCGTCGTCGGCATGGTCTCGGCCGCCCTCAGCGGCATCGCCGCCATCTGGTTCGTGCTCGCCTACCTCAAGCGGCACAACTTCAACATCTTCGTGATCTACCGGATCGTGGTCGGCGTCGGCGTGCTCATCCTGGTCGTCGCCGGCGTGCGCTCGGGCATGGGCATCTGACTCGTATAGAATCGGGGGCCCACGAACCCCCGGAAGCGACCAGGAGTCACCGGTGCGCGACCTTTCACGCGGCGACCGCGGCAAAGAAGTCCTCGACGTCCAGACCCGCCTGCGCGGGCAGGGCTTCGAGCTGGGCAGAGAAGGCGTGGACGGCTTCTACGGCCCTCACACCGAGGTCGCGGTCCTCTCGTTCCAGCAGGAGCGCGGTCTGCTCGCCGACGGGAGTGTGGGCGCCAACACCTGGCGCGAGATGGTGGAATCCGGCTACGCGCTCGGCGACCGTCTCCTGTACCTGCGCGAGCCGCCGTTCCGCGGCGACGACGTGCTGCAACTCCAGGTCAAGCTCAACCTGCTGGGCTTCAACGCCGGCCCCGAGCGAGGAGTGCACGACGAGGAGGTCGAGCGCGCCGTGCTGGACTTCCAGCGCAACGCCGGGCTCCCGCCGGACGGCATCGTCGGCGAGAGCACGCTCCGCAAGCTCGAGGCGGTGCGCAAGGCCGAGTCGGGACGCGAGGGCAAGAAGATCCCCGAGCGCGACCGCGGCTACGCCGCCGCACGCGGCCTCACCGGCCAGTCCGTGACCATCGACCCGGGGCACGGCGGCGGCGACGCCGGCTGCGTCTCCTCCCAGGGGCTGGCCGAGAAGGATGTGACGCTCGCCCTGGGCCTGCGGCTGGCGGAACTGCTGCGCGCCGAGGGCTGCCGCGTGCAGCTCACGCGCGAGGCGGACGAGCGCGTGCCGCTGTACGCGCGCGCCGACGCCGCCAACGGCGCGGCGTCCGACTTCTTCCTCTCGCTGCACTGCAACCAGGCGCCCTCGCCGGCGGCCCGCGGCGCGGCCGGCTACTACTTCCAGCGCAGCCACTACTACTCCGAGCACGGGCGCCGGCTGGCAGGCTCGATCGGCGCCCGGATGGAGGCCGCCGGGATCCCCTGGCTGGGCCGGTTCGGGCGCAACTACGCCCTGCTGCGTGAAGCCCGCGGCATCGCCCTCGTGGTGGAGCCGCTGTTCCTGACCAGCCCGGACGACGCGGCCCTGGCCGGGCGCCCGGAGCACGTCGAGCGGCTGGCGCGCGCGCTCGCCGGCGGCTTCGCCGACTATCTCGCGCGTGTCCCGCTCGCGAACGAAGAGGAGTCGCCGTGACGCCCGACGAAGCCGAGGCCCTCCGCATCCGCCTCACGGCGACGCAGTCGCAGCGCCTGCGTGAACTCGGCGCCGACCCGCTCGTCCTCGACGGGCTCTTCGCCGACGCGCAGATGCGCGACGCCGCCTTCAAGCGCCTCGAGGGCGACCTCGTCAAGGACGGCCGGCGACGCCTGAAGGAACTGCGCGAAGGCCGGCGCGCGCCACAGCTCATCGAGCTCGAGCAGGTGCTCAGCGGCGCGCTTCAGGCGGCCGGGTTCGTGCGCGTGGTCACGCCGCTCATCATCGCCTCCGAGTCCCTGCGCAAGATGGGCATCGAGCACGGCCACCCGCTGCGCGAGCAGGTGTTCTGGCTCGAGGACGGCCGCTGCCTGCGGCCCATGCTGGCGCCGAACCTGTACACGCTGCTGCGGCGCCTCGACCGCAACTGGTCCAAGCCCTTCGGCATCTTCGAGATCGGCCCGTGCTTCCGCCGGGACAGCAAGGGAGCCAGCCACCTGAACGAGTTCACCATGCTGAACCTCGTCGAGCTCGGCCGCCCCGAGGCGGAGGGCCGCGCCCGGCTCGGCGAACTCGCGTCGCTCGTCATGCGCGCCGCCGGGGTGACGCACTACGAGCTGGAAGTCACCCAGTCCGAGGTGTACGGCGAGATGGTCGATGTGCTCGTGAACGGGGCCGAGGTCTGCTCCGCCGGCCTCGGCCCTCATCCGCTCGACGGCAACTGGGGCATCGTCGACCCGTGGGTCGGCCTCGGGTTCGGCCTCGAGCGGCTGATCATGGCGCGCGAGGGCTATCCCAACATCGAGCGCGCCGGCCGCAGCCTCAGCTACGTCGACGGCGTGCGGCTCAACCTCTAGCGCCGCCCTCCGGGCAGCGGAGCGAGCGGCAGGCGAGCCCCATACGCACGAGGGGCGGGCCACCGGCCCGCCCCTCGGGAAGCACTCGTGTGACGCGCTCTTACTTGCCGAGCAGCGCGTCGATCTTCTTGACGCCGTCGTTGGCGTCCTCGGCGTAGGCGTCGGCGCCGATCTGGTCGGCCCAGCGCTGCGTGCAGGGGGCGCCGCCGACGACGGTCTTGTAGGGCAGGCCCTCGTCCTTGATGCGCTTGATGACCTTCTTCTGCTCCTCCATGGTGGTGGTGAGCAGGGCGCTCATGCCGATGACGTCGGCGCCCAGTTCCTTGGCGCGGTCGATGAAGGTGTCGGCGGAGACGTCGCGGCCGAGGTCGGTGACCTCGTAGCCGTTGGCCTTGAGGTAGGCGATCACGATCGCCTTGCCGATGTCGTGCACGTCGCCCTGGACGGTGCCGATGACCATGACGCCCTTGGCCTCGGCGGCCTCGCCCTCGAGGGCGGCGTTGGTGACCTCGGTGGCGCCGGCCATGGCGTCCGCGCTCATCATCAGCTCGGGGAGGAAGACCTCACCGCTCTCGAACAGGTCGCCGACCTCCTGGATGCCCTTGACGAAGCCGTTCTGCATGATGTCCGCGGGGGCGAGGCCGGAGTCGAGCGCGCGCTGCGCGATCTCCTCCGACGCCGCCCTGTCGGCGTGCACGATGCTCTCGGCTGCTTCCTGGTAGATGTCTGCCATGACCCTGGACTCCTCCCGACTTTGCTCACGACTGTTCCCGCGCAATTAGGTATGGCGGGTGCGGAAGGCGGGCGATGACACCGCAAGCCGGAGGAGTGAACGACCCGGACCTTGGCCCGACCGGACGTTCCCCCGACGCCCTCCCTCAGCACGTGCGGGGAGTATATCAGCCGCCCGCACTCTCTACCACAAGCGCACATCGTCGCACAGTGATGGACAAGCGCCCGGGCGGCCACCCCTGCGGGACGCGCCGCCCGGGCGCCCATGCTAGCATCGAGCGGGTGAGGTACCACGGCGCAGTCATCCGTCCTCCGAGTGAGGCCGACAGCCTGATCGTCCAGGTCACCTACGGCTGCTCCAACAACACCTGCGACTTCTGCGGCACGTACCTGGACAAACCGTTCGCGGTGCGCCCGTTCGACGAGGTCGTCGAGGACATCACCGGGCTGCCGGTCAGCGTGCGCCAGCGCGTGCGCCGCGTCTTCCTTGCCGACGGCGACGCCATGGCCCTCAGCTCGCGCAAGCTCGACGCGATCCTCGACCTCCTGCACCGCGCGCTCCCCAACCTCGAGCGCGTGAGCAGCTACGCCAACGCGCGCAACCTGCTGGGCAAGTCCACCTCGGAACTGGCGGCGCTGCGCGAACACGGCATCGCGCTCCTCTACCTCGGCCTCGAGTCTGGCGACGAGCAGACGCTCGCCGACATCCACAAGGGCATGACGGTGGCGGAGCAGATCGAGGGATGCCGGCGCGCGTCCGAGGCCGGCGTGCAGCTCTCGGTCACGGCCATCCTCGGGCTCGCCGGGCGCGAGCGTTCGCTGGAGCACGCCAAGGCCACCGGCGAGGCGCTCTCGGCCATCGACCCGGAGTACATCGGGCTCCTCACCCTCATGCTGACGCCGGGGACCGCCATGGAGCGAAAGGTGGCGACCAGCCAGGTCGTGCTGCCCGACTCCCTCGGGATGTTGCGCGAGCTGCGCGAGATCGTCGCCAACCTCGACGTCAGCGACTGCCTCTTCCGCTGCAACCACGCCTCGAACTACCTGCCGATCGGCGGCCGCCTGCCCGGCGACAAGGCGGCCATCCTGGCCGCGCTGGACAAGGTGCTGGATGCGCCGGCCTCGACCCAGCTGCGGCCGGAGAGCTGGCGACTGCTCTGAGCGGCTGCGGGGCCGGCGACCGCGAGGGGCGGCCGCGCCGGCCCGTCTCAGAGATCCTTGAGATGCGACCCGTAGCCCCGCTTGAACTGCGTCGACGCGTACTTCTGCAGCTTCCAGTCGGGGATGCGGCACTTGGGACACGCCTCCGCATACCATTTGTTGCGCAGCCAGCGGGCGGCGCGGCTCGTCTTGGAGTCGTGGATGACCATGTGCTTGTCGCAGTGGGTGATCGACCACGGCGTAGGCGCCGCGATCGTCGAACTGCTTGATGCCGTGCAGGATGCCGCGGCGCGACGGCCACAGCTTGACCTTCTCCACCAGGCGGAAGAGCGGCACCTGTTTGCGGTAGTACCGGGCTTTGGTGGGATCGGTCGGCATCGGGACGGCCAGTCTAGCACGGCGGGCAGGAGCGCCCGGCGGGTGCGTCGAAGGTCTCAGTTCCGACCCATTCACGACCCGAGGTGCCCGATGACCCGTCGCGCCGCAGCCGGCCTCGGCCGCCTGCTCCCGCTCCTGCTGATCGCCGCGGCGCTCGTGATCGTGGCGGGCGCCGCCCTGCTCGCCGCCTGCGGCGGCTCATCCGGCGGCGCCACGCCCGGGGCCCACGGCGACGGCCACCGTGACGCCGAGCGGAGCGGCGACGGCGACGGCGTCACCTTCCGCGTCGCCGTCGGCGGCCCCGGCGGTGACGACGATCAGGCTGTACTTCCTCCGCGACGAGAAGCTCGGCGTCGCCGAGCGCCGCGTCGCGCACACCACGATGCCGGCCACGGCGGCGATGAAGGCCCTGCTCGCCGGCCCCACCGCCGCCGAGAAGGCCGCCGGGCTGACCAGCACGGTGCCGGAGGGCACGAGCTCCTCGGCCTCAGCATCACCGGCGCGATCGCGCACGTCGACCTCTCCGACGCCTTCGCCTCCGGCGGCGGCAGCCTGTCGATGACGGCCCGCGTGGCGCAGGTCGTCTACACGCTCACCCGGTTCCCCACCGTGCGCTCCGTGGAGTTCCTCATCGGCGGCAAGCCGGTCGAGACGCTGGGCGGCGAAGGGGTCCCGCTCGCGGAGGCCCAGAGCCGCGCCGACTGGCGCAGCTTCGAGCCGGCCATCTTCGTCGAGTCCCCGGGCGTCGGCGCCGTGGTCTCCAGCCCGTTCACCCTCTCAGGCACGGCCAGCGTCTTCGAGGGCACGTTCCAGGCACGTCTCGTCGACTCGTCCGAGCGTCGCATCGTGAACGTGACGGTGCAGGCGAGCCAGGGCGCCCCGGGGCGCGGGCGGTTCGCCAAGGAGATCGCCTTTTCCACCTCGGCCAAGCGCGGGATGCTCATCGTCTACGATCAGTCCATGGAGGACGGCTCGCGGCAGGACGAGATCCGCATCCCCATCAGCTTCTCGTCCGACTGACGCTGGGCCCGGCGCGCGACGATGAGCTTCCCGGTCGACGCGCTCCTCGCGGTCCTCGGGCAGCCGATCTCCGCACGAGAAGGGGGCTTGTGGCGGGGAGTGCGGGAGTCACACCCGCCTGCGTGGGTTTAGAGCCCACGCTGATCCTTCCGATCGACCCCCCGCGCCCCGCGATTGTACAACGCCGGTGCCGGGGCGCGCCGCGGCGCCGGCGCTACAGCAGCGCCCGCGCCGCCATGACCGCGACGCCGATGGCGAGCGGCTCGTGGATGTGGCGCACGCCGAGGACCTCCTGTGCGGCCGCTGTGAAGGCGGACGGCATGCCCGGCACGGCGGCGATGGTCCCCGCGCGCACATCGGCGGCGTCGATGATGCCCGCCGCCGGCGTCGCGTCGAACACCAGGTCGCAGCGCGCGAGCCCGTCGGCGAGCTCCACGACCTCGAAGCCGAGTCCCACGTCGCGCGCCGCGGCGATGCGCTCCGCGTCCGGCTCGACGACGACTACCTCGGCGCCGCGAGACGCCAGCCGGCGCACCGCGGCGCGGCCGACCGGGCCGAGGCCGAGGACGAGCACCTCACGCCGCTCGAGGCCGCCGGCGGCCGCCTCGAGCGCGGTCACGTAGCCGTCGGCCGTCGCCGGGTCGTCGTCGACGCTGCAGCCCTTGGTGAGGTTGAGCGCGATGAAGCGGTGATCGTCGGCGAGGAAGACGGATGGTCGCGCCGGCGGCCACCGCCGCCTGCATGCCGCGCACGTCGGGCTGCGTGGTCATCCACGCGTCGCAGCCCAGGTGCAGCAGCGTCGCCACGACGCAGGCGCAGAACCCCGGGATCACGCCTTCGCCCGACGACATGGGCACGGCGGCGACGCGCGCTCCGTGCAGCTGGACGCAGCGGTTCTCGTCGGTCACGGTGCGCAGCGCAAGGTCGCGAAGGCCGAGGCCGGTCGCCTCGAGCAGCCGCGCCTCGAAGGCCTCGAGGTCCCGCGTCAGCGTGGTGACGTCGGTCTCTGTGAGTCGTGTCATCGGGCACCTCTTTCGTCGGCCCTCTGCAGGTCGTCTTCGGGCGCGGCCCGCAGATGCTCGTGCCGCGCCAGCTCGGCGACGACACCGGCGGCGCGCTCGCGCGCCTCCTGCACGTCCGAGCCGGTGACGATGAGCGTCGCCGCCCACTCGGCGCGCCCGGGCGCGTAGTCCGTGAGCGCCTCGTCGGCGCCGAAGAAGCCGGGCACCAGCCGCAGGGGCCGGGCGCCACCCATCACGTGCTCGCCGAGGACGTCCAGCATACCTCGCGAGGCGCGCACGTGCTGGTAGACGCAGGCGCGGCGCGGCGCCCGGTCGACCGCCGGCGGCGCCGCGTCGCGCACCGTCCGGAACAGCAGTTCCACGATGTTGAGCCCGCTGGACCAGTAGACCGCCGTCGGCGTCTGGCTGGGCAGGCGGGCGTCGATCTCGAGGAGCCTCGGCCCGTCGCCGCCGACCATCACCTCCACGTCCATGAGGCCGTTGAGGCCGAGACCCTCGGCGACGCGGACGGAGGCGGCGTCGAAGGCGGTCAGCACGCCGGCGGAGACGGCGGCGTCCCAGGCGCAGGCGCCGCCGGGGCCGGCGGCCGCAGGCTGCCCGGCCGCCTCGCCCACGGGCGCCACCACGCGCCGGCAGTCGTAGGCCGCGTCGAACTCGAGCCCGGTGACCTGGAGCGGCACGGCGCGCCCGCCCCAGGCGAGCACCTCGAGCGAGAGCGACGGGCCGGGCACGAACTCCTCGACCACGACCTCGTGGCCGGCCCGCTCCAGCGCGCAGCCGCGCGGCGTCCATGCCGGCCTCGTCGTGCGCCACCACGACGCCCTCGCTGCCGCTGGCCGTGCTGGGCTTGACCACGACGGGAAACCCGCAGGCGGGCCACTCTCGCGGCCGCGGCACGTCCAGGTCCTCGAAGAGGCGCCGCGAGGCGAGCTTGGACGCGCTGACGCGGTACGCCTCGAGGTCGAACAGCAGGGGCACGTCCCACGCCGGCACCCGCTCGGCCAGCCACGCGAGCGTGGGCGCGTCCTCGCAGGCGGGCAGGACGGCGTCGCACGAGGTGACGAGGCTCTTCGCCGCGTCGTCGTCCGCGGTGATGTCGGCGAGCACGTGAGCGTGAGCGATGCCGGCCGCCGGAGGCGACTCGCGCCGGTCCACGAGCACGGTGTCCCAGCCCGCCTTGGCGGCCAGGTAGGCGGCTTCGGTGCCCTGCAGCTTGCCGCCGACGATCAGGAGGCGCACGACTTCACCCCGGGACGGCCGCCAGGCGCGCCATGCGCTCGCGGTACTCGTCCACCCCGGCCGGCCGCAGCCCGAGCCGCTCCAGGTGCGGCAGCACGCCGTGGACCGTGCGGTAGCCTTCGTCGATGTCGAGCTCGGCCTGCGAGACCCCGGCGAGTCCCACCGTGGGCGGAACGATCGAGGTGACCACGTTGGCGCCGGCCTGGAGCCTGCGTTCGAGGCCGGCGATGCCGTCCACGTCGAGTGAGGCCGGGATGAACCGGTCCGGCATGGCGAGGCGCATCGCGGCGATGGTGAGCAGTTCGTCGGCGTCGCCGGCCGGGCGCACGTCCTCGAGCGGCGTACCGGCCTGCGGCACGAAGGTCATGACGCGCACCTGCTCCCAACCGGACTGCGCGCATGGCCACGATGGAGTCGGCGCGGTCGGCGGCGGTATCGCCGATGCCGGTGAGCAGGCCGTCCTCGACGAGCAGGCCGGCGCGCCGGGCAGCGCTGCGCGCTTCGACGCGCGCCGCGAACGGCTGCCCCACGCGCAGGCGCTCGTACAGCGCCGCCGTGTGCGTCTCCTGGTACAACGCGTACCAGTCGGCGCCGGCGGCCCGGAGGTCGAACAACGCAGCCTCCGGCAGCACGCCCGGCGAGATCATGACCGGCGCGCCCGTGCCTTCCGAGACGGCGCGCACGAGCTCGAGCAGCGCCGCGTGACCCGGCTCGTCGTGGATGGCCGGGTCCTCGCCCATCGTCAGGTCGAGGAGCACGACCCCCGAAGCCGCGAGGTCGCGGCAGATCTCCACGACCTCGTCCGTGGTCTTGCGGTAGCGCGGGCTCTCGTCGTTGTCGGCGCGGTAGAAGCAGAACGCGCACTCGTTGCGACAGTAGGTCGAGAAGTAGACGAACCCGTAGAGGAAGACGGCGTCGCCCGACTGGCGGGCGCGCGCCTCGCGGGCGGCGGCGAAGACCAGCGGCGCCTCATCGCCGGCGCGCAGCAGCGCCTCGAGGTCCGCCTCGTCGGGGACGGCTCCCTCCAGGATGTCGGCACAGAGGCCGGCGACGGGACGCGGGCGGCTCACGGGGTCACCGGAACTCGAGGACGTCCTCGACGGGACGCCGCGACGAGGGCCTGGGCGGCGTCAGCGGCCTGCCGACGGGGACGAGCGCCGCGAGCGTCAGCGACGGCTCCACGCCGAGCAGCTTCTCGATGAGGGGCGCCGCGAGCACGGGCGCGGTCATCCAGCAGGAGCCGTACCCCATGGCGTGGGCCGCGGTGCAGAGCAACTGCACGGCCGCGCCCAGGCTCTGGATGTCGGGCCGCTGGCGCAACCGGTCGCGCTCCTCGCGCGGCAGGCCGTGCCGCTCGTGGAGTTCGTCCGCCAGCGAGTGGTACGTCTGGCTGAAGACGGCGACCACGACCGGGGCCTCGCCGAAGAAGGTCGCGTAGGCGCGGTAGGCCTTGAGTTCCTTCTCGAAGCCGGCGGCCTCGGGCCAGGCGCCCATCTCGTCCAGCACCTCGTCGACGGCCTGCGTCATCGCCGCGCGCAGGTCCGCGTCCTCCACGGCGATGAACCGCCAGGACTGCGCGTTGCCCGCGTTCGCGGCCCGGATGGCCAGCGCGACCATGGCCTCGACGTCTTCGCGCGGGACGGGCTCGGGCGCGTACTTGCGCACGCTCGCCCGCCCGTGCACGGCGTCCGCCAGCCCGGTGGTCTCGAGTCTCGATCTGCTGCCGTGTCCGCTCATGCGTCCAGTGTACCAACGAGGACGGGGCGGGCGCTCCTCACGAGCCCCCGCCCCGTCCGGACCTTGCGTCTGCTCCGGCCGTCAGCCGCCGGACATGGGCGGCACGACGGACAGCTTGTCCCCGTCGGCCACCGCCGTGTCCATGCCGTCCAGCGCGTTGATGTTGCGGCCGTTCAGGAACACGCCGGCGAACATGCGCCCGTCCTCACGGAAGATGCGCGCGCGCATGCGCGGCTCGACGGCGATGGCCTCGTCGATCACCTCGCGGACCGTGGCCCCGCGGCACTCGACCTGCTTGTCGCCGTCCGGCGTGAGCATGCCGACCGGCAGTCTGACGAACGCCGGAGTCATGCGTCAGGCCTGCGCCAGTTCCCTGTCCTTCTTGTCGACCTTGAGGTCGACGGCGAGGACGTGGGGGTTCTGGCAGAAGGCGATGCACTGCGGCTCGCCGTCGCAGAGGTCGCACTTGAACGCGACTTCCCTGTCCGGATGCTCGTGGATGACGCCGTAGGGGCAGGCCTCGTAGCAGTCGCCGCAGTTGGTGCAGAGGTCCTCGTCGACGACGAGGACGTAGCCCTTGACGGTGTCGCCGCCGATCTTCTCCTTGCCGGCGAACTCGCCCTTGACCTTCACCGTGATCTCCTTGGTGACGATGGCGCCCGCGGGGCAGGCGTCCTGGCACTTGTGGCACGCGGTCTGCAGGCAGGTGTGGCCCTTGGTGGCGCCCGTCGTCGGATTGACCTCGCTGAAGAGGCGGGCGACGGACGGGCGGTAGGCGCCCTCGTGCTGGGCGGAGCAAGCCAGCTCGCACATGTGGCAGCCGGTGCACTTCTTGCTCGAGATCATAACGTGCGGCATCGGTTCTCCTTCGTCTCGGCGCCGCGCCTTAGAGGCGCACGTCCACGCCGATCTCGGCGAGTTTGGCTTCGCTGGGTACGCCGTGCTCGTCCCACCCGCGGATCTGGTAGAACTCCTGCAGCGCGTTCTTGAACGTCTCGGTGCCGATCGCACGGCCGGCGGAGGCGCCGGTGGTGTGGGCGCCCTCCTCCATGTACAGCTTGTGCGGGATGTCGTCGGGCTCGACGCCTTCGCGCAGGTTGAAGAGGCGGCCGAGGTTCCACACGCGCTCGCCGATCTGGAAGACTTCGTCGCCGGTGAACTCGTGCTTCCAGGCGTGCTTGAGGATCTGCGCGATCTGCTCGGGAGTGATCGCCCAGAAGTCACACCAGATGCCGCAGAACTTGATGGAGCTGAAGTTCTCGCCGATCATGCCCTCGGCCGGGTTGCCCCAGACGATCTTCATGGCCTTGCCCTCGAGCGAGTCCGGCGGCAGGGTGCCGCCCACGATCTCGTCGGCGATGGGGTACGTGCGCATGTGGCAGCCGCCGCGGTCGGAGGTGGCGTAGCCGAGGCTCATGCCGAAGGAGCCGCGCGGGTCGTAGCCCGGCAGTTCCATGTTCTTGACCTCCATGGCCAGATCGGGGCGACCGTACTTCGCGGCCAGGGCGCGCGCGCCCAGCGCCAGGTCGGCGCCGATGCCCTCGCCGCTGGCGATCAGCTGCGGCGCCTTGACGTAGCTCTCGACCTCGCCGAAGCGCAGGCCGAAGTCCTTGACGCCCTTCTCGGTGAGGTCCATCGCCAGAGCGACGACCGCGCCCGAGGAGATGGTGTCGAGGCCGAGCTCGTCGCACTCCTGGTTGAACTTCGAAAGCGCGGCGATGTCGCCGATGCCGCAGTTGGCGCCGCAGATGGCGATGGTCTCGTACTCCGGCCCCTCTCCGGCGATGCCGTCGACCTCGTGGAACTGCCGGCAGCCGATGGCGCACTGGTAGCAGGCGCGGTTCTTGGTGCGGATCTTGAGGAAGGCGTCCGAATTGATGCCTTCCATCTGGTCGAACGTGCCGGTGCTCCAGTTACGGGTCGGGATGACGCCGGCGTCGCTCATGATCTGGCCGAGGACCGGCGTACCCTCTTCGTTGGCCCACAGGTTGTCCTCGGTGAGCACGAACTCGCCGTGGATGCGGTACATGTCGTCCAGGAACGCCTTGGCGTCGCCGACGGTGACCGTGCCGGTGCCGCGGACGGCGATGGCCTTGAGGTTCTTGTGCCCCCAGAGGGCGCCGTGACCGCCCCTCCCGGCCTTGTGGTACTGGTCGGTGGAGAGGCAGGCCCAGAGGATCTCCTTCTCGCCGCCGGGGCCGATGGACAGCGTCTTGACGTTCGGGTCGACATCCTCACGCAGGGCCGCTTCGATCTCCGAAGTCGTGAGGCCCCAGTACTTGGGCTTCGCCGGCACGAAGCTGACGACGTCGTCCTTGATGACCACGACGACGGGCTCCGGCGACTCGCCGGTGATGATGACCACGTCGTAGCCGGCGAACTTCAGCTCGGGGGCGAACGAGCCGCCCACGTAGCTGTCGTTCAGGATCCCGGTCTGGGGGCTCTTGCAGCCGACCACGAGGCGGGAGGCGGTGCTGACGTTGGTGCCGGCGAACGGGCCGGTCATGAGGATGACCGGGTTCTCCGGCGCCCACGGATCGACGCCGCGCGGGACCTCGTCCCACAGGTAGCGCAGAAGCAGGCCCTTGCCGCCGATGTAGCGCTCGGCCCACTCCATGTTGAGTGGCTCGACGGTAGAGGCCCCCGCGCTCAGGTCCAGCCTGAGCACCTTGCCCTGGTAGAAGTCCACTGCGTCCTCCTGAAGACGTGCGACGGGATCGCCACCGTTCCCCCCCGGCGGACCGCACGCGGCTCCGGCGTGGGACCAAGAGGAACGTGGGAGTACAGGCCCAGCCATTCTAGCCGAGGTGGCACCGGCACGGCAATGCCGGGAAACGGCGCGATTGCAGGGCAAAAGGGAGCCGAAAGGAGCTCCGGGTTGGCCATTCTGGCACGCGGCGAGGGTACGTGGATGAACTTCTGTTCGTGAGCGCGAGCCTCAGGAAGACCTCTAGGCCGAGACGCTACTCCGCAGGCTGTTCGTGCCCGGGGGCCTCGGGCAGGTTCTTGATGTTCTCCGCCTGGAGCCACTTGCCGTAGTTGTCGGTCATGGCGTCCACGAGTTCCTTCATGAAGCGCGTCGAGAGGTTGACGCGGCTCACGACGACGCCGTTGAGCTCGCCGTTCTCCTCGCTCTCGTGGTCGAGGCGCACGAAGGTGATCGAGAACTCGTAGTCCGAGTGGCTGACGTTGGCGAAGTTGGCGTAGACGCCCGCCAGCATCTCGGGGCGTGGCGTGCAGATTGATGTGGCGTTCGTCCTCGTCCATCATGACGAGCCTCCTTGCCTCAGCCGGCGATGCGGCGGGCGATGGCGGCGGCCATGCCGGAGGTTCCGGCGCGTGCCGCCGAGGTCGTAGGTCACGTCCTTGCCCTCGGCGATGACGGCGGCGATCGCGTCTTCCATCCGCCGCGCCGCCGCCTCTTCTCCGAGGTGCTCGAGCAGCAGCACGCCGGAGCGCAGCAGCGCCGTCGGGTTGACCTTGTCCAGGCCGGCGTACTTGGGCGCGCTGCCGTGCACGGGCTCGAACACGGCGGCGTCGTCGCCGATGTTGGCGCCCGGCGCGACGCCGAGGCCGCCGATGAGGCCGGCGCACAGGTCGCTCACGATGTCGCCGTACAGGTTGGGCAGCACGAGGACGTCGTACAGTTCCGGCTTCTGGACCAGCTGCATGCACATGTTGTCGACGATGCGGTCCTCGAACTCGATGTCCGGATAGCCTTCTGCGACCTCAGCCGCACACGCGGAGGAAGAGCCCGTCGGTGCACTTCATGATGTTGGCCTTGTGCACCGCGGTGACCTTGCGCCGGCCGTGCCGGCGCGCGTACTCGAAGGCGAAGCGCGCGATGCGCTCGGTCCCCCGGCGCGTGATGATCTTGATGCTCTCGGCGGCGTCGTCGGTGACCATGTGCTCGATGCCGGCGTAGAGGTCCTCGGTGTTCTCTCGCACGACGACGAGGTCGATGTCGTCGAAGCGCGTCTTCACGCCCTTCATCGTCTTGGACGGGCGCAGGCAGGCGTACAGGTCGAGCTCCTTGCGCAGCGCCACGTTCACGCTGCGGAAGCCCTTGCCGACCGGCGTCGTGATCGGACCCTTGATCGCCACCTTGGTGCGGCGGACGGAGTCGAGCACGTGCTCGGGGAGCGGAGTGCCGTACTCCTCCATCACGCCCAGACCGGCGTCGTGCACCTCCCACACGATGGGCACGCCGGTGGCGGCGATGACGGTCTCGAGCGCGGCGGCCAGCTCGGGGCCGGTGCCGTCGCCGGGGATCAGGGTCACGGTGTAGGTCATGCGGGTCCTCCGGGCAGCGCGAAGCCGCCGTGCTTCTTGACGTGGGCGACGAGGCCGCCGTCGTTCAGGATGGTCACCATCACCGGCGGCAGCGGGACGAACGGGATGACGACGCCGGTGGTCAGGTCCCTGACCTCACCGGCCTCCAGGTCCACCTGGAGCTCGTCGTGCTCCCCGATGGCGCTGGTGTCGCACTGCAGCACCGGCAACCCGACGTTGATGGCGTTGCGGAAGAAGATGCGCGCGAAGCTCTGCGCGAGCACGGCGCCGACGCCGGCGATCTTGATGATGCGCGGCGCGTGCTCGCGGCTCGAGCCCGAGGCCGAAGTTGCGGCCGCCCACGACGAAGTCGCCTGGGCGCATCTCCGCGGCGAACTCGGGGCGCGCGTCCTCGAGGACGTGCTTGGCGAGCTCGGGCATGTTCGTCCTGAGGTGGAACAGACGGCCGGGGGCGATGTGGTCGGTGCTGATGTCGTCGCCGAAGAGCCAGGCCCGGCCGCTCAGGAGCTCGTCACGGAGCGGTGCCCCTCCGGCGCCCCGCTCGATAGCCTGCCTGCGGCGGCCATTCACGTGACCCATTCCTCCTCCGCGACCACCACCGAGTTCATCGCGACGCCCGGCTCGCGCGCCCGCATCGGGTCACGCTCGGGGATCGCTTCGACGACCTCCATGCCCTCGATCACGCGGCCGAAGACGGTGTGCTTGCCGTCGAGGTGCGGCGTCGCCGTGTAGGTGATGAAGAACTGCGAGCCGTTGGTGCCCGGCCCGGCATTGGCCATGGAGAGGATGCCGGGGCTGTCGTGCTTGAGGGCGGCGTGGAACTCGTCGGCGAACTTGTAGCCCGGTCCGCCGCTGCCGCTCCCCGTCGGGTCGCCGCCCTGGGCCATGAAGCCCTTGATGACGCGGTGGAACGTCACGCCGTCGTAGTACCCCTCTCGGGCGAGAAAGACGAAGTTGTTGACGGTACGCGGGGCCTTGTCGGCGAACAGCTCGACGATGATGTCACCGTCGTCGGTGCTGATCGTCGCCGTGTAGCGCTTGCTCGGGTCGATGACCATCTCCGGCGGTGCGTTGTACTGCTTGGCCACGGCGTCCTCCTTTCTAGAGAAACTCGCGGGGGTCGGTGATCTCGCCGGCTACGGCCGAAGCGGCCGCGGTGGCCGGCGAGCCAAGATAGATGAAGGCCTCAGGGTTGCCCATGCGGCCGTGGAAGTTGCGGTTCGCGGTGCTGATGCACACCTCGCCGTCGGCGAGGATACCCTCGTGGACGCCGACGCACGCGCCGCAGCCGGGGTTGGTGACCACGGCGCCGGCGTCCCAGAACACGTCGAACAGGCCCTCGGCGGCGGCGGCGCGCGCCGTGGCCTGCGAGGCCGGCGTGACGATGAGGCGCGTGCCCGGGGCGCGGCGACGCCCGCGCAGGATGCGCGCCGCCGAGCGCAGGTCCTCGAGGCGGCCGTTGGTGCAGGTGCCGATGAGGACCTGGTCCACCTTGGTGCCCTTGAGCTCGGCCGCCGGCGCCGTGTTGTCCACGGTGTGCGGCTTCGCCACCGTCGGCACCACGGCGGCGAGGTCGAACGGCACGACGCGCTCGTAGGCGGCCCCGGGGTCGGCCGCGAGCGGCCGCCAGGCCTCCTCGCGGCCCAGCGCCGCCAGGAACGCCCTGGTCGTCTCGTCGCTCGGCATGAGGCCGCACTTGGCGCCGGCCTCGACGCTCATGTTGCTCAGGGTCAGGCGGCCGGGCATGGGCATCGCGTCGATGCCCGGCCCGCCGAACTCGAGCGCCTTGTAGGTGGCGCCGTCGGCGCCCAGCCGCCCGATGAGGGTGAGCATCAGGTCCTTGGCCTCGACGCCGTCGGCGAGCGTCGCCCTCGACCTCGATGCGGAACGTCTCGGGCACGCGCAGCCAGGTCTTGCCCGTGGCCATGCCGACGGCGACGTCGGTGCTGCCCATGCCCGTGGCGAACGCCCCCAGGGCGCCGGCCATGCAGGTGTGCGAGTCGGCGCCGATCACCAGGTCGCCCGGCTTGGCGTAGCTCTCGGCCACGCGCTGGTGGCACACACCCATCTCGACGTCGCTGAGCGTCGCGCCGGACTCCGCGCAGAAGGCCCTGATCGTCTTCTGCGCGTTGGCCAGCTCGCTGCGCGGCGCCGGCGCCGCGTGGTCGATGAAGAACACGCACTCCGGCGCCTTCACCCTGCCGGTCCCGAGCTCCTCGATCTGCTCGATCGCGAGCGGGCCGGTGCCGTCCTGGGCGATGGCGACGTCCACGTCGCAGACGACGATCTGGCCGGGGACGACCGCGTCCAGCCCGGCGTGCGCCGCCAGCAGCTTCTCGGCCAGCGTCGCCGCGCGGAGCGGTGCCCCTGCGGCGCCCCGCTCGATGGCGTGCCTGCGGTGGCTGTTCAACGTTGCGGCTCCGGGAGCCGGGACGGCGGGGTCGGCGCCGGCGGCCTCCGCCGCGCCCTTGTTGCCCATCGGCACGGCGTCGCCGAGATGCCCGAGATAGTCCTGGTAGATGTACATGAGCTCCTTGTCGAACAGCGCCCGCTTGAGCTCCACCGCCGTCTTGCGCACGAGCGCGAGCACGCCGTCGCAGTCCTCCTGCGTGAGCTCGAGCCCGAACTCCTGGAACTTGCGGTAGATGGTGCGCGAGCCGGAGTGCTTGCCGACGACGATCTGGCGCTCCAGCCCCACGTCCTCGGGGGCGAACGCCTCGTAGTTGAGCGGGTTCTTGATGACGCCGTCGGCGTGGATGCCGCTCTCGTGGGCGAAGACGTTGGTGCCGACGATGCTCTTCCACGCCGGGATCGTGCGCGCCGAGGCGGCGGCGACGTATTCGCTGAGCTCGCGGAAGCGGCTCGTGTGCAGGCCGACGTCCACCTTGCCGAGGTACTTGAGCGCCATCGCGACCTCCTCGAGCGCCGCATTGCCCGCGCGCTCGCCGAGGCCGTTGACGGTGGTGTTCACGTAGGTCGCCCCGGCCTTGATGCCCGCCAGGGCGTTGGCGGTCGCCATGCCGAAGTCATCGTGCGTGTGCATCTCGATGTCCAGCCCGCCCTCCTTCTTGAGGAACGTGATGACGTTGTAGGTGTCGAACGGGTCGAGGATGCCCAGCGTGTCGCAGAAGCGCAGGCGGTCGGCGCCCTCCTCCTTGGCCGCCTGGCCGAAGCGCAGCAGGAACTCGAGGTCGGCGCGCGAGGCGTCCTCGGCGTTCACCGAGACGTAGAGGTCCTGATCCTTGGCGAAGGCCACACACTCGCGGATCTGGTCGAGCACCCACTGGCGGCTCTTCGCGAGCTTGTGCTCGATGTGGATGTCGCTCGCCGACATGCTGATCGCCACGGCGTCCACGCCGCAGTCGATGGAGTGCCGGATGTCGTCGACGACGGCGCGGTTCCAGGCGAGGATCGAGGTGTCGAGGCCCAACTCGACGATCTCGGCGATGGTCTTCTTCTCGTCGCCGCCCATCGCCGGGATGCCGATCTCGATCTGGTGGACGCCCACCTCGTCGAGGAGCTTGGCGATGCGGATCTTCTCGTGATTGCTGAACACCACGCCGGCGGTCTGTTCGCCGTCGCGAAGCGTGGTGTCGTCGATGCGGACGGCCGGCTCGGCCGGCCGGGCTCGCGGGGCGATGACGAAGCTGGAGAGATCGCTGGTCATGGTCACCTGCCTCAGAGGGACGGGGTGGACACTGTGCTCGTGCTCGCGCGGGTCAGGCGTCGAGGGCGCGCCGGAGCAGGTCGTTCACGACCTGCGGGTTGGCGCGCCCGCCGCTGGCCTTCATCACCTGGCCGACGAAGAACCCGATGACCTGCTGTTTGCCGCCGCGGTACTGCTCGACCTGGGCGGGATTGGCGGCGACGACCTCGGCGACGATCGCCTCGAGCTCCGAGGTGTCGCTGATCTGGCCGAGGCCGTGCTTCTCGACGATCGGCCTCCGGCTCCGCGCGCTCCTCGATCATGCGCGCGAAGACCTCCTTGCCGGCGCTCGTCGAGACGGTGCCGTCCTCGACGAGCTTCACGAGCTTGGCGAGGCGCTCGGCGGTGACGTGGCCGTGGCCGGCCTCGAGGCCGGCGGCGTTGAGATGGGCGAGGTACTCGCCCATCGTCCAGTTGGCCGCCGGCTTGGCGCCGGCCCCCGCCGCGACGACTTCTTCGTAGAACGCGGCCAGCGGGCCCGACGAGCCGAGCACGGCCGCGTCGTCGCGCGAGAGCCCGTACTCGGTCCATGAACCGCTGGACGCGCGCCGCCGGCAGTTCCGGCTGCGTCGCGCGCAGTTCCTCCACCCACGCGGGGTCGATCTCGAGCGGCACGAGGTCCGGCTCCGGGAAGTAGCGATAGTCGTGCGCTTCTTCCTTGCTGCGCAGCGGCGTCGTCGTGCCGGTGTCGGGGTCGAAGTGCAGCGTCTCCTGGTCGATCTTGCCGCCGTCCTCGAGGACCTCGATCTGCCGCGGGATCTCCGCGTCGAGCGCCTGCTGCAGGTAGCGGAAGCTGTTCATGTTCTTGAGCTCGGTGCGCGTGCCCAGCTCGGCGCTGCCCTCCGGCCGGACGCTGACGTTGGCGTCCCAGCGGATCTGGCCCTCCTCCATGTTGCACTCGCTGACGCCCAGCTCGATGACGAGGTTGCGCAGCTGCTGGAGGAACTCACGCGCCGCTTCCGGCGACGGGATGTCCGGCTCGGTGACGATCTCGATGAGCGGCGTGCCGCCGCGGTTGAAGTCGACCATGGAGTAGTCCGAGCCGGCGATGCGGCCCGTGTCGCCGCCGGCGTGGATGAGCTTGGCGGCGTCCTCCTCCATGTGCACCCGGTTGATCCGGCAGCGGAGTTGCTCGCCGTCCACCGAGTACTCGAACCAGCCTTCGGTGGCGAGGGGCTCGTCGTACTGGCTGATCTGGTACGCCTTCGGGAGGTCCGGATAGAAGTAGTTCTTGCGGTGGAAGATGTTGCGCGGCCGCACCGTGCAGTTCAGCGCCAGCGCGATGCGCGCGGCGTACTCGACGGCGCGCCGGTTGACCACGGGCAGCGCGCCGGGGTGCGCCAGGCACACCGGGCAGGTGTGGGTGTTGGGGTCGTCGCCCTTGGTGACCGCGCAGCCACAGAACATCTTCGTGCGCGTGTCGAGCTCGACGTGCATCTCGAGGCCGATGACGGGTTCCCAGGTGACGGATGCACCTGGTCTCCGACGTCCGAGCCTGTTCCCGGGCCCGTTGGCGCCCCCGTCGACTGCTCCGCTGCGTCCGCTGTTCATGACTGCGCGTCCTCGGGAGAGAAGGTGATCGGGCCGGGAGGGGCCGGCCAGTCAGTGCGCCAGCCGTTCTCGTCCCGCTCCCTGCGCGTGCCGCGGAACGTGGGCGCCGTGTCGAACCCGATGGCGCCCTCGAGCGCGTGCGCCGCCTCGAGCATGCGGTTCTCGCTGAACGCCGGCCCGATGAGCTGGAAGCCCACCGGCAGGCCGTCGCTGAGGCCGCACGGGATGCTGATCGCCGGCAGGCCGGCGAGGTTGGCCGGGATCGTGCAGATGTCGCTCATGTACATGGCCAGCGGGTCGCTCGTGCGCGACCCGGCCTTGAAGGCGACCGTGGGCGTCGTCGGAGAAGCGATGAGGTCGACGCCGGCGAAGGCCGCGTCGAAGTCGCGGCGCACGAGCGTGCGGACCTTCTGGGCGCGGCCGTAGTAGGCGTCGTAGTAGCCGGCGGACAGTGCGTAGGTACCGATCATGATGCGCCGCTTGACCTCGGCGCCGAACCCTTCGCCTCGCGTGCGCTCGTACAGGTCGAGCAGGTCGGCCGGCTCGGCGCAACGGTAGCCGTAGCGCACGCCGTCGAAGCGGGCCAGGTTCGCCGACGCCTCGGCCGGCGCGATGATGTAGTAGGCCGGCAGGGCGTACTCGGTGTGCGGCAGGCTGATCTCCACGCAGGTGCCGCCGAGCTCCTCGATGCGCGCGAGCGTCTCGTCGAAGCGCGCGCGCACGCCGGGCTCGATGCCGACCGAAAGGTACTCGACGGGCACGCCGACGCGCAGGCCGTCGAGCCGCTCCGCCGTCGGCAGCGCCACCGGCTCCGGCAGCTCGACGCTGGTCGCGTCGCGCGGGTCGTGGCCGACGAGGTGCTGCAGCAGGAGCGCGCAGTCGTACACCGAGCGCGTGAGCGGGCCGATCTGGTCGAGCGAGCTGGCGAACGCGATGAGCCCGTAGCGGCTGACGGCGCCGTAAGTGGGCTTCATGCCGACGATGCCGCAGAGGGCGGCCGGCTGGCGGATGGAGCCGCCCGTGTCGCTGCCCAGCGCCCAGAGCGCCTCGCCGGCGGCCACGGCGGCGGCGGAGCCGCCGCTGCTGCCGCCCGGCACCGTGCTCAGGTCCCACGGGTTGGCGGTGACCTGGTAGGCCGAGTTCTCGGTGCTGGAGCCCATGGCGAACTCGTCGAGGTTGGTCTTGCCGAGCATGACGACGTGGTCCTCCCAGAGCTGGCGCACCGCGGTGGCGGTATAGACCGGCTGGTAGTTGCGGAGGATCTTCGAGGCGCACGTGGTGGTGACGCCCTCGGTGACCATGTTGTCCTTGACGGCGATGGGCAGACCCGCCAGCGGGCCGCGCATCGCCTGCATCTCGCGGTCGACCTTGGTCGAGTACTTGGCCGCGTTGTCGGGCGTGGGCAGGATGTAGGCGCGGACCTTGCTCTCGACGGCGGCGATCTGGTCCAGGTAGACCTTGGTCAGCTCGGCGGAGGAGATCTCCCCGTCCACCAGCAGTCGCTTGGCGTCGCGCGCCCTCAGGCGGAGCGGATCGAGCCCGGTCACGTCAGCCCATCCTCGGGACGCGGAAGCACTCGTCGCTCACGGCCGGGGCGTTGCGCAGGGCGTCCTCCCGCGGCAGGCTCGGACGCTCCTTGTCCTCGCGCGTGACGTTGACGACGTCCAGGACGTGCGCCGTCGGCGGCACGTCGGCCAGGTCGAGCTCGCTCATCTTGTCGATGTGGGCGAGGATCTTGGCCAGCTCACCGGTCATGCGCGCAGCCTCGTCTTGCTCGATGCGGAGACGGGCGAGTTTCGCGACGTAGCGGACGTCGTCTTCGGAGATCATGTCGCGTTCCTCCTGCTGGGGCCGCCGAAGCGGGACGGCTATAGTACTCCAGCCTCAGATGGCCGACAAGAAAGGGGGCCCGCCGGCACAGAGCGCCGGCGGGCCCCCTTGAGCGCACGTGCATCGACTAGGCGACGGGCTTCACCGTCGAGGCCTGCAGGCCCTTGTCGCCCTCGGTGATCTCGAACTCGACGTGCTGTCCCTGGACCAGCGTCTTGTAGCCGTCCATGGTGATCTCGGAGTAGTGCACGAACAGGTCGTCACCGTCTTCCCGCTCGATGAACCCGTACCCCTTTTCGTTGCTGAACCACTTCACGGTCCCCTGCGCCAAAACCCATGCCTCCTACTTGCGGCCGTGTGCCGGCCCGGGGGCCAGGCGGGACCCCCCATACGGTACCGCCAAGCACGCATCCGAGCCTACAACACGGTCTGGAAGGTGTAAATGGACCGCCCGGCGAGGCGGGGAGACGACTCGCCCACGCCCCCTTGTTCAGGCAGTACGCGGAAGCTCGGGCGTCAGTCGTCGCCGGGCAGGAGCGCCCGGCGGAGCATGCCCTCCCAGAGCTCGAAGAGCGGCTCCAGTTCGACGTGCTCGGGGTCCAGGAGCCGCTGGACGGCGAGGCCGTCGGTCATCGCGACCATCAGCGAGGCGAACGCGCGCAGGCGCGGCTCATCGACGGCGGTGGTGTCGCCGAGTCCTTCCACGTAGAGGTCGCGGTACCAGTCGTACAGCGCCGCGACCCGGTCCCGCAGTTCGTCGTCGAGCACGACGTGCGGGAGGATCGCGAAGAAGTCGCGGAAGGCGGCGCTATCGTCGACCAGGCGGCGGTCGCCGGCGACGAGACCGTGCACGCGCTCGTCGCCGCCCTGCGCCCGCTCGCTCTCGGCGACCGCGCCGAGGCTCTGGTCGTGCGCGAGCGAGTCGACGACGGCGGCGATGAACGCCGCCTTGCTGCCGAAGTAGTAGCGCACGGAGTCGCGGTAGGCGCCGGCCTCCGCCGCGACCGCCTCGACGGTGAGCGCCTCGTAGCCGCCGCGAGCCAGCAGTCGCCGCGCGGCGGCCACCAGCTTGCGCGCCGTCGGCGAGAGCTGGGCGGTCGGATCCTCTGTGAGTCTCTCGTGACCGGTCATGTGCCCCTCGTGCGTCACCCTACCATCCCGTGAGGACCTCACCCACGGCCGTCCCTTGACCTGTTGCGCCGCCACGGGTATCGGCGTAGATTGGACCAACAGTTCGGTCGGTTGTCCGAACTATACTGCAAATCAGGGGATTCTGCGGTAGCGTTCATCAGGACTGGGGGAACGAATGCAAGACGCAGCGAAGCAAGACGCATTGCGAGAATCGCGCAAGGCACTCGACCTGATGTCGAAATCCGTGCTCACGGCAGAGGAGCAGCAGGAGGTCGTGGCCGACTGCGTCACCAACTTCGACAGATACGTCAACCCCGGGATCCTCGAGTACCGCAAGTCGGTGTCCACCGACTACACGGCCGTCGAGTGGTCCGACGAGGGCTGTCATCTATCGCGACATCCACGGCAAGGAGTACATCGACTGCCTCGGCGGCTTCGGCATCTTCATGCTCGGCCACCGGCACCCCACCGTGGTCAAGGCGGTCAAGGACCAGCTCGAGCACCAGGCCCTGCACTCGCAGGAACTGCTCGACCCCATGCGCGGCCACCTCGCCCACCTGCTCGCCACCGTGACTCCCGGTGACCTCCGGTACTCGTTCTTCTGCAACTCAGGGACAGAGGCCAACGAAGGCGCCATGAAGCTCGCCAAGCTCTACGCGTGGCGCCGCAAGAAGGACCACAACAAGGGCATCATCAGCACCACCAAGGCCTTCCACGGCAAGTCGATCGGCAGCCTGAGCGTGAGCGGCAAGGCCGAGTTCCGCGAGCCCTTCTACCCGCTGGTGCCGGGCGTGCGCTTCGTGCCCTACGGCGATGCCGACGCGCTCGACAAGGAGCTCTCCATCTGCGAGGCCGTCGGCTTCGACATCGCCGCCTTCATCGTCGAGCCCATCCAGGGCGAGGCCGGCGCCATCGTCCCGCCCGACGACTACTTCCCCAAGGTGCGTGAGGTCTGCGACAAGTGGAAGATCCTCATGATCGCCGACGAGGTGCAGACGGGCATGGGCCGCACCGGCAAGCTCTGGGGCATGGACAACTGGGATGTCGCGCCCGACATCATGACCATGGGCAAGGCGCTCGGCGGGGCGGTCATCCCCATCGGTAACTTCATCGCCACGCCCGAGGTCTTCGAGGCGTTCTTCGAGAACCCGTACATCCACTCCACCACGTTCGGCGGCAACCCCATGGCGACGTCGGCGGCGATCGGGGCGCTCCACGCCACGCTGGAGGAGGACATCCCCGGCCAGGCGGCCGAGAAGGGCGGGTACCTCAAGGGCAAGCTCGAAGAGCTGGCCGGAGTGTACCCGGACCTCTTCGACGAGATCCGCGGCATGGGCGTCATCATCGGCATGCAGTTCAAGGACGCCGACATCGGCTACGCCGTGAGCCAGGGGCTCTTCTCGCGCGGCGTGCTCATCGGCGGCACGCTGTTCAACTCGCTGACCCTGCGCATGCAGCCGCCGGCCATCATCACCTACGAGCAGATGGACACGGTGCTCGAGCGACTCGACGCCACGCTCGCCGATGTGCGCACGCTGGCCGAGCGGGGCGAACTGATAGCGCACTGATCGGGCGTAGCCCTCGCTGAGCGGCGCGCGGCCCGCAGAGGCCCCGCGCGCGACGGACCAACGCCGGCAGGCCGGCGGGGTCAGGGCGCCGGCCTCCGGACGCAGCGAGGGCCGGGATGCCTGCAGGCATCCCGGCCCTCGTCGTCTCTGGCGCGCGGCGGCCTCAGCTTCTGCCGGCCGCCCCGCGGCTCACCAGTCGGAGAACCCGGTGTTGTACCAGATCTTCTTGGTGCCCTTCTTGGCGCGCTTCTCCCACTTCTTGGTCTTGGGCTCACGGTCGATGCGCGCGCGGACCTCGTCGGCCTTCTGCTTGATCTTGGCCTTCTGCTCGTCGCTCAGCGCGTCGACGCGGTCGACGTGGTCCTTGACGCGGTCGAGGTTCGTGGTCGCGGTGTACCAGAACCCCCAGTCGTCGGCGAGACGCCGGGCGACGTAGCCCTCGTTGACCTTCTTCGTATCGTCCTCTCCGAAGTCGGCCACGGTGAAGAGATACTCGATGTCCTTGAGGTCCTTGTCGTTGATCTCCCAGATCTGCAGCTTCTGCAGCATGATGTCGGCGAGCGAGACACTCCAGGGGTCGAGCTCGAGACGGCCGGCGTAGTTGATCTCGTGGCAGTAGTCGAGCTTGTCGAAGAAGATGTCGATCATGGGGACCTTGCCGCCGAAGTAGATCTGGCGGGTCTGGCCGGTCATCGCCATGGTCTGCAGGTCGTTCTCGTAGCCGAGCGACTCCATCAGCTTGCCCATGCCCTTACGGCCTTTGCCGTAGACGGCGAAGTCGATGTCGGTGAAGTACCGGTCGCCCAGCCGTTCCAGCTTCGCGTACAGGTCGATCTGGTCGGGGAAGTAGTAGTGGAGCGCGAGGGGGCCCATGACGCGCATGATGATGCCCTGCTGCTGCGCCGCTTCCGCGATCCGCTTGCCCTCGTCGAGAAAGACCTCAGGCTTGGGATAGCGGTCGAGCGGGATGTCCTTCGGCAGGATGAACTGTCCCATGTGAATCTATCGCCCCCTTCTGGGATCGACGTCGTAGTGAAGAGTGCAGTCTACGCTCGGCTCACCCGGAGGTGAAGACGTAGTCCTTGATCTTCTTCTTGTCGAGCATGATGATGACGCCCTTGAGGATGCCCTCCGAGTACTCGCTGCCCGGGTTGATGAGCAGCGTGCGCCCGGCCTTCTGCGCGCCGCGAGACTCGTGGATGTGGCCATGCAGGCCGAGGAGCGGCTGATACTGCTCGATGACGGCCTTGGCGCCGAGGCTGCCGGCGTGGATCTTCTCGTCGGCGGCCATGGTGAGGTTCTCGTCCAGCTTCGGGCACAGGTCGAGCGAGTACCCGTACGGCGGCACGTGGAAGTTGTAGATCGCCGTGTCCTGGTTCTTGATCTGGGCGCAGAGCTCGCGCAGATGCTTCTCGAGGTCTTCCTCGCTCATCTCGCGCGGGGTCTGCCACGGCGTGGGGTTGGACGCCGACGAAGTGATCATCTCGTGATGGTCGATCTCGACGACGCGCTTGTCGCACGGATGCACGAGCTTGGCGTTGTCGATCATGTCGTCGATGACGAACCAGTCGTCGTTGCCCGGCGCCATGTACATCTGGAACGGCTTGCCCTCGAGACGCTCGTCGGCGAGGTCGAGCCACTCCTGCACGCGCTGGAACACGAGGCTCTTGAACAGGGCGTCGATCTTGGCCGGGTCGCTGCGCGTGTCGTTGAACTCGTCACGCGTCTGATGGACCCAGTAGTAGCCCGCGTTCTCGACCGTCTTCTTGATCTCCGCGAGCTCTTCTTGCCCGTTGATCTCGCGGTACTGCCCCATCAGGGTGCATTCCCACTGGTCCCCGCCCTTGTCGACGAGCGGCACGAGGACCTTGCCGGTGAGGTCACCCAGGAGCACGGCCAAGTCGGCGCCGTAGATCGGAAGCGCGTTGAGGAACTTCCGGTAGCACACGTTCGAGCCGTGGATGTCGGTGACCATGAAAAGCTTGTTCATCTACACACTCCAAAGGCCAGTGAGGGGGTGAGGGCGGATGCCCCCACCCCCTCAAAGTACCGTCTACGTCACTCGGGCGGCAACTCGCCGTAGGTGACCGAGACGTCGACGCCGACACTCTTGCTGCGGCTCTTCCAGAAGAAGTACCAGAGGATGCCGAGCACCCAGGCCGTGACCAGGATGATGTTGCCGGCCATGGTGAACTGCTTGGCCGCGTCGTTGAAGACGAAGTAGTAAAGCAGGATGCCGAGGTAGACGAAGCTCACGAGAGCGCCCCAGACCACGACCGGCACGCCGAGGAACTTCCACGTCCTGTAGGGCGAGGACTCCCAGACGCCCTTGGAGCGCTTCACGTAGGGGAAGAGCAGCGCGGCGATCGCCGTGGGGATGAACACCGAGGTCACCTGGAAGCCGGTGACGATGATGTTCTGCATGGCGTCGGTGAGCAGCGTGTAGTAGAGGATCAGCAGCGCCTCGCCGAGCACGAAGCAGACGATGTAGTTCTTCACCGGGCTCGCCCAGCGCGGGCTGATGTCCGTGAACCACTTGGGCCCCATGCGGTCCATGCCCCAGGCGAAGAGGATGCGCGGGAAGGCGAGGTAGGAGAGCGCGATCCACCACAGCGTGAAGGCCACGTAGGAGAAGCCCATGTAGCCGGCCAGCAGCTTCGTGTACCAGGTGGCCGTGCCGAAGGTGTACACGGCGAGGTCGATGAAGTTGCTGCCGAAGGGCATGGCGAAGCCCTCGATGGGACCGTTCTGGTCGTTCCAGGCGGCGGCGTTGAGGAACGTGTAGCCGACCGTCTTGTTGAGCATCAGCGCGATCCAGAGGAGGAACACGAAGGGCACGGCGATGGCGAAGAAGTTGGACCAGATGATGGTCTTGTCGGGACGCTTGACCTCGCCGCCGATGAACGAGATCGAGTAGGCGTAGGCGAACAGCCACGACATCGCCACCATGCAGCCGAAGGTGGCCGACCAGCCCCACGTGGTGGGCATCACCTGGCCGGCCGCGTCGCCCACCTTGGCGACGAAGTCGGCGTACTTGGGCGAGCCGCTGGCGACGGCGTCGGCGTTCCAGTTGGCGACGAAGTTGGCGCGCGAGGAGATGGTCAGCGCCAGGCCGATGGCGATGCAGCCGCCGATGCCGAAGAACATGATCACCTTCTGCGTGAGCGCGAAGATCTTGATGCCGAAGACGACGAAGAGGAAGCCGATGATGTTGAAGATCGTCGCCAGGAAGAAGGTGATCCAGGCGCTGCTGACCACCCACTCGGCCGCGCCCGTCCAGCCCAGGTAGTTGAAGGTGATGGTCAGGCCGGGGTCCACGGCCAGCGGCGCCAGCACGTAGATCCACATCAGCCAGATCATCGCGTCGCCGAAGCTCTGGGCGATGCCGAAGATGGGGTGCACGATGCGCGAGTTGTAGATGTACTCGCCGCCGGACCTCGGCATCGAGCCACCGAGCACGCCCCAGACGATCGGGAAGCCGAAGCCGGCCAGCACGAACGAGATGAGGGCGGCGATGATCAGGTTGCCGCCGATGAAGACGCCGAGACCGAAGGTGATCGCGAACCAGATGCTCGGCGTGAGCCCCTGGTTCATGAAGCCGACGGCGAAGGCGTCGGTCATGGACAGGCCGCGCACAAGGCCACTGGCCTTGCGTGCAAATGCGAGTTCTTCCGCCACAGTTCCCCCTTTGTAGTACAACGTTTCGCTGACGAGGCCCCTTGCCAGCGATCCCGTGATCAACGCTCACGGGACACAGGAACACCACTACACGTCAGCCGATCGCCCTCCCTTCTGCAGCGGCCTCGGAGGGCACGTGCCACTGATAGACGTCCTTGAGCTTCCACGGCACCATCGCAAGCTTGGTGCGCGTGACTCCAGGTACTTTGCCGACGACCTCGTTGACGAAGCGGAGGAGTTCCTCGGTGTCGCGGGCGTAGACCTGCACACTCAGGTCGCCCTCACCGACCGACCCTGCCACGTAGCTCACGGTGGGGAATTCGACCAGCTGTGCGGCGACGTCCTGCAGCATGCCGGGAGCGACGTCGACGAGGACGTCGCCGGTGACGGGAAAGCCGACGGCCTGGGGCATGACGATGGCACTCACGCGGATGACGCCCGTGCGGATGAGCCGCTCGATGCGGTAGCGCACAGCGCGCTCGGACACGTGCCCGATGCGCCTCGTGATCTCGGCCGACGACATGCGGCCGTCCTCTATGAGAAGGGACACGATCTGCCGGTCGATCGTATCGAGAGTGAACGGCAACTCCACCCCCCTGGTCACGTCCATTCGTCAGGCTATTTGGACACCCCACGTCGGAAAATGTCAAGGGCCGTTGCCCGTGCGTAGGATTCGGCAAGCCACGAATTTCGCACCTTGCCGAATCCTACAATCGTCGGTGCTCCGCCGCGCTCGCCGGCCGCCGTAGGCTCCGTGAGCAGCCCTGTTCGGACGTTCAACCGAAATCAGGACAGGGAGCCGCGGCGCTGGCGACCTCTCCCGCAGCCCGAGCAGCGGACGCAAGAGAAGGTCCGGGGCGGCGCGCCCTTCGGCGCGCCGCCCCGGACCGGCATCACGTCGCCGGCAGGGCGACGGGAGCTCGCAGAAGGGTCACTCCGGCGGCAGCTCCCCGTAGGTCATGCCGACGTCCACGCCGACGGCCTTGCTGCGGCCCCTCCAGAAGAAGTACCAGAGGATGCCGATGATCCAGACGATGCCGTAGAGGATCCACGACTGGCCGTTCGAGTCCTTCATCTCCTCCGTGAAGATGAGGAAGTAGAACAGGATGCCGAGGTACACGAGGGAGACCAGGCCGCCCCAGACGATGAGCGGGACGCCGGCGAACCTCCACGTCCGGTACGGCGACGACTCCCAGATGCCCTTGGAGCGCTTCATGTAGGGGAAGAGGATCGCGGCGATGGTCGTCACGCCCCACACCGAGACGATCTCCATGCCGGTCACCGTGAGTCCCTGCATGTAGCTGCCCAGCCAGAACGAGTACAGCGCGATCGCCGCCTGGCAGAGCACGAAGCAGAGGATGTAGTTCTTCACCGGGCTGGCCCAGCGCGGGTTGATCGAGGTGAACCACTTGGGGCCCATGCGGTCCATGCCCCACGCGAAGATGATGCGCGGGAAGGCCAGATAGCTCAGCGCCACGTACCAGAAGCAGAAGAGCATGTAGGACACGCCGGCCGCGAGCGCCACGATCACGTTGGAGTGGGCGACGTAGCCGAGGCTCATGTAGCTGGGCAGGAAGGGCATGTTGTAGCCGTCGATGCCGCCGTTGTTGTCGATCCACGCGGTGGCCGAGATGAAGTCGAACGGCATCGTGCGGTACATCGACAGGGCCGTCCAGATCATGAACAGCGCCGGCACGAGGATGGCGATGAAGTTGGCGCTGATGAGCGTCTTGTCCGGCCGCTTCACCTCGCCGGCGACGAACACGCAGAAGTAGGCATAGGCGAACAGCCACGAGCCTGCGACCATGACACCGAGCGTGCCGTAGAAGGTCGAGCTGGTCGGCACCGCCTCACCGATGGCCTTCGACACGGCGGGGACCACCTCGGAGTACTTCAGCGAGTCGTACTTGGCCGCCATCGCGTCCCAGTTCGCCGCGAACGAGGTCTTGCTGCTGAACATGATCGCGCCGGTGACGATCGCCGCGCCGCCGAGCGCGAAGATCATGATCGCCTTCTGGATGGTGGCGAAGATCCTGACGCCGAAGATCATCGTGAGCACGGCCAGCACGTTGGCGATGGTCGCGACCACGAAGACGCCCCAGTTGTAGCTCAGGCCGCCGAAGAAGGCGCCGGTCGTCGCTGTTGTACAGCCACGTCCAGCCTTCGTACTCGGCGATGATGACCAGGCCGGGATCGGCGATCCACGGCGCCAGGACGTAGACCCAGAAGATCATCACGAAGGCGTTGCCGAAGCTCTCGGCGATGCCCACGATCGGGTGGATGATGCGCGAGTTGTAGATGTACTCGCCGCCGGACCGCGGCATGCTGCCCGAGAGGATGCCCCAGACGAGCGGGAAGCCGAAGCCGACGAGCACCAGCGAGATGACGCTGGCCCAGAGCAGGTTGCCGGTGAGGTACGTGCCCAGACCCCAGGTGATCATCGTCCAGATGCTGGGCGTGATGCCCTGGTTCATGAGCCCGACGGCGATCGCGTCGGTCATCGAGAGGCCGCGCACGAGGCCGCTTGCTTTGCGTGCGAATGCGAGTTCTTCTGCCACACTACCCCCCTAGTTTAGCGGACGTCCTGCCGGCCCCCGGCGGCACGCCGCTATCCGTAGTGCTCAGGACTGCCGCTGTGCTGTCCCACCCCCTCGTCTGCTAGCGCCGGACGGCTGTCGGTCGGTCACACGACGAACGATACGCGGAACGCGAGGACAGGGGCAAGGGGAGGCACGCAGAAAGTGCCCGAGGGGCCGGCGACGCCGCTGCGGCGTCGCCGGCCCCTCGGGCACTCGAGTCACGCGTGCTTCAGGTGTGCTGCGCGCGCACCGCCGCGGCGATCTCCTCCGGGCCGCTGACGACCTTGACCGCGTCGAACTTGCAGGCGGCGCGGCAGGCGTCGCAGCGGATGCAGAGCGCCTGGTCGATGACGTGCGGCGCCTTCTTCGTGCCGGTCGCCGCGTCCACCGGGCACTTCTTGGCGCACAGGGTGCAGCCTGTGCAGGCGTCGGGGTCGACGACGTAGGCGATGAGCGCCTCGCACGAGAGCGCCGGGCAGCGGTGCTCGTCGATGTGCTGCCGGTACTCCTCGCGGAAGTAGCGGATCGTCGTGAGCACCGGGTTGGGCGCCGTCTGGCCGAGGCCGCACAGGCTGGTCTTCTTGATGTTCAGGGCCATGCTCTCGAGGCGCTCGATGTCGCCCTCCTCGCCCTTGCCTTCGGTGATGCGCGTGAGGATCTCGAGCATGCGCTTGGTGCCGAGGCGGCAGGGGACGCACTTGCCGCAGCTCTCGTTCTGGGTGAACTGCAGGAAGAACTTGGCGAGGTCGACCATGCAGGTGCTGTCGTCGGCGACGACCATGCCGCCGGAGCCGATGATGGCGCCGGTCGCGGCGAGGCTCTCGTAGTCGACCGGCGTGTCGAGCAGGCTGGCCGGCACGCAGCCGCCGGAGGGGCCGCCGAGCTGCACGGCCTTGAACTTCTTGCCGTCCTTGATGCCGCCGCCGACGTCGAAGATGACGTGGCGCAGCGTGGAGCCCATGGGCACCTCGACGAGGCCGCCGTTGACGATCTTGCCGGCGAGGCTGAAGGCCTTGGTGCCCTTGCACGTGTCGTTGCCGTAGGCGGCGTAGGCGGCCGCCCCGTTGGCGATGATCCAGGGCACGTTGGCCCACGTCTCGACGTTGTTGATGTTCGTGGGCTTGCCCCAGAGGCCGCTGACCGCCGGGAACGGCGGCCGCGTGCGCGGCATGCCGCGCTTGCCCTCGATGGAGGCGATGAGCGCCGTCTCCTCGCCGCAGACGAAGGCGCCGGCGCCCTCCTTGATCTTGAGGTGGAAGCTCCAGCCGCTGCCGAGCGCGTTCGTCGCCCAGCAGGCCGCGCTCCTCCGCGGCGGCGATCGCCATGCGCAGGCGCTTGACGGCGAGCGGGTACTCGGCGCGCACGTAGATGTAGCCCTCGTGGGCGCCGATGGCGTAGCTGCCGATGAGCATGCCCTCGAGCACGGCGTGCGGGTCGCCGTCCATGATGGAGGCGTCCATGAACGCGCCGGGGTCGCCCTCGTCGCCGTTGCAGATGATGTACTTGGTCTCGCCCGGCGAGGCCGCGGCGAACTTCCACTTCATGCCGGTGGGGAACCCGGCGCCGCCGCGGCCGCGCAGGCCCGAGTCGAGGACCGTCTCGACGATCTGCTCCGGCGTCATCGTCGTGAGCGCCGTGCGCGCCGCCTCGTAGCCGCCTCGCGCCAGGTACTCGTCGAGGCTCTCGGGGTTGATGACGCCGACGTCGCGCAGCGCGATGCGGTCCTGCGCCTTGTAGAACGGGATGTCGTGGGCGCAGGCGATGCGCTCGCCGGTGGCGGGGTCGACGTACAGCAGCTTCTCGACGACATGCCCGCCGGCGAGGTGCTCGCTCGACGACGGTCTTGACGTCCTTGAGCTTGAGGCGCGGGTAGTACGTGTCGCCGTCGGAGACCACCGCGAGCGGGCCCTGCGAGCAGAGACCGTGGCAGCCGATGATGCTGACCTCGACCTGCGTCCTGCAGCCCGGCCTCGGCGATCTCGGCGACGAACGCGTCGTGGATCTTCATGGAGCCGGCGAAGACGCAGGCGGTGCCGGCGCAGACGGAGACCCGTCGCCGGCCGTTCGGCCCCGCGGAGACGCCGACCTTGACCCCTTCGGCGGGGACGGTCTCAGGCATCCGCTTCACCTCCCCGCTCGGCCAGCACCTGCTCGAGGAGCTTGCGCGCGACCTTGCGCGTCTCGTCCGCGGAGAGGTTGCCGAACGTCTCGTCGTCGACGCGCATGACCGGCGCCTGGGAGCAGGCGCCCATGCAGGCGACCGAGTCGAGCGTGAACTCCCGGTCGGCGCGCGTCTCGCCGTCGCCGACCTCGAGCTCCTGCTCCATCGCCTCGGTGATGCGCGTCGCGCCGGCCACGTGGCAGGCGGTGCCGTGGCACACGAAGACCTTGTGACGCCCTGTGGGCACGGTGGTGAACTGGGCGTAGAACGTGATGATGCCGTAGATGCGCGACGAGGGGACGCCGCTGAGCCGGGCGATCTCGTCGACCACCGGCTCGGGCAGGTAGCCGAAGACGTCCTGGGCGCGCTGCAGGAGGGCGATCAGGTTGCCGTGCGGGTCGATCTCCTCGACGAGCGCCTGGACCTGGGAGAGGTCGACGTCGAGCTCGGGAGCGGCGGCCTCTGCGGCCTGCTCGGGTGTGGCTTCTCGCCTGGGCATCGCATCAACTCCACGTTCGCGCTTCTGCCTGGACTCAGGGGCGAGCGGTGCGCCGGCGGCGCCCCGCTCGCGGTCGAGCCTTCGACACAAGTGAACCACACTTGGCGGGCGGCGGGTACCGCGGCCCGGAGGCCGCCGCGCCCGCCGCCCGCCGGCGGTCCTTCAGCTCACTTGACGCCCGTCTGCGCCTTGCAGGCGGCGAGGGCGTTCTTGAGCAGGATGACGTTGGTGACGGGGCCGACGCCGCCGGGGACCGGCGTGACGCGGCCGGCGACCTCGCAGACGGCCTCGAACTCGAGGGAGCCCACCTGCTTGCCGTCGACGCGGATCGTCGTGACGTCGATGACCACGGCGCCGGGCTTGACCATGTCGGCCTTGATCAGGTTCTGCACCGGCGCGGCGCAGATGAGGACGTCGGCCTCGCGGCAGGCCGCCGGGACGTCCTTGCTGAACACGTGCACGACGTGGACCGAGGCGTTGCGGTTGAGACAGAGCAGCGCCACCGGCTTCCCGACGATGTTCGAGTGGTTGACGATGGTGACGTCGAGGCCCTGCAGTTCGATGCCCTCGCGGTCGAGGATCTCGATGCAGGCGCTCGGCGTGGCCGGCGCGAACAGCTGGTCGCCGAGCAGCACGTGGCCGATGTTGGCCGGGTTCACGCAGTCGAGGTCCTTCTCGGGCGCGATCGCGTTGAAGACCGTGTTCTGCTCGACCTCGGCGTCCATCGGCATGAGCGCGAGGATGCCGTGCACGTGGTCGTCGGCGTTGAGCTTGGCGATGAGGTCGAGGATCTCGGCCTCGCCGGCGCCGGCCGGGAGCGTGTGGTTGTAGTAGTTGAAGCCCACCGTGCCGGTGTTCTTCTCGATCTGGCCGCGGTAGAACTGCGCGCCGCCGTCCTCGCCGACCAGGATGGTGGCGACGCCCGGCTTGACGCCGCAGGTCGCGAGCTGCGCGACCTGGGCCTTGATCTCTTCGCGGACCTGCTCGGCGATCGCCTTGCCGTCGATGATCTGAGCTGCCATGGCTTCCCTCTCGTGTACGGTCGTCAGGGGGTGATCAGAGCTTGGAGAGCGTGATCGCGAGGACTTCCTCGCGCAGCGCCGCGGCCTCCGCCTGGATCTTGTCGATCTCGGCGGCCGCGGCCTGTCGTGTAGTCGCAGTCCTCGATGGAGCCGAGGTTGATGCGCACGTTGAGCGCGGCGCCGACCACGGCGGCCTCGCCGAGGATGGCGCCGATGCCGGCGTCCGTGATGGCCTGCGGGTTGCCGAGCGCGGCCGCCACCTTGGAGAGGCGGCAGACGTCCACGGCGACGCGGCAGATCTCGAGCGGGACGTCGGCGGCGACGATCAGGCCGGCCTGCACGGCCGCCTTGCGCGCCGCCTTCTCCTCGTCCGTCTCCTTGGGCATCTTGTACGCGTCCATGACGCCGTTGTAGGCCGTGGTGTCGTCCTGCAGCAGCTGCTCCAGCCGCGTCCGGTCCTCCTCGGCCTGGGCGACGAGCGCGACCATCTCGGTCTCGACGTCGGCGAACTTCTCGCGTCCCTGCGTGAGGTTGCACACCATGGCGACGAGCGCCGCGCCGAGGGCGCCGGCGCAGGCGGAGACGCTGCCGCCGCCGGGCGCCGGCTTCTTGCTGGCGGCGTCGTCGAGGTAGACCTGCAGGGCTTCAGTTGCGTAGATGGTGGGGCCGTCGCTCACCGTGTACCTCCAGCGCGGCGCGTGTGCGCCGCGGACGGGGAGCGACCGGAGGGGCCGGGCGAGCGCCGGCCGGCGGAGCCCCGGAGGGCTCCGCGGGGCGCCGGCCGTCAGACGGCCGGCGCCCCGGGTCGCTCCCTCAGGTTCTCAGAACAGGCCGATGATCCGGCCGGTCTCGACGTCGATGTCGACGTCGACGGCGGCCGGGCGCTTGGCCAGGCCGGGCATGGTGCGCATCTCGCCGAGCAGCGGGTACAGGTACCCGGCGCCGGTGGCGGGACGGATGTCGCGGATCGGCACGCGGAAGCCGCGCGGACGGCCCTTGAGCGCCGGGTCGTGGCTCAGCGACAGGTGGGTCTTGGCCATGCAGAGCGGCAGCTTGTCCAGGCCCTGCTCGGTGAACTGCTTGATCTTGGCCTCGGCCTCGGGCAGGTAGTCCACACCGTCGGCGCCGTAGATGCGCGTGGCGATGGTCTCGATCTTCTCCTTGATGGAGGCCTCGAGCGGATACAGGAACTTGAAGTCCCCGCCCTTGTCGGCGGCCGCCTTGACGACCTCGGCCGCCTCCTGGCCGCCGTCGCCGCCCAGCGCGTGGACGTTGATCGGCACCGCGTCCTCGGCGCCGGCCGCGATGGCCTCCTTGCGCACGATCTCGATCTCGGTGTCGCGGTCGAAGGCGAACCGGTTGATGGTCACGACGACGGGCACGCCGAAGTACTTCATGTTCTCGATCTGCTTGGCGAGGTTCTCGCAGCCCTTTTCGAGGGCGGCGTTGTTCTCTTCTTTGAGCAGCTCGGGATTGACCGGCAGGCCGCCGTGCATCTTGAGGGCGCGCATGGTGCAGGTGATGACCACGGCGCTCGGCGCGAAGCCGCCGTAGCGGCAGATGATGTCCATGAACTTCTCGGCGCCGAGGTCGGCGGCGAAGCCGCTCTCGGTCACGACGTAGTCGCTGAGCTTCATGGCGACCTTGTCGGCGATGATCGAGTTGTTGCCCTGGGCGATGTTGGCGAACGGGCCGGCGTGGATGAGCGCGGCGTTGCCCTCGAGCGTCTGCATGAGGTTCGGCTTGATGGCGTCCTTGAGGAGCACGGCCATCGCGCCGCCGGCGCCGATGTCGTCGGCCGTCAGCGGGTTGCCCGACGTGTCGTAGGCGAAGGTGATGCGGCCGAGGCGCTCGCGCAGGTCCTTGAGCGACGTGGCGAGGCCGAGGATGGCCATGACTTCGCTGGCGACGGTGATGTCGTAGCCGGTCTGCCTGGGGATGCCGTTGAGCTTGCCGCCGAGGCCGTTGACGATCTCGCGCATGGCGCGGTCGTTGAGGTCGACGACGCGGCGCCACGAGATGGACAGCGGGTCGATGTTGAGCTCGTTGCCGTGCATGAGGTGGCTGTCGACCATCGCCGCGAGCAGGTTGTTGGCCGTGCCGACGGCGTGGATGTCGCCGGTGAAGTGGAGGTTGAGGTCCTCCATGGGGATGAGCTGCGAGTACCCGCCGCCGGCCGCTCCGCCCTTGATGCCGAAGACCGGTCCGAGCGACGGCTCGCGAAGCGCGAGCATCGTGTCGATGCCGACGGCGTTCATCGACTCGGAGAGGCCGACGGCGGTGACCGTCTTGCCCTCACCGAGCGGCGTCGGGGTGATCGCGGTGACGTCGATGATCTTGCCGTCGGGCTTGTCCTTGAGACGGTCGAGCAGTGCCATGTAGTCGATCTTGGCCTTGTAGCGACCGTAGAGCTCCAGCTCGTCCTCGAGGATGCCTGCCTTCTCGGCGATCGCCTGGATGGGCTGCATGGTGGCGGCCTGGGCGATCTCGATGTCGCTCGGCACCGGGGACTTGCGAACGATCGAACTCAACGCGTCCTCCTTTGGTCTCCACTATCCCGCGCGTCTCGATGATGCTGGGGCCGGATCGTCACGGGGGGCGAAATCCGGCGCCTTGTGCCGGATTGTACTAGTGCAGCACAAAAGCGGTCAATTTCGAACATGGGGTTGTCCGGGGGCCGGACTGAGCTTGGACGCGGGGCCGGCGGACGCGGCCGTCCCGGCCCTCGTGGCGACCTCGACGAACGCGCCTCAGGAGCCGCTGAAGCGGCTGCGCGCCGCCGACTGCGCGGCCTCGTAGACGACCCGCGCGGGCCGGCCGACCGCCGCGGCCACGCGGCGCACGTCCTCGTACTCGGGCGAGACGGTGGCGAGGCGCCCGCCGACGAAGCCGAGGCGGACGCCGACCTTGAGCTTGCCGATCTTGACGCTCTCCCGCCGCTCCTCGACGTACTCGCGGTCGCACGGCACGACGCGCAGGCCGAAGGTCGAGGTCTCGGCGAAGACCGCCTGGGCGAGGCGCTCGCGGTCGGCCGCGGCGGCGAGGACGTGCAGGACCACGCCGGGGCGGCCCTTCTTCATGAGCGCCTGGCTCATCCACACGTCGAGCGCGCCGGACTCGCGCAGCGAGTTGGCGGCGTGCGCCAGCAGTTCCGGCGTCATGTCGTCGATGCTGGCCTCGAGGACGACGTGGTCGCCGGGTCCGTGGCCGCCGTGGGACGCCACGGCCGCATCGGGAGCGCCGGCCGGACCGGCCTCCGCCTCGTCCGGGACGACGGCCGGGTCGACGAGCACGGCGCGCAGCACGTTGGGCCGGCCGGGCACCTCGCGGCGGCCGGCGCCGTAGCCCACGCGCTCGACGCGGCCGGCGGGCACGCCGCCGAAGGCTTCGGCGTAGTGGGCGAGCAGGGCGGCGCCGGTGGGCGTCGTCAGCTCGCCGAGCGGAGCGGTCGGCGTCTCTCCGGCCGGCACGGCGGACGCTCCGCCGGCGGTCGGGAGCCCGGCGAGCAGGGAGAGCACCGCCGGAGCGGGCACGCTCAGCCGGCCGTGCGCCGTCTCGATCTCGCCGTCGCCCAGCGCCGGCGGCGACGCGACGATGCGCTCGGGCGCGAGCCTGGCCAGCAGGGTCGCCGCACAGATGAGGTCGACGGCGGTGTCGACGTCGCTCAGTTCGTGCAGGTGCTCCTCGTCCTCTCCGCGGCCGTGCACCTCCGCCTCCGCGGCGGCCATGCGCTCGGCGATGGAGGCCACCGCGTCGGCGACCGGGTGCTCGAGGTCGGAGGCGTAGAGCGACACGATCAGTTCGTCGAAGGTCGCGAAGCCGGGCTGGTCGGCGACCTTGAACGCCAGCGCGGCGAACCCGCCGCGGCGCACGTCCTCGATCTGCACGAGCCGCGGGTCGATGCCGGCCGCGGCGAGCGCCGGGCGCAGCACATCGTCGAGGGGGCCGGGGTCGGCTTCGCGCGCCCCGGCCAGCGAGAGCAGCGCGCCGGCGAGCATGTCGCCGCTGATGCCGCTGGAACAGTCGAGGTAGAGGATCATGCCGTCACTCTATCGCGTTGTCAGGTCTGACAGAGACTCTGCCCGCATGGCCGCGACGCCGGACATCCGGGTGTGCGCCTCCCATCGGCACGTCCCCCCGGATGCATGAGACCCTGTCGCCGTCGTCCCGCGTCGACTACAATGCCGGCATGCGCATCGCCCAGCTCGCACCGCCGTGGATCACCGTCCCGCCCGAGGGCTACGGTGGCACGGAGTGGGTCGTCCAGCAGCTCTGCGACGGGCTCGTGGCCAACGGCCACGACGTCCGCCTCTACGCCACCGGCGACTCGCACACCGCGGCCGAACTCTGCGCCCTCTTCCCCGCCCAGATGCCCGACCGGATCGGCGTGACACCCTACGACGCCCGCCAGGTCTCGTTCGCGTTCGCCGACATCGAGCAGGGCGACTTCGACCTCGTCCACGACCACTCCGGGTTCCTCGGCGTCGCCTTCAGCCGCTACCTGGCCACGCCGATGGTCCACACCGTCCACTGCGCCTTCGACGAGTTCGCCTACGGCTTCTACGAACAGTTTGCCCGGGAGGTCGGCTACATCGGCATCAGCAAGTACCAGCAGTCGATGGCGCCGCCCGGCATGAGCTGGGCGGGCCTCGCCTACAACGCCATCGCCGTCGAGCAGTGGCCGTACACCCCCGAGAAGGACGACTACCTGCTCGCCTTCGGCCGGGTGTGCGAAGCCAAGGGGTTCCACCACAGCATCGAGACGGCCAAGCGGCTCGGCCGCAAGCTCATCATGGCGGGCGTGCTGCAGGAGCCGTACCGCGAGTATTTCGAGGAGCAGATCGAGCCGCACATCGACGGCGACCAGATCGTCTACGAGGGCGAGGTGAGCGACGCGCGCAAACGCGAGCTGTTCGCGCGCGCCCACGCGTTCCTCTTCCCCATCACGTGGCCGGAGCCGTTCGGGCTCGTGATGATCGAGGCGCATGGCCTGCGGCACGCCGGTCGTGGCGATGCGCCAGGGCTCGGTGCCCGAGGTCATGGACGACGGCGTCACCGGGTTCGTCGTGGACGACTTCGAGGACTTCGTGGCGGCGGTGGGCCGGGTCGGCGAGATCGACCCGGCGGTCTGCCGGCGCACCGTCGAAGAACGGTTCACCGTTGAGCGCATGGTCGCCGACTACGAGGCGGTCTACCGGCGCTACCTCGGAGTTTGACCAGCGGCCGCAGAAGAGCCACCGAAGGCGGGCTTTCGCGCGCGGAGGCGCTCGCCGCCTACCTGAGCGACGGACGCGGCGCGGGCGGCGAAGCCCATCCGCGCCCCCGCTTCCTGCAGGGCGACGCCGCCGAGGTGCTGCCCCTCTTCCCCGCCGCGTCCGTCGACTGCGCCATCACCAGTCCGCCGTACTTCGGCCACCGGCGCTACGCCGGCGGCGGCATCGGCGCCGAGGGCGGCTGGCAGGACTACGTGGCCGCCCTCGGCGCCGTCACCGCCGCGCTCGCCCGCGTCCTCAAGCCCACCGGCTCGCTGTGGCTGAATCTCGGCGACACCTATCGCGGCAAGCGCCAGCTGGGCATCCCGTGGCGCGTCGCCTTCCACCTCACCGACGACCAGGGCTGGACGCTGCGCAACAGCGTCGTGTGGCACAAGGTCAAGGGCGGCCCCGACACGAGCCGCGACAAGCTGCGCAACGTGCACGAGCTGCTGTTCCACTTCGTGCGGCAGCCCAAGGGTTACTACTACGACGCCGACGCCGTCAGGCGCGCGCCGCGCGCGGCGCGCGTGGAGAACGGCGCCGTCGTCTCCGCCACCGGCGTCAGCGGCGTGCGCTACCGCCGCCAGATCGAGCTCTCGACGTCGCTGGACGAGCTCGAGAAGGCGGCGGCCCTCGCGGCGCTCGAGGAGACGCTCGGCGAGGTGGCCGCCGGCCGCCTCGCCGACTTCCGCATGGTCATCCGCGGCCGCCAGCGGGCGACGCACTCGGACGTGGGCGCCGTGTCGGGCCGCGCTCGCGAGCTCGAGGAGCGCGGCTTCTGCTTCCTCCGTTACCACCCCGGCGGCGCCAAGCCCGGCGACGTGTGGGACATCCTCCCCGAAGACACCCAGGGCCGGGGCCTGCACTTCGCCCCGTTCCCGGCCGACCTGTGCCGCATCCCGATCCTCGCCACCTGCCCGCCGGACGGCGTGGTCCTCGATCCGTTCTGCGGCACCGGGACGGCCATGCTGGTCGCGGCGCAACTGGGCCGCCGCTCGGTCGGGATCGACGTGGCGGAGGAGTACCTCGCGCTCGCGAAGGAGCGTCTGGAGCGAACCCCCCCGCCCGGGAACTGACCGGAGGTCCCGCGCCGCGCCCGTCGCGCGGCCGCGACCGGTCAGTGAGTCGCGGGCCGTGGAGACGCGACCGTGCCGATCGTCTCCATTCCCTCTTGCCCGCCGAGCACGGAGAGACGGTCGCCGGTGAGGAGCACGGTGTCGCCCGTGGGCAGCACGACGTCGCCGGCGCGCGTGATGGACGTGACGAGCGCGCCCTGGGGCAGTCCGGCGGAGCGGAGCCTCATGCCGACCGCGGGCGAGTCGGAGGGGATGACGACGTCGAACGCGGCGGTCCCCGGATCCAGGTCCGTGAGGCGCGAGAAGCTCGCCGCGAGCTCGCGACGGTAGGCACGCACGAGGTCGGAGATCGACAGCGTGCCGACCACCCGGCGGTCGTCGTCAAGCACCGTGACCCACGGGTACGTGCCCTCATTGAGAGCCTCCAGCGCGACGTCGAGCCTGCTCGAGGCGGGTACCGAAGGCGCGCCGGGGTCCACCATCCGGCCGAGGGCGCGCGTGGCGTCGCGGTGGGCCTCCAGCTCCGCCTCCATGACGGCGCCCTCGAAGCGCCCCTCATCGTCGACGACCGGCGCGCCGGCCACGCCGGCATCGCTCACCCTGGCGCGCGCGTCACCGACCTGCAGCTCCGCCGCAAGCACCAGTTGCGGCGGCGCCATCGCCCGCTTCGTCGGGATCCGGGAGAGCAGCGGGAGGCCGACCAGCACACGCTGCGCGGGGGCCTCCGCGCGGCTCTTGAGCTGGCTCTGGTAGATGGTCGCGTCGCTGCGCCGGACGATGAGCCAGGAGATGCCCACGGCGATCATCGCCGGCGCCAGCATCGAGAGACTGCCGGTCATCTCCGCGACCATGATCATGATCGCCAGCGGAGCCCTCGAGATGCCGCCGAAGCAGCACATCATGCCGACGATCACGTAGGGCGCGGGATTGTGCCCCATCGACGGTGCGATGGGCTCGAAGACGCGCCACACGGCGGCGCCGAGGAACGCGCCGATGAACATCCCCGGTCCGAAGATGCCCCCCGAGCCCCCGGAGCCGATGGACAGGCCCGTGGCGAGGATCTTGGCCAGCGGCAGGATGATCACGATCCACAGCGGGAGGGTGAGCAGCTCGAGGCCGAGACCCTTCTGCACCCAGCCGTAGCCGGTGCCCAGCACCTGCGGGATGACGAGGCCGATGAGCCCGACCAGGACGCCGCCGATCGTCGGACCCAGCCAGCGCGGCAGCGGCAGACGCAGGAAGAGGGCGGCGATCCCGTAGAAGCTCCTCGCGTAGAGCAGCCCGAGCAGGCCGCCGAGGAGGCCGATGAGCGCGAACCACAGCAGCTGGACCGGATCGGAGAACTCGTAGCCGCCGACGTACCCGAACAGCGGCAGCCACCCGACGAAGACGCCGAAGATGGCATAGCTCACCACGGAGGCGATGAAGCACGGCAGCAGCGCCGTGGAGTCGTAGTCGTCGCGATAGAGGATCTCGCTCGCCAGCACGGCGCCCCCCAGCGGCGCGCCGAAGATCGAGCCGATGCCGGAGCCGATGCCGGTCGCGACGGCGACGCGGCTGTCGGCGGGCTCCAGGTCGAGCATCCGCGAGAGCAGCGAGCCGAACCCGGCGCTGATCTGCGCCGCCGGGCCCTCCCGTCCGCCGGAGCCGCCGGAGCCGATGGTGAGCGCCGAGGCGGCGATCTTCACGACGACGGCGCGCGCCCGGATCCCGCGCGGGTTGTGGTGGACGGCGTAGATGGCGGCATCCGTGCCGTGACCCTCCGCCTCCGGCGCGATCTTGAAGACGAGGAGCGCGCCGAGCAGCGCGCCCACGCCGGTCACGACGGGCAGGAGCCAGAGGCGCGCCGCGGACGCGTCACCGACGAAGCCGTTCTCGCCGATGGGCGAGGGCACACGGTACCCGACGAGGAAGCCGAGAAAGAAGCGCGTGCTCAGCACCAGGGCCTCGTAGAACAGGACGGCGCCCAGGCCGGCGATCACGCCGATGACGGCGCCGAGCACGACCCACTTCTTGAGGTACGACGTGCCGGAGAGCCAGCGGCCGGCGCGCGCGCCGAAGGCGCGCGCCTTGACCGAGAGCGCCGGCCGGCGCGCGGAGCCGGTGTGCTTCACAGGTCCCATCCGCTGCTCCAGTCCTGCTCCGGGACCTCGCCGGCGCTCGTCGCCAGCTCGCGAAGCCCCGCGACGACCGAGCGCTGCGCGTCCGGCGGGATGTTCGTGAGCAGCTCGGCTATCTGGTCGCGGCGTCGTTGCGTGACGGTGTCGATCAGCCGGCGTCCGGTCTCCGTGAGCGCCACCCGGACCTGGCGCCGGTCGTGACGGTCGGCTCGCCGCCGCACGAGCCCTTTGCGCACGAGGCGCTCGAGAAGGCGTGAGGCGGTGGGCGGCGTGACGGCGACCGCCTCCGCGAGCGCCGCGACGCTCTGCGGACCGCGCGCCGCGAGCACGACCAGCGAGCGGTACTGCGTCAGCGTCACCTCCTCGCCGGCGTCCGCGAGAGAACGAGCCGCGACCGCCACGAGCACGCGGCTCGCCGTGAGCACAGCGTCCACCATCGCTTCGTCGCCGGTCGCAGTCGGGTCATTCTCGTGCATAGGCTAATCATTACACATACTTCCTATCATGAACACGCCGCCCGTTCTCCACTGGTCGCTGCTGTGGGAGCATCCGGAGCGCGAACGGAGACGCATCACCTGCCCGCACGTCTGACCTCCGGCCGCCCCCGGGGTCCCGGCCGCACGTCGCGTGCGGTACGATGTCCCGCGACCAGCGCCACGCCGCACCGCGGAGGAGACGGACCATGCCAGAGGGCAACATCAACGCCGAGATCGCAGAGCACCTCCGGGAGCACGGCGAGCACGAGACGGCCACAGGCCATCAACCGAGCAAGCGCCGCATCGAGACGATCGAGATCCTCGAGGCCATCCTGCTCGCCATCGTGGCGATCGTGACCGCGCTGAGCGGCTACCAGGCGGCGCGCTGGGACGGGGAGAGCGCCAAGGAGTACGCGACCTCGTCCCGCTTGCGCACCGAGGCGAACGGGGCCGCGCTCACCGCCAACCAGACGCTCGCCTACAACGCCGGCAACGTGACCGCGTGGATCGAGGCGACGGACGCCGGCAACGCCAGACTTGCCGGCATCCTCGCGAAGCGCTTCACGCCCGACTTCCAGCCCGCGTTCGACGCGTGGGCGCAGACCAAGCCACTGACGAACCCTGCCGCCCCGGCGGGCCCGAGCCAGATGCCGCAGTACAAGGACCCGCTCGCCGAGCAGGCGGCCGAACTGAACAAGGAGGCGGCGCACGCGTTCGACCTCGGCGTCGACACCCGCGCCACGGCGGAGACATACGTGCGCATCACCGTCGTCCTCGCCGCCGTGCTGTTCCTGATCGCGATCGGGCAGCGCTTCAAGATCCGCGGCGTGCGCTACGCGGTCAACATCGTCGCCGGGATCTTCCTCGTCTACAGCCTGTACCTGTTCGCCGTCTACCCGCACCTCCTCGGCGGGGGGTGACCGGCGGCGCACCGCAGGGCAGGGCCCGGACTACGCCGCCCCCGTCGCGGCGCCGCCGGCACGACCCGCGTCAAGCGCCGGCGGCCAGCTTGGCGTCGATGTCGGCGAACTGCGCCTGCACCCACTTCTCGACGCTGTTCTCCTCGACGATGCGGCGCAGCACGGCCGCCCGCGAGGCGCGCTCCTCGGCCGGCATCACCAGCGCCTTGTAGATGGCGTCGGCCTGCTGCTCGATGTTGAACGGGTTGACGCCCAAGGCGAACGCGCCGAGCTCTTCGTAGGCGCCGGCGTATTCGCTCAGGATGAGCACGCCGTCGTGCCGGTTGAGGATCGGCCCTTCCTTGGCCACCAGGTTCATCCCGTCGGCGATCGCGTTGACGAGCAAGACGTCGTACTGGGCGTAGCCGGCGAGCGTCACCGGGAAGTCGTCCTGGATGCGCAGGTCGATGGGCATCCAGTCGGTGCTGCCGTGGCGCGTGTTGACGTCGGCGACCAGCCGCTCGACGCGATCGCGGTACGTGACGTACTCCTCGACGTCCTGCCGGGAGGGCTGCAGCAGGGCCAGGAACGTGAGCCGCTCCTTGAACTCGGGGTGCAGCTCGAGGAAGCGGTCGAGGGCCACGAAGCCGCGGATGATGTTCTTGCTGAGGTCGAGACGGTCGACGCGCAGCAGGAGGAACTCGCGCCGCCTGCTGCGCAGCTCGAGCTCGGCCGCGCGCGCGCGGCGCGAGTCGGCGGCAGCACGCAGCGACGCCGGATCGATGCTCACCGGGTAGGCGCGCACCCACACCTCGCGATCCTCGTAGCGCACGACCCCACGGGCATCGTCCACCTCGAGCTCGAGCAAGTCGGCGCAGCAGCGGATGAAATTGCGCACGTAGTCGCGCGTGTGGAAGGCGACGATGTCGTTGCCGAGCAGACCGCGGAACACCGCCTCCCGGATGTGCGTGGGGAGTACCCGCCAGTAGTCACTCTGCGGCCAGGGGATGTGCACGAACTGGTGCAGGAAGGCGCCGGGACAGGCGGCACGGACGTCCGGCGCGACGCAGTACAGCTGGTAGTCGTGCAGCAGCACGAGCGCGTCGCCCCCGTCGCCGGCCGAGCCGCGACGCCGGCGCCCGTCGGCCCCCAGGCGCACCTCATCGATCACCGCCTTGGCGAACTGCTCGTTCACCACGACGTAGCCGTTGTGCCAGGCGTCCATCTCGGTCGCGCCGATGTCGGGGTGCCGCCCGAGGTCCCACAGGTAGTGCTGGATGAACCACAGCATGGGGTTGGCGACGATGTTGTAGTACTTGTGGTAGGCCTCGGGAGACGGCGCGACGTAGCGGACGCGGTACTCCTCGCCGTCGAGCGCGACTTCCACGGCGCGGCCCTCGGCGGCCAGGCGACGCTCCGCGTCGCTCAGCGCCGCCGCCACCCACGTGCCCGGATGGTGGCGCAGCACCTCGGTGAGCACGGTGACCAGGCCGCCGGGCCCGCGCGTGACGACCGGCTCTCCCGACGGATCGTCGTGGAACGACACGGGGCCGCGGTTGGCGGCCACCACGAGACGGCGCTGTGCGAGCTGGACACCCTCCACGCCGGTCCCCCTCCGTCGGCTGATCAGGCCCCTATCTTACCCTCCTCGAGATCGGCGAAGAGCCGCAGGTCGTCGCGCAGCAGGCGCGGCGTGAGGAACTCGCGGCGCACCTTCTCCTTGCCGCGCAGCGCCATCTCGCGGTGCTTCGCCGGGTCGTCCATGATCTGCAGGCAGCGCTCGGCGCACTCCGCCGCGTTGTGGACGAGATAGCCGGTGACGCCGTCCTCGATCTGCAGCGGGATGCCCCCGACGTCGCCGCCGACGACCGGCCGGCCCTTCCAGAGGCCCTCGGCGACGGTCAGCCCGAACCCCTCGCGCGTGGACTTCTGCAAGATCACGTCCGCGTGGCTCTGGAACGCGTTGATCTCCACCGAGCCCACGTTGTCGAGGTTGGACAGGATGAAGACGTCGGGGTCGCCGCCCACGTAGGCGATGACGCGCTCGAGGTAGTCCCAGCCCTCCGGGTCGTCGCTGGCCATGGAGCCCACCAGCGCCAGCTGCACGTCCGGGTGCTTGGCCTTGACGGTGCGGTAGACGTCGACGACGCCCAGAGGGTCCTTCCAGGGGTCGAACCGCGACACCTGGAGGAGGAGCGGGCGCTCCACGTCGATGCCGAACTGGCGCACGATGTAGGTGGCGTCCTCGGCGGAGAGCTGCATGTTCTTGGGCGCCAGCGGGTCGATGGTCGGGGCGATCGTCGCGCACCGGCACGGTGAGGCCCTGGGGCACGTAGTCGGCCAGGGTGTACACGGCCGCGTCGTAGCGGTTGATCGACGGCAGCAGGTAGTCGTACAGGCCCTCGTCGGGCGTGGAGGTGTCGATGTGACAGCGCCAGATCCACCACGTGGAGCGGTCCTGGCTGCGCGTCACGAAGTCGCGGATGGCCAGCGGCTGCGGGTCGTGGATGACGACGAAGTCGTAGGGCCGCGTGAGCTCGGCCGCGTTCGTGCGGCAGACCTCTTCGTACAGGGCGCGCGACTCGTCGGGGAAGTCCACGGCGTGCCCCTGCAGGCCGTTGTGGAAGCTCTTGGTGACGGTGAAGAACTCGGGAGGCGCGGTGAGGATCTGCCAGTGCGCCTCGAGCCCTATGTCGCTCACGAGCGGCACGAGGGTGTAGAGGATCTCGGCCACGCCGCCGCCGAAGGCCGTGGCGTTGACGTGCAGGACCTGGCGGCCCTTGAGCCGCTCGGCGAGCTCGTCGATCTCGCTCATCAGTTCCTTGGGTACGATGCTTCTGTAGTCGGCCAGCGATTTGCGGCCGACGTTCACTTCGTGCATGTGACCTCCGTCAACAGGGTGGAGGGTAGTACATCACAAGGGTGCCCGTTCGCTAAACTCGCAGTGATGCCAGCCTCCTCACCTCAGTCCGGCGCCTCTGCGGCGCGACCGGCCCTGCCGGCCCCGGCGGGCGGGCCGCCGGAGGCCGTCACGATCGCGTCGGACGGCATCGCGCTCGCCGGCCGGCTCTTCCGCCCGGTCGGGGCGCCACGCGGCGCTCTCCTGGTGTGTCACGGCGCCGGCAGCCGCAAGGAGAACCACGAGCTGATGGGCGAGCAGGCGGCGGCCGCCGGGCTGGCCGCGCTCACGTTCGACTTCCGCGGCCACGGCGAGAGTGGCGGCGAGATGGAGCCGGACGGCTGGCGAGACGCCGTGGCCGCGGGCGAACGGCTCCTCGCGGAGTCCGGCGCCCCGTGGCTGGCGGCGCGCGGAGCCAGCATGGGCGGGTGCATGCTGCTGCTGGCCGCGCGCGCCCGCCCCGGCTTCTTCCGCTCGCTCGCGCTCCTCTGCCCGCGGACGGCGGATCGCTGCTCGCCGGGTTGGACGAGCTCGAGCGCGACCCGGCCGGGACGCCGGGCGGGCCGCAGGGCCGCGAGTACTCAGCCCGCTTCGACGCAGCCGCGTTGCGGCCGTTCCTCGCGGGCCTGGACCTGGTCGCGGCCGCCCGCGGCCTGCCCCGCGTGCTGCTCGCGCACGCGCGCGACGACGACGCGGTGCCGTTCGCGCACAGCGAGCGGCTGGCGGCGGTGCTGGCGCCGCCGTCCCAGTTCATCTGCCTCAGCGAGGGCGGCCATCACGGGCCCGGCCGCTCGCCCTACGTCGCGCGCGCGACCATCGACTGGGTGCTGGCGAACGGCGAGCCGTGAGCGCGAGGCGCGAGCAGCGCGGGGACCGGACGCGACCCCTCGTACGGGCCTGAGTCGCCGGGTCAGGCAGACGGCGGCCGGCGCACGCCGGCGCCGCGGTCCGCGTGGTGACCACCGATGCCGAGCCAGCGCAGCCGCGTCTGCATCGCCTGGCGGCTGACGTCGAACCGGTCGGCGAGACGGCTCACGTCGCCTCCGTGCTCGAGCACGGCCACCCGCACGAGGTCCTCGGGCATGAGGAGCTCGGCCGCGAACTGGTCGGCCTCGCGCTCCTGCAGCCGCAACGCCTCGTTGACGGCGCCGCCGCGCTCCGGCGCGAGCCGCGCCGGGTGCAGCACGAAGTGACCGATCTCGTGGGCGATCGTGAACCGGCGGCGGCGTTCGTTCGAGGCGCCGCGCACCACGATCGCGTGGCCGTCGCCCACCGGCTGGAGAGCGCCCTCGCTGAGGAACGGCTCGCCGGTGGTCTGGACGACCTCGAGGTTGAGCGCACTCACGACGTCACGCAGCGAGACGGGCTCGCGCGAGACGCCGGCGCTCTGCAGCAGGCGGACCGCCTGCCGGCGGATGTGGGCGGAAGAATGACTCACCAGGATGCCTCGGCGGAGATTCTACCACCGCACCCGGACGGTCGCGGCGCTGCACGCGGCACGGCACAGACCGGAGCCGCGCCGGCTCAGGCGAACAGCGGCAGCACGCGGGCGACGATGCCGCCGACGAGGAGCGCGATCCCGATGGTGCCGGCGCAGATGACGGCGGTGCGCCGCCACCCCAGCTCGCGCCCCAGCACGGCGATCGTGGCCACGCAGGGAATGTAGAGCGCGTTGACGATCGCGTAGGTGACGATCTGCGAGGTGGTCATGAACGAAGAGATGCTCGCGACAGCGCCGCCGGCCTGGACGGCGGCGAAGACCAGCAGCAACTGCAGCGCCAGTTCCTTGCGGAGCACCGCGAACACGAGCGTCAGCCCGGCCACCATGGGCAGGAGCAGCCAGCCCTCGACGATGGGCTTGAGCACCGTGCCGAGGTTCCACACCCAGCCGGTCTCGTAGAGCAGGCCGAGGGCCATGCTGCCGAGCAGGATGATGGGGGCGGCGTCCCAGACGAACTCGCGGAAGCGCCGCCAGGTCTTGCGCGCCACCTGGCGCAGCACCGGACGGCGGAACGGGAACATCTCCATGACCAGGACGCCCTTGTCGCCGGGCATGAGCCGGTTCATGCCGAGCCCGGCGAGGATGATGACGATGATGATCACCGCGTAGGTGAGCAGCGCGTACTGCCAGCCGGCCACGCCGGCCACGGCCCCGATGATGACCGCCGTCCGCGCGCTGCACGGCGTCAGCGTGGCGAGCACGGCGGCGATGGTGCGCTCGCGCTTGCTGGTCAGCGAGCGCGTGGCGATGATCGCCGGCACGTTGCAGCCGCCGGCGGCGATGAGCGGGATGATCGCCCGTCCGTGCAGGCCGATGCGGTGCATGATGCGGTCGCTGAGGAACGCGGCGGCGTTCATGTAGCCGGTGTCCTCCACCAGCGCGAGGATGAAGTAGAAGGTGAGGATGTAGGGGATGCCGACGGCGAGCGTCGCGAGGATGCCGCCGTCCACCCCCCAGAGGACGACCTTGCCCACCGTGCCGTCGCCGAAGATCGCCGTCACCACGCTGATGACGGCCGGCGAGATCCAGGCCGTCCAGGCGGCGGTGAGCACCCGCGCCAGCAGGTCGCCGACGATGAAGAGCGTGGCGAACACGGCGGTGATGACGCCCAGCATGATCGGGATGCCGGTGCGCGGCGCGGTCGTGAGGCGCCACCAGCGGTCGGCGGCGGCGCGCGTGTCCTGGGCCGCCGCCGCGAGGGCGCGCGCCTCGGCGTGCCGCGCCTTGGAGATCTCGAGTGCGAGGCCCTCGTCGGCCTCGGTGAGAAAGCCGCCCGCGCCGAGGCCGACCAGGGCGGTGACGTCCGCGTCTCCTTCGAGGACGGCGATGGCCGCCGCCCGGGGGCTCAGCCCGCCGGGCGCGCGCGGCCCGTCCTCTGGCCGCGCGGCCACGTAGAGTGCGACTTCTTCGACCCGCTGCTCCACCGGCACCGGCAGCGGGGTGCCCGCCGTCTCACCCAGGCCGCCGCCGGCGCTCACGCGCAGCACGGCGGCCTCGAGTTCCATCAGGCCCTTGCCCTTCGGCGCGACGGTGGGCACCACGGGGACGCCGAGGTCCCGCGAGAGCACCTCGGCGTCCGGCGCTGCGCCCGCGGCGAGTGGCCTCGTCCGAGAGGTTCAGCGCGACGACGACGCGGTAGCCCATGTCGAGCAGTTGCAGCGGCAGGTACAGACTGCGCGCCAGGTTGGTGGCGTCGGCCACCGCGACGATGACATCGGGGCGGCGCTCGAGCAGCGCGCTGCGGGCGGCCTGCTGGTCGTCGCCCGGCCCGTCCAGCGAGTAGCTGCCCGGCAGGTCGACGACCTCGATGGGCCGCCCGTCCCAGAGCGTGCAGACGGTGCAGGCGTCGACGCTCACGCCGGCGCAGTTCGCGGTCTCGCGCGATGAGCCGGTGAGCGAGTTGAACAGCGAGGACTTGCCGACGTTGGGATTGCCGGCGACGCAGACGACGAGCGGGTCCGGCGCGGGACACGCGGCCGCGGCACGGCGGCTCTGGCGGAGCGTCGTGGCCATTGGCGTCAGCCGCGCACCATGATCTTGTCGGTCACCTCTCGCCCGAGGGCATACTGAGAGCCGCCGACGCGGACGAGCAGCGGGCCGTTGAACGGCGCGACGCTCTCCACGGCGACCGGCGTGTCGGGGAGCAGGCCGAGCGACGCGAGGTAGCGCAGCAGGTCGCTCTTCTCTTCGGTGATGCAGCCGATGACGGCGTTCTCACCGGGCTCCAGTCCCGACAGCGGGCGCAGGTCCTGGTCGGGAAGAGAACCGTCTTCGGCGGGGATGACGTGGCCGTGCGGGCAGGTGAGCGGGTTGCCCAGCTGCTCCGCGAGGCGAGCCTCGACCTCAGGGCTGAGGACGTGCTCGAGCTTGCACGCCTCCTCGTGGACGGCGTCCCAGGGCATGTCGAGGTAGTCGACGAGGAACCGCTCGCTCAGGCGATGCCTGCGTACCAGCGTGGCGCCCTCGACGGTGCCCTCGTCGGTGAGCGCGATGCCACGACCCTCGGCCGGCTCCTCGACGAGGCCGGCCGCGCGCAGACGGCCGAGCATCTCGGACACGGACGGCGGGGCCACGCCGAGCTCGCCGGCCAGCCGTTTGACGGTCACGGGCTCCGCGCCGCGCTGCAGCTTGAAGATGGCCTCGAGGTACTCCTCCGCGCTCTGCGTGCGTGTGGTCACGGGCGACTCCAGTGTGCTGCGGTGGGTGAGGCGGGAGGCCCTGGCGGGCGCCCGCCTCCGGCTCGTCATTAGGATACCCTAACCATCGACATGAGGGAATCCTGACTTTAGTCAAGAGGCTGTCCGACCCGAGTCACTGAGGAGCGGCGAACGGAGGCGCACGGAGAAGCGTCGCGGAGGCGCGTCCGAGGAGGAAGGACTGGAGCGGATGACGGGACTCGAACCCGCGATCTTCAGCTTGGGAAGCTGACGTGCTACCAGCTGCACCACATCCGCTCGAGGGCACTATCTGACCATAGCGGCGGCGGAGCCGCAAGCTGCGGCCGCGGCGCCGCGATGCGCGCCCTAGCCTTGGGACTCCGAGAGCCGCAGGCAGGCGAGGAAGCCCCGGTAGACCTCCGCGAACGTGTCGCCGGCGATCTCCAGCGTGCGCCCGTCGAGCCGCGTCGTGCCCGGGCAGGTCTCGGCGAGGTCGCAGAACTGGACGCGGGTGAAGGTGAGCCGGAGCGGCTCGCCGTTCCAGGCGAGCGGCGCCGGCCTGGCCCCGGCCCGGAGCGCCGCCTCGACGTCCGCCCTGATGCGCTCGCGCGCCTCGTCGGGGACGCACAGCGCCGCCGCCTCGCGACGGACCCCGGTCTTGACCACGGTGGCGGTGATGCCGGGGACGAGCGCCCGAGCCTCCCCGGCGGCCTTGTCGTCACCGGAGAGATAGAGGGCCGGCACGCCGGACTCGCCGGCGAGCAGGGCGGCCACGCCGAACTCGCCGACCTCGAGTCCGCCCACCCGAACGCCGTACACCTTGTAGTTCCACGTGTGCTCGAGGACCGCGCCCTGCGTGCCCGCCATGGCGTGGTAGCCCACGAAGAGCGCGCCGTCACAGTCCGGGCCGAGCCCCTCGAGCATGCTGCCGGGCGCCGGAGAGCCGCTCACGAGCGTGGCGAAGCCGGGCAGACCCGACGGGTCGAGGTTGCGGCCGTCGTCGTGCGCGTCGCAGATCACGACCTCGCGGGCGCCGGCCGCGGCGCAGCCCTCGAGGACGGCGTCGAGGTCGGCGCGCATGTGGGCGCGGGCACGCGTCGCGGCCGCGCCCTCACGCCCCGTGTCCGCCTCGGACACCACGCCGGAGATACCTTCGAGGTCGATGGCGATGAACAGCTTCACGGGGCGCCTCCCCTCGGGCGTCGTCAGGTACGGTCTGCGGCGTCAGGCCCGGCGGCGCCGACGCGGCGCGCCAGCGCGGCGACCAGGCGCGCCGCCGCCTCGAGGTCGTCTACGCACGCGACCTCGAACGGCGAGTGCATGTAGCGCATCGGCAGGCCGATGGTGAGCGTCGCCGCCGTGCCGGCGGCCATCAGCTCGTCGGCGTCGGTGTCGGTCTGGCCGGGATACGCCTTGATCTGCACCTGCACGCCGTCGGCTTCGGCGACCTCGCGCGCGAGCGCCACGAGCCGCTCGCTGCTGCCCGCGCCGCGGCTGAGCACGGGGCCGGCGCCAAGCTTCACCTCGCCGGACAGCTCCTTGGCGCCGGCGGCCGGCGTGTCGCTGCTGAAGTCGCCGTCCAGCACGATGAGCACGTCCGGGCGCAGCCGCAGCGCAAGCGCCTTGGCGCCCATGAAGGTCGTCTCCTCGTGCACGGTGGCGAACCCGGTGAGCCTGGCGGCGCCCGGGGCCGCCGCGTAGAGCTCGAGCGCGCGGATCATCGCGTACACTCCCGCGCGGTCGTCCAGCGCCTGGGTCGCGACCACGCCCGGCGACAGCTCGACGAAGTCGGGTGTGAACGTGATGGAGTCGCCGACGGCGACCCGCGCCAGCGCCTCGTCGCGCCCGTGGGCGCCGATGTCGAGGAACTGCTCGTGCAGTTCGGGCGCGCAGCGCCGCTCCTCCATGGGGACGATGTGGCCCGGCTTGCGGCCGCCGACGGCGTGCACCGCGCCCTTGCGGCCGTGGATCACGAAGTGGCGGCCTGGGACCAGCAACGGAGCGAGGCCGCCGATGCGTTCGATGAAGATGTAGCCACCTTCGTCGACGTGCGTGACGATGAGGCCGATCTGGTCGGCGTGCGCGGCGATGGCGACCAGCGGGCCGCTCTCGGGCCCGACACCCAGCCACACGTTGCCCAGCGGATCGCCCTCGGCCACCCCCAGCGGTGCGAGGCGCCGGCGGACGACGTCCTGCACCGCGGCTTCGAACCCGGTCGGGCCGGGTGTCAGGCACAGAGTCCGTAGCAAATCGATGTGATCCGTCACCGTCACTCCCCGGTCAGGATTCGCCTGCACGCTGCGCAAATACGTAGTCTACGACACGGGCGTGAGTTTATGGTTAAAGGGAATACGTAGCATGTCATACGTACTGCACCGCGACTGGGGCACGCGGCGACGTACGCTACGGGCAAGGCGGAGGGAGTCCTGATGGACGAAGCAAGACCGAAGTGGCTGCGCAGCACCAAGGGCGCACCCTTCACGGGTATCGGATCGCTTGAGGCGGACATCCTGGCGGTCGTCTGGGAGAAGGACGAGACCACGGTGCGCGCGGTCTACGAGACGCTGCGCGAACGCAGGACGATCGCCTACACGACCGTCATGACGGTCATGAACAACCTCGTGAAGAAGCACCTGCTCACGCAGGACAAGACCGCCATCGCGTACGTGTACACGCCGGCCATCCCCGGGCGCGAGGTGGCGCAGACGGTGCTCGAGAGCGTCGTCCACAAGCTGATCGACGACAAGACCGGCACGGCCATCTCGATGCTGCTCGGCCTGGACACGGACCTGCCGCCGGAGCAACTCGACGAGCTCCGCGCCTGGGTACGCGCCCGGTCCGGCGGCTGAGAGCCGCGGGCCGGCGGGCGCACGTCCGCCCCGGCCCCGGATCACATCGATTCAGGCGCGGTGACGCCGAGCAGGCCCAGCCCCGCGGCGAGGGTCGTCCGCACGGCGTTGCACAGCCCGGCGCGGAACGCGGCCACGTCGGCGTCGTCGCTGAGTACGCGGCAGTGCCGGTAGAACACGTGGAACTCGGCCGCGAGCTCCCCCAGATACCCGTGCACGCGGTGCGGCGAGCGCGTGTCCGCCGCGCTCAGCAGCACGCCCGGGAAGCGCGCGAGGGCCTGGAGCAGCGAGCGCTCGTGCGGACCCACGGTCACGGCCGGGACGGCTTCGCCCTCCGGCCGCACCCCCTCCCCCGGCAGGTTGCGCAGGATGCTGCAGATGCGCGCGTGCGCGTACTGCACGTAGTACACGGGGTTCTGGTTGGTCTGCTGGACGGCGAGGTCGATGTCGAGGTCGAGCGTGGTGTCGTGCGACCGGCCGACGAGCAGGAACCGCGCCGCGTCCACGCCGATGGCGTCGACGAGGTCGTCCACCGTGACGATGTCGCCGCGGCGCTTGCTCATGCGCCGCGACTCCCCGCTCTCGAGCAGGTTCACCAGCTGGCCGATGATCAGCTCGAGCTTGTCCGGGTCGTGCGGCGGCAGCGCCGTGAAGGCCGCCTTCATCCGCGGCACGTAGCCGTGGTGGTCGGCGCCCCAGACGTCGATCATGTGCGCGAAGCCGCGGTCCATCTTGTCGCGGTGATAGGCGATGTCGCTGAGGAAGTACGTGGGGTCGCCGGTCTGGCGGATCAGGACCCGGTCCTTGTCGTCGCCGTACCGGGTCGTCGCGAGCCACACCGCCCCTCCCTCGTCGTAGAGGAGGCTCTCGCCGTCCAGGTCGGCCAGTGACTTGCCGACCTCGCCGCCGAACCCGCGGTGGACGCTCTCGCCCGCGTACAGCGTGCTCTCCGGCGTCCACACGTCGAACGGCACGCGCAGGCGCTCGAGCGTCAGGCGGAACTGCGCCAGGATGGCGTCGCGTCCCCAGACCTTGAACGCACCGGTCACCTCGGCCGGCAGCGCCGTCACGTCCGGGGCGACCGCTTCGAGCGCCGCCTTGTAGCGGTCGCCCACGGCGGCGATGAACTCGTCGGCCAGCTCCAGGACGTAGTCGCCCTGGTACCCCTCTTCGGGGACCGGCGTATCCAGGCCGAGCCGCTGCCCGTAGCGGGCGGCGAGCGAGTGGGCGAAGCGCTGCATCTGCGTGCCGTAGTCGTTGACGTAGAACTCGCGCGTGACGTCGTGACCGACGAAGGCGAGGATGCGGCACAGCGCGTCGCCGTAGGAAGCGTAGCGGGCGTGCCCCACGTGCAGCGGTCCGGTGGGGTTCACGCTCACGAACTCGACGTTCATCTTGAGGCGCTGCGCCTCGGGCAGGGCCCCGCGGCCGTAGTCGCCGCCCTCGGCCAGGAGCCTGTCGAGCGCGCCGCGGTACCACCCGTCGTTCAGGAAGAGGTTGAGGAAGCCGGGCCCGGCGACCTCGAAGCGGTCGCAGACGCCGGCGCCGGCGCTCGCGACCCAGCGGGCGCCGACCGCCTCGGCCAGCTCGCGAGGCACGCGGCCGGCGCGCTTGGCGGTGATCAGCGCCGCGTTGGTCGTGACGTCGCCGTGCTCCGGGCGCGCCGGGAGCGACAGCTCCACGGCCGGCGCCTGGACCTCGGCCCCGCCGGCGGTCAGTTCTTCTTCGAGCGCGGCCTGCAGCGAGGCCGCGAGTCCGTTCAGGTCGTAGAGATCATCGGTCATCGTCCACCATCACTGTGTAGGCGCCGGCCGGGCGGCCGGAGCCCGCTGATTCTATCCGCCCGCGCGGCGCGGCGCGACGGCGGCAGGCCGGCCGGCGCGGAGCAGAGCAGGCGTGCGTCAGTGGTGGTACGGCTCGCCGCGGAGGATCTTGCCGGCGCGGAACAACTGCTCGAGCAGCACGACGCGCGCCAGCTGGTGCGGCAGCGTCATCGCGGAGAGCGACAGCGTGTCGGTGGCCCGGGCGCGGACCTCGGCGGCGAGCCCCAGGGAACCGCCGATCACGAAGCCCGCGCCGCCGCGCTCGAACGCGCGCTGCAGCCGCGCGGCGAACGCCTCGGTGCCGAGCGCGGCGCCCTCCACGACGAGCGCCGAGACGGCAGGCGCCTGCGGCCACGCCGCGAGCAGGCGCTTGCCCTCTTCGCGCAGCACTTCGGCTTCGCTGCGGCCGCGGAGCGCCACCTCCTTGACCTCGCGCACGGTCACCGCCACGTGCGGCTTGAGGAGATCGAGGTAGTGCTGTGCGGCGGGCGCGAGATCGCGGTGCAGAGACCCGACCACGAGGAGCTCGACGCGCGCCGCCACCGGCTGCTCAGGAGCGCGGCGGACCGGAGTAGAACGCGACACGGCCCGGCCCCCCGGCCCGGGCCGTGTACATCGTCGTCGCCGCCTTGGCCACGAGTTCTTCAGCGGAGCGGCCGTCGCCGGGGAAGCTCGCGACGCCGGCCGAGGCGGTGAGGGCGATGACCCTGCCGTCCGTCTCGACGGCCAGTTGCTGCATCGCCCCGAGCACTCTGGCCAGCACGGCGCCGGCCTGCTGGTCGGCGGTCTCCGGCAGCACCAGCAGGAACTCGTCGGCGCCGTAGCGGCAGACCAGGTCGCAGCTGCGCAGCTGGGCCGTGAGCGCCGCCGCCCAATGGCGCAGCACCTCATCCCCCGCCTCGCGGCCCGCGGTCTCGTTGACGGCGGCGAAGTCGTCGAGGTCGATCATCACCACGGCGACCTGGCGGCCGTGCCGCTCGGCCCGCGCCAGCTCGAACGCCGCCCGCTCGCGCAGGTTGCGGAAGTTGAGCAGCCCGGTGAGCGGGTCGTGAGTCTCGTGCTCGCGCCGCTCGTGCAGCAGGCGCAGGTTGTCGAGGGCGACGTCGGCCTGGTCGGCGAGTTGCGTGAGGAGCCGGCGCTGCTCGTCCGGGTGGAATCCGTTCTCGTGGTACAGGTACCCGGCCGTCTTCTGGCCGGCGTACCCCTCGAACTGGCACACGGTGTCGCCGAGGCCCCAGCACATGGTCTCCTTGGTGAGGACCTCGGTGCCGGTGATCCCCTCGAGGACGCCGTCGATGATGCCGCGCTCCACGTCGCAGACGGGCGTGCCGGTAGCCGGCAGGTGTTCACAGCTCAGGCAGCGACTGAGTTTGACGAGCACGCGCTCCTCGTCGAGTTCCACCTCGAGGTCGCCGAGCTTCATCCGCGCGAACCAGTCCTTGAGGCCCTGGATGGACGTGATGCCGAGGTCGCGGCTGGTGCGCTTGCTCGCGAGGTAGATGGCGGGGCCGGCGCTCTCGCCGAGGATCTCGGGAAGGATCGCGAACTGCAGCAGACGGACGAACGACGCCGGCGCCATGGCGTCGGCCGGCGTGGCCGCCAGCACTTCGCCGGCGTCCGGCCACACCCGGCGCTCCTCAGACGTCGTCAGTGCGATGACGCTGCGGAGCGTACGCGCGAACACGGTCGCCAGTGAGACTTCTTCCTGGGAACGCAGTGCCATAGCCATCCTCTCGGCGGCACACACGAGCCGCACGCTCGCGCACGCCCACCTCTCTCAGTGAGCAGCCCCGCAGCCCGCCGGGCGGCTCCGCCTATACTATAAGCGAAGGCGCCGCGGCCCAGTCATCAATGCAGGGCCTCTGGGCCTGCGAAGCGTTGCCAGCCCAGTGTACGTTGGAGGACCGGTGTGACACCTTTCCAGACACACGACGACCCCGGTGCGGACGCCGGCGGGCTCGACAAGGCCGAGGCCCGCACCTGCGCGCTGGACGCCCGCGGCACCCTCTCCGAGGCCGAGCGCGAGCGGCTCGCGGAGGCCGTCCGCATTCGCGCGCTGGAGCTCCCTGAGCTCGCCTCCGCCGGCACCGTCATGCTCTTCGCCTCGTTCCGCACCGAACTCGACACCACGCCCATCGCCGAGTGGGTGGTGCGGACCGGCAAGACCCTCTGCCTGCCCTGGATCCTCGCCCCCCGGCTCATGAAGGCCTACCGCGTCAGCGACCTCGCCGCCGACCTGGTCCCGGGCAGTGGGACATCCCCGAGCCGCGCGAGGGGCTGCCGGAGGTCGCGCCGGAGACGATCGACCTCGTGTTCGTCCCCGGGTCCGCCTTCGACGAGGAAGGGCGCCGCTGCGGCTACGGCGGCGGCTTCTACGACAACTACCTGCCGCTGACGAGGTCCGGGACGCCGTGGATCGCGCTGGCGTTCGAGGTGCAGCTGGTTCCGCTCATCTACTGCGAACCTCACGACCTGCCGATGACGGCCATCGTCACCGAGCGCCGGGTGATCAGGCCCGGCTGAGGCCCAGCGCGTCCGCGAGGTCCGCGCCCAGTCGCCGGGCCTCCGCCAGCAGCTGCTCGTCCGCGGCCGCGGCTCCGGCCGCGTCCGCGTAGCCGGCACACGTGAACACCGGGATGTCGCCCTCCGACGAGAGCGCCACGTACCGGCGCAGCGCGGCCAGCGTGTCCTCCAGCCCCGTCTCGGCGGTCACGGCGATCAGCCCGACAGCCCTGACCCGCAGCCACTCCC
>CAWIDR010000013.1:0-27737 GCA_963834905.1 uncultured Thermoleophilia bacterium | reverse complement strand
AGATGACCACGATGACGTATCCGAGCAGATCGCGGCGAGGCATCGGGGTCGCGGCCGGGCCGGCGGCGACGACGGCCGGAGGGCCGGCGGCCCCGCCGCCGCTCTGCCGGCCGGCGCTCACAGCGGCGGCTCGGGGCCGGGGTCGCCGGCGCCGAACACGACGACGAGGGCGCCGGCGAAGAGGATCAGCGCCCCGCCGGCGAGCGTCCAGCCGGCGATGCCCTGTCCGAGGATGACGAGCGCGTAGATCGGCGCGGCGACCGGCGTGAGCAGGCCGAGGATCGAGCTGTGCTGCACGCGGATCCGCGCCACACCGTCCATCCACATCGTGTAGGCGAGGGCCGTCGTCACCAGCCCCATGATCACGGCGGCGATCCAGTCCCGGGCGGTGAGGCCCTGTCCCGTCCCGGCGAACTGCCACAGGGCCAGTGGAAGGATGAACAGCGCGTCGAGCAGGCACTCCACGGTGACCAGCGTGACGCTCGAGACCTCGCGCGTCAGCCCTTTGACGATCAGCTGGAAGAAGGCGAAGGCCCACCCCGCCGCCAGCGCGGCCAGGAGGCCGAGTACGGAGAGGTCCACGGCGGCGCCGGTGAACGAGGGCCACAGGATGACGGCCATCCCGCCGACGGCGATGGCCAGCGCAAGGTACACGATGCGCTCGGTCGCGACGTGCAGGACGTGCGGCGCGACGAACGCCACCCAGACCGGCTGCAGGAAGAGGAAGAACGTGGCGACCGCCACGCCGACGGAGCGCACGGCGAAGAAGTAGGCGATCATCGTGAACGCGTCGAGCGCTCCCATGAGGAGCAGCCGCTGCCACCTGCCGCGCTGCAGCACCCCGCGGAGCGGGCGCCGGCGGGCGAACACGAGCAGCAGCACGGCCGACGCAAGCGCGAAGCGGATGACGAGGAGGACACTCTCGGGGGCGTCGGCCCAGGTGACCAGCGTCGCACTGAGGCCGAAGAGCAGGTAGGAGACGACCACCAGGCTGTAGCCGAGCGGGTCGCGGCGCTGCGGCGCGGCGGCGCTGGGGCTCCGCACGCCGCCGCTCATCCCAGCGGCTCCAGCTCGGGCTCGCCGCGGGCGTAGAGCACCACGAGGATGCCCGCGGCGACGATCAGCGCCCCGCCGGCGATCGTCCAGGAGCTCGGCACCTGGCCGAGGAAGAGGAGCGCGTAGAAGGGGGCGCTCACCGGCTCGACGTAGGCGATGATGCTCGCGTGCTGCACGCGGATGTAGCGCAGGCCGTCCATGAAGACGCTGAAGCTGAACGCGGTCGTGACCAGGCCGAGCAGCGCCGCCATCAACAGGTCGACCCCCGTGTAGTGGTAGTGAGCGGCGCTCACGGTGAGCAAGCCGGGGACCAGCATCACCGCAGCGGTGAACGCGCTCTGCGCGAACACGACCGGCGTGCTGCGCACGTGCAGACCGCGCAGGCTCTTCGCGAACAGCAGGTACACAGCGTACATGACCCCGGCCGCCCAGCCGAAGAACAGCCCGGCGGCCGAGAGCTTCACACCCTCGAGCAGCAGGCCCGGCACGAGGATGAGCGCCATGCCCGCCAGGCCGACCGCGAGGGCGACGTACACCACCGGCTCCGTCTTCTCCTTGAGGATCCGCGGCGCGACGAAGGCGAGGTACACCGGCGCGAGGTAGCTGAGGAAGATGGCGACGGCGACGCCGGTGTAGCGGATGGCGAGGAAGTACAGGATCAGGTTGAGCGAGAGCGCGATGCTGATGCCGAGCACGCGGAGCGGCGCGCCGGGCTTGCGCAGGTCGCGCCAGCTGCCCGTGGCGAGCACGACGATGCCGAGCGCCGCCGCCGCGAACACCATGCGCAGGCAGAGGAGCATCGTCGCGGGCATGTCGGCATAGGTGACCATGACGCCGATCGAGCCGTTGGCGAGGCTCGCGAGGCCGACCTCGAAGTAGCCGCGCATGCGCTGCGGCGCTGCGCGGCCTCCGCGGTCAATGGCGAGGTGCTCACGTCAGCGGCTCCACGAGCTTCTCGGCCTCGCCCTTGCCGAAGACGATGACGAGGATGCCGGCGGCCACGATGAGGGCGCCGCCGACGTACGTCGTCCACGGCGGCGCCTCGCCGATCAGCAGGAACGCCCACAGCGGCGCGGTCACCGGTTCGAGGTAGCCGAGGATGCCGGCGTGCTCCACGCGTACGTAGCGCAGGCCGTCGCTGAACAGGCTGAAGCACAGGGCGGTGTAGACCAGGCCGCTGACCAGCACGATCCAGGTGTCGGTCGACGTCAGGTGGTAGCCGCTGCCCACTGTCTGCCACACCGCCAGCGGCGTCAGCAGGATCACCGTGCCGGCGCAGTAGAAGAGGGCGAAGGTCGAGCCGCGGACGCCGGTGTCCTTCATGCTGCTGATGAGCATCATCGCGGTGGCGAACATCAGGCCGGCGAGCAGTCCGAAGACGACGCCGGGCACGGTCACGCTGCCATCGCCTGCGGTCGCGGCCGGGAGGACGAGCAGGGTCATCCCGGCCACGGCCACCCCGACGGCCACCAGGTCGATGCCCTGGCGCCGCGTGCGCAGCACCCACGGCGCAAGCAGAGCGACGAACACCGGCGCCATGTACTCGAGCGAGACCCCGACGATGACGTTCGACGTCCGGATAGAGACGAAGTAGAAGATCATCTCCAGCGCGACGACGAACCCGAGGACGACCATCCGGCCGACATGGCCGGAGCGGCGCACCTCCTCGACCCCGCCGCTCATGAAGAAGATGACGGCAAGAACGATGCCGGCCAGCGCCATGCGAGTGACGAGCAAGAGGCTGGCCGGCATCGTCGATATCTGGATCAGCGTCGCCGACGTGCCGAGGATCAGCGACGAGGCGGCGATCTCCGCGTAGCCGCGGAGACGCAGTCTGCTAATCGTCGCTGGCGAAGCCGAGGCGACTGGAGAAGACATCCAGGAAGCGCTTGTCCGTGGCGAGGTCGAGGAACTCGATGCGCTCGCGCAGGTGCGCCATCCGGTTCCTCGCCCTCACGTCGATGAGGGCCATCTGGGCGCCGACGCCGGCGGCGTTGCCGACGAACGCGACGCGCTTCGTCTCGACAGGCGGGAACAGGCCGAGATACTGCGCCGCGCCCAGGTCCAGGTAGTTGCCGAACGCGCCGGCGATGTAGACGGTATCGAGCTCCTCGAGCGGGACCTCGAGGCTCGCCATGAGCAGCTCCCAGCCGGCGTGGATGGCGCCCTTGGCGAGCTGCAGGCTGCGCACGTCGTGCTGGGTGAAGACGATGTCGCCGTGCGGGCCGGTGGTGAGCAGGTATTCGTTGCCCTCCTCGCCCCTGCGCACGCGCGGGTGATCCGTCTGCATGCGACCGCTCTTGTCGACGACGCCGGCGTGCACGAGCCCTGCGAGCAGGTCGACGACGCCCGAGCCGCAGATGCCGATGGGCTCGGCGCCGGCGATGGCCACGATATCGACGGCTTCGCCGTCGGGGGTGATCTTGACGCGCTCGATGGCGCCGGCCACCGCCTTCATGCCGTTGCGGATCTGGTAGCCCTCGAACGCCGGGCCGGAGGCGCAGCTCGTCACAGTGACGCGGCCGCCGTGCGCGAGGGCGATCTCGGTGTTGGTGCCGATGTCGATCGCCATGCTCGGCCGCTTCTTGGTCGCGAGCTTCGTGGCGGCGACCACGGCGAGGGCGTCCGAGCCGACGAACCCGGCGATGGGCGGCGGGAAGTGCACGCCGCCGTCCGGGTTCATGTCGATGCCGAGCTCACTCGCCTTGTAGGTGAGCGGCTCGGCCGCGGCCGGGGCGAACGGAGCCTGGCCGAGGCCGACGGGCGACAGGCCCAGGGCGAGGTGATGCATCGCCGTGTTGCCTACGACCGTCATGTCGCAGACGTGCTTGGGATGGACGTCCTGGCGCTCGTAGAGCACCTTGAGGTTCGCGTTGATGCCGCCCCGGACGGCCTCCGCGAGCGTTGCCGTCGCGTCGTGCTGGGAGGCGTGGGCGATGCGGCTGATGACGTCCTCGCCGTAGCGCATCTGGGGATTCTCGACGGCCTCCTGGTCGATGAGCGCGCCACGCTTGAGGTCGAACAGGTAGGCGATGACCTTGGACGTGCCGATGTCGACGGCGACGCCGTAGCACTCGCGCTCCCGCTCACCCGGGTGCACATCGATGACGCGCTTGCCGTAGCAGGTGGCCGTGACCTTCCACTTGCCGTCGCGCAGCGTGGCGGGAAGCTCCTCGAGGACGTGCAGCGGCACCTCGACGCCGCCGAGACCGTCGTCGAAGCGCTCCAGGTCGGACCGCTTGTCGGCCAGCGTCGGCGGCTCGAGCTGGATCGACCGCGTGCTCACCGCGGGATGCGCGGCGCCGTGGGTCAGCTTGGACGTCGTCAGGATGCGGCGCTGCCCGGCGGTGCCGCGCACCTCGATGCTGACGCGCGCCGAGCGAGGGTACGCCTGGCAGGCCAGGCGCCAGCCCTCGGCGCGCAGCTTCTCCGGGATCCGCTTGAGCTCTCGCTCCGTCGGCGCCGTGAGCTCTCCCGAGCCCAGGCGGACGAGGCACTTGCCGCAGGTACCGCGGCCGGCGCAGTCGGTGGGGATGTCGATCTGGGCGCGCACGAGCCCGTCCAGCAGGTTCTCCTGCTCATCGACGGTCAGCGTGATGCCGATGGGCTCGACGAAGACTTTCGGCACGTTCTCTCCTTGTGTTCCGTGAAGGACAGGCGGGCGGCTCTTCCGGCCGCCCGCCCCACCGGCGACTCTATCGCCGGAGGTCCTCCCGGTCCTACCCCTCAGGCCCCGCGCTCAGACTCGGGCCCCCTCAGACCCTCGCCTCGCCGAACACGTCGGCCATGCGGTTCTTGCGGTCGACGACCTTCTGCATGCGCGCGTCCCACACCTCGCTGAGCGTGGGTCCGTGGTTGGGCTCGAACATCCCGGCCACACCCAGCCGCTCGCGGTCCGCGTCGCAGTCCTCGCAGTGGCACTCGCCCTCGACGTAGTCGTCAGGCTCTGTGTACTTGCTGATCACGCCCTCGTAGTTGCGCAGGATGACCTTGCCCGGCGCCTGGCTGATCACGTAGTTGGGGAAGACCGGCGTCTTCCCGCCGCCGCCGATGGCGTCGATGATGTACGTCGGCACGCCGAAGCCGGTGGTGTGGCCGCGCAGGCTCTCGTAGATCTCGATGCCCTTGGAGACGCTGGTGCGGAAGTGGGCAGTGCCCTGCGCCAGGTCGCACTGGTAGTAGTAGTAGGGCTTGACGCGGTACTGCAGCAGCCGGTGGGAGAGCTTCTTCATCACGGCGGCGCAGTCGTTGATGCCGCGCATGAGCACGGTCTGGTTGCCCATCGGGATGCCGGCGTCGTTGAGGCGGTCGCAGGCGAGCTTGCTCTCGGCGGTGAACTCCTGCGGGTGGTTGAAGTGCGTGTTGAAGTAGAGCGGCTGGTACTTGCTCAACATCTCGACCAGCGCGGGCGTGATGCGCTGCGGACACACCACCGGCATGCGCGAGCCGATGCGGATGATCTCCACGTGGTCGATGGCGCGCACGCGCTTGAGGATGCTCTCGAGTTGCTCGTCGCTGAGCACCAGCGGGTCGCCGCCACTGATGAGCACGTCGCGGACCTCGGGCGAGCGCTCGATGTACTTGATCGCGTTGTCGATCTCGGTCTGGGCGACGATGTCCTCGGTGCCGCCTACCAGGCGCCGGCGCGTGCAGTGACGGCAGTACATGCTGCACATCTCGGTGACCACGAACAGCACGCGGTCCGGGTAGCGGTGCGTGATGCGCGGCGTCGGCGAGTCGAAGTCCTCGGAGACGGCGTCTTCGATGTCTTCAGCATGGATGACGAGCTCGGCGGGCGTCGGCACGGCCTGCATGCGCACGGGGTCCGTGGAGTCGTCGGGGTCCATGAGCGACGCGTAGTAGGGCGTGACGGACACGCGGAACTTGCCCATGCAGGCGTCGAGATCCCTGCGCTGGGCCTCGGTGAGGTTGAGCACGCTCTCGAAGTCCTCGGTGGTGGTGAGGCGGTTGCGCAGCTGCCAGCGGTAGTCGCTCCACTCGGCATCGCTGACGTCTTTGAATCGCGGTATGTCCTTGCGGTCTCTGATCATGTGAGCGTCTCCTTCTCCGCGAGGCCCCTGACCCCCGCGGCTCCCTGCTTCACCGCTACGCCCGGCGACCAGGTCGCCGGGACGATGATGCACCCTTGCATACAGAGTTTACAGCGTCGGCCCGCGGGCCGTCGCCGGACTTGTCGGGCGCGGGCCGTCGCAGGCCCGCCCGCGTCACCTACAGCCCGGGTCCCGCGCTGATGCGTTCGATCACGCCGCGGGCCTCGGCGCCGAGCGGCACGGCAGTGTGCTCGGCGAGCAGTTCCGCCGCGAGCGCGGTCGCCTTCTCGTAGGCGCCTTCCCTGCCCGAGGCGATCCAGGCGTCCCACATGGTGCGGTCGAGCAGACGGGGACGCCACACGTCCTTCATGTGCCGGCGCGTGTGGCGCTGGCCCAGGTAGTTGCCGCCGATGCCGACCTGCTTGATCGCGTCCAGCGCGATGGTCTCGTCCTGGACGTCGATGCCGGCGGCGATCGCCGCGTTCCAGCTGAAGATCTCGCTGTCCATGACCAGCTGCTGGGGGCTGAATGCGGTGGCGGCGCCGAGGGTGCCGGCTCCGCCGGTCACGTCGGCGCCCGAAGCGGTGGTCGTCATGGAGACGAACGCGTCCTGCTGACAGGCCTGCCAGTCGGGCTCGTGACTGGTGGTGCGCAGGCCGCCGGCGACGAGCGGCAGGCCCACGCGGGCCGCAAGCTGGGCGGCGGCGAGCTGGAACAGCGACGCCGGCGGCCCGGCCGCGCAGGCCTGCGGCCGCGGGATCGGCGACGTAGAAGAACGGCGCGCCGGGGGCCGCGGCCTGGACGGCCGCGCAGCCGGCGAGCACGCCGGCGTGGTGGCGGATGAGAGCGGGACCCAGGTCGGCCGCTTCGGCGGCACCGGCCTCGCCGGTCATCGCGGAGGGCGATGAAGGCGGCGCAGGCACGCCGGAGGCCGCGTCGGCCGGCGCCAGCACCAGGCCGACGGGGAGGCCGGCACGAGCGAAGACGAGCGCCGCATCGAGCGCGTCGGCGCCGCCGCAGAGCGAGAGCGGCGGGCGGCGGCGTGCCTCGTCGGCGGAGCCGGCGACGGACGCCGCCATCGACGCGGCCGCCTCAGCCTCGGCGGCGGTCGTCAGCAGTCCCGCGATCACGTGCTTGCTGGAGCCGGCGAAGCAGCGCGCCAGCGCGCCCAGCCCGGGCACGCCGGCCGCACGCAGCGGCGGGCCGGCGAGCACGCCCACCTGGGGCAGCGCGTCGGCGAGCCGGACGGCGTCGTCCAGGTCGGCGGCAGTCGCCGGGACGGAGTCGCCGCCGGCGAGGCGGCGGACCCGCTCGGGGACGCCGCCGGGTCCGGCGGTCGCGGCGCCGGCCGCCAGCCACACGAGGCCGGCGCCGAGCTTCACGTCGTGCCCCGGCACGCGGCCGGCGAGGACGAACCTTGCCGGCGCCGACTGGGCCGCGGCCTCAGCCGCGGCGCCATCGGCGCCCAGCAGCTCGAGCGCCGCCGCGTGCACGCGGGCGACGTCGTCGTCGCTCAGCACGCGCAGGGCCAGACGCGCCTGATAGGTCGTGATGGGCCGCGCCTCCGCGGGCCGCGGCGCGCTCGTCGGCTCGGTCACCGGCTGCTCCCTTCTGCCTCTGCGAGCACGGCCTGCAGCCGGTCGCGGATCGTCTGCTCCAGCGCGAATCCGCGCGGCTCTTCGCGCAGCTCCTGCGTGCGCACGGCCACGCGTTCCTTGAGCGTGGTCGCGCCGGCGGCGGCCCAGCGATCGTGCGTCGCGCGGTCGAACAGGCGCGGCGCCCACGTCTCGCGGTGGTGCCGGCGCGTGTAGCCCCGGCCGAGGTGACTGCCGCCGGGGCCGACGGCGTCGATCTCGTTCAGCGCCAGCGCCTCATCGTCGACGCCCACCTCGACGAGCAGCGCGCGGGCGTAGCCCACCAGCTCGTCACCGAGGACGATCGTGTCGTAGCTGCTCTGCAGACCGCTCTCCAGATAGCCCACGTCGTGCAGCAGCGTGGCGCGGCTGAGCGCGCCGAGCACCGCGGTGATGCCGGCCTCGGCGGCCCACTGCTCGTCGAACGTCTTGGCATCGGCGACCGCCGCGTAGGCGAAGCTCGGCAGGCCGTAGAAGCGCGCGAGGTCGGTCGCGGCGGCGTTGCCGAGGAAGTGCTCGGGCGCGCCGTACACGTCGACGGCGGTGCGCATGTCGAAGGCGCCACAGCCGACGCCGTAGACGAACGGCGCGCCACTCCGCGTCAGCTGATGGACGACGAGGCCGCTCAGCGTCTCGGCGTTGCCGACGACGATGGTCGCGGTCATGGAGGCCGGCGCCGTGGTGCCCGCGGCGGGCGCCGGCGCATAGACGAGCGGGATGTCGAGCTCGGCGCAGGCCCGGACCTTGTCCAGCGCCTCGCCGCTGTGGATGAGCGGCGGATTGGGCATGGCGTAGCAGCCGAAGCTTCTGGCCTCGCCGCACATGGCGGCCATGTCCTTCATGCGGCGCAAGGAGACTGCGTCGTGCGCCGTGGTCAGCAGCGGCTTGCGCGTGCCGGCGAGCATGGCGGCGAACTGGGCGAGGTCGCCGACCTCCGCCGCCACGTCGTTCGGCAGGCCCATGCTCATGACGAAGTCGAGGTTGGGCAGCTTCTCCGCGAGCGCGGCCATGCCCTCGACGTCGGCGGTCGTGCTCTGACGGCGCTCGCCGGTGTCGGGGTCGGTGACGTAGACACAGTCCGACCCCGTGCCGAAGTAGCTCTTGCCGTCCTCCAGCTCGAGGCCGCCGAGCTCGCCGCGGCGCGCGTGGCCCTCGCCACCGGACGCGCCGCGCTCCCTGAGCTTGAAGTGGCGCGGCGCGCTCTGCAGGGCGGCGTCCACCAGGGCGGCCGGGATGCGGGCGCGCGTCCCTTCGACGCGCGCGCCCGCCTCCGCCAGCTGCTCCCGCGCGCCGGCGTGGCGGACCTCGACGCCGGTCTCCTCGAGCAGCGCGAGCGTCGCCTCGTGGACGCGCCAGCAGGCGGCGTCGTCCCAGACGGTGAGGCGGGCGGTGGGCATCAGCGGGTCAGGCGGCAGGCCATCAGGCCCCCGCCAGCTCCTTGTCCGCGCGCTCCACGATCGCGCGCAGCTCCTTCACCACGTCATCGGGCAGCGGCTCGGGCTGGTAGTTCGCCAGGATGTCGTCGGCGATCTCCGTCGCCTTCTCCAGGGCGCCCTTCTTGCCCTCGCGCAGCCAGTTGTCGTAGGGGGTGCGGTCCCAGACCGTGGGGCGCCAGATCTCCTTCATGTGCCGGCGCGTGTGCTTCTCGGCGAGGTAGGTGCCGTTGTGCCCGACCTTCTTGATCACGTCGAGCGCCAGCGTCTCGTCGTCCACGACGATGCCGTTCGCGACCTTCTGGACGATGCCGTAGATCTCGGTCTCCATGACCATGTGCGGGTAGCTGAGGATCTTGGAGCCGTTCAGCAGCCCGGCGCCGTTCATCATGTCGGCGTTGGTCATCACGCTGGCGAAGGTGCTCAGCGAGTCGTCGATGGCGGCCTGCCAGTCGGGCTCCTTGGCGCCGGTGGCCATGGTGCCCATCGCCATCGGCACGCCGTAGAAGTGGGCCAGCTGGGTGGAGGCGCCGGCGAGGAGGTAGTCCTCGGGCGAGCCGCCGGTGTAGCCGCCGGTCTTGAGGTCGATGACGCTCGGGGCGCCGGCGAAGAACGCCGGCACGCCCGGATAGGCCAGCTCGAGGAGCACGACGCCGCTGAGCGCCTCGGCGTTCTGCACGACGAGGTTGCCGGCCAGCGTCGCCGGGCCGGTGCCGGCCGCGAGCGGCATGGGCATGAAGCCACTTGCCAGCCCGTGCTCGGCGGCCACGAGGTTGGCCTCGAGGTTGGGGCCGTCGTGCGCCAGCGGGTCGACGGCGCACTGCATGAAGCTCAGGATCGGCCGCTCGCGCAGCTTGTCCGTGCCGCCGGCGATGGCGGCCGCCATCTCGACGAGGTAGCGGGCGGGCTTCTCGCCGACGGTGGTCACCGTCTGGAAGTGCTTGCTGGTGTTGGTGAACACGGCCTCGGCGTCGTGCAGCGCCTTGGTCGCCGGAGGCACGTCCTGGCTGGTGACCACGGGCCCCCAGTAGTAGCTGATGTTCGGCAGCGCGTCGACGAAGCGCGCGCTGGTCGCCGCGTCGGCCTTGGTGCTCGGCCGCTTCTCGCCCGTCTTGTGGTCGAACACGAAGACGCCGGAGCCGTCGTTGCTCAGGTAGCTGTGCTTGCCGTCGATGAGCATGTCGCAGGCGGGGTCGCGGCCGGCGAGCACGTAGCTGTCGGGCACCTGCGAGACGGCCTCCATCACGACCGCGCGAGGGAGCTTGGCGACCTGCGTCGCGCGGTCGACCTCGCAGCCGTTCTTCTCGAGGACGTCGAGGGCGCGCTCGCTCGGGAATCGGATGCCGACCGTCTCGAGCACGTCGAGGGTGGCCTCGTGGATGCGCTCGAGCTCGCTGGGATTCAGGACGTCCCACCAGAGACGGGGGGCGATGGGGTTGATTCGGGAAGTCATTGCGGCAACCTCGCAGGGGTCCGACGACGACAGGTCAGGGTGGAGTCGGCAGCGGGCGGGCAGTCGCGGTGTTGCTCAGAAGGAGCCCGTCCGCGGAGGCGGAGGGCTTACAGACCGCAGGAGCGGTTGATCGTGCTGATGCTGATGTTGGACGCGTCGGGCACGGGCCGGAGTCTATCACCGGGCCCACGCGCGGCAAACCACTGCGGACGCTGCGGAGTGCCGCACGTGCAGCGGTTTTTGGCTCGCCGCGGCGCGCGTCGCGGCCCGCAAGCCGCGACGTCGGTGAGCATGTCGTGGCAGCCGACTCGTGCCAGGACCTGCCGTGGATGCCGACGGTCGGCCGGCGCCCGGATGCCTCGCACTCCGCCCCTCTCCGGGCACGCGCCCGGTCGGCCCGCGGTCGGCTCAGGTCACTCCGCGGCGCCGGGGCGATGGGCCTCGACGCTCGCGAGGATCCGGTCGAGGCCTGCCTGCACGTCGTCGGGCAGCTCGAAGGCGCGCGGCTCGGAGCGCAGCTCCGCGACCCGCGCCCGCAGGCGGTCGAGCAGCGTCTTCGACCCATCCGCCTGCCAGGCGTCGTGGCGGGTCGTGTCGAAGAGGTCGCTCTGCCAGATCTGCCGGAAGTGCTTCCTCGTGTACGGCCGGGCCAGGTGGTTGCCGCCCGGCCCCACGGCCTTGATCTCGTCCAGCGCCAGCGCCTCGTCGTCCACGGCCAGCGGCGCCATGAACGCCTGGGCCCAGCCGAGAAGATGGTCGCCGAAGACGATCGACTCGTAGCTGCTCTGCAGCCCGCACTCGAGGTAGCCGACGTCGTGGAGCAGCGTCCCGCGCGAGAGCTTGCCGAGGATCGCCGTCAGCGCCGCCTCCGCGCTCCACTGCTCGTCCAGCACCTTGCTGTCCGTGTGCGCCGCGTACGCGAAGCTCGGCAGGTCGTACCAGCGCGCCAGATCCGTCTGCGCCTGGTGGCCACGGAACACGTCCGCGGACGAGTACACCTCGTTCATCGTCCGCATGTTCATCGCTCCCACCCCGACACCCCAGACGAACGGCGCTCCCGGCCTGACCGCCTGGTTCAGCACCAGGCCGGCGAGCACCTCGGCGTTGGCCACGACGATCACCGCGGCGACGCTCGCCGGCGCGGTGGTGCCTGCGTTCGGTGCCGGCGCCCAGATCACCGGGATGCTGAGTTCGGCGCAGGCGATCACCTTGCTGGCGCCGTCCTCATCGAAGAGGAGCGGGGGCACCGGCATGGCGTAGATGCCGAAGCTGTCGGCCTCGCCGGCCAGCGCCGCCATCTCCTTCATCTTGCCAAGGATGTGGCCGTCGCGCGGCGCGACGAGCAGCGGCTTGCGCGTGCCGCGCAGCATGGCATCGACCTGGACGAGGTCGTCGATGACCTGCGGCGCGTCTTCAGGCAGGCCCATGCTCATCACGAAATCGATGTTGGGCAGCTTCTCGCAGAGCGCGGCCATGCCCTCGACGTCGGCGCGACGGACGCGGCGGCGTTCGCGCGTGTCGGGGTCGCACACGTAGAGGACGTCGGAGCCGGTGCCGCAGTACGTGTGCGCGGCGTCGAGCACGAGCGGCTCCGTGTCGCCGCCGCGCGGCTTGATCGTCCAGTCCCGCGGCGCGCTCCTGATGGCGGCCTCGACGAGCTCGGCCGGGATGCGCACCCGCGTGCCGTCGACCTGTGCTCCCGCCTTCGCGAAGATCTCGGCGGCCGGCGCGTACTTGCACCTCGATGCCGGACTCGGCGAGCACCTCGAGCGTCGCCTCGTGTACACGCCTGCAGGCGTCGTCGTCCCAGATCGTCAGGCGAGCTGCGTTCATGTCGCCCCCTCCTTAGCTCTCGTGATGACCGACTCGCGGCGGCGGGCCCAAGGCGCACAGGCTTACGCCGGCCTTGATTGGACGCGGGCACGGTCTCCCTTCGTCGCCGCGGCCGCAGAGGTGGTGTGCGACTCCGGCCACTCGCGATGGTACAAGGAAGCCGGGTATCCGCACGACGTGAGCCGACGGACGAGGCGTCCATGACGGAGTACTACACTATCCCCGCACCTGACTGACACGCGGCCCACCTCGAAGGAGCCGTCATGCCGCAAGCCGCTGATCCACCCACCAATGTGCGCACCGGGCGGACGCCGTCCTCTCTTGGGTACCGCATGCCCGCAGAGTGGGAGCCGCACGAGCGCTGCATCATGGGCTGGCCCACCGAGCTTCGCATCGGCTCCGTGTGGGGCGAGCACTACCTGCTGGCCATGGCGAGCTACGCGGCGGTCGCTCACGCGATCGCGCACTTCGAGCACGTCCTCATGCTCGCCCGCCCCGGTGAGGGCGCCGTTGCGCGCAGCTACCTGGGCCGGGACATCGAGGTCGTGGAGATGCCCATCGACGATTCCTGGCTCCGCGACTCCGGGCCGATCTTCGTCACGCACCCGGACGGCACGCTCGCCATGAGCGACTTCATCTTCAACTCCTGGGGCGAGAAGTACCTGCCCTACGACAACGACGCCGCCGTCGGCCGCCGTCTGGCCGAGCACTTCGGCGTGGAGCGGTTCGCCGCCCCGATGGTCCTCGAGGGGGGCGGCATCACCGTAGACGGCGAGGGCACGCTGATCACCACAGAGAGCTGCCTGCTGCACCCGTCCCGCAATCCCGGACTCACCAAAGACGAGATGACCCAGGTGCTGAAGGACTACCTCGGCGTCGAGAAGGTCATCTGGCTCGTCTCCGGCCTGGGACTCGACGAGGACCCCGACACCGACGGGCACGTGGACGGCGTCGCAGCCTTCGTCGGGCCCAGCAGGGTGTTGCTGCACATGGTGCGCGACCCGCAGCACCCCGACTACGACAACCTGATGGAGAACCGCCGGCGCCTGCAGACCACCGACGCGCGCGGCCGAGTGCTTGAGGTGCTCGAGCTCGACGCGCGCAGCCGTCCGGTGCTCATCGGCGACACGCCCATCGTCGAGACATACATCAACTCCTACTTCGCCAACGGCGCGCTCATCGTGCCCACCGGAGGCACCGCCGACGACGAAGCCGCGCTCGAGAGACTGCGGGAGATCGTGCCCGGGCACGAGGTCGTCGGCGTCCCGTGCCCCGTCATCGGCTACGGCGGCGGCGGCATCCACTGCATCACGCAGCAGGTGCCGCGGGTCTAGCGCCCGGCCGAGCTGCGACAGTCCGGCCGCGGACCTTACAGCCCGGCCTGCTCGCGCACCGCTTGCCAGGCCGCCGGCTCCATGGTCGCCGCTCCGAGCCCACGCACCGCCTCGAGCGCCTCCGGCGGCATCCCCGCCTTGGCGCCGCGCAACATGCCGACGAGCTCGACCCGATTGAGGCCTTTGAACATCCAGCCGAGCCATTGGAACAGGAGGTCGGGATCCATCTCCGCGATGATGGTCCCCTGGATGGCCATCAGCTGGGCGTCGTCGAAGTGCCGCCACGTCGCAGGCAGCACCTTGGCCTCCTCTTCGGCGAGGTGCTCAAAGTAGAGGGCGACGAGTTCGTTGAACCGGCAGTTGAGGTCTACGCCAGCCTGGATACGGGCCTCCGCGTCTGAAGCGCGGACCTGTCCGCGCGCCGCGTCGGCGATGTCCAGCAGTCGCTCCACGTTCCCGTGCTGCTCCAGCATCGCGGCCACGAGCTGCTCTTCGAGTGGCTGCAGCTTCGGGTAGAAGTACACCTCCTCAGTGGTGTGGTGGTCCCGCATGAGGTGCAGCGCCAGCTCGAGATCTGCCGCCGCGCCTGCAGCCTCCAGCTCGTCGGCGAAGTCGGTCGTCTGCAGGTCGCCGCCGACCTCGTAGACCAAGGCGCGCAGTGCCTTGTGTATGGGCGTGAGCGTGTCGAACCGGGGCATCTTCCCACCTCCATGTCGAGTCTCCCTCTGGGTTGTTCCTCAAGTGGAGGTGAGTCTGCGCCAGACCCGTTGACGGCGGGAGGCCGCCAGTCGTGGCCCGTCAGATCCAGAAGCCGGGCGGCTCCGCGAGGTCCGGATGCTCGCGCTCGAAGGCGAGCGCCGCCTCGAGGGTCCGCACCCAGTCGTAGTAGATGCCCTTGCAGTGGACGAGCTCGACGCCGAGGTCGCGCAGGCGGGCGAGGCCGTAGGCCTGCGCGCCCGCCGGCGAGTAGACGGCGTCGACGACCACGACGACGCGGTAGCCGGCCTCCATGAGACCGACGGCCGAGTGCGTGACGCACACGTCGGTCTCGAACCCGCACAGGACGGCCGTCCGGCGGCCGGTCGCCGTCGATGGCCGCCATGATCTCCGGGCAGGCGGCGAGACCGAAGACCGGCTTCTTGAACACCGGCGCGCGTCGGCCGACGGCCAGCAGCACCCCCACAGCCGTCGGCCCGTTCCGCTCCGGGCTCTCCTCGGTGAGGACGGCCGGCACGTCAAGGGCCATCGCCGCCCCGGCCAACCAGGCGGCTCGCGCCGCCGCCCCACTCACCTCTGCGGCGTCGCCTTTATCGAGCCTGTCGCTCCAGAACTTGGGCTGCAGGTCGACTACGACCAGGAGCGAGTCGTCACGGTCGATGAGCGGCATGGTCGCCTCCGCGGCGTTGACGGATCCAGTTGCGCCCGGCCCCTCCGGACTGCTTCTCCCGGCACGATACCACCCGGAAGCCTCAGCTCGCGCCGACGGGAGCGGCTCTCCGACCGACGGCCGTCCGACTGGTCAACCTGCACGAACTTCGCACGCCGTGCGAATCCCGGGTGACGGATTGCTCGGCGAAGTTGGACGCGAGCGGCGGCGACGCTTTACTCGCGCGCGCCCCGCCCATACTCTCAAAGCCTGCGAGCGGCGGGGCGCTCCCGCGACCTCGCCCGTGGGGCCGGGCGACCAGACCCTCTTCCGCCTCACCCGTCGTCTCGCCGGCCGACACTCATCGCGTGGCAGCGGAGGTGCTCCAGTGAAGCGAAACTTGCAGGCCGGGCGGCCCAGCTCGGGCGGGCTCAGCCTGAACGTGTTCACGGAGGCTGAGCTCAACGACATCCACCTCGGCTCGCTCGAGGTCCTGGAACGGACGGGGATGTGGGTCGAGGCCGACGATGCGCTGGACATCTTCAGCGACGGCGGCTGCGTCGTCGACCGGGAGACGCGCATGGTGCGCATCCCGCCGTACCTGGTCGAGGATGCGATCCGCTCCGCGCCGCCCAAGAGCTTCCTCTGCGGCCGCGATCCGGAGCAGGACATCGTCCTCGAGGCCGGCCGCGTCTACGTCTCCAACTTCGACGAGGGCATCATGATCGTCGATCCGCGCACGGGCGAGTACCGCCACCCGTTGCTCCAGGACGTGCACGAGGCCGCGCGCCTGGTCGACGCGCTCAGCGACATCGACACCTACGAGTCGGCGGTGCACCCCGGCGACGTGCCGGAGGCGACCGCCAGTCTCCACAAGTGGGAGGCGGCGATCCACAACACCGGCAAGCCCGTCGGCACCGAGGCCACCAGCGCCTACGACTGCCGCAAGCTCATCGAGATGGCCACGGTGGTCGCGGGCGGCGAGGACGAGTTCCGCCGCCGCCCGCTCATCGGCTTCGGCGTCTGCCCGGTGAGCCCGCTCAAGCTGCCGCGCGACGCCACCGAGGTCATCATCGAGTCGGCGCGCGCCTGGTGCCCGGACACGATCCTCAGCATGGCCATGTCCGGAGGATCGTCGCCGGTGACCCTCGCCGGCACGCTCGTCCTGCACAACGCCGAGGTGCTCTCCGGCATCGTGCTCTCGCAGTTGGTCGAGCGCGGGTGCCCCGTCACCTACGGCTCGTCGACGACGGCCATGGACCTGAAGCTTGCGGCGGCCTGTGTGGGCTCGCCGGAGCTCGCTCTCTTCTCCGCCGCCTGCGCCCAGATCGCCCGCCACTACCTGCTGCCGAGCTTCGTGGCCGGGTTGTAGGCGGACTCCAAGCTCGGTGACGCGCAGACCGGTCACGAGAAGACCCTCACCGGACTCCTTCCTGCGTTGGCAGGTGCCAACCAGATCTACGGGGCGGGGATGATCGAATCGGGCGTCACCTTCGACCTTGGCCAGCTGGTCATGGACAACGAGATCGCGCGCATGATCAAGTTCGCCGTCGGCGGCATCGCCGTCACCGACGAGACGATGGCAGTGGACGACATCGCGAAGGTCGGCGCGTTCGGCGATTTCCTCTCGCTGGACGCCACCCTCAAGCACATGCGCGAACTGAGCCAGCCGGAGGTCCTCGACCGCCGCGTGCGCGAGGACTGGGAGAGCAGGGGCGCGACAGACCTCGCCACGCGCACACGCGCCCGGGCGCTGGAGCTTGTAGAGTCTCACCAGCCCCTGCCCATCGACCCGGACGTGGCCGAGCAGGTGCACCGCATCATCGAAGCTGCCGACCGTGAGAAAGGCGTGGCATGAAAGAACCACTCAAGCAAGCCATCATCGACGGCAACGCCGACACGGCGACGGCGCTGACCACGGCCCTGCTCGCCAGCGGCGCCTCCGCCCGCGAGATCCTCGACGAGGCCCTGCTCCCCGGCATGGAGGTGGTCGGCGTGCGCATGCGCGACGGCGACTGCTTCATCCCCGAGGTGCTGCTCAGCGCCCGCGTCATGCAGGCCTGCCTCGACCTGCTGCGCCCGCACATGGCCGCCGGCGAGGAGGCCGGCGGCGGCACGGTCGTGATCGGCACCGTCGAGGGCGACCTGCACGACATCGGCAAGAACCTGGTCGGCATGCTCCTCCAGGGCGCCGGCTTCACGGTCGTCAACCTCGGCACCGGGGTGACGGCCGCCGACTTCGTCGCCGCGGTGCAGCGAGCACGCAGCCGACGATCGTCGGCATGAGCGCCCTGCTCACCACCACCCTGCCGCACATGAGCGAGACGATCGCGCTGCTCAAGGACGCGGGCCTGCGCGAGCAGGTCAAGGTGATGGTCGGCGGCGCCCCGGTCACGGCCGCCTACGCCGACGAGATCGGCGCCGACGGCTACGGGGCCAACGCCGGCATGGCGGTGGAGCGGGCGAAGGAGCTGGCGGGGTAGTCTGGGCCTGCGGGTCCCGGAGCGGAGGGCCTCATGACGGCGACGATCGACCGCGAACGGCTGGAGGCGCTCAAGGCGCGCGAAGACGAGGACTTCGTCGCGCGCCATCCGCGCTCGCGCGAGCTCTTCGAGCGGGCACAGGCGCACCTGCTCGACGGCGTCCCCATGAACTGGATGACGCGCTGGTCGAGCCCGTTCCCGCCCTACGTCGCCGAGGCGCACGGCGCCCGGTTCACCTGCGTCGACGGGCACGAGTACATCGACTTCTGCCTGGGCGACACCGGCGCGATGACCGGCCACTCTCCCGAGGGGCCGGTCTCCGCCATCGCCGCCCAGGCCGCCCGCGGCATCACCACGATGCTGCCGACCGAGGACTCCCTCTGGGTGGCCGGCGAACTCTCGCGCCGCTTCGGCATGCAGTACTGGCAGCTCGCGCTCACGGCGACGGACGCCAACCGCTTCGCCGTCCGGCTCGCCCGGCACGTCACGAGGCGGCCCAAGATCCTCGTCTACAACTACTGCTACCACGGCTCGGTGGACGAGACGATCATCACCATCAACGACGGCGTGCCGGGACCAAAGCCGGGCAACGCCGGCCCGCCGGTCGACCCCACGGTCACGACCAAGGTGATCGAGTGGAACGACCTCGAGGCGCTGGAGCGAGCGCTCGAGCCCGGCGATGTGGCCGGCGTCCTCGCCGAGCCCGCCCTCACCAACATCGGCATCATCCTGCCGGACGACGGCTACCACGAGGCGTTGCGCCGCCTGACTCGCGAGACCGGCACGCTGCTCATCATCGACGAGACGCACACGATCTGCGCGGGCCCCGGGGGCTGCACCCAGGCGTGGGGCCTCGACCCGGACATGGTGACCCTCGGCAAGCCCATCGGCAGCGGCGTCCCCGCCGCCGTCTACGGCTTCGGCCAAACGGTCGCCGACCTGATCCACGCGGACTGGGACTATCACGCCGCCGACGAGTGCGGCATCGGGGGCACCCTGGCCGGCAACGCCCTGAGCGTTGCCGCCGTTCGCGCGACCCTGAGCGAAGTCCTCACGGACGAGGCCTACGGGCGCATGATCCCGCTCGCCGGGCGTTGGGCCGACGGCGTCCAGACGGTCATCGACGAGTTCGCCCTGCCGTGGGTGGTCAAGCGCCTGGGCTGCCGCGCCGAGTACTGGCCGCGGCCCGTGCCGCCGCACAACGGCGGCGAGGCGGCCGCGGCCGAAGACGAAGCGCTCGACCGCTATCTGCACCTCTTCATGCTGAACCGCGGCATCCTCATGACGCCGTTCCACAACATGGCGCTCATGTCGCCGCAGACGACCGCGGCGGACGTCGACCGGCACACGGAGGTCCTCCGGGAGGCGGCGCAGGCGCTCGTGGCCCCGGCCTAATCCGGACGCAGCGGCTGCCAGCTGCGCGGATCCGCGCCCGAATCGGTGTGCGACCGGGCGCGGCCCTCGAGCCCCGCTCCCGCGCTCGCGCGCGAGACTTCCACCTCGACCGTCCCGTGCAGTGAGCCCGCGAAGCGGTCCGGCGGCAAGCCGTAGTTGCGCCCCGTCGAGTCGTCGACGAGGTCGAGCCTGCTCCGGCGGAACTTGTCGTCGGCCGTGAGACGGACCGTCACGGCCGCCCCGGGGGCGACGTCGGGGACGATGGCGTGCCCCGCACCGTCGACCTGATCGATGCTCAGGCTGTCGAGAGACGTCGTGCCGATGTTGCGCACGGTCACCGTGACGTCGAGCCGCGGCGTGAAACAGCCCTGGGCGCGAAGCACCAGGTAGGTCGCGAGCGCCGCCAGCAGCACCAGGATGGCGGCCAGGATCCAGAGGCGCCGCCTCCGGCGGCGCCGGCTCAGTCTCTCCGGCATACTCGCGCTCCCTTGCGCCACGCCCCTTGGCGGGCCTCTAGGGGACCAGCTGCCTCCAGCGTGATCTCGCAGCCGCTCACGTCGTCAGGCCCGCCTGCTCGGCGTCAGCCGCCGCGACCAGCCGCCGGAGCTCGTCGCGCACGTCTTGCGGAGGCGGATCGGGCGCGTGGGACGCGAGGATCTCCCGCGCCTTCTCCTCGGCGTTCTCGAGCGCGCCTCTCTTGCCGGCCGCCAGCCAGGCATCGTAGGACGTCCGGTCCCAAACGCCCGGGCGCCAGATCTCGCCCATGTGCACCCGGGTGTGCTTCTCGGCGAGGTACGTGCCGTTCGGGCCCACCTTGCGGATCACGTCGAGCGCCAGGGTCTCGTCGTTCACGTCGATCCCGCCGGCCGTCCTCTGCACGATGCCGTAGACCTCGGCCTCCATGAGCAGATGCGCGTAGCTCAGCGTCTTCGAGCCGTCGAGCAGGCCGCAGCCGCTCATCATCTCGGCGCCGGCCGAGACGCTGGCCAGCGTCGAGAGCGCGCCGTCCACTGCGGCTTGCCAGCCCGGCTCCTTGGCCCCGCTCGCCATGGTGCCCATGTTCATGGCGAAGCCGAAGTGGTGGGCGAGCTGCGTGGCGGCGGCGGCCAGGACGTAGTCCTCGGGGCCGCCGCCGGTGTAGCCGCCGGTCTTGAGGTCCATCACGGAGGGCGCGCCGGCCAGGAAGACGGGCGCGCCCGGGTACGCCAACTGCAGCAGGACGATCCCCGCCAGGACGGCCGCCATGTTGACCACGAGGTTGCCGGCCATGGTCGCCGGCGCAGACGCGCAGGCGAGCGTGAGCGAGAGGAAGCCGACCGGGACGCCGGCCTCGGCGCACACGAGCGCCGCCTCGAGGCTCACGGCCTCATTGCTCAGCGGATCGATAGGGCAGGCGATGAGACTCATGATGGGCCGGCGGCGGAGCTCATCGGCACCGCCGGCCACCGCTTGCGCCATCTCAACCGCGCGTCGCGTCGTCACCTCGCCCACCACGTCGACCGCCTGGAAGTGCTTGCTCGTGTTCGCGAAGATCGCCTCGAGCTCGTGCAGCGGCCGGGTGGCCAAGGGCACGTCCTCCGCGGTCACCACGGGCCCCCAGTAGAAGCTGACTTGCGGGACGGCGTCGACGAAACGGGCGGAGTCGGCGACGTCGGCCTTGGTGCTGGGCCGCAGCTCGCCGGTGTCCGGATCGAGGACGCGCACGCCGCACCCATCGTTGCTGAGGTGGCAGGCAGCCCCGTCGAGGACGATGTCGCAACGGGGGTCGCGGGCGGCGAGGAGCGGCGCCTTCGGCGCCGCCTGCAGCGCCGCCCGGACGACGGCCTCGGGCATGCGCGCGACCTGCGACGCGCGATCGACGCGGCAGCCGCCGCGTTCGAGCGCGTCGAGCGCGCGCTCCAGCGGGAAGCGCACGCCGACCTCGGCGAGCGTCTGCAGGATGCCTCCCTCCAGACGCTCGACATCGGCAGCGCTCAGAACGTCCCAGCGCAGGCGCGGCCTGATCGGGTCGATACGCAGGGCTGCGTCCGCCATCGCTCCTCCTCGTCGCCGCGCCTGATGCTATCGGGGCCGGCGGGCCGCGTCATCCGCCGTCATCCTGGGAGACCCGCTTGATCCTCCGCTCTTGGCGGCCACCCGTACGCGAAAAGGGCGGCGAGGCGCTCGGCGCCTCGCCGCCCCGGCTCTTGCTCGCGGCCTTCCGGCCGATCCCTTACAGGTTCTCGTCTCCCGGAGGCAGGGGCGTCTCGCCCGGCGGGACCCTGCGAGAGGGGGATCTCGGGGATGGCCGTGTCCTTGAAGTTGTCTTCGTCGAGCGCCGCGCCGACCGCGCCCTGCGGCGGACCTTCGGCGGCGTCCGGCTCGGGCAGCTCCTGGTCGGCCTCGACGATGCCGAGCTCCTTGGCGTGCTCGGGCTCCTTCTCCGGCAGGATGTGCCGCAGGAAGCGCTTGGTGCGGTCGTCCTTGGGGTGGAAGAAGACCTCGCTCGGCGGGCCCTGCTCGATGAAGTAGCCGTCGTCCATGTACACGACGCGGTCGGCCACGTCGCGGCTGAAGCCCATCTCGTGGCTCACCACGATCATGGTCATGCCGCCCTCGGCGAGCTCCTTCATGACCTTGAGCACCTCGCCGATGAGCTCGGGGTCGAGGGCGCTGGTCGGCTCGTCGAAGAGCATGAGCACGGGGTCCATCGCCATGGCGCGGGCGATGGCGACGCGCTGCTTCTGGCCGCCGGAGAGCTGGCTGGGGAAGAAGTCCATGCGCTCGGCGAGGCCCACCTTGGTGAGCAGCTCGTGCGCCTTGCGGATGGCTTCGTCCTTCTTCTCGCCCTTCACCAGGATCGGACCCTCGGTCACGTTCTCGGTCGCGTCCTTGTGCGGGAAGAGGTTGAACTCCTGGAAGACCATGCCGCACTTCATGCGGATCTCGTGCACGTCCTTCTTGAAGCGGCTGCCGTGGCTGCCGCACGTGACGTGCACGTCCCCGACCCTGATCTCGCCGACGGTGGGATCCTCGAGGAAGTTCAGGCAGCGCAGGAACGTGCTCTTGCCGGAGCCGGACGGCCCGATGAGCACCAGCACCTCGCCCTTGTAGACCTCGAGGTCGATGCCCTTGAGCACGTGGTTCTTGCCGAAGTACTTCTGCAGGCCCTCGACCTTGACGACGAGCTCGCGCCCCTTGTCGTCGGTGATCGTCTCGTGTGCGAATGTGTGCGTCGATGACATGTTACTTCGCCTTCCCCTTCTCCTTCTCGCGGGCCTTGTCGCGCGCCATGCGCGTCTCGAGCTTGGCCTGCCAGAAGCTGAAGAAGATCGTCAGCGCCCAGTAGAAGGCGGCTGCGACGAGCAGAGTGGACATGAAGCTGAAGGTGGCCGCGCCGGCGAGTTGCGAGCGGCGAAGCAGCTCTTCGACCGTGATGACCGAGACCAGAGACGTGTCCTTGATCAGGGCGATGAAGTCGTTGCCGACCGCGGGGATGACGATCTTGAGCGCCTGCGGCAGGATGATGCGCCGCTGCGTCTGCCAGCCGCTGAGGCCGATCGCCCACGCGGCTTCGTTCTGGCCCTTGGGTACCGCCTGGATGCCGGCGCGGAACACCTCGGTGAGGTAGGCGCCGTAGTTGAGCGACAGGGCCGCGACGCCGGACCAGAACGCCGGCGGGTTGAGCGTGTTCGGCAGGCCGAAGGCCCTGATGATCTCAGGGGTCACCTGGTAGATGAAGATGATCTGCAGCAGCAGCGGTGTCCCTCGGAACAGCGAGGTGTAGAAGGTGGCGACCCAATACGGGATGCGGCCGATGACCATGCGCCACATGTAGCCCCAGCTCTGGTACCGGTCCCACGCCTGCTTGAAGGTCATCTTCTTGGAGAGCCGGCCCAACGAGCCGAACAGGGCGAGGATGCTGGCGAAGAGGATCGAGATGACGGTGAGCTCGACGGTGACGATGGCGCCCCGGGCGATATACCTCCACCAGTTCTGGATGACGCTCCACTTGACCAGACCGCCGCCGGCCTGACCCTGGGAGTCGTAGCTCCATGTCTTCTCGACCGTGACGCCCTTGGTCGTGGCCATCACGACCTTGAACTCGTACTTGCCCTTGCCGTAGGTCTCGGCTCAGCGAGAAGTGCAGCGTCGGCGTCGCCGGCGAGAGGTACTGGACGACGGGGTCGGCGGCCAGCTCCTGAAGCTTGCCGTTGATGAACACCTGGCACTTGGCTGCATCCAGGGTCGAGCCGTTGGGGGAGAAGTTGACCTCCACCACGTCGCCGTTCCACAGCTGGCCGTTTCCGGAGGTGACCACCGCGTTGGGGTCGGGGATCACGCCCACGGGGATCGGAGTGCCCTCGGGCGCCGTCCCCACCGACGGCGACGCCGCCGGCGACGGCCGCCAAGAGCGACGGGCGCCAGCGCCGTTACCACCAGGATGAGCAGGGCCGCCATGAGGGCGACGCTCACGAATCTGCACCGTTTACGCATTAGCGAGAACCCTCCTGTGAGAAAACGCGGCGAGGGGCCTGCGCTGCAAGCCCCTCGCCGCGGAACGCTCATGAGACGCGAGACACCGCGTCATCCTGACGATGCGTGGAGCAGTTCGTTACTGCTTCACCGTGAGGTCCATGCCGTTGTACCACTGCTTGCTCATCGCCGTGAGAGAGCCGTCAGAGTGCATGGTCTGGACGGCGTAGTTGAGCATGGCCAGCCAGTCAGCCTCGTCCAGCTTGAGGGCGAACGCGAGGTCCTCGTAGTAGAGCGGCTTGCCCGAGAACTCGAACGGCTGACCGGAGAGGATCGCCTGCTGGCCCGTGGGGCCGGCGGTCATCACGAAGTCGAGGTTGCCGTTGGCGAGATCCGGGAACGCGTCGGCGTCGGTGGTGTAGGTCTTCACGATCGCGTCGGAGTTCTTCTTGAGATAGTCGTAGTACGTCGTCGCAGCGCCCACGCCGACCTTCTTGCCGGCCAGATCGGCCACGCCGGTGATCTGCGGGCCGCCCTTCTTCACGAAGATCTGACCCGAGGTGTAGTAGTAGGGATCGGTGAAGGCAAGGACCTTCTGGCGCTCGGGCGTGATGGTCATCGAGCCGATCGACACATCGTACTTGCCCTGCTGGAGGCCGGCCGGGATCGTCTCCCACGCCGGGTTCTTGAAGTCGACGTTGAGGTTGAGCAGCTCGCCCATCTTCTTGGCGACGTCGACGTCGAAGCCGACGAGCTCGCCGGTGGCCTGGTCGACCGAGCTCTGCGGCGGGTAGTTCGCGTCGTTGGCGACGACGACGGTGCCGGCGTCGACGATCTTCTGCGCGAGCCCGGTAGGCGCATGGCCGAGGATCTCGGTGGCCTTGTCCATCGGCGTGGTGGCTGCGGCGCTCGCGCTCGGCGCGGTGCTGCCGCCGTCGCTACTGCTTCCGCACGCGGCAGCGATGCCTGCGAACGCGACGATCGCGACGAGCAGCACGGCTGCCAGAATGTAGGTCTTGCCCTTTCTCATGCCTCTGTCCTTTCCGGCTGACTGTTCCCGACGACCGCGTGACCCACGGGCGTGGACTTCTGCGGATGGCGGCCCCCACCGCCTGTCAGGACGTTCGGCGTCGCACTCCCCCGGCGCGACGTTCCGAGTTGGATTTATACAGGACTGCACCCAAAAGACAACCCTCGCGGAAGCTGACGACGTGACGACTTGACCTGGATTGTGCGTATCTGCGCGCTGCGCGCAAGCAGCAGAACGCCTCAATCGACGCCGGCCAGCCGCCTCAGCTCGGCGTCCACCCTCGGCCGGAGCGGGGGCGGGCGGTGCGCGGCGACCGCGGCCACGATGCGCTCATGGGCGCGGTCGATCGCCGTCTCCCGTCCGCCGGCGGTCCAGTGGCGGTGCGCCTGGGTGACGGCCAGGGACCGGCCGGCGAAGGGCGAGCCATGCCCGCCGGCCGAGCCGGCGGCGACCGTCAGGTCCACGCCGTCGGCGATCGCGCGTGCGTGTGACAGTGTCTCCACCCCGAGCGCCATCTCCTCGTAGCTGAAGATCCGGCCGCCGGATACCATGCCCACGCCGGTGAGCATATCGACCCCGGCGGCCAGCGAAAGGTACGTGGTCGTCGTGTCGTCGAGCGCCGACTGCCAGCTCGGCTCCTTGGCGCCGCTCGAGTTGACGCCACACTGGGTCGGCAGGCCGTAGAAGCAGCCGACGTCGCCCACGGCCGCGGCCATGATCGTATCCTCCGGCGCGCCGCCGGTGAAGTCGCCGCTCTTGAGGTCCATGAGGCTCGGGATGAAGCAGATGAAGACCGGCGCGCCGGGGAAGGCCGCCTGCACGGCGCACACCGAGCTCAGCGCCTCGGCGATACCGATGACGAGCGAGCCGGCCATCGTGATCGGGGTGGTCGAGCCGCCCATCGGCATGGTCACGAAGCCGATCGGGATCCCGGCCTCGGCGAAGACCAGACCGGCCTCCAGCGTCCCCTCGTCGTTGCCCAGCGGCGTGACTGTGCCGAGCAGCGCGCTGATCGGCGGCTCGGCACGGAGCTTCTCCGCCGAGCCGCTCACGGCGAGCGCCATCTGCACGGCGACCTCGGCGAGGTCCGGCTCGACGACGGTCACCGTCTGCACGTGCTTGCCGGTGTTGGCGATCGCCAGGTAGAGCTCGTGCAGGCCCCGGACCTCGACCGGCCGGTCCTGCGCGCTCACGGCCGGCCAGCAGAAGTCGATCTCGGGCAGCGCGTCGACGACGCGGCTGATGGTGGCGACGTCGTCCGCCGTGGTGCCGCGCTTCTCGCCCGTAGCGAGGTCGTAGATCTCGACGCAGCAACCGTCGGTCGTGACCAGCGAGCGCTCGCCGGTGACGATCGGCGCGCCGGCGCGGGCGCCCAGCGTCACGTGCGCCGGCGCGAGACCGACGAGCCGGCGGACGAGCTCCGCCGGCATGGTGACGCGCACGCCATCCGCCGTCGCGCCCTGCGCGACGAGCGCCGCGCGGGCGCGCTCGGATGGGACCGCCACGCCCACCTCGGCGAGCACCTCGAGCGCCGCGGCGTCCAGTCGCTCCAGGTCCTCCTGCGAGAGGATGGCCAGGCGCCCGGCCGAGCCGATGGTGTGGGTGAGGGTCTCCGTCATCGTCGCGCTCTCCACTTCGTCCGCTGGTGTCCACTTTTGACGCACGGCGCGCGGCCGTCCGTCGGCCCCGGGCGCCGCGGCGCCTGGGCCTGCCTTCGCGCGCCCATCACGAACGCGCCGCGATCGGCAGCTTGCGCGGCTCGAGCAGCGCGTCCAGATCGGCGCTGCCGATCCTCAGCATGGTGGTCGTCGTCCCGCCGCCGCAGTACACGACGTCGGGCGCGAACACGCCCGGGTCGGCGACGACCGGCACCTCCGTCGCCAGGGCGCAGGGCGGCACGGCGCCCGGCTCGTACCCGGTGAACTCCCGGACCTCCCGGCTCTTCGCGAACCGGACCTGTGCGACGCCCATCTCCCGCGCGAGCGCGTCCACGTCGACCGTCGCGTCGCCTGAGACCAGTACCAGCACCGGCGCGCCGTCCAGCAAGAAGAGAAGTGACTTGACCACATCCCCGACGGGCACGCCGAGTGCCTCCGCCGCGAGCTGCGCGGTGCGCGAGGACGACGGCAGGTGCACGATCTCGTGGGGAACGCGCCTGCCGGTCAACTCGTCATGGACGTCCGTGAAGGATCGCACGCAGGGTGCCTCCTCGTCGGGGGTCGCCAGTCTAGCACGGTGTGGCGCCCCTCCTCTGCCGCGGGTACCATCCGTGAATGGACCCGACAGACCCCACGGTCGAGAAGCCGCCTGCCGCTCGCAAGCACGGCGGGAGGTCTCGCTGGCTGCGGCTCGCCGGCGACCTGCTCCTCATCGCCGGCGGGCTCGTGCTCGCCTACCCCTTCTGGTCGGCGGCGTACGCCCAGGTCCAGCAGTCGCGACTCGACTCGACGTACCGCCAGCAAAGCGCGGCGTTCACCACCGCGGTCGTCAGCGGCAACCTCGACACACACAAGCGCACCATCTCCAACGCGGAGATGGTGCGCCGCATGGCCGTGGTGTACGCCCGCGGCCTCAAGACCGGAGACCCCATCGGCCGGCTGCGCATCCCCCGCATCAAGCTCGACCGGCTGGTCCAGCAGGGGGTCGGGGGCCGCAAGGGACTCGACCCCAAAGGGGACAGTTCGCTGCTGCGCAACGGGCCGGTCCACTACGCGCTGACGCCTCTGCCGGGGGCCGGCGAGCCCTTTGCCGTCGCCGGCCATCGCACCACCTACGGCGCCCCGTTCTACGAGCTGGACAAGCTGCGCAAGGGCGACCCGATCTACGTCGACACGCCATACGCGAAGTTCCGGTACGCGGTGGCCAAAGAGACCACCGTCGACCCGACGGACATCAGCGTGCTGAACGACCGCGGCTACGGCCTGGTGCTCACGACCTGCACGCCGCCGTACAGCGCAGCGCACCGCCTGGTCGTCTGGGCGACGCTCGAGAAGGCAAAGCCGCTGACGAAGGTCCGCGGCCACTGACGACCGCCGCGCGACGCCGCGAGCGGCGGTCGCGCGTGGCGGTCGCAGGCTCAGCCCGCCGTCACTGCTCCCGGGAACGGCGGGCGCTCGGACGACGTGCCCCCGAGCAGCATGACCAGCAGTTCCGTCCCGATCTCGCCGCCGGGGTACTCGGGCGGGACGAAGAACAGGCCCTCCGCGCCGGCCAT
>CAWIDR010000012.1:0-66038 GCA_963834905.1 uncultured Thermoleophilia bacterium | reverse complement strand
TTGAGCTCGAGGACCTTCTCGTAGTCGCGCATGACGTAGTCGGGGAAGTCGCCCTCGCTCTCGCTGAACCAGTTGGCGATGACGAAGTCGTAGTGCGCCGTGCGGTGGAACGCCTTGGTGGCGAGCTCGCGGAGCGTCGTGTAGCTGAGCTCGCCGGACGTCTTGAGTTCGTCGAGGATCGCGTCGTACTCGTCGTGGCTGGTGACCACCGCGACGCCGGCGTGGTTCTTGGCGGCGGCGCGGATCATGCTCGGCCCGCCGATGTCGATGTTCTCGATGACGATCTCGTCCTCGACCCCGCGCCGCCCTGCGACCTCTTCGAAGGGATAGAGGCTGCAGACGACCATGTCGATGGGCTCGATGCCGTGCTGCTTGATGGTCTCCATGTGCGCCGGCACGTCGCGGCGCGCGAGGACGCCGGCCATGAGGCGCGGGTGCATGGTCTTGACGCGGCCGTCGAGCATCTCCGGGAACCCGGTCACTTCTTCGACCAGGGTGACCGGGATGCCGGAATCCTTGAGCAGCTTCGCCGTGCCGCCGGTCGAGATGACCGTGACGCCCATGTCCGTGAGGCCTTTGGCGAACGACTCGACGCCGCTCTTGTTGAAGACGGAGATAAGTGCTCGCTTGACCTTCACTGTCATGCTCCTTCGGTGGACTACCCCGTGACGCGGCGACGCGCCGCCCCACTCCCCACGATGCAAGCCTACAAGAAAGCCCTGCGGCGAGGAATGGCGTCGCCGCATTCTGCTGGCGCGGCAGTGCAAACGCACGCCCGAGGCGGGGCGAGCCCTCTGGTAGACTCGCCCCATGCTGAGCGCTCTCCCCACCACGTTCGCGGCGGCGACCGACGCCGTCGATTCCACGTCCGGCTGGCTCGAATCACACACGACCGCGCTGATCACCTCCGGCGTCATCATCATCGTCGCCATCATCCTGAACTGGGTGCTGCGCCGGGTGATCCGGCACGGCGTCGACGGCCTCACCAAGGTGCGGACCGCCCGGCGTGAGCGGGCGCAGCTCTCGGGCGCCGAGGCGGAGCTCGGGCAGGGCGAAGCGGAACGGCTTCAGGTCAAGGCCATCCAGGGCGAGCGCGCCGAGCAGCGGGCGCGGACGCTCGGCGCGCTCCTGCGCTACGCGACCACGATCGTCATCGCCGCGATCGCCCTGCTCATGGTGCTGTCGGAGCTCGGCATCGATATCGCGCCTCTGATCGCCGGCGCCGGCGTCGTCGGCATCGCTCTCGGCTTCGGCGCACAGAGCCTCGTCAAGGACTTCCTCAGCGGGATGTTCATGCTCATGGAGGACCAGTACGGCGTGGGCGACATCATCGACGTGGGTGAGGCGAGTGGGACGGTCGAGCAGGTGACTCTCCGGGTGACGACGCTGCGCGACGTGGAGGGCACCGTCTGGTACGTGCCCAACGGCGAGATCCGCCGAGTCGGCAACCTCTCGCAGCTCTGGTCGCGCATCGTCCTCGACGTCGAGGTCGCCTACGCCACCGATATCGAGGCCGCCTCGGCGGTGATCATCGGGGTCGCCGAAGAGGAATGGCGACGGCAGCGCCCGGGTGCGACGATCATCGAGCGTCCGGAGCTGTGGGGCCTGGAACGGTTCGACCCCAGCGCGATCGTCATCCGCCTGGCCGTGAAGACGCGGCCCGGCGAGCAGTGGGCGGCCGCGCGCGCGCTGCGCGCGAGCCTCAAGGCCGCCTTCGACGAGGCGGGCATCGTCATCCCGTTCCCGCAACAGACGGTGTGGCTGCAGGGGCCGTCCGCGGAACCGGCTTCCGGTGCAGGCCTCGGCGACGCGCCCGCGCCGGACGACGGCTGAGGCGGCGCGGGGCCGTCAGGCCAGCCGCGCCGCCGCCTCGATCTGCTCCGCCTCGACCTCGCCGCGGACGCAGCATCCTTCGGCGTGGTCGTTGACGATCCCGGCCGCCTGCATGAGTGAGTAGGCGGTCGTCGGCCCGACGAAGCGGAAGCCGCGCTTCTTGAGCTCTTTAGCGAGCGCGGCCGACTCGGGGCTCGTGGAGACGTAGTCGGCCCGCGAGCGCGGCGACTCTCGCCCCTCCGGGCGAAAGCGCCAGAAGAACGCCGCCAGGGAGCCGTGCTCTTCGATCACGGGCAGGGCGGCACGCGCGTTCGCGACCGCCGCGTCGATCTTGAGCCGGTTGCGCACGATGCCGGCGTCGGCGAGCAGCCGCTCGCGGTCGTCCTCACCGAACTCGGCGACGGCGGCGACGTCGAAGGCCGCGAACGCCGCCCGGAACGCCGGCCGTTTGCGCAGGATGGTCAGCCACGACAGGCCGGACTGGAACGCCTCCAGCGTGAGCCGCTCGAACAGCGCGTCGTCCGCCAGCACCGGGCGGCCCCACTCGTCGTCGTGGTAGCCGACGTACTCCGGGGCGCCGCCGACGGCCCAGAAGCAGCGCGGCCGGCCGTCGGGGCCGGCCGCGAGGGCATCACTCTGCGGGGGGCTCAGCGCCCTTGCCCCTGGCCTTGTCGAGCAGCTCGTTGGCCTGCTTCTGCGCCTTCGCGAGCAGCTCTGCGGCCTCCTTCTTGGCCTTCTCGTAGAGCTCCGGTCCCTGCGTCTTTGCCTTCTCGAGCAGCTCGGCGCCCTGCTTCTTCGCCTTCTCGATGATCTCGGCCGCCTCGGCCTTGGCCTTGTCGGTCGTCGGCTTGGCCTTCTCGCCGAGGTCGGCTGCGGTCGCCTTGGCCTTGTCCGTCCACTCGCCGGCGGTCGCCTTGGCCTTGTCCAGCGCGGGGCCCGACTTCTCCTTGGCGTCGGCCGCCGCCTGCTTTGCCTTCGCCGTGCCGTCGGTGGCCATCTTCTTGGCGTCGTCCATGAATCCCATGAGCACCTCGCTTCGCTTCGTGTTGTTCTCGCCCAGTGAGTCTACCCATCTGGTCGTACCTTGCTCTTCGGCGGCGCGAACGCAGGGTGGACCACCCGCAGCAGAGTACTCTTGACGGGCATATCCCGACGAGGCCGTGGAGCGGATGGCGAAGCCGGCGTTCCCTCGCGTCGCCTACCGGTTCACAGCCAACTGGAGCTGGCGCTCGCAAGCCAGGAAGGCGGCCGAAGGGACGCCGCTGGACGCGCAGCCGTTCGGGTGACGGCCGGGGCCGGCAGGCTCGCCGGCCGCTGGGCCGGCGGGCGCAGCCGGCCCGGCATGGCCCCTCCGCCGCTGCCGAAGCGGTCGAGGATCGTCTCGAGCAGCGGCAGAAAGCGGTGTACCTGGCCGCTGCGGATCGCCCAGTCCCACATCGGCTCGAGCTTCTTCCAGCCGCTCGTGTAGGCGAGGTGCCGCGCGTGCTCGCGCAGGTCGCCGTGGGCGAAGGCGGCGCGCCAGATGCTGCTCCACCGGTAGAAGTCGCGGTACGCGCCCCAGTAGCCGGCCTCGAGCTGCTCCGCAGTCATCCCGGCCGGCGTGAAGACGGCGTGACGCGTGTCGTAGCGGTCCCAGTCGCGGCTCGTGACGCGGCCCTCGGCCGCGAGCCGCCGCTCGAGCCGGGTGCCGGGATACGGCGTCATGATGTGGAACGTCGCCGTCTCGACGCCCCGGCTCACCGCCCACTCGACGGTGCGCGCGAACACCGACGGGTCGTCGTGGTCCATGCCGAAGACGAAGGCGCCGTTGACCATGACGCCGAGGTCGTGCAGACGGCGGACGGCGGCGTCGTACCGGAGGAGGCCGCCCAGATTCTGCGTCTTGCCGGCGCCGCGCAGGTTCGCCTCGCTCAGTGTCTCGAACCCGATGAACAGGCTGCGCAGCCCGCTCTCGACCGCCTTCTCGAGGAGGCCGGGGCGGAGCACGCCCTCGACCGTCCCCGCCGCCTGCCACAGGCGGCCCATCCCCTTGAGGCCGTCGAACAGCGCCTCGGCGAACGGTGGGCTGCCGAAGAGGTTGTCGTCGAGGAAGTAGAGGTGGCGCCCGGGGAGGCGGTCGATCTCGGCCAGCGCATCCTCGACCGCCTGCACGTAGAAGGACCTGCCGCCGCGGAAGAACGCCTCCTTGTAGCAGAAGTCGCAGACGTGCGGGCAGCCGCGGCTGACCACCAGCGAGTTCGGCACGAGGTAGCGATCACGCTTGATGAGGTCGCGCCGCGCCGGCGGCAGGCCGGCGAGGGTCCGCTCCGTCGAGCGGTACAGCGGCTGGGGACGGCCGGCGCGGAAGTCCCGCAGGAACGCCGGCCAGATGTCCTCGCCCGGCCCGCAGAACACGCTGTCGGCGTGCCGGGCCGCCTCGTCCGGGAGGCTCGTCGGGTGCAGCCCGCCGAGGCAGACGTAGGCGCCCCTGGCGCGGTAGTGGTCGGCGTAGCGGTAGGCGCGGCCGGCCGAGGTGATGTACGCCTCGATGACGACGAGGTCCGGCTCGTCGTCGAGGCGCAGGGTCTCGACGTGCTCGTCCTGCAGGTCGATCTCGTCGTCGGGGTCCAGGTAGCCGGCCAGGGTCGCGAGGCCGAGCGGGGGGAAGAGCGAGTACTTGATCGAGCGCCAGTAGCGGCTGTCGGCGGCCGTCTTGGCCGGGCTGATCATCTTGACCCGCAGCGGCCGGCCGGCCGCTGCTCCGGCCCCTGCCCTCGTCACGCGCCCACCCCCGGCCGGCTCGCGAAGTGCGCGAGCAGCACGTCCAGCCCGGTCTCGAACTCGCCCGGCCGGTCCCAGACGGCGAGCCGCATCCCTACCCGCATCATGCTCGGGTAGTCGGCCCAGTGGCCGATGAGCTGGGCGACGATGTCGGTGGTCTGCACCTCGTCGCCCAGCATGCGCGCGTAGCCCAGCCCCAGGGTGTACGAGCCGAGCACGTGATAGACGGTGGCGGCGCGGTCCTCGCTGAAGCCGGCCTCGAGGAGCGTGCTCATCAGTTCCTCCATCCAGCGACGGCCGCTCGGCGTGCGTACCACGGCCGCCGAGATGAGCGGCAGCGCGCGCGGGTGCGCTTCGGTCAGCGCGTGCAGGCCCATGAAGAGCTGGCGGACGCGGCTCTGCCAGCGCGGGTCCGGCGGCGACACGCCGAGCGCCGCCGCGGCGATCTTCTCGCCGACGGCGTCGAGGATGGCGCGCTTGTTGGGGTAGTGGTGGTAGAGGCTCATCGGCTTGACGCCGGCGTCGGCGGCGAGCCGGCGCATGTTCATCGCTTCGAGGCCGTCCTCGTCGATGATCTCGAGGGCGAGCTCGACGATGCGCTCGCGGGTCAGGGCGGAGCGCCTGGGCGTGGTGTCTTCGGCGACTGGCATGGCGTCCTCCGGGGTCGGTGCCGGGACCGTACTTCGTAAGGCTTACAAAGTACGGTACGGGTACCGGCGGGGGAGGGTCAACGTGTAGGGCGGGCGTAGAGGGTCAGCGGGGCGTCGAGGCGCTCGAACTGGCGCGACGGTGAGGCGCGTGCCTGGCGGAGAATGCGGTGGCCCGTCCGCTACCAGCTGGGGGTGGCGCGCGCGGCCCAGCGGCCGCCCGCGCGCGACACGGTCACCGGCACGCCGAAGCAGGCGCTCAGCGGCTCGGCGGTGAGGACGGCGGGCGCGGCGCCGGCGGCGATCACGCGCCCGCTCTTGAGCAGCAGCGCGTGGGTGGTCGTCCCCGGCAGCTCCTCGAGGTGGTGCGTGACGAGGACGACGGCCGGGGCCGGCTGCTCGCTCGCGAGGGTCGCGAGCGCCGCCAGCAGCGCCTCCCGCCCGGGCAGGTCGAGCCCGTCGGCGGGCTCGTCGAGCAGGAGGAGCGGAGGCCGGCGCATCAGGGCGCGAGCCAGCAGGATGCGCCGCCGCTCGCCCTGCGAGCACGAGGCGAAGGAGTGCGCCGCGACGCCGGCGCAGCCGAACTGCCCCAGCAGCTGCGCCGCCCGCTCGCGCGCAGCCGCGTCCACGCGCTCCTGCAGCACCTGGATCGTCCCGGTCGCGCCGGTCAGGACGACGTCGAGCGCCGTGCGCCGCGGCGAGAACGCCTCCTCGGTCTTCACGTCGACGTGGCCGATGCGCTCGCGCAGTGCGCGCAGGTCCACGCGCCCGACGGTCTCGCCGAGGATGTCGACCCGGCCGCGGCTCGGATGGCGCATGCCCGCGGCGATGTCCAGCAGCGTCGACTTGCCGGCGCCGTTCGGCCCGAGCACCGCCCACTGCTCGCCGGGACCGACGCTCCAGTCGATGTCGTCGAGGATCGGCTGCCGCTGCCGCAGCCGTGCGTCCCACTCCCACACCGTGACGGCGGTGAGGTGAAGGGCAGGGGCGACGCCGGCGCCGGGTGCGCCGGAGGCGGCCGGATCGGGTGAGGCGAGCATCCGCGAGACGTCAGCCGAGGCGCGCGACCCGCTCGCCGCGGACGCTCAGCCGCGCGGCGGCTGAGGCTTCGGCGAGCGCTTCGCGCGCTTCTGCCACGACGCCGACGGTGGCGCGGGCCCTGCCGCGCGCGGGCGTGCCCTTCTTGGGCTTGGGCCAGCTGCGGACGGCGGCCTCCACTGCGTCCCGGCCGCCCTCCGCGAACGCCCGCGCCAGCTGCGCCTGCACCTCGGCGTCGGGGCTCGCGGCGGCGAACTCGGCCGCCGCGATCGAGTAGCCGTTGCCGTTGAAGCTCAGGGAGACGCCGCCCCAGGCCTTGACGGCCGCGAGCGGCGGCGTGTCCGTGATGGAGTCGCCGACGTACATCACGCCGCGGCCGTCCACGCCCTCGGCGGCGACGATCCCCTCGAGGGCGGCGAGCTTCTGGCCGCCGCCGACGGGGTGGACGGATTCCGAGAGCGCCTGGCTGACGCTGCGGCCCGGCATCTCCTCCCAGAACAGGCGGTCCAGCTCGCGGACGGTGGCCTGGTCCTCGTCGCTGAGCCACCGGAGGGCGGCTTCCGGGCTGCGCCACGGGGAGCCGCCCGGCACGCCGGGATCCGCGGCCTCACTGCCGCCGGCGTGACCCGCGGCGGCCGTCATCGCCTCCGCCGGGTAGTCGATGACCGGCCGGGCGCACACGCGCGGCACCCACTCCCGCAGCCACGCCGCCTCGTCCTCGGGCATCTCCCAGGCGTCGAGGCTCAGCTCGGTGCAGCGCACGTGCTCGAAGGGGAACCCGGCGAGCTCGCAGAGCGCCCTCAGGTACGGGGTGTACGAAGTCGAGATGATGAAGGCCGGCATGAGGGCGCTCACCGCGTCCAGCGTCTTGAGCGCCTCGGGCACCAGCAGCACCTGCTCGGCGCTGAACGACTCCACGTCGTCGTCGGTCACGTAGTACGCCTTGAAGAAGGGCGGGATGAGGCGCAGCGTGTTGCCGGCGTTGTAGCCCGGCTTGGCGGCGACGTCGACCAGGAAGTCGTCGTACTTGCTGAGCCGCGCGAAGAACTCCGCGCCGTCCGGGACGAACCGCTCCGCGATCTCCTGAGCGTTGTCGTTGCGGGTGAGCGGGCCCTCGCAGTCGGTGACGTAGATGCGGCCGGCGCCGGCCGGAGCAGCCGCGCCGGCGCTCATCCCCCGGTCACCTCTGCGTCGACCTCCTCCGTGAGGTCGAGCGGCAGCCGGCTGGACTCGGCGAACACGCAGCCGTTGGCGGTGTTGAGCTTGCCCTCGGCGAACTGGCGGATGGTGTGGTAGAGCAGCGGGATCTCGCGGATCTCGCCGCGCCGGCGGATCTCCGCGAACAGCGGCTCCTCCTCGCCCTCGGTCGCGGCGATCTCCTCCACGCTCATCGTCTTGCGCTTGGCGCGGTACTGGCTCCACAGCGGGTCCCAGTCGGCGCCGTGCAGCGGGAAGCGGAAGTAACTGACGACGGGTCCGCGGTCCAGCTGCGCGGTGGCGAGGTGGACCATCGCCCCGGTCTCGTCGGCGCCGTTCTCCATGAGCTCCCAGATGACCTGCTGCCACATGCCCTTGGGGCCGCCCGGCAGCGCCGGGTGGAGGTTCAGGATGGCGAACTTGCGGCAGAGGGCCGGGCTGGCGATGAGCATGTATCCGGCCAGGACGAGCACGCCGATCCGGTGTGGGATGAGCAGCTCGGCCACGCCGCGGTGGTACTCATTGCGCCAGTCCGTCCGCGAGACGCCGAGTCTCTGGGCCTCGGCCCAGCTCGCCCGGCTCGAGAGCGTGACGGCCGGGATGCCGAGGCGGTCGACCAGGTCGAGGAAGCGGTCGCTCTCAGGCTCCTCGCCGCGCTCGCGGTCGCAGAAGACGGCGCCGATGTCGAGAGGGACGTCGTCCTGCTGCGCGCGGGCGACGACGTCCGAAAGCAGGTTGCAGGCCGCCTGGTCGCGGCCGGTGGAGAGCCAGCCGACCCTCATCGGCCGTTCCCGCGCGGGACGACGCCCTCGTCCTCGCCGCGCTCGTCCGCGAGGCGCTCGCGCCAGGCGGCCGCGTCCGGATAGGCGCTGCGGCCGAGGCCGGAGATGCCGCGGCTCGCGGCCCAGGCGGCAAGCCGGCCGGCGCTCTCGAGGCCGGTCTGCTCGATCATGGCCGCCAGGAATCCGGCGGCGAAGAGGTCGCCGGCGCCGGTGACGTCCACGACCTCCGTCGGCAGGGGAGGCACGTACAGGTCGACGCGGCGGCCGACGAGGCGTGCGCCGCGGCCGCCCATCTTGACGATCACCAGGCCGACGCCGGCGTTGAGCAGGAAGTCGAGCGACTCGGGGAGCGAGAGGCCGCAGAGCATCTCGAGCTCGGTCTCCGTGGAGAACAGGTAGGCGCAGCGCTGCAGGATCGGCAGGAAGCGCTTGACGCCCTTGCGCGCGTAGATCTCGCCGGGGTCGAACGCGACGTCGACGTCCGCGGGCAGCCGCTCGAGCAGCCCCAGCTGGGCCTCGAGCGGCTCGTCGCCGACGAAGCTGCTGAAGAGGGCGAACCGGGTGCGCGGCAGGCGCTTCGGCAGGTCGCCGGCCGAGAACGCGTCGTTCGCGGCCGGCCAGACGAGGTTGCGTCGCTCGCCGTCCTCGTCGAGCAGCACGTAGACGCGGCCGGTGTCGCCCTCGCGGTGCACCAGGCTGGCGTCGGCGGGGGCGAGCGCGGAGAGCAGGAACCCGCCGTCGTCGTCGGCGCCCACGCGGCCGACCATCGCGGCGCCGTACCCGAGGCGCGCCAGCGCGTGCACGGTGTTGGCCGCCTGGCCGCCGCCGGCGCGCACCGGGTCGACGTACTGGAGGGCTTCGTCCACCGCCTTGCGCACCGAGGCGTCCATCAGCTGCTCGGTGCCGGGCGGCCCCAGCTCGTCCCACAGCGGGAACGTCCGAGGGAGCCGGTAGATCAGATCGAGGTTGAGAGCGCCACAGCCGATCAGGTCGACCGGCTTCATATGCGGAGCTCCCCGCGGTAGCGGACCGCCTTGCCGCGACCGCGCGCGACGACCGCACCGACCACGTGGGCGGCGAACTGGGCCTTCTCGATGACGGCGAGGTTCTTCTCCACGTGGGCCGGGTCCATGGCCAGGACCATCCCGAGCCCGCAGTTGAACGTCTTGAGGAGTTCTTTGCGCTCGACGCCGAGCCCGTGGAGCCAGCCGAAGAGCGGGCTCGGCGTCCAGCTCTCGAGGTCGAGGACGGCGGCGAGGTCGTCCGGCACGGCACGCCCGACGTTGTCGGGGAAGCCTCCGCCGGTGATGTGCGCCGCCGCGTGCACGCCGCCGGCGTGGCCGAGGTCGTGCAGCACGGGGCTGTAGATGGCCGTCGGCGTGAGGAGCACGTCGCCCACCGTCGAGCGCGGGTCGTAGCACGGCCCGAAGCCCTCGCCGGGCGTGATGCACAGGCCGACACCGCCGCCCTCGCCGATGAAGTTGCTGGTGAGGTCGATGGCGTGCTCCGCGAGCAGGTGGCGGATGAGGCTGAAGCCGTTGCTGTGGACGCCGGTGGAGTCGATGCCGACGAGGACGTCACCCTTCTTGACGAGCTCCGGGCCCCAGAGGTCTCCGCGCTCCGCGACGCCGACGGCGAAGCCGGCCATGTCGAAGTCGCCGTCGGGGAACTGCCCGGGATGCTCGGCGGTCTCGCCGCCGAGCAGGACGCACTGGGCGCGCACGCAGCCCTCGTCGACGCCGGCGACGATGTCGGCGACCACCTCGGGCACGACCTTGCCGACCACGAGATAGTCGAGGAAGAACAGCGGGACGGCGCCGCAGGCGGAGACGTCGTTGACGCTCATCGCGACGAGGTCGATGCCGATGGTGGTGAGCCGGCCGACCGTGCGGGCGATCTCGATCTTGGTGCCCACACCGTCGGTGCCGGACACGAGCACGGGGTCCTTGAGGCGCGGCAGGCGCATGGCGCCGCCGAACCCGCCGAGGCCGCCGAGGAGGAGCGGGTTCTGCGTGCTCTTCAGCCGTTGCTTCATGAGCTCGACGGCGCGGTTGCCCGCCTCGACGTCGACCCCGGCCTTCTTGTACGTGAACCCCTTGTCCTCCGCCATGACGCTCCCCGTTCGGTTGCCGCCAAGTCTACGTCCTGCCTCCGGTTCGCCTGCCAGCCCGGGGCGCGGTTTCGTGAGCGGCGGCGGCGGCGTAGCATGCAGGCATGGGGCTTGGGGCAAAGACGGCGCGGAGAACGGCGATCGCGGTGCTCGTCATCGTCGCGTTCGCGGCGCTGTTCGCGGCGTGGCCGCGGCCGCCCGCGGCCGCCCGGCTGGTCGATGCGGTCGCTCCCAGGTACGACCGCGTCTACAAGGTCGACCTGCTGGAGCAGCTGCCGTCGCCGCCGGAGCTCGTGATCTTCGGGGGCTCGCGCGCGCAGCGGTTCGAGCCCTCCTTCGCCGAGAAGCTCACCGGCCTGCCGGCGTTCAACTTCGCCGTGCAGAACAGCCGGCCGGCGGACGTCTACGCCATGTCGCGGCTCCTGTTCTGGCGCGCGCCCAGCGTGAAGCTCCGCTGCATCTGGGCGCTCCAGGCGACGACACTGTCCGACTCGCCGCTGCACCCGGGGCTGCTCGCCGAGCCGCGGCTCACCCAGTTCCTGCCGGAGTACCTGGTCGCCGCGCAGCGCAAGGTGTCGGTGAGCAGCGCGGGCCGCGAGATGCAGAGCTTCGACGAGTACTCGGCCCGCGGGCAGCTGCTGCACAATGGGTACGACCGTGCGGCTCGCGCGCGGCGTCTCCTTCAAGCGCACGCTCAGCGGGTACCTCGCGAAGATGGTGCCGCGCGCCGGCTCACCGGCGCTCTACGCCCAGCGGCGCGCGAGGGCGTACTTCGAGCGCACCCTCCAGCTCTTCAACCTGCACGACGTGGAGCCTGTGCTGGTGATCATGCCGTACCAGCCCACGGCGCTGGCCGCCTTCCGCGCCGTGGGCTGGGACGTCAAGGAGGAGGCGTTCAAGACCTACCTCGACAGCCTGCGCGGCAAGTACCGCTTCCACGTGCTGGACTACACCGAGATCGCCTCGTTCCACGGCGATCCGAACGCCTTCTACGACGGCGCGCACGTCACCGCCGTCAATGCGCGCCGGATCCTGGCGCAGGCCGTCAAGGACGCGCCGCAGGCGTTTCGCTGAGGCTCTCCCGTCCCGGCCGCTCAGGACCTGCGCGTGGGCGTCGCCGCCGACGGCCCGGAAGGTATCCGCGAGCGCACCGGACCGATAGACTCACAAGTGTCCATGGGCGGGGGAGGAATGCCTGAGAAGCACTCGAGGGCTCGACTCGATCTGCACTTCCGCGTGCGTCCGGTGCTCGTGCGCTGGATCGTCAGCGCCATCTCCCTGTTCCTCACCGTTCTCGTCGTCCCGCACGTGTACTACCAAGGCGGCTACCCGGTCCTCTCCTGGCTGCTCATCAGCGCGGTCTTCGCGCTCCTCACGACGTTCGTCAAGCCGCTCGTGCAGCTGGTGCTGCTGCCCCTGATCTTCGTCTCCTACGGCCTCGTGATCGTGCTGATCAACACGCTCATCATCTGGTTCCTCGCCGTCATCTTCCCGGCGCGTTTTCACGTCGACCATCTTCTGTGGGCGCTTGTCGCCGGCCTGGTCAGCGGCCTGCTCATCGGCCTGCTCGAGAACCTCTTCGGCCTCACGCCGCCGATCGTCCATGGCGGCCCGGAGGGGCTCAAGCGGGAGATGGCCAAGGCCAAGTCGGGGCGCGTCGAGGAACAGCTGCTGGATGCGGCCGGTCGCAGCAAGACGAAGATCAAGCGTCACCGCGAGCGTCACCACCACGACGACACGTCCGGACCTGAGCGGCCCGAGGAGGAGCGGTCATGAGGCGGTCGTCGCTCGACAAGCTCCGCGAGGACCTGCGGCTGCAGCAGGTGTACAACACGCTCCTTCGGTACGGGTACGACACGGCCCTCGAGCGGACGGCGTACTTCGGTTCGTTCCGGCACGCGATGCAGACCTGGGTCTGGCGTCTGCCCAGAGGCTGGGAGGAGCCGGACGCCGCAGTCAAGGTCCGGCTCATGCTCGAGGAACTCGGCCCCACCTACGTCAAGATCGGCCAGATCGTGTCGAGCCAGGCGTCGGTGCTGCCGGTCGACATGGCGACCGAGCTCGCCAAGCTGCAGGACGCCGTCCCGCCGTTTCCCAGCGAGCAGGTGCGCGAGCGCATCATCGAGGAGCTGGGGGCGCCGCCGGAAGAGCTGTACGCCACCTTCGAGGTCGAGCCGTTCGCGGCCGCCTCCACTGCCCAGGTCCACCGCGCCACCCTGCACGACGGCACGCCGGTGGCGGTCAAGGTGCAGCGGCCGGACATCCAGAGCAAGATCCGCGCCGACCTCGGCATCCTGCAGAACGCGGCGCGCGTCGCCTCGGGCCGCTCGGAGACGGTGCGCTCGCTGGACGTCGTCGGCATGCTCGAGCAGTTCTCGTCCGGTGTCCTCGAAGAGCTGGACTATCGCGGCGAGGCCTACAACGCCATCCGCCTCGCCGAGAACATGCAGGCCCTGCCGGGCGTGCACGTGCCGCTCATCTACGAGGACCTCTCGACGTCCAGGATGATCACCCAGGAGTTCGTGAAGGGCGTCAAGGCGAGCGACGTCGCCTCCATCCGGGCGGCGGGGCTCGACACGGACGAGATCGCGCGCAACGCGCTCCGCGCGCTGATCAAGCAGCTCCCGGTGGACGGCTTCTTCCACGCCGACCCGCATCCGGGCAACCTGCTCGTCAACCTGGACACGGGCGTGCTCACCTTCATCGACCTCGGGATGATGGGCGAGCTCGACCTGCAGAAGCGGCTGCGTCTCGGACAGCTCATGGTCGTCGCCCAGCAGGGCAGCGTGGAGGGCATGGCCGACGCGCTGCGCGGGATGAGCACGGCCTACGCCGGCCCCATCGACGAGAAGGCGTTCCGGCGGGACTTCGCGCGTCGCGTCGGCCGCTCCATGGGCCACGGCCGCGTGGCCTCCTTCGGCGAGGTCGCCAACGAGGGCTTCGAGTTGCTGCGCCGCCACGGCCTGCGGCTGGACGCCGACCTCACGCTCGCGGTCAAGGCGCTGGTGCAGACCGAGAGCGTCGCACGGGCCCTGTCGACCGACAGGGGTCTGCTCTCGGAGGGCGTGCCGATGCTGCGCGACATGGCGCTCGAGGCCATCTCCGGCGAGAAGATCGTGGACGCCGCGAAGCAGCAGCTGATGGGAGTGGCCGGCCAGTTCGCCGAGCGCATCCCGACGCTGAGCGAGGCCACGACCAAATGGCTGGACCAGTATCAGAAGGGTCGCTTCGAAGTCACCATCGACACGTCGGAGCTCTCCAAGGAGGTCGGCAAGCTCACCCGGCTCGGCCGCGAGATCGTCATCGCCGTGATGCTGGTCGGGATGCTCGTCGGCTCCGCCGTGGCCTCCTACGGTATCGCCGCCACGCAGCTCGACGGCTGGATCTGGGATCTCCTGGCCCGCATCGCGCCCATCGGCTTCGTCGTCGCGCTCATTCTCAGCTTCCTGATCGTCGTCAGGCTGACGTGGCGCTGGCTCCGCGGCGCCACGCCCGACGAAGACTAGGGCAGGATGCAGAAGAGGCGCCGGCGGCTTGCCGCCGGCGCCTCTTCTTGCGTACGGATGACGCTGCGGGCCTGCTCTTGGCCTGCTCCGGCTACTCGGCCGGGGCCGGCTCGGGCCGGCGACCTGGCGGGTCCGCGCCGCCGCCCGGCGGCCCGGCGCCGCCCGGCGACCTCTCTCCGCTGACGGCGGGGACGGGCCCGAACAGCCCGGCCGCCTTCATCTTCAGGCGCGCGTCCAGGAAGATCTTGAGGAACGGCGCCGCGAAGATCCCGCCCACGGCGCCGAACAGCGCGCTGCCCGCCGTGGTGGCGAAGAGCACCGCCAGCGGGTGCAGCTTGAGCGCCGACCCCAGGGCGAACTGCGAGACGATGGTCTGCAGGTAGCCGTTCGAGATGATGACGATGATCAGCATCGGGATGGCCTTGGACGGCCCGCCCGACCCGAGCGCGATCAGGACGGCGAACGCGCCGCTGATGATCGCGCCGAAGAACGGGATGTAGTTGGTGAACCAGCCGACCACGAAGATGGTGCCGGCGAGCGGCACGCCGATGATCAGCGCGCCGACGCCCATGACGGCGCCGTTGAAGAGGCCCACGAGCGTGCTTCCGTACAGGTAGCCGCGGAAGAACCGCGCGCTGTTGGCGAAGATCTCGTAGGCCACCGCCGGCGGCACCGGCCCCATGCGCTTGGACGCCCAGCGGCCGAGCTTGCGCCCCTGGATCAGGCACCAGACGAGGATGTTGAGGCTGATGAACAGGCCGAAGATGAGGCTCGCCACGCCGCCGATGAGGTCGACGGCGGTGCCGGCGAGCCCGCTGGCCGCGTTCTTGGCGAGCGTCTGAAGACTGGTCTTGATCTTGTCGACCTGATCCTGCGAGACGCTCGTGCTCTTGAGCGACTTCTGGATGCTGTCCCATGCCGAAGTGAGCTTGGCGTCGATCGTCGGGACCTGCTTGAGGACGCTGTACACGATGAGTGCGCCGATGGCGATGCCGAGCAGGATGAGAAGAGCGGTCACGATGATCGCCCCGAGCCCCCGCTTGATGTGGTGCTTCTGGAGCCAGTCCACCATGGGCAGGAACGTGCCGGCGAAGAGGACGGCGAAGAGCGCCGCCATGAACAGCACCTTGGTGGCGGCGAGCACGAAGAACACGAGGATGAGCAGGACGGCGACGAGGATGATGATCCCGCTCCACCTGCCGACGTCGTTCGCCCACGCGGCCACCGCGAACCTGCTCGTCCGGTCGCCCTCGATCGGGCCTTGCGGCGCCGCCGCCTTCACGCCATCGTCGGGCGTCGCCCTGTCCGTCGCCACCCGTACCCCCCTTCGTCACCGGCTACCCCGCCGGTGCATTTCGAGCATGGTAACCCAGCGGTCAAGCAGATGCACCGCGGCTTGCGCCGTGCCGGCTAGTCCGCGGCGCGATAGTCCGCGACGATGTCGGCCGGCGCGCGGTCCTGGCGCAGCAGGTCGCACATGTGGCGCATCGGCTCGTCGACGTGGTGGAAGAAGTCCTTGTAGCCGGGGCAGAGGTAGTTGAGCCCCGGCTCCCCCAGCGGCGACGTGTCGAAGCGGTCCTTGGGGCAGCCGCCGTGACAGGCGAAGCGCACGTCGCAGTGGACGCAGTAGTTCGGGAGGCTCTTGAACTTGAGATCGCCGAAGCGGATCTGCTCGGCCGAGCCGGCGATCTCCGCCAGGTGCTGCTCGGTGATGTTGCCGCGCAGGTAGCCCGGCTCGACGAAGTGGTCGCAGGCGTACACGTCGCCGTTGAACTCCATCGCCAGGGCGGTGCCGCACGAGGCGGTGTGGACGCAGAGGCCCGAGGGCTCGCCGTACCAGTTGGCGAGGGAGACGTCGAACAGCTGCACGAACACCTCGCCGACGTCGCGCCGCACCCATTCGTCGAAGACGCCGATGAGGAACCGGCCCCACCCGCGTGGGCTGACCGACCGTGCCGTGACCTCCGAGCCGACCGGCACGCCGTCCTCGGACGGTCGTTCGACGATGGGGATGAACTGCATGAACTCGCAGCCGCACTCGTCGCGCAGGAACCGGTAGACCTCTGCGGACCGGTCTTCGTTGGCGGCGTTGACGGTGGTGAGGGCGTTCCACTCGACGCCGTGCTCGCGCAGTGCCGCGAGCCCGCGCATCACCTTGTCGAACGTGGGCTTGCCCGCCTTGTCGCGGCGGTACGCGTCGTGGATGTCGCGCGGGCCGTCGATGCTGAGGCCGACGAGGAACCCGTTCTCCTTGAAGAAGCGCGCCCAGTCGCCGTTGATCTTGGTGCCGTTGGTCTGGATCGTGTGGATCACGGTCATGCCGGGACGGGCGTACTTCTTGCCCAGCTCGACGGCCCGGCGGAAGAACTCGAGACCCATGAGCATCGGCTCGCCGCCCTGCCAGGCGATCTCGACCTGCGGCGTGCGGTGCGACTCGATGAGCTGCCGGATGTAGCGCTCGAGCAGCTCGTCGTTCATGTGCGCCCGCGCGCCGGGATACAGCTTCTCCTTCTCGAGGAAGAAGCAGTAGGCGCAGTCCAGATTGCACACGGAGCCGGTGGGCTTGGCCAGCAGGTGGAAGGACCTCGGCGTGGAGTTCGGGATGAGGAACGCGCCCGTCTCCTCGCTGGTCTGCATGTCCTCGTTCAGTGGAGCTCCTCGTCCGTGGACCGGCGTGCGCCGGCTCCCCTGAAGTGTAGCGGAGATGCGGACGGGGCGGCCCGGAGGCCGCCCCGTCTGGTCTTCGGCAAAGGCGCTGCGCGCCCGGCGCTGCAGTCTGTCAGCGGCGCCGGCGCGCGCGGCGGTTCATCCCGGCCGCGGAGACCGGCGAGAGCGGCCGTCCGAACGGGTCGATGAACACGGATACGAGCTCGCCCTTGGCCGGCAGGCTGCCTTCGAGCATGTCGACCGTGTAGGTGAGCGAGTCGCCGTCGATCTGCGGGTCCTTGAGGACCACGATCGCGTCCTCGGGCTTCTCGTCCCCGGTCTCCACGAACGAGATCACGGCGTTGGGCGGATCGTCGGCGAAGCTGTTCTCGCCCTTGCCCCACTCGTCCACGAACTGCTGCGTGGTCAGGTGCCCGACGACGCGCTGCGGGCGGTCGGCAAAGAAGAGGGTGGCGGGTGCGAGACCATGGAAGGTCACCTTGTCGCCGTCGGTGGTCAGCTCGCGGGCGGTCTGCGCGAACAGCGCCTCGATGTCTTCAAGCGTCTTCTCGATATCGTCGGACATGTGGTCTCCTCGGTGGATCTCGGTTGTCAGCGGGTGGTGAATCTGCGTTACCACATGGTCACCTTTTCCCGCTCGGACCTAACATGGGTTCCGGGGCGGGCGCTCTGCGCACTGTGGCCGTCAGCTCGCGGGCGCCGGGTCCGGTGCGGGCGGCGTCACGGTGTCGTCGTTCTGGTCGGAGGGCGGCAGCGCCTTGAAGGCGCGCAGGACGTCGTTCGCGTCCTCGAAGATGCGCGATGCTCCGACGAGCTCGACGAGCCCGTCACGTTCGAGCTCGGCCCGGACGGGGTCCTGCACGTCGCAGAGCACGAACGTGACGCCCTGCTTGCCGAGCCCTTCGACCGTCGCCTTCAGCACCGCGGACCCTGAGAAGTCAAGGTCCTCGATGTTGCCGGCGTCCAGGCAGAACCAGCGGACCCGGCTGCCTGCCTTGGCGACGAGCTCCCGCACCTCCGCCGCGAAGCGCCCGGCGTTGGCGTAGTACAGACTGGCGCCGAAGCGGTAGACGAGCAGACCGTCCGCGGCCTGGGAACCGTCGTCGATCGGCCCGTTGCTCCAGTCTCCAGAAGCCGCCGGGGTCAGCAGGCGGTCATACGGTTTGTAGCTGTGCCGCAGGTGGGCGACGATCGAGATCACGATCGCCAGGATGATGCCCTGCTCGACGCCCACGAAGATGACGGTGAGCGCCGTGATCAGCGCCACGAAGAACTCCACCGGCCGCAGCCGCAGGATCGTGCGCATGCCCTTCACGTCGACGAGTTCGACGCCGATGAGGAACACCACACCGGCGAGGACGGCGTTCGGCATGTAGCCGAGCGGCACGGTGAGGAACAGCAGCACGATGATGACGACGGCCGCCATGGTGAGCTGCGCCAGTTGCGAGCGGCCGCCGGCGTTGTCGACCATGGCGGTCTTGGTCGGGCTGCCGTTGATCACGAACGTGCCGGTGAGGCCGGCGCCGAAGCTGGCGGCGCTCAGGCCGATGAGGTCGATGTTCTCGTCGAAGTCGTCGTTGAACTTGGCCGCGTAGGCGCGCGACGTCGCGGCGCTCTGCGCGAGCACGACGACGAAGATGGAGACCGCGGTGCCCAGCAGCTTGACGAAGTCGCCGGACGGGATGCTCGGCCAGACGAAGCTGGGCAGGCCGCTGGGGACGGTGCCGAGGGTCGAGACGCCGTGGGCGCTCAGGTCGAAGGCGTAGCTGGCGACGATGGCGCCGATCACGGCGATGAGCGCCCACGGGACCCTCTTCACGAGCCGGCCGCCGAGCGCGATGACGAGGATGACCGAGATGGACACGGCGAACGTGCTCCAGCTCACCTTGCTCCAGTCCTTGAACGTGTTGACGACCTGCTGGATCGGCCCGCTGCCGCTCTTGGGGATGCCGAACAGCCCGGGGAACTGGCCGCAGGCGACCTGGATGCCGACGCCGGTGAGGAAGCCGATCAGCACCGTGCGCGAGAGGAAGTCGGCGAGGAAGCCGAGGCGGAGGATGCGCGCCAGGAGCAGGAACGCGCCGACGATGAGCGCGGTCATGCCGGCGAGGGCGACGTAGGTCGGCGACGCGACGGTCGCCAGGCCGGCGAGGCCGGCGAACATGATCGCCGCCGACGCCGAGTCGGCGCCGACCACCAGGTGCCGCGAGGATCCGAGCAGGGCGAACAGGATGACCGGCAGCACGATCGTGTAGAGGCCGGTGATGACCGGCATGCCGGCGATGGACGTGTAGCCCATCACCTCCGGGATGGCGAGGCACGCCAGCGTGACGCCGGCGACGATCTCCGTTGGGAAGCGCTTCTTCTCGAAGGGCCGCATGCCCTCGAGGAGTTGGACCGGGAAGTGCCGCCTTGCCTTCTTGGGCTTGGTGGCGACGTCTGCGCCGGCTTCGCTCATCGTGACCTCCATCGACTCACTGCTGGTCTGTCGTCTCCTCCAGAGGCCGCCGCGCGAGGGGCACGAAGCGTACGGCGAGACCGCCGAGCGCTCTCTCCACGATGGCGACCGTCGGCCCGTCGTCCTCTTCGTCCGGGGAGCTCGCCGTGCCCGGATTGAGGTGCAGGACGCCGTCGATCCAGACGGCCGTCGGCGTGTGGAGGTGACCCCACACCACGAGGTCTGGGCGCCAAGGCTCGCCGCCGACGGTGATCTTGCCGGCCGCGAGGCGCTTGAGAAGGCGCTTGGGTTTGTGCTCGACCACGTACTTGATGCCTCCGACCTCGCCGGTCGCCTCGCGAGGCAACTGGGCAGCGAGGCGTCCGGAGTCCAGGTTGCCGGCGACCGCGGTCACCGGCGCTATGTGCTCGAGCGCCGTCAGGATCTCCGGGTCCATGATGTCGCCGGCGTGGATGATGTGCGTCACGCCGGCGAAGATCTCGAGGACCTCCGGGTCCAGGTAGCCGTGGTTGTCGCTGATCACCCCGATGCGCACGGGCGGGGTGGGCCGTGCGGGGACTCTCCGGCGGCTCGCCGGCCGCGACTGTGTCCGGCCGGCCGGCGAGCCGCCGGCGCCCGTGCTACGGGGTCCGTCAGCCGTCACAGCCGCCTCCACGTCATCGCTCTCCTGAGGTGAGGTCCATCCACGACCACGGAATGTAACCGTTCGGTAATCACTGGGTCAAGAGGTTCTCACAGGCCCTCGACCGCCTCGAGCCGGCCGGACTTGATCGCCGCCAGGAACGCCTTGTAGTCGCGTTCGTTCTGGTCGGCGTAGCGGCCGGCGAAGTCGGTCATCGCCTGGTCGAACTTGTCGCTCTTGCCGAGGTAGGCGCTGATCGCGACAGGGTCACCCGAGCGCGCGTGCGCGCGCGCCAGCGTCCAGCCGCACTGCCGCGCGTAGAACGTGAGGCCGAACGGCAGCATCGACTCCACGTCGGCCGAGCCCTTCATGTCGCGGAGCTGCCGCCAGTACAGGAAGCGGCCCTCCTGGTAGCCCTTCGTCCACCCGAGGTAGATGTCGCTGGCGGCCTGCATCATCCGCTGGCCGTGCACCACGCGCGATCCGGGCTGGTGCCGGCTCTTCGGCAGGTGGTCCTCCAGGACGGACTGCGTCGCTTCCTTGACCTGCAGGAAGAGCGGGTCCTGCTCGTCGCGGCCCTGCAGCAGCACGATGAACGCCCGCGTGCCGACGCTGCCCACGCCGACGACCTTGCGAGCCATGTCGACGATCTCGAACCGCTCGAGCAGGTGGCGGCGGTCCGACTGCAGCGTGGCGCGGTAGGCCCGGAACTCCTGGTGGATGGCGTGCCAGAGCTCGTCGGAGGACATGCCGTACGTCGCGAACAGCTCACGCGACGGGACGACGATCGGCGGCTGGCTGACGATACGGTACTCGCCGTCGACGACCTCGCCGAGCTTGGAGAGCGCCTGCAGGCTGTCGCGGGTGCGCGCCTTCGCGGCGGCCTTCTCGACGAGCTTCAGGCGCCGATCCGGCGTCTCCGTTCCCACTTGCGTCTGCGGCCGTGCGGTCTGCTTCCCGGCCTTCTTGCCCTTCTGCTTCTTGCCTGACGCCTTCGCCTGGCGCGTCCTCCTCGGCGACCGCGGTCGCGGAGCATGGTCATCAGTTCTTCGTCCGTCAGCTTGGAGTAGTAGATGTCCATGATGCGCATCTGGGCGAACTCCGCCATGGCCATGCGGTACGCGTTGACGACGGTCAGGGTGGCGGCGAGCACGTCCTGCTTGCTGAAGCCGTTGTTGCGCGCGGCGATCGTGAAGCTCGCGGCCAGGCGCGCGACGTCGTACTCGAACGGGCCGGGCAGCGTCTCGTCGAAGTCGTTCAGGTCGAACAAGAGCTCGCGCTCCGGCGACGCGAAGACGCCGAAGTTGGAGAGGTGCGCGTCGCCGCAGAGCTGCACCGTGAGGCCGGCCCTCGGCGTGTCCTTGAGATCGGCCGCCATGATCCTCGCCGCGCCTCGGTAGAAGGTGAACGGCGAGACCATCATGCGGCCGTGGCGGACGGGTACGAGGTCCGGCTCCCGCCGCAGGTTCTGCTCCTCCAGCAAGGCGACCGGGTCCGGGCGGTCGTCCGCCGGCTTCCAGCCGGCGTGGGCCGACGGGGAGACCGCCTTTCGCGCCGCCTTGCCGCGAGCACGGCGCTCGTCGGGGCTTGGATGGACTACTTTCGTCGGCTCAGCCATGGCCGGCCTCCCTTTCTGCGTCATGTCGTGCCCGCCGCATCCTTGCGCCGGGCACCGTTCGATCTGTGGCGTCGATCTTGTGCCCGGCGACCGCTCCGCCGGTGCCGGAGGTGGTATCACGGCGCCTCTCTACCCGTGTTACCGGCCGGTCAAATCGCGTCCGCATATTAAGTGCTGTGAGCCGTGGTGTCGACGTCGACGTGCGACCGTTCCGCCGCGCGATCGCGTCGGCGGCACGGCGCCTCGCTGAGGGTCGCATCGCTCGAGGGGAACGAGACGGGGCGGCCAGCTGGCCGCCCCGTCTCGTTCATCGTCGCCGTGCGTCACCGCGCCGGTATGGCAGCGTCAGGCGTAGCGGTGTCAGCCGGCCGCGCCGTGCGCGATCGCCTGGATGGCGTGGTGCTGGTGCAGCGCCAACTCGTCCTCGTGTGCGTGCGGCGAGAGGTCGAAGGTGACCTTCTTCACCGTGCCCGTGAACGCGTAGGGCGCCTTGGGCTCGTAGTCGAGGTCGACGACGCCGCCGTTGTCGCGGCCGATGTCCATGCCGGAGTAGCTGGTGAACGTGATCGGCACCGTCTTCGGCATCGGGCCCTCGCCCACCGCCTTGTCGCCGATGAACAGCGTCACCTTGCCGCCGCTGCCGGGCTTGGGCTCGTCGGACTCGAAGAGCATCTTGACGCTGACGTCACCGGTGGGCAGCTTCTCGGTCGCGACCTGCTTGTAGGTCTCGACGCCGAGCAGCGAGTAGGTGTGCCGCAGCAGCCCGTCCTCGCCGACCCACAGGGCGAAGCCCCCGATGAAGTCGGCGTCGGCGACGATCACGCCCTCGGCGCCGCCTTCGGGCACGGTGAGCTCGGCCTCGATGGCGTAGGAGCGGCCCTGGATGCGCGGGACCATGCCGCGCTGGACGTTCTGCACGTCGCCGGCGAACTCGAACCGGGCGACGGTCGGCAGCGGCGGCAGGATGCCGTAGATCACCGACATGCCGCCCATCAGCGGCAGCACCCGGTTCCGCTCCGCCTCCTGCCACCACAGCTCCTGGAGCTCGGCGACCTTGTCGGGGTGCTCGGAGGCCACGTCGTGGGCCTGCGAGAAGTCCTTCGTCAGGTCGTACAGCTCCCAGCCGACGTCGCGGTCCGGGTCCCAGTCCGCGTCCGGCCCGAACTTGGCGAGCGTCTGCGGAGAGAGGTCCCAGGGGAGGCGGTCCGGACGCGACGCCGCCCACCAGCCGTCCTTGTACATGGCGCGGCCGGCGAACATCTCGAAGTACTGGGTCGTGTGGCGCTCGGGCGCCTCGGCGTCGTCCAGCGTGTACAGGAAGCTGGTGCCGTCCATGGGCTCCTGCTCGATGCCGTCGACGGCCTTGGGCTCCGGGATGCCGGCGGCCTCGAGGATGGTCGGGCCGACGTCGATGCAGTGGGTGAACTGGGAGCGCATCTCCTTGTCGGCCTTGAGCCGGGCCGGCCACGCTACGACCATCGGGTCGCGGGTGCCGCCGAGGTGGCTGGCCGACTGCTTGCCCCACTGGAACGGCGCGTTGCAGGCGTGCGCCCACGCGGCCGCGATGTGGGGCGCCGTGTGGTCGCCGCCGAGCGCCTCGATGCCGCCGTACTTGTCGATCAGCTCGAGCTGCTGCTCGGCGTCGAGCACGAAGCCGTTGAGGAACGTCATCTCGTTGAACGAGCCGGTGGTCGTGCCCTCCAGGCTGGCGCCGTTGTCGCCCCAGATGTAGATGACGAGCGTGTTGTCGAGGTCGCCCATCTCTTCGACGGAGTCGAGCAGGCGGCCGACGTTCCAGTCGGCGTTCTCCTGGTAGCCGCAGTAGACCTCCATCTGGCGCACGTAGAGCTTTCTCTGCTCGTCGGAGAGCGAGTCCCAGGCGGGGAAGGCATCCGGGCGCTCGGTGAGCTCGGTGTCCTGCGGCACGACGCCGAGCTCCTTCTGCCGCGCCAGCGTCCGCTCGCGCAGCGCGTCCCAGCCGTCGTCGAACTGACCCTTGTACTTGTCCGCCCACTCGGGAGCCACATGGTGCGGGGCGTGGGCGCAGCCGGTGGAGTAGAACAGCATCCACGGCTTGTGCGCGTCCTGGGCGCGGACCGCGTGCAGCCACTCCACCGCCTTGTCGGTGATGTCGTCGGGGAAGTAGTAGAGCTCGCCGTCCTTGCCCTCGGGCACTCCCAGCGTCCAGTCGTCCTGCGTGATGATGGGGTCGTACTGGCCGGCGGCGCCGCTGAGGAAGCCCCACCAGTGGTCGAAGCCCCACGACTTGGGCCAGTGGTCGAACGGACCGGCGGCGCCCTGCACGTTGTCCGGCGTGAGGTGCCACTTGCCGAAGCCGCCGGTGACGTAGCCGTTCTCCTTGAGGATGCGGGGGAAGGCGGCGCAGGAGCGCGGCTTGCTGGCCGAGTAGCCGGGGAAGGGGCCGGGGTACTCGGCGATGGAGCCGAAGCCGACGCGGTGCTGGTTGCGTCCGGTGAGGAGCGCCGCGCGCGTGGGCGAGCAGACGGCCGTCACGTGGAAGCGGTTGTAGGTGATGCCCATGTCCTGCACGCGGCGAGAACGCCGGCGTGTGCACCGGGCCGCCGAAGGAGTCGATGGAGCCGAATCCGGCGTCGTCGATGAGGACGAGGAGGACGTTGGGAGCGTCCTCCGGGGCCTTGGGCCCGGGGATGAACGACCAGTCGGCGATCGAGTCTCGGAGCGTCCGGCCGGCGGTGCCGCCGAAGGCCTTGTCGGGGATCGGCAGCACCGTGCGGTCCGGCACGAACTTGCCGGCCGCCTCGGCGAGGGCGTCCTTGAGCCCGCGGAGGCCGTGCTTGTCCATCGGCGCGACGGACTTGGCCGGCGAGCCGCCGAGGGCACGCTCGGCCTCGAGCCGGTGTTCCTCGTCGATGATGGCGATGATCGCCGCGGTGCCGGGCTTGAGCTTCTCGCCCAGACCCTCCTCCAGCCCGCTGTCGACCTTGTGCTTGGCGAACTTGCCGACGATGCCGCCGGCGGCGGCGCCGACGGCGATCGAGGCGAGCAGCGGCGGAGCCGCCAGGCCGACGAGCACGCCCACGCCGCCGCCCCAGCCCATGCCCTTGCGGCCGAGGTGGTCGCCGGTCTGCGCGACGCGGACCTCGCCGCTCTCGTCATGCTCGACGAGGATGACGCCTTCGCTCTTGACCTTCTTGTCCTTGATGAGCGCGACGAGCCCATCGAAGTCCTTCTTGGCCGGCTCGACGGCCGGATAGCCTGCCATGACGACGTCGAAGGTGTCGCTCACTGTGTCCTCCTATGGCTCTGTCGGTGGGGTCGTACCAGCGTACCGGCTGGCTGGCGCCATCCGCGGCTCTCCGTTGACGCGAGAAGCACCTCTGGAGACGGCAGTCGACGCAGGAGCATCCTACTGCGGGCGTCACGAAGGTGACCAGTCGGTAACGGGAAGACGAGGGGCATGCTGTAGGCTACGCCCGAGTCCCACGAGCATCGTCTGCAGGCTGCAGAAGGAATCCGTGTGAGCGAGGACAGCAAGAGCCACCGCAGGGGCGGGCGCGAGCAGACCACCGCGGACATCCTGGACGCCGCCGAGAAGCTGTTCTCCGAGCGCGGCTTCACGGCCGTCACCGTGCGGGACATCGCCGCCGAAGCCGGCGTGAGCCACGCGCTCGTACACCGGTACCTCGGCAGCAAGCAGGACGTCTACCGGGCGGTGCTCGCGAGCAATGAGAGCGCCATCCTCACCTCCGCCGCGGACCACGACGACCTGCTGACGGCCGTGAGCCTGATGCTGCGGGAGGGTCTCGCGAACCAGCGGCGCTACGTGCGCCTGGTCGCGCACTCGGCGCTGCACGGCCTCTCCTACGAGCGCACGGTCGGCAGGTTCGCCGCCACCGAGCGGCTGGTGGAGCTTGCGCAGGCCAGCGCCGCCTCCGAGGAGGGCGCCCGGGATCCCGACGCGCTCGACCCCCGATTCGTCGTCGCGAGCGTCGTCGCGCTGTTCATCGGCTGGATCTCCGCCGAGGAGTGGGTGCTGCGCGCGACCGGCCTCAGCGACATGAGCGACGAGGAGATCGTGGACTCGCTCGAGCGAGTCATCACCGGCATGTTGCGGGACAACATCCCGGGCGCTGAGGGCGACTCGAGGGACTGAGCCGTCCGGCCCCGGCGTTCTCGTCGCCGGCAGGTGAGCACTTCGTGCTTGCGGGGTAGGGTGAGGGCTGAACCTGGGCCGTACCGGTGCGCACATCCGGGCCGGCCCGTCCGCGCGAACAAGGAGGGTACATGAGCGAACTGATGGTGCTGGGCTTCGAGAACGAGGCGGCCGCCGAGGAATTCGGCGTCACGCTGGCCCAGATGCAGAAGGACATGATCGTGCAGTTGCAGGACGCCTCCATGGTCGTTCGCGACCCTGACGGAAAGCCGCACGTCAAGCACGGGAACAAGCTGGTCGGCGCCGGCGCCCTGGGCGGCGCCTTCTGGGGCATGCTCTTCGGCCTGCTCTTCTTCGTGCCCTTCCTCGGGCTCGCCATCGGCGCCGGGATGGGCGCCCTGTTCGGCAAGCTCGGCAAGACCGGCATCGACAAGCAGGTGCTGGAGCAGATGGGCGACGCGGTGCCGCCGGGCAAGGCCGGCTGGTTCCTGCTCATCGGCCAGATGACGGAGGACAAGTTCCTGGCCGCCGTCGCGGGCACGAAGGCGACGCTCGTCCGCTCCAACCTCTCGCACGAGCAGGAAGAGGAGCTCAAGAAGGCCTTCGGCACCGAGAAGCACGACAAGGACTGAGGTCCCTGCGGGAAACGACCGACGTCCGAGGGGCGGCCCGATGGGCCGCCCCTTGCTTCTCCGGTCTAGACTGGTCCGGACCGTTGGGGCGAGAAGGGGGTCGAGGTGGCTGAGGTCGAGGCGAAGGCGTACGGCGCGACCCCGCAGTGGTCGCCCGGGAGGCCCAAGATCCGCGCGCGGCGGCTGCTGCTCCAGTGGGTGACCAGCGCCCTGGCGCTGTACATCGCCGCGATCCTCGTCCCAGGCGTCAAGATCGAGGGATTCTTCGGGGCGCTCATCGCGGCGGCGCTGATCGCCATCCTCAACGCCGTGGTGCCGCCGCTCATCGCGGCGTTGCGGCTGCCGTACATGCTGGCCGTCGGGTTCCTGTTGGTCCTCGTGCTCGACGCGTGGATGGTCAAGGTGGCGGCGGACCTCTCCGACCACACGTTCAAGGTGGACGGCTTCTTCGCCGCGCTGCTCGTCTCGCTGGTCGCGGCCGCCGTGACCGTGGTGCTCGAGGTGCTCCTCGGCACCAACGACGACGACGTGTACTCGCTGCGCGTGACGCAGCGCATCGCGCGACGGTCCCGCCGGCGGGCCGTGACCGATGTGCCGGGCGTCATCTACCTCGAGATCGACGGCCTCGCCCGGCCGATCCTGCAGCGCGCCATCCGCGACGGGCATGCGCCCGAGATGGCGCGCTGGCTCGCGTCGGGCTCGCATCGCCTTTCCGAATGGGAGACCGACCTCTCGTCGCAGACCGGCGCCTCCCAGGCGGGGCTGCTGCTCGGCTCCAACGACGACATCCCCGCCTTCCGCTGGGTGGAGAAGGAGTCGGGGCGCATCATGACCTGCTCCGCCCCGGCCGACTGCGCCCTCATCGAGGAGCGGCACTCCAGCGGCAGCGGGCTGCTGGCGGACGGCGGCGCCAGCCGCAGCAACCTGCTCTCGGGCGACGCCGCCCAGGTGATCCTCACCGTCAGCCGCATGGAGGCGGAGAAGAAGGCCAACCCGGCTACCGCGCCTATCTCGCCGACGGCTACAACGTCACCCGCACCTTCGTGCTCTTCTTCTACGAGGTCATCCTGGAGCTCGCCGGTGCGGCGCGGCAGCGGCGGCGCGACGTGCGGCCGCGCGGGCACCGCTCGCTCAGCTACGCGTTCATGCGCTCGGGCCTCTCCGTGTTCGTGCGCGACTTCACCGTGCACAGCATCATCAGCGACATGATGATGGGCGTGCCGGCCGTCTACGCGTGCTTCGCCGGGTACGACGAGGTCGCGCACCACTCCGGCCTCGAGCGCGCGGACACCATGGAGGTGCTGCGCAAGCTCGACCAGCAGTTCGGACGCATCGCGCGCGCCCGCCAGTATGCCGCGCGCCCCTACGAGATCGTCGTCCTCTCCGACCACGGCCAGACGCAGGGGGCGACCTTCCTGCAGCGCAACGGCTACGGGCTCGACGAGCTGGTCGAGCGCAACCTGCGCGGCACCGGCGTGGAGAGCTCCCTCGGCGGCGACGAGAACGACTCCGCCGTGTCCAAGGCGGTCCGCGAGGCGACCGGCCGCAAGCAGAAGGATGAGGACAAGCACCAGGTCGGCGACCGCAAGGTGGTCGTCATGGGGTCGGGCAACCTGGGACTCATCTACCTGATGGACGAGCCGCGGCGCATGACGATGGAGGAGATCGACGAGCGGCACCCCGACCTGCTGGGGGCGCTGCGCGCCCATCCGCACGTCGGCTGGCTGCTCGTCCGCTCCGCCGAGCACGGCGCCGTGGCGCTGGGCGCCCGCGGCGCCAACTACCTGAGCGAGGGCCGCGTGGAGGGCGAGGACCCGCTGGCGCCCTTCTCGCCCACGGCCGCGGCGCACCTGCTGCGCACCGACGGCTTCGCGCACGTCGCCGACATCATGGTGAACAGCTTCTACGACGAGCAGCTCGACGAGGGCTGTGCGTTCGAGGAGCTCATCTCGTTCCACGGCGGCATGGGCGGCCCGCAGACGCGGCCGTTCCTGCTGCATCCGGTCGAGCTGGCCGTTCCCGACGGCGCGATCATCGGCGCGGAGGCGGCGCACCGGGTCCTGGCGGGCTGGCGCCGGGAGTTGCAGGGCCGGGCGGCGCCTCCTGACGAGCAGGGCCAGGACGGGCCGGCCGCGGCGCCCGAGCTCGGGCCGGCCGGGAGCTGACCGTGCGTCTGAGGCCGCGGCGACTCAACTCGGCCATCGCGGCCCTCTTCATGATCGGGTCGTTCGGCTTCGCGCTCGGGTGCACCTCCGCCTACGCATCGGCGGTGGGTCCGACGGCCGACGCCGTCACCTTCTTCGTCGCCTCGATCTTCTTCACCACCGCGTCGTTCTGGCAGCTCGTGCAGAGCCAGAGCCCCGCCGATGGCCGCGACGGGACGGCGCGCCCGACGACGAGCGTCAGCCCATCCGCTTCCGGGCCTGGTTGCCGCACGACAGGGGCTGGCTGGCCGCCGCCACGCAGTTCCCCGGCACGCTCTTCTTCAACGGGACCACGTTCTGGGCGATCACGGTGGCGGTGTCCAACAGCCAGTACGACAAGGTGGTGTGGCGGCCGGACTTCTACGGCTCGATCCTGTTCCTGGTGTCGAGCGCGTTCGCGATCCTGAGCCTCGGCCGGATCCGGAGCTGGCGGCCACGCGAGGTCGCGTGGTGGGTCGCGTGGCTCAACATGGTCGGGTCCGTCGCCTTCATGGCAGCGGCGATCGGCGCGTTCGTCATCCCCAAGACAGGTGCCGCGGCCGACCTCACGCTGGGCCGACCGCGGCACCTTCGTGGGCGCCGTCTGTTTCTTCATCGGCGCCCTGCTCGCCATCCCGGCGTGGCGGCGGGCCGGGGACGGCCGCCGCTCAGGCGGGTGGCGAAGAGGCGGCCGCGCGCACCTCCGGCGGCGCGGCCGCCTGACGACAGGCCGGCCTCAGGCCTCCTGCTTCTTCTCCTCCGCGAGGGCCTTCTTCAGCTCGCGGGCGGTCTGCTTGTCGGCCTCTTTGACGGCCTTCTTGTCGGCCTTGGCGAGCTGGCGCTCCACCTCGTCGACCCAGATCTCCTCGAAGACGGCGATGATGCCCGAAGTGCCGGCCGGCACGACGTCGTCAACGTCCTTGGCGATGCCCTTCTCGTCGTGGTGCTTGGCGAGCTTGCCGGCGAGGCCGCCGATCAAGCCGCCGACGACCATGGCGCCGAGCAGCGGCGGGGCGAACAGGCCGACCACGAGGCCGCCGGCGACGCCGATGGTCGCGCCCTTGAACACGTCGTGGTCGCCGGACTCCTTGACGTGCAGGGTGCCGTCGGCGTCACGGGCTCACCAGTACCATCCCGTCGATGAAGACGATGCCTTGGCGCTGGGCCTTCTTGAGCGCGTCGAAGTCCGCCTTGGCGGCGGTCGGGTCGGCGTACCCGGCGATGTACAGGTCGAGTGGTACGTCGTTCATCGGTTCCCTCCTGTTGGCACGTGCACTTGGCGCGCGCTGGCTGTGATGTTCCAGCAGGTCTTGCCCGTGCGGGTGCGGGGCGGAACCTCGAAGGGGGCGGACGTCAGTCCTCGACGAGCGAGATCGCGCTCGACCGGGCACTCGTCGGCAGCGTCCTCGCAGCACCCGGCCGCGACGCACTTGTCCGGGGCGATGACGTGGGAGACGCCGTCGTCCCCGAGTTTGAACACCGCCGGGCAGACTTCTTCGCATCTGCCGCATCCGATGCACAGGTCCTGGTCCACCACGGGTCGGGTCATAGCTGCCTCGTCGGGTCGCGTTCTCGGTCACCCATGGTGTTCCCGGCGAGCGCGAGGCGCGCACCAGAGAAGCGCTGACCATGCGGACTGCCGCCCCGGCGACAGGGGAGCATCTCACCGATCGCGCCGCCCATGGTCCTCCTTCGGCCGGCGGGGTGACTGAGGCGTGCCGGCGGCCACCTGAACCCTATCGCATGCGCTCGCGTCACCTTCTCAGGCACGCGGGCGTCGCCCCTCCTCGAGAGTCACAGTGCCCGCCCAGATGGCTCTCAGCAGATTCCCAGATTGCCGCGGTACAACCAAGAGCGATAAGAGGGCCGGTCCCCCCGAAACACTCCGGCCGCATCGTTCCTGAGCTATCCGTGAGCTCCGTCCGGTCCGACGGGCACAGGCAAGAAAGGCAGCGGAGTATGAACAAGTTCCTCGCCACCATGGTCGCCGGATTCCTCGGCGCGGCCCTGTTGCTGGGCGTCGCGTACGCCACGGGCATCGTCGGCGGCACGACCACGACCAAGACCGTCGTCAATGGCCAGCCAGCCTCGTTCAAGACGACAGGCCTGAGCGCGCAGCAGGTGTACGAGCAGAACATCGCCGGCGTCGTCGAGATCAAGTCGACGTTCCCCGGCACCACCGACATGTGGGGCCAGTCCACCGGCCAGCAGCAGGGCATCGGCACCGGCTTCGTCGTCTCCACGGACGGCCAGATCCTCACCAACGCGCACGTGGTGAGTGAGAGCGGCGTGACCGCGAGTTCCGTCACCGTCGTGTTCAAGGGCAGCAACGGCTCCCAGGGCACAGAGATCCCCGCCACCATCGTCGGCAGCGACGAATCCACCGACGTCGCGCTGATCAAGATCGACCCGAGCCAGGCGCCGGGCCTCACGCCCGTCAAGCTGGGCGATTCGTCCCAGGTCGCCGTCGGCCAGGAAGTCGTCGCCATCGGCAACCCGCTCGGCCTCGACTTCTCGCTCTCGAGCGGCGTCGTCTCCGCGACCAACCGCGAGCTGCAGTCGCCCAACGGCGCCACCATCACCGGCGGCATCCAGACCGACGCCGCGATCAACCCCGGCAACTCCGGCGGCCCCCTGTTCAACGCCAACGGCGAAGTGATCGGCATCAACGAGCAGATCGACTCGCAGTCCGGCGGCAACGAGGGCATCGGCTTCGCCGTCCCGATCAACACCGCCGTCAGCGTGATGCAGCAGATGCAGAACGGCTCGTTCGCGCCGCAGACGCAGGACCAGACGCAGAGCCAGGACTAGCTCGCAGGGCGGCTCGGGACTACTACTGGCCGTACTGAGTCCGGCAGCACAGACTGATCGGCCTGAGGGCCGGGGCGGCGATGCCGCCCCGGCCCTCAGTACGTGATGGGTGAGGGCCACCACCGCCAACGCCCCGTCGTCGGCCGGCCGTTCTGGCAAGTATCCATTGGCCACGGCGGGATGGTAGTGTCAAAAGATGGGTGGGACACAGAAAGCAACAGAGCCGAAGGCGCCGCGCGGGCGACAAGGACGGCGTCAGACCGAGGAGCGTATGCTCGCGGCGGCCCAGCACCTCTTCGCCGAACGTGGGTTTCACGCCGTCAGCGTTCGCGACATCGCCGCCGCGGCCGGGGTGAGCCACGCCCTCGTCCATCGCTACCTGGGCGGGAAGGAAGCCATCCTCGCCGCCGCCATGCGGCGCAACACGCAGCCGGTCCTCGACAAAGCAGCCGCGGCTGCAAGCTCGAGCGAAGCGGTCCCAGCAATGTTCCGCGAGCTGCTGACATCTCGACGGGAGTACCTGAAGCTGCTGGCGCGTATGGGCCTGGACCGCGTGTCCCTCGAGGCCGTCGGACCTGAGTTCCCGGCCTACGTGCGGCTCATAGAGCTGCTCAAGGCAGACGCCGCACAGAGTGGCCGTGAGTTACCGGACGCGCGTGTGCTTGCCGCGTCGCTCACGGCGCTCGCCATCGGGTGGGCTGTCATGGAAGACTGGCTCATTCAGGCTTCAGATCTGGACGACGTGGACCCGCAGGTCATCGAGGCCTCACTCGGGATCATCCTGCAGAGCATGGTCGACAGCGGTTCGCCACCAGTCACTTGACGCGCGCCTCGGCCTGGGCGCTACGCCGCCGGCGTTGGCGACGCATCCCCTTGGACCGGCCACACCCGAAGCCTTCGCCGGGCCGTCCCGTTGTTGCCGAGCTGGTAGACGGCGACCGCCTCGGCGCGCACGTCGAACGGCTCGAACGGCTCGGCCTCGACGGCTTCCAGGTCGCGGCGCCGAGCCATCCCGATCGAGAGGTGGGCCTCGTAGTTCGACGCGCAGTGGTCGGGCACGAAGCGCGCGACGTAGCCGACCGTCGTCGCGTTCACGCCGGGCCCCTCCGGGTCCGTCACGAACGCCGCAGCCGTTCCCTGGGTCGCCGCGAAGGGCGCGAGCGCGGCGATCAGCCTGCCCTGCAGTGCGAGCAGTCGAGGGTCGCGCCCGAGCATCAGGCTCGCGATGCCGGTTCCGGGCGTGTCCCACTCGGCGTGGGCGATCTTCGTGGCGCGGAGGTCGAGCGATGCGAGGTCCGCGCCGGCGACGACGGCGCCCACGGCGTCCAGGACCTGTTCGAGCTCCGGGGTGCGCACGTAGCGCTGCAGCACGGTGATGTGCGGGGCGTGCGTGTCGTCGAGTGCGAAGCCCTCGGGCATCGTCCGCCGCAGCCGCGCGTTGAGGACGCGGGCACGGGCACGCGTCGCCGCGTCCGGTTCGATCAGGACGTCGATGGCGGTCACTTCACTCACGGTCGCGTCTCCATGGTCCCTTCATACCCGTCCCGCGCCCGCGATGACTGGGCGGCGAGGGCCGGGGAGGCATCGCCGCCCCGGCCCTCGCGCGCTCCGCGTTCCTCAGCGCCTACTCGCGTGCCAGCATCGCCTGCGCCTGGCGCTCCAGGTCGAGGTACGGCTCGCCACTCACGTCCACGGCCACGCGCTTGATGGTGCCGCCGGTGAACCGGTGCGGCGACGTGCCCGGATAGTCGTCGGTGACGGCCTCGCCGCTGTCGCGGCCGACGCACAGGCCCTCGCCGGCGAGCGAGAAGTAGCCCGGCTGGGTCTTGATCCGCCCCTCGCCGACCTTCTTGTCGCCGTAGTAGAGCGACAGGATGCCGGTGGCCACGCCGGGCGGGTCCTCGCCGTCCTTGTCGAACGCGGCCGCGAGGATGAGGTCTTCGCCGGTCGGCAGGTCTTCGCTCGCGTCGACCTTCTGCTCGAACATGCCGGCGAAGCTGTTCACGTAGTGCAGGCGGTTGTCCTTGATGTAGAGGGCGTGCCCGCCGAAGCGCGCTCCGTGCGCGAACAGCACGCCCTCCGCACCGGCGGACGGGATGTCGACCAGCGCCCCGATGCCGAAGGAGCGATTGCGGATGTTGACCGCCTGCTGCTCCGGCACGTCGGCGGTGCCCGGGAAGTAGGTGTAGCGGTCGCGCGGCGGCGCCAGCAGCGGGCCGCGGCGTGAGGATGATCTCGAGCGGCTGAGCGGTCGTCGAGCGGGAACGCGCCGTTTCTGCCGGCCTCCGCGAACCACAGGCTCTGGAGCTCCCGGAGCTTGTCCGGGTTCTCCCTGGCGAGGTCGTGCAGCTCCGAGCGGTCCACGTCGGTGTGGTAGAGCTCCCACTCGTCGTCGTTGAAGTGGCTCCACCCGGCGATGGTCGGGTGCGTGGTGACGGCCTTCCAGCCCTCGTGCCAGATGCCGCGGGAGCCGAGCATCGAGTAGAACTGGGTCTTGCGGGCTCCGTCGGCCTCGGCGTCGTCGAAGGCGTAGCGCATGCTCACGCCGTCGAACGCGCTCTGCACGTGCCCCTTGATGGTCGCGGGGCTCTCGACGCCGAGGCAGTCGAGCACCGTCGGGACGATGTCGATGGCGTGGTGGTACTGCGTCCGCAGCTCGCCCTTGGCCTTCATGCCGGCCGGCCACGAGATGATGCACGGGTCGGCGGTGCCGCCGTTGAACTCGTAGCGCTTCCACATCTTGAACGGCGTGTTGAAGGCCATGGCCCAGCCGTTGGTGTAGTGGTTGTAGGTCTTGGGCCCGCCGAGCTCGTCGAGCATCTTCGAGGTTGGCGTCGAGGTCGTCGGGGATGCCGTTGAAGAGACAGGTTCTCGTTGACCGACCCGTCCGGGCCGCCCTCGCCGCTGGCGCCGTTGTCCGACACCAGGATCACCAGCGTGTTCGTCGCGCATGCCCGCCCACTCGAGGTAGTCGAGCAGCCTCCCGATGTAGTGGTCCGTGTGGGCGAGGAATCCCGCGTAGACCTCGGCCATGCGCGAGAAGAGCCGCTTCTCCTTGTCGGAGAGCGTGTCCCACGGCTTGGTCACGTCGAGCGGCGGGAACGGCTTGCCGTCGGGTCCCTTGCGGGTCTCGGTCGTGCCGATGGGGTTGAGCGGCGGCAGCTCGGTCTCCGGCGGGACCAGCCCCATCTCCTTCTGGCGGGCGAGGATCTGCTCGCGCATCGCCTCGTAGCCCATGTCGAACTGGCCCTTGAACTTGTCGATCCACTCCCTGGGCGCGTGGTGCGGCGCGTGGCAGGCGCCGGGCGCGTAGTAGAGGAAGAAGGGCTTGTCCGGGGCGATCGCCTTGGCGTCCTTGATGAACTCGAGCGCCTTTTCGGTGAGGTCCTCCGTGAGGTGGTAGCCCTCCTCCGGCGTCTTCGGCGGGTCGACCGGGTGGTTGTCGTAGACCAGGTCGGGATACCACTGGTTGCTCTCGGCGCCGAGGAACCCGTACCAGCGCTCGAAGCCGCGGCCGGACGGCCAGTTGCGCCGCGGCGCCGCCAGGTTCATCTCGTCGGTGGGGCAGAGGTGCCACTTGCCGACCATGTACGTGTTCCAGCCCAGCTCGCCGAGGATCTCGGGCAGCATGCCGTTCTCCGGCGGGATCGTGCCGCTGGCGTTGGGGAACCCGATGGCGGCCTCGGTGATGCAGGCCATCGAGTTGCGCGTGTGGTTGCGGCCCGTGAGCAGGCACGAGCGCGTCGGCGAGCAGAGCGCCGTGGTGTGCCACTGCGTGTAGCGCACGCCGTCGGCCGCGATCTTGTCGATGTTGGGCGTCGGGATCGGGCCGCCGTAGCACGACATGGCCGAGAAGCCGACGTCGTCGAGGACGATGTAGACGACGTTGGGCGCCCCGTCCGGAGCCTTCGGCGGCTCGAAGGGCGCCCAGTCCGGCTTCGAGTCGCGGATGTCGATGTTGATGAGTCCCTTGAATGGTTGCGTCATGCCGCATCGCTCCTTGCGCTGGTGAAGTGTCTTCAGTCTCGACCGTTCGTGTCAGGAGACCGTCAGGAAGTCGGCCTGCGGGTAGAGCGGCTTCTCGCACCCATGCCGCCTGTCCGAAGCCTACACGGCATCCGGCGTGTCGGCGGGCAGCGGGCGTTTGCGGTTCTCGCGGCGGCCGCTGTGTAGGATTGCCGCGGGCCGCCGGGGGCGGGCACGCGAGCGGGAGGCAAGAGGCGCATGGTGGCTGCGGCGACCATCATGGTGATCATCATCGTCTGGAGCGCGTTCTCCGGGCCGCTCGACCGGCGCGGGATCACCTCGGCGCTCTTCTTCACCGCCGCGGGCTTCGTCGTCGGCGCCTCGGCGCTCGGCTGGCTCGATGTGTCCGTGGAGTCCACGGTGGCCGAGCGCATCACCGAGATAGCGCTCGTCCTGCTGCTCTTCAGCGACGCGGCCCGTCTCGACCTGCGGGCGCTGCGCCGCGAACTTGGCTGGCCGAGCCGCCTCCTGCTGATCGGCCTGCCGCTCACCCTGCTCGCCGGCGCCGGGGTCGGCTGGCTCGTGTTCCCCGGCATGGCGTTCGCGTCCGTCGTCCTGCTCTCGACGATGCTGGCCTCGACCGATGCGGCGCTCGGCCAGAAGGTCGTCACCGACCCGTCGGTCCCTGCCCGCGTGCGTCAGGCGTTGGACGTGGAGAGCGGCCTCAACGACGGCCTCGCCGTGCCGTTCTTCCTCGTCGCCCTCGACATCGCCAACGCCGAGCTCAAGACCGGCGTCACGACGGCGGTCATCAGCAACGCCGCCGCCCAGATCGGCTGGGGGCTCGTCGCCGGCCTCGGCGCGGGCATCCTCGGCGGGCTGCTGTTCCGCTTCGCCGAGCGTCGCGGCTGGATCGGCGGCGAGTGGCGGCAGATCGTGCCACTGGCGGTGGCGCTGCTGGCCTACGCCATCGCCCTTACGCTCGGTGGCAGCGGCTTCATCGCCGCCTTCGTCGGCGGCATGGCGTTCGGCCGGGCCTCCGGCGCGCGCGGCTCTGTCGTCACCCTGTTCACGGAGGAGGCCGGCGGACTCGTCGCCGCCATCACCTGGATCGGCTTCGGAGCGCTTGCGCTCACGCTGGCGATCCCGCACGTCACCTGGCAGATCGTCCTGTACGCGGCGCTCAGCCTGACGGTCGTGCGCATGGTCCCGGTGGCGATCGCCCTGGCGGGCCGCGGGATCAGGAGGCCGACGGTGGCGTTCATCGGCTGGTTCGGGCCGAGGGGGCTGGCCTCGCTCGTCTTCGCGCTCCTGGTGCTCGAACGCGGCGTCCCCGACGTCGAGGTGTTGCTGACCACCGTGATCGTCACGGTGGCGCTGAGCGTCGTGCTCCACGGCCTGACGTCGGTGCCGCTGGTCGGCGTCTATCACCGCTGGTACGAGGCCCACGCCGCCGCGAATCCGGAGGCGGAGGAGGCGGCGCCGGCGACCATGCCGCGGCAGCGGCGCCAGCTTGGCGGCGCCGGCCCCGAGCGGCCCGCGCGGGGCCAGGCGGACTGACCCCGACCGGTCGCGCCCGACGTTCGTCCGCGGGCGCTCGGTCCGCTCCTACAGCCCGCCGATGCCCTTCCCGATGAGCACCACCCCGAAGACGAGCAGCAGCACCGTCATCACCGTGGCGTTGTTCGCGGCCAGCCAGGCCTTCCAGCTGTCCAGGATGCTCGCCGCCCGGTCGCCCATGAGGAAGTAGACGCCGACCGGCGCCGCCACGCCGATGCTGGCGACCACGATCAGGACGAGCAGGACGACGGCCTGCTGGACACCGGGGAGACCCGTGGCGGCGATCCCCGCCGCGGCGGTCGCGTTGAGGGCGAGGTTCTTGGGATTCACGCCCGAGAGGAGCGCGCCGATGGCCAGGGAGCGCGCGGGCGTGAAGCCGTCGAGCGACTTCATCCACTTGGGCATCGGCGCCTCTTCGCCGTGCGCGGGACGCTTGCGGAACTGCCGCCAGGCCGCGAACAGCAGAAGGAGGCCGAGCACCAGCTTGATCGCGCTCACGGTCTTCGACGGGCCGCTCGACGTGGCCACCCCGGCGGTGTTGGCGACGACGAGCACGATCGTGCCGATGATCGCGAGGCCGAGCACCCAGCCGCCGAGGAAGGCGAGACCGTTGCTGCGCGCCTTCGGCGTGATGAGCATGAGGATGATGGCGATGATCGGCACCGGGCTGATGGCGATGCCGATCGCCAGCGGCAGGATGTCTCCTATGGCCTGGATCACGACGCCGCCTTCGACGGCGGAACGTCGGCGCCACGCTTCGCCTGCCGCCGGGCGATGAGTTGCTGCAGCGGCGGGGTGACGATCATCACCGTGGCGATCGCGAGGACGATGAGCGCCACCATGGTCGGGCCCGCGTCCAGCATGAACCCCGTGAGGAGGACCACCATCAGCGGGGTCCGGAACAGGACGTAGACCGCCCCGGTCATGATGCCGGCCACCAGGATCGCCAGGGGCACGCCGGGGAACGCGATGTTGAGCGCCAGCGCCACGGAGGTGGAGGCGAAGATGAGCGGGAACGTCGGCCCGCCGAGGAACCCGCTCTTGAAGCCCACGCTGAGCAGCGCGAGCTTGCCGACCGCCATCACCAGCAGCAGGGCGATGCCGTAGCCGGCGGCGCCCTTGATCACCGTCTGCGTCTGCGTCTCGCCCGAGAACATGACCACCGGCGCGAACACGCCGACGACGCTGAAGATCACGCCGGCCACCAGCGCCCGCAGGACGATCCGCTCCTTGAGGCGGCCGAAGAAGCCGGCCGAGACCTTCATGAACACGGCGGTGAGGAGGGCCAGCACGAGCCCGAGGAGGGCCAGCGGCACCATGAGGAAGGCGTCCCAGATGCTGTAGCTCGGCACCGGCGGCAGGTGCAGGAAGTTCACGAAGCCGGTCTCGTGCAGCAGCAGGAAGACGGCGTAGCCGACGCCGCCGCCGATGAGGCTGGCCGGCAGGGTGGAGAGCCCCTGCTGCTTGGTCTCCGCGACCTCCGTGCCGAGCACGGCGGCGAACACGGGGTTCTCCAACAGGCCGTTGTAGCCCGACGCCACGCTGGCGAAGACGAGCTTCGGCCGCCTGTCGGCCGGGATCCGGAACAGGTCGCAGTACAGGGCGGCGATCTTGCTGGCGATGTTGCCGATGGCCCCCTCGGGGCCGAGCACGGCGCCGGAGAAGAGCGAGGCCAGCGACGTGGCGACGGTCGCCGGCAGGTCCTTCCACTTCAGGTTGCTGACGTCACCGGTGAGGCTGTCGAGGATCGAGCCGTCGAGGTTGCTCGGGGCCTTGGCGTACTTCACCAGCAGCCCGACGAGCAGCGAGAACGGCAGACAGATGACGGGGAACATCCAGGCGTTGTCGGTGACGAAGCTCCCGTCCCAGATCAGCTTGTTGAGCCACTCGTAGAGGACGAACCAGGCGAGGACGCCGAAGCCGCCGATGAGCGAGACGACGATGACGTGGAGGTAGAGGCCCCAGGGGTAGGCGGCGGTGGCTGCCGCCGGCGCGGCGGCCGGGGCGGGAGAGGCGACGCGTCTGTGGAGTCGCTCCCTCGGGTGTGGCATTCATGACGATCACAACTCCTCTCGCCCGCTCGTGCCGTAAGGTCAGAGGGGCCGGAGCCCCGCCGAAGACGCCGAAGGCCGGCGGCTGCGAGCCGCCGGCCTTCGGTTCTTACCCGCTACGTAGGAAGTGTCAGTGTGCGGTGTGCCTCACGACGCCTCGCACGATGACCCGCCTGCGGTGGTCAGTCGTCGAGCGCCAGACCGATCTCGGCGCCGACGGCGATCAGGTCCTGCGGGTGGAGCCACTTGTCGGCCAGCGCCACGCCGCCGGCGTTCGCGATGGCGTTGCGGAGCGGGATCGCCCAGCGATGCTCGAGGATCACGATCGCGGCGGTCATCCCCGCGGGGATGGCGTCGGCGATGTACCAGACCTCGTTGTCGTCGTAGAGCTCGTCCTTGTCGCCCAGTTCGACGCCGGCCTCGGCGCCCACTTCCGCGCCCTCCTCGCCGGCCGCGCCGAAGCCGATGAGCGCGCCGGCGATGGCGCCGAGTTCAGCGAGCTCCTCGTGATCGGCGATCTCGATCTTCTCGACCGTGCCGTCTTCGTTGTGGTGGACGACGAGCAGGTCGATGACCCGCACGATGTCCTGCTCGCGCAGCAGACGCAGCTGGTCGAGCGCTTCGCCCTTGAACTCGGCGTCCTCACCGAAGCCGATGATGAGTACCTGCACCGGTCCCATTGCCATGAATGTCTCCTTCTTTGCTCCCTACATGCTCTGCAGGATCTTGGTCTTCTGGAAGTCGAACTCGGCCTGGGTGAGGACGCCCTGGTCGAGCAGGCTCTTGAGCTGCGTCAGCTTGGCCATGGGGTCTTCGTCGGCGGCGGGCGCCGGCGCGGCCGGGCGGCCGGCGTGGCGCCTGCTGCTGCTGCGCCTGCAGGTCGGCGATCTGCGCGTTCTGGTCCGCTTCCTGGTCGCGGCTCTGCTGGCCCTTCTTGCCCATGTGGTAGGCGGTGCCGCCGACGACGGCGGCCGCGAGCAGTGGCCTTCTCCTCATACGCATGCTGATCCTCCCTCTCTCCGACCGGCCCGTCGAGGGGCCGGTCCCGTGCTTGATGCGATCGTAGGCAGGGTCAGTGGACTACGCACTGTCCACGTCGTCCCGCCAGGTTTCATTCCCACTTCGCGACTTCCTACAGCAGCCGCGAGAACAGGCGGTAGCACGAGTTGCGGAACTGCTCGCTGCGGGTCAGCTTGGCGAGGTCCGCCTCCGTGATCTCGATGCAGTCCTGGATGTCGCGCTCGTACTGGTCGGCGTAGTTCGTGGCGACGCCGCGGTCGTAGAAGATCGAGACCACCTCGTCGTGCAGGATGAAGCTGCGGATGTCCCAGTTGCAGGTGCCGATGATCGAGAACTGGTGGTCCACCGTGACCGTCTTGGCGTGCAGGAACCCGGCCTTGTACTGGTAGACCTTGACGCCCGCGCGCAGGAGCTGCGGGTAGTACGCGTACGCCGCGTAGAACGGGATCTTCTTGTCCGGCATGCCGGTCATCATGAAGCGCACGTCGATGCCGCTCGCCGCGGCCGCGCACATGGCGGTGATCAGCGGCTCGTCGGGCACGAAGTACGGCGACTGGATCCAGATGCGCTCGTGTGCGTTCGCGAGCGCGGTGATGAACACGTCGCGGATGGTCTTGAACGTGGTCTGCACGCTGGAGTGCAGCACCTGGACCGGCGTGCCCTCATGCCGATGGTGCTCCGCCACCGGCGGCATGAAGTCGGTGGCCAGGTCCTCCTTGCCGCCGTTGTTGAGCCAGGTGGAGGCGTACAGCATGAGGTAGGGCGCGACCACCGGTCCGCTGAGGCGGAACGACGTGTCGCGCCAGACGTCGAACCGCGGGCCGCCGTCGATGTACTCCTGTCCCATGTTCATGCCGCCGCTGTACACGCTCTTGCCGTCGATGATCACCATCTTCATGTGGTTGCGGTAGTTGAGGTGGGGCAGGCGCTTGAAGCAGGGGGCTACGACGGCGCCGGCGGCGGCGAGCTCGTTCAGCTCGTCCTTCTTGTAGCTGATGCACGACAGCCAGTCGTAGAGGATGTGCACCTTGACGCCGGCCTTGAGGCGGTCGAGCAGGACGGTCTTGACCTTGGCGGTCAGCTCGTCCTGCTCCCAGATGAGGTACATGAGGTGGATGTAGCGCTCGGCGGTCGCCATCTCCTCGAGGAGGGCGGGGAACTTCTGCGCGCCGGCCGTGTAGATGTCCACGGTGTCGGCCGGCAACGGCGCGACGCCGCCCTCAGTGCGGCCTACGGCCTCGACGCGCGCGCCGGGGGTCGCCGCCAGGTCGGCGACGGCGTCGTCCGTGAACTCCGTGTTCGCATCCTGCACGGGCGCTAACGACTCGGCGGCGACGGCGTCCATCTGAGCCATGATCTTGCGCCGGCGAGGTGAGTCGCGGCGGAAGTTCCGCCCGATGAAGAAGTAGGCGATGAGGCCCAGCACCGGCAGCAGCAGCACGACGAACAGCCACGCCAGCACGGTGCTCGGGTCGCGGTCGTCGGTCGCGAGCACGATGACGACGCCGGCGATCGCCAGCAGCAGGATGAGGTCGATCGCCCAGAAGCCGAAGCTGAAGAAGCGCTGGGTGAAGAAGGATCCGACAAGGACCCCGGCGTAGCTCGCGATCATCGTTCCCTCCGGGTAGTGCGCCAGTGAGCGAGCATTGTTTCACACTTGGTTACCGAGTGGTCAGTCGTCGTCCGCGGCCGGCTCTTCGCGGCCCTGGTCGCGGATCTCGTCCTTGAGGAGGGCGTCGAACGACGCCTCGTCGCGCGCCGGCTCCTGCAGGTCCTCGGATGCGCGGATCGCCCGTCCCTGCTCGTCCGTCCCGACCACGAGATCGTGCTTCGCGTCTTCCCTGTCGGTGATCTGGGGCACGGTCTCCTGACTCCTGCGCATGAGCCTGTAGATCAGGTAGCCGAACCCGAGGACGGCCAGAACGACCACGATGATGACGACGATCAGTGTCACGCCGACCTCCCGGTTGGATGCTCTGCCGCCGCTAGCCTAGCCCGGCGTCGGCCCGCGTGTCCACGCGGCTACCCTCGCGCTTGACGCGGGGCAGGGCACCCTGAAGAATCGCCTCTGACCGCTTGGTAACCCCTGCGGAAGTGTGCGGGGGTAGCGCGTCCACCGCCAATTCACCAAAGAGGAGAGCGTATGAGCGAGATGATGGTCCTCGGCTTCGAGAACGAGATGGAGGCCGACAGGTTCGGTCTCAAGCTCGCGGAGCTGCAGAAAGACATGATCGTGCAGCTGAGCGACGCTGCCGAGGTCGTGCGCGACCCCGACGGCAAGCCGCACGTCAAGCACGGCCACGGCCTGGTCGGCGCGGGCGCCATGGGCGGCGCCTTCTGGGGCATGCTGTTCGGCCTGCTCTTCTTCATGCCGTTCCTCGGCATGGCCATCGGCGCCGGCCTCGGCGCCCTGTTCGGCAAGGGCGCCAAGACGGGCCTCGACAAGCAGGTCCTCGAGGAGATGCACGACGCCGTGCCGCCGGGCAAGGCCGGCTGGTTCCTCGTCATCGAGCAGATCACCGAGGACAAGTTCATGGCCGCCATCGAGGGCACCAACGCCACCCTCGTGCGCTCCAACCTCACGGAGGAGCAGGAGAAGGAGCTCAAGCACGCCTTCGGCGCCAAGAAGCACAAGAAGGACGACGCCGCCTGATCCAAGGGCGATCGCGTTCGTAGAGAGCGTCGGCGGGCGGGCCACCGAAGAGGGCGCCCGCCCGCCGTCAGTTGAACGGGGAATCAGCGCCGGCCCCGCGGGGAGCCGGCCGGCGCGGATGGGGGAGCCACATGGCTGAGCCGCAGGGACCGGCGAAGATCAAGCACAAGAAGAACCGCCTCGAGGCGTTCAGCGACGGCGTCTTCGCCATCGCCATCACGCTGCTCGTGCTCGAGATCGCCGTCCCGGCGATCACGAAGACGATCCACGAGGGCGAGGTCATCCACGAGCTGGCCGGTGAGTGGGAGGTCTACCTCGCCTACTTCATCTCGTTCATGACCATCGGCGCGGTGTGGATCGAGCACAGCGCCCTGGTCGACGCGCTCGACCACATCGACGGCGTCTTCATGCGCCTCAACCTCGTGCTGCTGCTGTTCTGCGCCTTCCTCCCCTTCCCCACGCGGATGATGAGCGAGTGGGCGGGCGTCGTCTCCGCGGAGCGTGTCGCCATCGTCTTCTACGGCCTCGTGCTGCTGGTCATGGTCCTCATGCTGATCGTCCTGGGCCGGCATGCGGAGCGCGAGGGTCTCTTCGGCGACGACGTCGCCGACGAGCGCAAGGAGGAGGCCCGGGTCAAGTACCAGCTGCTGCCGGGCCTCGTCGCCTACATCGCCGGCGGCGCCCTGGGGCTGCTGTCGCCGCGCCTCGGCGTCATCATCTACCTGCTCATCGCGATCTACCTGGCGATCCCGATCCGTGACGTGACCCGGCTGTACCGGCGCAAGGCCTGAGCCGTCGCGATCATTGCGCCGTCTTGACCTGTAGGTAACACTGGACCGCACTGGCGAGAGACTCTCTGAGGGGGAGCTGATGGCCGAGAACACGACGACCGCGATCCGGTGACGGGCGGGGCCGCGGCCGCCGCCAAGGCAGGCGCGGGGCTGATCCTCTTCACGCTGGCCACCGGCCAGTTCCTCATGACCCTGGACACCTCCGTGATGAACGTGTCCATCGCCACCGTCGCCAACGACCTCGGCACGACGATCACCGGCGTGCAGACGGCCATCACGCTGTACACGCTGGTCATGGCCAGCCTCATGGTCCTGGGCGGCAAGGTCGGCAGCATCATGGGCCGCAAGAAGGCGTTCTCACTCGGTTGCATCATCTATGGGTGCGGATCGATGACCACCGCGCTTTCGCCGAACCTCACCGTGCTCATCATCGGCTGGTCGTTCCTCGAGGGCATCGGCGCCGTGCTGATCATGCCGGCCATCGTCGGTCTCGTGGCCGGCAACTTCCCGCCCGGAGCGCCGCGCCAAGGCCTATGGCCTGATCGCTGCCGCCGGCGCCATCGCCGTGGCCGTCGGCCCGGTGATCGGCGGCTTCATGACCACGTACTTCTCCTGGCGCTACGTGTTCGCCGGCGAGGTCATCATCGTCATCGCGATCCTCTTCCTGGCGCGGCGCGCCGCCGACGACAAGCTCGGCGAGAGGCCACACCTCGACCTCATCGGCGCCGTGATCTCGTCCGCCGGCCTCGCGCTGGTCGTCCTCGGCGTCCTCAAGTCGTCGACCTGGGGCTGGCTGCTGCCCAAGGAGGGCGCGACGTCCCTGTTCGGCCTCTCGCTCACCATCTGGTTCATCATGGGCGGGCTCTTCCTGCTGTGGCTGTTCCTCCGCTGGCAGACCCGCCTGGAGAACGGCGGCAAGGAGCCGCTCATCTCGCCGGCGCTGCTGCGCGTCAGGCAGCTCACCGGCGGCCTCATCACCTTCCTGTTCCAGTTCCTGATCCAGGCGGGGCTGTTCTTCATCGTGCCGCTGTTCCTCTCGGTCGTGCTGGGGCTGTCGCCGATGGCCACGGGCGTGCGGCTGCTGCCGCTCTCGCTGTCGCTGCTGGTCGCGGCGGTCGGCGTCCCCAAGCTCTTCCCGAAGGCCAATCCGCGCCGTGTCGTGCGCATCGGCATGCTGGCGCTCATCGCCGGCATCCTGGTGCTGATCGCCAGCCTCGAGGTGGGCGCCGACTCCTCGATCGTCTTCGTCCCGATGCTCATCATCGGCTTCGGCATCGGCGCCCTGGCGTCCCAGCTCGGCAACGTGACGGTCTCGTCGGTGCCGACCGAGAAGAGCTCCGAGGTCGGCGGTCTGCAGAACACCGCCAGCCAGCTCGGCGCCTCGATCGGCACGGCGCTCGCCGGCTCGATCCTCATCGCTGCCCTCACGGCCTCGTTCCTGTCCGGCATCGAGGCCAACCCCAACGTGCCGCAGTCGATGAAGACCCAGGCCAACACCAACCTCGCCGCCGGCGCGCCCTTCGTCTCCGACAGCGAAGCCCAGGCGCAGCTGGAGAAGGCCGGGGTCCCCGCGGACGTCCAGGACGACATCCTCGCGACAGTACGAGGACTCGCAGATCGCCGGCCTGCGCACGGCGCTCTCGATCCTGGCCGTCATGGGTGTCATCTCGCTCTTCTTCACCGGGCGGATACCGAAGAAGCAGCCGGGCTCAGAGCCGGCCGCAGCCGGCCTGGCTCGATCCGGAGGGAGCGTCGGCCCCGGCCTGATCGCCGGGGTCGCCGCCGCGCGCGGGGGCAGTCGCGCGGCGGTGGCCGCCGTCCGGGATGTCATGGCCGGGCGCCGCGCGTGACCGGTCGCGCCGCCGACGCCCAGGCTGACGCTGCCCGGCTCCTGGACCTAGGCGGCGGTCTCCTCGGCAGGCACCGGCCGTCCGTCACCGGCTCGGTCTCGCGCCGCGCCACCAGCTTGCCGAGCTCCCAGAGGAAGAAGAGCGCCACGGCCGGCACCAGCGCCAGCAACCATTGCGTGCGCGTCAGCTGCTCGGTCCCGAACACGGGCGCAGGACGTCCATCTGCGTGATCAGGACGGCGAGCACGACTTCCGCCAGGCCGTCCAGTTCAGCTGCCGGTTGTCGAACGTCTCGGTGGTGAGCACCGTCGCCGTCACGCTGCGCGCCTGGAAGGCGGAGGCGACGATGAGCAGGGAGAACGCCGTCACTCCCATCGAGGAGCCGATGGCCGACGCTGCCGTAGTGCGACGTGCCGTAGCTGATCAGCGCGAGCGTGCACACGGCCATGAAGAGGCCCACGAGGCCGGCGGTGGTCAGCAGGCCCCTCGTCATGATCGACGCGTCGCGTGAGCCGCGGCACCTGCGTCCATCAGGCCCGGCGCCTCCTTGTCCATGCCCAGCGCGATGCCGAGCGGCGCGTTGACCAGGAAGTTGATGTAGAGGATCTGGGAGGGCGAGAACGGCTGCCCGGCGGCGATGTTGAGGATGCTCGCGCCGAGGAACGTGATGATGTAGGCCGCGAGCTCGAGCATCACGAAGCGGATGAACTTGTTGAGGTTGTCGTAGACGGCGCGGCCCTTCTCGACCGCCTGCACGATGGTGGCGAAGTTGTCGTCGGAGAGGATCATGCGGCCGGCGTTCTTGGCCACCTAGGTGCCGGTGCCCATGGCGATGCCGATGTCGGCCGCCTTGATCGCCGGCGCGTCGTTGACGCCGTCGCCGGTCATGGCGACGACGTCGCCCTTCTTGCGCAGCGTCTCGACCAGGAGCACCTTGTGCTCGGGCGCCACGCGGCCGACGACGCCGATGTCGTCGATGCGCCTCAGCCGCTCCTGCTCGCTGAGCGCGGCGAACTCCGTCCCCAGCATCGCCTCGCCGGGGATGCCGAGCTGCTCGGCGATGGCCGCCCCCGTGGTGACGTCGTCGCCGGTGACCATGCGCACGCGGATGTGGGCGCGCTGGGCGTCCTTGACGGCCGCCTTGGACTCGTCGCGGGGCGGGTCGACCATGGCGACGAGGGACGTCATCTGCGAGCTCGGTGACGTAGCCGAGCAGGTCGCCGTCGGCGTCGAACGCGGCGGGGTCGAGGTCGCGGATGGCCGCCGCCATGACGCGGTGGCCCTCGCCCTCCATGCGCGGTGACGGCGTCGTCGGCACGCTTCTTGAGGGCGTCGTCCCAGGGCCACGGTCTCGCCGCCGGCGAGGGCGCTCGTCGTGCGGGCCATCACGGCCGGCGCCGCGCCCTTGACGAAGCAGCGCACCACGCTCTTGCCGGACGCGTCGGTGGCCGAGTTGAACGTCGCCATGAGCTTGTAGGTGGGGTCGAACGGCAGCGTGGCGAGCCGCGGGAAGCGCTCCCTGCTCGCCGTCGATGTCCAGCCCCGCCTTGTGGCCGAGGACGAGCAGGGCGCCCTCGGTGGGGTCGCCGACGACCTTGCCGTCCTCGAGCTTGGCGTCGCAGGCGATGACGTAGGGGAGGATGGCGTCGTCGATCGAGGGTGACGTCCCGGCCGCGTGCTGGACCTTGCCCTCGAGGCCGTAGCCGATGCCGGAGATGGTGTAGCGGTCGACCGGCGTCGAGCACCTCGACTGCGGTCATCTGGTTCATCGTCAGCGTGCCGGTCTTGTCGGAGTTGATGGCCGACGTGGAGCCGAGCGTCTCCACCGACACGAGGTCCTTGACGATGGCCTTCTCCGCGGCCAGCTCCTTGGCGCCGGCGGAGAGGATCACCTGGAGGACGGTCGGCAGCGCCGTCGGGATGGCGGCGATGGCCAGGGCGATGGCGGTGATGAACAGGCTGTCGGCGTTCTGGCCCCTCGAGAGCCCCAGCACGAACATGACGATCATGGTGCCCAGCGCCGCCGCGCCGATCCAGAGGGTCATCGTGTTCAGCTGCCTGGTCAGCGGCGTCTGTTCCTTGGTGGTCGCCGCCAGCATGCCGGCGATCTTGCCGACCTCGGCGTCGGCGCCCCTCGCCGTCACGATCATCATGCCGCTGCCGTGGGTGACCGGCGTGTTCATGAACGCCATGTTGGTCCGGTCGCCGGGGCCGAGCTCCGCGTCGGCGAGCGCGTCGGTCGTCTTGGACGCCGGCACGCTCTCGCCGGTGAGCGCGGACTCGTCGATGTCGAGCGAGCTCGCCTGGATGATCCGTGCCGTCGGCGGCGACGTTGTCGCCGGCGGTGAGCAGGACGACGTCGCCGAGGACGACCTCCTCGGCCGGGATCTCCGACTCGGCACCGTCGCGGCGCACGCGCGCGGTCTGCTTCGTCAGCGACTTCAGGGCGTTCATCGCGCTCTCGGCCTTGCCCTCCTGGCGGAGGCCGACCACGGCGTTGAACACGGTCAGCGCGATCAGCACGAGGCCCGTGCTCCACTGGCCGATGGCCAGCGACACGACGCCGGCGATGAGCAGGATGATCTGCATGTAGGCGCGGTACTGGTCGAGGAACCGCCGCCAGCCCGGCTCGCCCTTCTCCGCCGGGAGGGCGTTGGGTCCGTCCTTCTGCAGCAGTTCGGCGGCCTTCGCCGCGGAGAGGCCGCTCGCCGGGTCGACGCCGAACCTGCGGCGACGTCGTCGGCCGAGAGCGCGTACCAGCGCTCGGCCGTCCCCGCCGTCGCGGCTGCTCTTGTCAGTCGTTGCCATCGTCTGCTCCCTCGCCGGCGCCGCCGGCGGCTACTTCGACTTCTTGGCCTTCTTGCCGGCCTTCTTCTTGCCCTTCTTGCCGTCCTTGCCCTCGGCCTTCGCTTCCTTCGCGCGCTCCTCGGCCTCGAACGGATCGGCCTCGGCGCCGTCGGGGGCCTCGGCCTCCAGCAGCCCCTTGGTCTCCATGAGCGCGTCGTGCGCCTCAGGCGCCACCTTGGGGAAGCGCGGATCGATCTTGATCAGCGCGTTGGCGATGACGGCCCCCGCGCAGAGCCGCGCGAACCACTTGTGGTCGGCGGGGATCACGTACCAGGGCGCGTGCTCGGTGCTCGTGTTCGAGAGCATCTCGGAGAACGCCTTCTGGTAGTCGTCCCAGTAGTCGCGCTCCTTGATGTCGGCGGCCGAGAACTTCCAGTTGTGGTCGGGCAGGTCGATGCGCCGCAGGAAGCGGGTGCGCTGTTCCTCTTTGGAGAGGTTGAGGAACAGCTTCACGACGGTGAAGCCGTTGTCGGTGAGGTACTGCTCCCAGGCGTTGATGTCGCGGTAGCGCTTCTTCCAGACGTCCCGCCCGCGCGCCTGCCGGGGCAGTCGCTCGTGCTGGAGGATCTCGGGGTGCACGCGCACCACGAGGACCTCCTCGTAGTAGGAGCGGTTGAAGATGCCGATCTCGCCGCGGCGCGGCAGGTTGCTGGCGAAGCGCCACAGATAGTCGTGGTCGAGCTCGAGGGGGGAGGGCGCCTTGAACGAGTGCACCGAGACGCCCTGCGGGTTCACGCCGCTCATGACGTGGCGGATGGTGCCGTCCTTGCCGGCGGCGTCCAGCGCCTGGAGCACGACGACGACGCCGTGCGTGTCCTGCGCCGCCAGCCGCTCCTGGTACTCACTGAGCAGCCCGATCCCGTGCGCCAGAAGCTCGGCGCCTTGCTCCTTGTCGAGGAACCCCGCCTTGTAGCCGGGGTCGAAGTGCTTCGCCAGCGTCACCCTGCGCCCCGGCGTGACGCGCAGCGGCTCGATCAACTCGGCGATGCGCTTTGACCTCAGGTCTGCCATGTCGTGGCCCCTTCCGCTCGTAGAGTCTCGGTGCATTCTGTGCCGCGTGCCAGCAGTCTACCCGCTGCTCCCAACGACGACGGGGGTGAGGGTCGTTCGACCCTCACCCCCGTGGGTGACCTCGTCTGAGCCTCTTCGCCGGCTCGGTCTCAGACCGTCGGGCCGCCGCTCAAGCGGTCGCGGACCTGCGGTCGACGCCGGACTTGGCGCCGCCGGACCACGTGGCGACGTCGAGGGCTATGGCGAGCCCGATCCAGAGGTAGTCCAGACCGCTCGACGCCTCCGGGCGCCACGATCACCCACATCAGTGTCGTCCACGGCGCGATGAGGAAGCCGAGCACGGGCCACAGCCAGCTGCTGAAGGCCAGGTTCCAGCGGGTCGGGTCCATGATCCACCAGATGACGACAGCGGCGCGCGGCCCGAACAGGAACAGCGTAGAGAACAGACAGCACATAGATACTCCGATCGTGTGTGGGGTGGCGGGATCACGGTCGTGCGGCCCGCCGCCCTCCCCCCTTGCATGAAGCGGTTTCAGCGCAAGTTACCAGTTGGTCAGGCCGCTCACAAGGGCCGCGCCGTCTGCCGCGCGGCCTTGTCACTGCTATCCGAGTCGCGTGCCTTCCACCTCAGGAACTCCGGCCGGGCTCAACGCGTCCACGCCATCCGCGATGAGCACGCCCCGACGACCAGCGGACTCACCAGCGGACAGGCGGCGCTCGAGGTCGACACGCTCATCTGGGAGGGACTGCTCAAGGAGTACCTGGACGGCGTCGTGTCGACGCCGGAGCAGCGAACGCGACCGGCGCGGGTAGAATCGAGCTCTGATGACCGAGCCCCCCTTCACCGAGTTTGAGGTCGCCGTCGAGGCCCGTGCCGAGCTCGGCGAGGGTCCGCGCTGGGACGCCGCCTCCGCGACCCTGCTCTGGGTCGACATCCCGGGGCACCGGGTGCACCGCTACGACCCCGCGACCGGCCGGGATGCGGAAGAGCTGGTGCCCGGCGTCGTGAGCCTGGCGCTGCCGCGGCGGAGTGGCGGCGCCGTCATAGGGCTGCCGGACGGGGTGCACGTGCTGGACGGCGAACGGTCGCCGCTGCTCGTCCCCATCGAGGCAGGAACGGACCGGCACGCGCACCAACGACGGCGCCTGCGACGCCGCCGGACGGCTGTGGGTGGGCACGATGTCCGTCGACGAGCGTTCGCCGCTGGGCGGCCTGTACCGGGTCGACGCCGACCTTTCGGTGACCGCGGTGCTCACCGGCACGACCATCTCGAACGGGCTCGGCTGGAGCCCATCCGGCGACCGCTTCTACTTCATCGACAGCCCGACGCGGCAGGTCGACGCCTTCGACTTCGACCCGGAGTCGGGCGCCCTCGAGGGACGGCGGCGGTTCGCCGCCGTCGAGGTCGAGGGCGCCGTCCCCGACGGCCTGACCGTGGATGCCGAGGGCGGCGTCTGGGTGGCGCTTCACGGCGGCTGGGGGCTGCGCCGCTACGCGCCGGACGGTGGGCTGGCGGCGGTCGTCGAGCTCCCGGTCGCGCGCGTCACCAGCTGCTGCTTCGGCGGCGCCGACCTGCGCGACCTGTACGTGACCACGCGACGGGAAGGCCTCAGCGCGAGCGAGCTCGCCGCGCAGCCGCTGGCGGGCGCGCTCCTGCGCCTGGACGTCGGCGTGGCCGGCCTCCCGACGCACGCATTCGCGGGCTGACCGCAGAAAGGCGGTACCACATGAGGCTCGAGGGCAAAGCAGCGCTCGTGACCGGCAGCTCCAGCGGCATCGGAGAGGCGATCGCCCTGCGCTTCGCACGCGAGGGGGCGGACGTAGCGGTGCACTTCCACCGCGAGGAGGAAGAAGCGCGCTCGCGTCGCGGCCGCAGATCGAGAAGCTGGGCAGGAAGTCGGTCGCGCTGGGCGCGAACGTGGGCGTGGCAGCGGAGGCCGAGGGGCTCGTGCGCGACGCGCACGCGGCGCTCGGCCGCCTCGACATCCTCGTCAACAACGCCGGCGTCGAGATCCGCGAGCCGTTCGTCGAGGTCAGCGAGCAGCACTACGACCTGGTGCTGGGCGTCAACCTCAAGGGCGCGTTCTTCGCCGCCCAGGCCGCGGCGAAGCTGATGATCGCCGCCGGCCACGGCGGCCGCATCGTCAACGTGTCGTCCATCCACGAGGACATCGCCTTCCTCCAGTACGCCACCTACACGGCGTCCAAGGGCGGCATGCGCATGCTCACGCGCACGATCTGCCAGGAGCTGGCGCCGCACGGCATCACCGTCAACGACATCGCCCCGGGGGCGATAGCGACGCCGATCAACAAGCGCACGCTCGGCGACGGCGACCTGCTGCACGCGCTGCAGGAGGTCATCCCGTCCGGCCGTCTCGGCGAGCCCGACGAGGTCGCCGGCGTGGCCGTCTTCCTCGCGTCGGACGAGGCCGCCTACGTCACCGGCAGCACCTACTACATCGACGGCGGCATGGCCCGCTGGAACAAGGGACTGTAGAGCACCCGCGACCACACGCGACAGGAGCGGCGACCATGACGGAACCCACGCGAGCGTTCTTCACCAGGCTCTCCGAGCAGCATCAGCCGATGCTCGAGAGCATGACCGGCACGGTGCGCTTCGACATCGCCGACGGCGAGCGCACCGAGCACTGGTACCTGCACATCCGCAAGGGCGACGTGACAGTCGCGCACGACGACGGCGAGGCCGATTGCGTCCTCGGCGCCGACATCGGCACGTTCGACGAGATCCTCTCCGGCCGCATGAACGCCATGGCCGCCGTGCTGCGCGGCGCCGTCCGCATGGAGGGCAAGGTCGTTCTGCTCACCGCGCTGCAGCGGCTCTTCCCCGGCACGCGCGAGGCGCCGGCCGAGCCTCGAGCCGGCTACGCGAGGAGGCAGTCGTGAAGTGCCGACGTCAAGATCCTCGACGGCAACACGTTCGTCGTCAGTGACGAAGCCGGCGACATCGAGGCGTCGCCGACCGATCCCACCGGCCTGTTCTCGTTCGACACGCGGTTCCTCTCCAGGTGGGTGCTCACCGTGGACGGGCAGCGGCTCAACCCGCTGTCGGTGGACGACCTGCAGTACTTCGAGACCCGGTTCTTCCTGGTGCCGGGCACCGGGACCGTCTACATCGACGCCAAGCTGTCGGTCATCCGCCAGCGCGCCGTGGGCGGAGGCTTCCACGAGGAGCTCACGATCCTCAACCACGACGAGAAGGCGGTCGACGTCGAGGTGCGCATCGAGGCGGCCTCGGACTTCGCCGATCTGTTCGAGGTCAAGGACGCCCTGGAGAAGAAGGGCGAGTACTACACGCGGGTCGACGACGGCCGGCTGGTGCTCGGCTACAGGCGCGAGACCTACGTGCGCGAGACCTGGGTGTCGGCGACCGAGGCCTGCGCCGTCGACGACCACGGCCTGACCTTCCAGGTCCACGTGGAGCCGCACGGGGAGTGGACGACGGACCTGCACGTGACGCCGGGGCGCGGAGCCGCGGGACTCAGTATCGCCCAGCCCAAGTACGAGCGGCACGCCAAGAACCCGCGGCCCATCATGGAGCGCAGCCTTGAGAAGTGGCTGGACGAGGCTCCCGAGCTCGCCTGCGACTGGGAGCCGCTCAAGCGGACGTACCAGCGCAGCCTCGTCGACCTGGCGGCGCTGCGCTTCTCGCCGGTGTCGCTGCCCGGCCACTACCTGCCGGCGGCCGGGCTCCCCTGGTTCATGACCATGTTCGGCCGCGACAGCATCTTCACCAGCCTGCAGGCCCTGCCGTTCACGCCCGAGCTCGCCAAGACCACGCTGGTCGCGCTCGGGATGTGGCAGGGGTCACGCTGCGACGACTTCCGCGACGAGGACCCCGGCCGCATCCTCCACGAGCTGCGCTTCGGCGAGATGACCGCCTTCGAGGAGCGGCCGCACTCGCCGTACTACGGCTCCGTGGACGCGACGCCGCTCTACGTGGTGCTGCTCGACGAGTACGAGCGCTGGACCGGCGACGCGAAGCTGGTCCGGTCCCTCGAGCAGCAGGCGCGCGCGGCCCTGGCCTGGATCGACGACTACGCCGACCTGCAGGGCAACGGCTACGTCGCCTACCAGAGGCGCAACGAGCAGTCGGGGCTCGAGAACCAGTGCTGGAAGGACTCCTGGGACTCGATCTCCTACCGGGACGGGCGCTTGCCCGGCTTCCCTCGCGCCACCTGCGAGCTGCAGGGCTACGCCTACGACGCCAAGGTCCGCGGCGCCCGGCTGGCGCGGGAGATCTGGCACGATCCGGACTTCGCCGCCAGGCTCGAGAAGGAGGCGGCGGACCTCAAGCGCCGCTTCAACCGCGACTTCTGGGTGGCCGACGGGAAGTACTACGCCCTGGCGCTGGAGGCGGACGGCAGCAAGGTCGACGCCCTTGCCTCGAACAACGGCCACCTGCTGTGGAGCGGGATCGTCGACAAGTCGAAGGCGAAGGCCGTGGCGCGGCACCTCATGTCGCCGGCGATGTACTCCGGGTGGGGTGTGAGGACGCTGGCCATGGGCGAGGCCCGCTACAACCCGATCGGCTATCACGTCGGCACGGTATGGCCGTTCGACAGCTCCATCGTCGCCTGGGGCCTGCGCCGCTACGGCTTCAAGGAGGAGGCGGCGCGTATCGCCGCGGGCATCCTCGACGCCGCCGAGTTCTTCGACGGCCGCCTGCCGGAGGCGTTCGGCGGGTATCCGCGGGAGCTGACCAAGTACCCGGTGCAGTACCCGACCGCATGTAGTCCGCAGGCCTGGTCGACGGGCGCGCCGCTGCTCCTGCTGCGCACGATGCTCGGGCTGGAGCCGACCGGTGACAATCTCATCGTCGACCCGGCTCTGCCGGTCGGCATCGGTCGCCTGGAGTTGCTCGACATCCCTGGCCGCTGGGGCCGGATGGACGCCTTCGGTCGCGGCCGCGTGGACGTCGAGAAGCAGCGGCGGCGGACCCGCTCCCAGCTGGGCGTGCTCGAGCCGGGGAAGAGCGCGGCTGGCGCCGGGAAGAAGAGCGGCAGGTGACCGGGGACCTGTTCCTCGGCCTGGACGTCGGCTCCTCGAGCACCAAGGCGGTGCTCGTCGACGCCGGACGGCGGCGTGGTGGCCGACGCGCGCCTGGAGCACGGCATCTCGCGGCCGCGCCCGGGCTGGGCCGAGCAGGACGCCGAGCGCGACTGGTGGGGCGACGTGGTCGAGGTCTGCCGGCGCCTGCTCGACGGCCGCGCCGCGCGGGTGAGGGCCGTTGGCGTGAGCGCCCTCGGCCCCTGCGTCCTCCCGGCCGGAGAGGACGGTCGGCCGCTCAGGCCCGCGATCCTCTACGGCATCGACTCGCGCGCGAGCGCGCAGGTCGAGCGGCTCACCGCCGAGTTCGGCGCGGACGAGATCCTCGCCCGCTGCGGCTCACAGCTGTCGAGCCAATCCGCGGGACCCAAGATCCGCTGGCTCGTGGAGGAGGAGCCGCAGGTGTGGTCCGCGACGCGGCGCGTCTTCGCTGCGACGTCCTTCATCGTCTCGCGCCTCACCGGCGAGTACGTCCTCGACCATCACAGCGCCAGCCACTGGGCGCCGCTCTACGACGTGCACCGCAACGCGTGGATCGACGAGTGGAAGGAGCGGGTCGCGCCGGGAGTGCCTGCTGCCGCGGCTGGTCTGGCCGGAGGAGCAGTGCGGGACGGTGAGCCGCGAGGCGGCCGCCGCGACCGGGCTGCCCGAGGGCATCCCGGTGGCCGGCGGCAGCGTCGACTCGTGGTGTGAGGTGGTCGCGTCCGGGCTGCGCGGTCCCGGCGAGGGCCTGCTCGTGTACGGCACGAGCATGTTCCTCGTCGAGGTCCACAGCCCGGCCCGCGCCGACGCGCGGCTGTGGACGACCGTCGGCTTCACGCCGGGGTCGACGAACCTCGCCGCCGGCGTCGCCTCCGCCGGCGCGCTCACGGCCTGGCTGCGTGACCTGGCCGGCGACGCGGACTACGACGCTCTGTACGCCGAGGCCGCCGCGGCCGGTCCCGGGGCCGGCGGCCTGCTCGCCCTGCCCTACTTCGCCGGCGAGCGCACGCCGCTGTTCGACCCCGACCAGCGCGGCGCGATCATCGGCCTGACGGCCGCGCACGGACGCGGACACCTCTTCCGTGCGTTCATGGAGGCCGCCGCGTTCGCCGTCCGGCACAACCTGGAGACGATGCGCGAGGCCGGCGCCACGGTCGCCGCCCTGCGCAGCAGCGGCGGCGGCGCCGGCGGCGCGCTGTGGCCGCGGATCGTCAGCGACGTCACCGGCGTGGGGCAGGACGTGCGCGAGGGGCCGTCGCGCGCGGGGGTCGGCGCGGCGCTGCTCGCGGCGATCTGCGCCGGCGCCGCGACGCTCGAGACGACCTGGCCGCAGCCGGCCGTCAGCGTGGTCCCGGATCCCGGCACGGCGGCGCTGTACGACCGGCTGTACGGGTGGTTCCGCGAGCTCGCGACCGCCACGCGCCCGCTTACCCACTCGCTTGCCCTCTGGCAGCGGGACCTCGCGCGTGGCACGATGTCGCCTGCAGCAGACCCGGACGGGCAAGAGCCCGCCGGCCATGAGGGGAGGGGGCCGTCATGACAGAGGGCAGTCCAGGGTCGAGACCCGCGGCCGTGCGCCGCCTCGCCGCCGTCGCGGCGATCGTCATCATCATCGCCGTCATCGTGGTACACGGTGTTGGCCGTCGTCGACCGCCCGCTCGACGTGCTCGTGCAGCTCATCCTGCTCGCGGTCGTCGTCCTTGCCGTGTGGAACGCGCTCACGAGAAAGCACGCGGCGCGTCTGGTCTGGATCGCCGTCGCCGTCGTCGCGGCCGTCGCCGTCGTCGCCATCCAGGTCGCCGCCGGCAAGGGCTCCCTGCTCTCGCTGATCGTCCGCCTGGCGCTCGTGGGCGTGGCGCTGCTGCTCGCGCGCTACGCGCTGGCGCGCGACGTGCGCTCGCTCAAGCAGACGGAGACGCCGGGCAAGCCCGTGCCGGCCGCGCGCCACGGCGTGCTGATCATGAACCTCAAGTCCGGCGGCGGGAAGGCCGAGAAGTTCGACCTCGTGGACGAGTGCCGCGCGCGCGGGATCGAGCCGGTCGTCCTCAAGCCCGGGAACGACCTGCTCCAGCTCGCGCGCGACGCCATCGACGGCGGCGCCGATGTGGTCGGCATGGCCGGCGGCGACGGCTCGCAGGCCCTCGTCGCCAGCGTTGCCGCCGAGCGCGGCGTGCCGATGGTCGTCATCCCGGCCGGCACGCGGAACCACTTCGCGCTCGACATCGGCCTCGACCGTGACGACGTCGTCGGCGCCCTCGACGCCTACGGGGAGGCGCGCGAGCAGACCATCGACCTCGCCGACGTCAACGGGCGGATCTTCGTCAACAACGTCTCGCTCGGCCTCTACGCCACCATCGTGCGAGTCGCCCGAGTACCGTGACGCCAAGCGCGAGACGACGCTGACCGCGCTCCCGGAGATGCTCGGCCCCGGCTCCGAGCCCTTCGACCTGCGCTTCACCACGCCGGACGGCGTGGCCCACGAGGGCGCGCACGTGATCCAGGTGTCCAACGGGCCCTACGGCACCACCGCGGCAGGCATCACCTCACGTCCCCGCATGGACACCGGCCAGCTCGGTGTCTTCTCGCTCGTCGTGCCCGACGCCGTCTCCGCGACGCGCGCGATCGCGGCGCTGACGACCGCCACGCCGGCCCTCTACGAGGGCTACCTCTCGTGGGCGACACCGGTCTTCGAGGTGACCTCGGCGGCGCCGATCGCGGTCGGGCTGGACGGGGAGTCGCTGGAGATGGACCCGCCGCTCGTGTTCAGTTCGCGGCCGGGCGTGCTCCGCCTGCGGCTGCCGCTGCAGGCGATCGGCTACTCGCCGGCCGCGAGGGCCACGGGCGTCAAGGGCCTGCTGGGCTTGTGGCGCGTCGTGCTCGGGCGGGCCGTGCGCATCGACCCCTGAGGCGGGCGCTCAGTCCTGCGGCTCGTCCGGCGGCTCGAGGTGCCGCAGGCCGGCCGGGGCGGAGGGGCCGTCCTGGTCGAGAGCGTCGACCCAGCGGTGCGGAGCGTCGGACGAATCGGGGTCGTGCGCCTCGATGTCCCTGAGCGCGGGCTTCATCTTCGCGAAGAAGTGCTCGCGGTCCAGCTCGGCGAACAGCCCGTAGGTCTCGACGCGCTCCTGGAGGCGGGTGCGCAGCTCGACGAAGGCGATGTGGATGCCGTGCTCGTTGAGCTCGTGGTCCAGGTCTTTGAGCATGTCGGCTGCGGTCACGTCGATGTCGGTGATGGCCTCGCACTGCAGCACGATCCAGCGCGGCTTGCGCTCGATCACGAGTCTGCGGACCTGCTGCCGGAAGATGCCGGCGTTGGCGAAGAACAGCGGCGCCTCCCAGCGGTAGATGACGACGTCCTTCCGCTGTTCCGCGTCCGGGTAGCGCTTGATGTCATGCCATCCCTTGAGCTCGTGCACGTAGCCGAGCACCGCGCCCGGCGGCCACCAGCTCCGGCGGAAGAACAGCAGGATCGAGAGGATGGCGGCGATGAGGATGCCCTGGAGCACGCCGAAGAAGACGACGCCGATCGTCGCCACGAGCGAGAGGGCGAGCGCCGTCTTGCGCACGCGGGCGAAGCGGCGCAGAGCGGCCAGGTCCATCAGGGACGCCGCCGCCATGATCACCACGGCGGCCAGCGCCGTCTGCGGCAGGTCGGCGAACAGGGACGGCACCAGGACGAGCATGAGGATCACCAGGCCGGCGCCGACGAGCCCGGTCACCTGGGTCTTGGCGCGCGCGCTGTCGGCGACGGCCGTCCGGGAGGCGCTCACCGAGATCGCGAAGCCCTGGAAGAGGCCGGCCGCCGCGTTGGAGGCGCCCACGGCGATCATCTCGTGGTTCGCGTCCACCTCGTCGCCGCGCTTGGCGGCGAAGCTCGACGAGGTGGCGATGGTGTCGGTCAGGGAGACCAGCACGATGCCGACCGCGGCCGCGGCCAGCATGGTGAGGTCGCTTGCGCTCGTCCACGGAAACGAGGGGACGGGGAGCCCCTGCGGCAGCGTGCCCACCGTCTTCACGCCCTCCGCGGCCAGGTCCAGCACGGCCGAGACGACGGTGGCGGCGACGACCGCGACGAGTACGGCCGGGATCGTCTTCGAGAGCCGTGGCAGCCCGAGCAGGAGCGCCAGGGTGCCCAGGCCGACCAGCAGCGTGGTGGTGTTGGTCTGGTCGAGGTTCGAGAAGAACGCCTTGACCTCCTGGACGAAGGTGTCCGCGTCGGTCGAGAAGCCGAAGAACTTGGGGAGCTGGCCGACGAAGATGGTGATGGCCAGCCCGTTCATGTAGCCGACCTGGACCTCCTTGCTGAGCAGGTCGGCGATGAACCCCAGCTTGCCGAGGCCGAGGCCGATCTCGATGAGGCCCACCATGATCGCGAGCATCCCGGCGAGCGCGATGGCCGTGGCGGGGTCGTCGGTCACCATGAGCGGCACGATGGCCGCGAAGATCAGAGGCGAGACCGCGGAATCCGGGCCGAGCACGAGGACCCTGGACGGCCCGAGGAGCGCGTACACGACGAGGCAGGCGATGGTCGTGTAGAGGCCGGTGACCGGAGGCAGCCCGGCCAGCTCCGCGTACGCCAGCCCCTGCGGCACCAGGATGGCCGCGAGGACGATGCCGGCGACGAGGTCGAAGCGCAGCCACGCCGGCTTGTACGTGCGCAGCATGCCGATCCCCGGCACGGCCGTAGTCAGCCGGCTCTTCTTGCTCGACCCCGCGCCGTTCGTCTCGGCTTTCGTCGCCACCCGGACCCTCCTGCTTTACCGGTCGGTCACGAATGGTAGCATCTGCCTGTGGCCGGCACAGCTGACAATCGCGACATCCAGAGCATCGCGCGCGAGGTGTTCCACGAGCTCGTGATGCTCGACACCGCCGTGTACCAGGCGATCGAGGCCACGCCCACGCCGCTCATCGACGCGCCGCTCCGGCGTCTCTCGAACACGGCGAACCACGCCAAGCTGTACATGGGCATCGCCGCGGTGCTGTTCGCGGTCGGCGGCAAGAAGGGCCGCCGCGCCGCCGTCACCGGCATGGCCGCCGTCGGCCTCAATTCGTTCGTCGTCAACATCCCGATGAAGTTCGCCGGCCACCGGCCCTCGCCCGGAGCGCGGAGTCGTCCGGTTCGAAGAGGCGCGGCACGTGAAGATGCCGACGTCGACCTCGTTCCCGTCCGGCCACTCGGCCTCAGGTTTTGCGTTCGCGGCCGGGGTCGCCGAGGCCATCCCGGCGCTCGGCGTGCCGCTTCGCGGCCTCGCCACCGTGGTCGCGTACTCGCGCGTCCACTCCGGGGTGCACTACCCGGGGGACGTCGTCGTCGGCTCGCTGGTCGGCATGGCCGTCGGCGAGGGCACGGCGCTCGGCTCGCGCGCCGTGCGCAAGCGGCTTCCGGGTCGCCGGTCGGACTGACCGGGCGGCCGTCGTCGGCGCGGCCTCAGGGGTCGCAGGCCGCGGCCGCCGCGCCCTTCTCGAAGCGCATCTTGCACATCGCGTACTCCTCGGGCACCGCGATGGGGTAGTCCCCGTCGAAGCAGGCGCGGCAGAACTGGCTGCGCGGCAGGCCGGTGCTGGCCTGGAGGCCGTCGAGCGTGAGGTAGTGCAGGCTGGTGGCGCCGACGTGGTCGCGGATCTCGTCCACGCGTCTTGTTGGCCGCGACGAGCTCGTCGCGGGTCGCCATGTCGATGCCGTAGAAGCAGGGCCACTGGATGGGCGGCGAGCTGATGCGCAGGTGGACCTCGGCGGCGCCGGCGCTGAACAGCATGTCGACCAGCCGGCGCGTCGTGTTGCCGCGGACGATCGAGTCGTCGACGACGATGAGCCGCTTGCCCTTGATCACCGAGGTCAGCGGGTTGAGCTTCATGCGGATGCCCACCTGGCGCAGGTTGTCGTCGGGCTGGATGAACGTGCGGTGCACGTAGCGGTTCTTGATGAGGCCCTCGGTGTAGGGGATGCCGGAGGCCGCGGCGTAGCCGATCGCCGCCGGCATGCCCGTGTCCGGGACCGGGACGACGAGGTCGGCCTCGACCGGGGCCTCCATCGACAGGTGCCGCCCCATGTTCTGGCGCACGACGTGCAGCGTCTTGCCGTTCATGACGCTGTCCGGCCGGGCGAAGTAGATGAACTCGAAGATGCAGAGGGCCGGGCGCGCGCCCTCGAGCTCGACGCGCTCGCTGCGCAGGCCGTGCTCGCTGTCGGCGATGACGATCTCGCCCGGCTGGATCTCGCGCACGAAGTCGGCGCCGATGATGTCGAGGCCGGAGGTCTCGCTGCTGAACACCGGGTGGCCCTCGTAGTCGCCGAGGCAGAGCGGGCGCACGCCGTAGGGGTCGCGGAAGCCGACCACGGCGTCGCCGCTCATGACCGCCGCGGAGAAGGCGCCGCGGATCTTGCTGACCGCCGTGCGCACCCCCTCGAGCAGGTCGCCCTCGGACTCGTGGGCGATGAGCGCCGTGATGACCTCGGTGTCGGTGGTGCCGGAGAACTTGACGCCCTGCGGCGAGGAGCTCGTCGCGGAGCGCCGTGGTGTTCACGAGGTTGCCGTTGTGGCCCAGGGCGATGACGTCGCCGTTGCGGCTGCGGACCAGGGGCTGTGAGTTCGACCAGTGGCTCGAGCCGGTGGTGCTGTAGCGCACGTGGCCGATGGCGTGCTGGCCGCTCAGGCTCTGGAGCATCTGCTCGTTGAACACCTGGCTGACCAGGCCGAGGTCCTTGATGACCGTGACCTGGCCGTCGTCGGCCACGGCGATGCCGGCGCTCTCCTGGCCGCGGTGCTGCAGGGCGTAGAGCCCGAAGAAGGTCAGGCGCGCGACGTCTAGCCCCGGCGCATGGATGCCGAAGACGCCACAGCTGTCGTGGAGACGATCGTCGTACAAATCGCTCGGCTTCAGTCAGGCGAGCCGCTGCGGAAGCGACTCATAAGCAGAATGGAGCTCGCTCACCGGGACGGCGAAGAGCTCCTTCGCATCCATGGTACACCGCAGGTCGGAACCGGCAACCCGGCCGACCGTGTGGTGCGGCAGGTCGCCGAGGACGGCTTCGAGCTCGGCGACCTTGTCGGGCGCGCAGGTGACGACGACGCGGGTGGGCGCCTCGCCGAAGAGCGCGAGGTCCGGCCGGCCGGCGGCGCCGGTCACGGCCGCGGCGGAGCCGAGGTCGACGTCGGCGCCGAGGAAGCGGCCGGAGCGGCCGGGCCGCGGCGCGTCCGGGTCGCCGAACTGGGCGCCGCCGTTGGAGCCGCTGAAGACGCAGCACTCGGCCAGCGCCACGGCGAGCCCGCCTTCGGCGCAGTCGTGGGCGCTCTTGAGCAGCCGCGCCTCGATGGCCGCGCGGAGCTTGCGCTGCAGCTCGACCTCGAGCGGCAGGTCGACGTCGGGCACGCGGCCCTCGACCTTGCCGTAGGCGACCTTCTGGTACTCGGCGCCGTCCATCCAGGCGGCGTCGTCGCCGAGGAAGACGATGACGTCGCCCTCGTCCTTGAAGGCGCCGTCGATGTGCACGCTCACGTCGTCGAAGATGCCGAGCATGCCGACCATCGGCGTCGGGTAGATCGCCTGGCCGAAGCTCTCGTTGTAGAAGCTCACGTTGCCGGAGACGACCGGCGTGTCCAGGGCCTCGCAGGCCTCGGCCATGCCCTCGATGGCCTGCTCGAACTGCCAGTAGATCTCGCCCTTCTCCGGGTTGCCGAAGTTGAGGCAGTCGGTGACGGCCACGGGCAGCGCGCCGGAGCACGCCAGGTTGCGCGCCGCCTCGGCCGTCGCCGCCTTGGCGCCGCGGTACGGGTCGAGGTAGCAGTGGCGGCCGTTGCAGTCGTTGCTGAAGGCGAAGCCGCGGTCGGTGCCCTTGATGCGCAGCACCGCGGCGTCGGAGCCGGGGATCTGCATGGTGTTGGCCTGGACGATGTAGTCGTACTGCTCCCAGGCCCAGCGCTTGCTGGCGATGTTGGGCGCGGCGAGGAGCTGCGTGAGCGCCGCGCCGAGGTCCGCCGGCTGCGGGTAGCTCGCGTCGTCCACGGCCACCGGCTCGTCGACGATGTAGTCCGGCTTCACGGAGGGCGTGCGGATGACGGGGCTCTCGTCCGCGAGGCGGCGAGCGGGGATGTCGGTGACGCGCTCGCCGTGCCAGTAGATGCGCAGCATCTTGCTGTCGGTGACCTCGCCGATGACGGTGCAGTCGAGGTCCCAGCGCACGCAGACCTCGCGCACGTCGGCCAGTTGCTCCTCGGTGACGATCGCCAGCATGCGCTCCTGGCTCTCGCTGATCATGATCTCCCACGGCTCCATGTCGGCCTCGCGCAGCGGTACGCGGTCGGCGTGGATGTCGAGGCCCACGTGGCCCTTGCTCGACATCTCCGAGCTCGAGCTGGTGAGGCCGGCCGCGCCGAGGTCCTGCATGCTCACCACGAGCTTGCGGTGGATGAGCTCGAGGCAGGCCTCGATGAGCTTCTTCTCGGTGAACGGGTCGCCGACCTGGACGCTCGGGCGCTTCTCCTCGAGCGTCTCGTCGAACTCCTGGCTGGCCAGCACGCTGGCGCCGCCGATGCCGTCGCGGCCGGTCTTGGAGCCGATGAGCACGACGTGGTTGCCGACGCCGCTGGCGATGGCGCGCACGATGCCGTCGGTGCGGATGAGGCCGGCGCTGAACGCGTTGACGAGGCAGTTGCCCTCGTAGCTGGGCTCGAAGTAGATCTCGCCGCCCACGGTGGGGATGCCGAGGCAGTTGCCGTAGTGGGCGATGCCGCCGACGACGCCGTCGAGCAGGAAGCGCTGGCGCGGCTCGGTGAGCTCGCCGAAGCGCAGGGAGTCCATGCTCACGCACGGGCGCGCGCCCATGGTGAAGATGTCGCGCACGATGCCGCCGACGCCGGTGGCCGCGCCCTGGAAGGGCTCGACCGCGGACGGGTGGTTGTGGCTCTCGACCTTCATGGCCACGGCCCAGCCGTCGCCGACGTCGATGATGCCGGCGTTCTCGCCGGGGCCCTGCAGGATGCGCGGCCCGCTGGTGGGGAAGCGCCCCAGGATGGGCCGCGAGTGCTTGTAGCTGCAGTGCTCGCTCCACATGAGCGAGTAGATGGCGAGCTCCACGTACGTCGGCTCGCGATCCTGGATGCGCTTGATGTGCTCGTACTCGTCCTCGGTGAGGCCGAGCTTGATCGCCGCGGCGAGGTCGGCCGTGCGGTTCACGTACTGGGTGGTCATGCCGTCACCTCCGCGCCGCGCAGGGCGTCGATCATGGAGCCGAAGAAGACGCGGCCGTCGGCCCCGCCGGCCAGCGCGGCCTCCACGGAGTTCTCCGGGTGCGGCATCATGCCGAACACGTTGCGGGTGTCGTTGCAGACGCCGGCGATGTCGTCGAGGGCGCCGTTGGGATTGGCGCCCTCGGCCCGCTCGCCGGCGGCGTTCACGTAGCGCACGACGATCTGGTCGTTGGCCTTCATCTTCTCGAAGGTCGCCGGGTCGACCGTGTAGTTGCCCTCGTTGTGCTTGACGACGATGCGCAGCACGTCGCCCTTGCTCGCAGGCGCTGGTGAACGGCGTGTCCGCCGTCTCCACGCGCAGGTTGACGTACCTGCAGACGAACTTGAGGCCTGTGTTCCGGATGAGGCCGCCGGGCAGGAGGCCCGCCTCGATCAGGATCTGGAAGCCGTTGCAGATGCCCATCACGAGCCCGCCGTCCGCGGCGAAGTCGGTGATGGACTGCATGATCGGGCTGAAGCGGGCGATGGCGCCGCAGCGCAGGTAGTCGCCGTAGCTGAACCCGCCGGGGATGACGATGCCGTCGACGCCTTTGAGGTCGGTGTCCTTGTGCCACAGGTACTCGGCGGTGACGCCGGGGAACGTCTCGAGCGCGTGGTGGGTGTCGCCGTCGGTGTTGATGCCGGGGAAGACGACCACGCCGATGCGCAGGGGAGAAGCAGCGGTCATCGTCGCGTCACCCCTCGAGCTCGAACGTGTAGTCCTCGATGATCGGGTTGGAGAGGAGCTTGCGGCACATGTCGTCGACCTGCGCGCGGGCGGCCTCTTCGGTGAGGCCCGCGCCGTCGATGGTGAGATCGATGATCTTGCCGATCCGGACGCCGCTCACACCCTCGAAGCCGAGGTTGGGGAGCGAGCGTTCGACGGCTGCTCCCTGGGGGTCGAGGATGCCCTGTTTCGGGACGACGTAGACGCGGACGTTCATCGATTCACCTGCCCGGAGAATGTGTGCGGGGACGGGCCCGAGTCTATCGCAGATGCGGTCGGGGCGGGGCGCCTTGCGGCGCCCCGCCCCGACCCGTACGCGCCGGGAGGGCCGCCCGTGCGGGCGGCCCTCCCGGGCAGGTCTGCTGCTGCGTTCGGGCGGTCTTACCTGACGACCTCGAACGGCCGCATCATGTCGTTCTCCTCGTGCTCGAGGATGTGGCAGTGGTAGACCCAGTTGCCGAAGCTCCTGGTCCTGAAGTTGTAGTCGAGCAGGGACGTCACCGGCAGGGTGAACTTGGCCCGGGTCCGGGTCACGAAACCCGGGGGAGCCATGACGGTGTCCTTGAAGCCCATCTCGTTCGCCAGCGGGGCGAGCGGCCGGCCGGTCAGGTAGTCGCTGACATCGGGCTTGGGACCCGTCCGCCCAGAGTCCAGGTAGGCGCCCCAGGCGGTCTTGTACGACTCGGCGTCGAACGCCTGCCGGTTCACGACCTGGAATTCCACCAGGTGCTGGTGCATCGGGTGCGCGTCCACCGTGAGGTTGATCCACTGCCAGGTCTCGGTGGTGCCGAGCTTGATGAAGTCGGTCGTCGGGTCGGTGAAGTGGTAGCCGTTGAGCAGCACCTCGTACGGCACGTCTTCAGATTCCGGCGGGAAGCCCGTGGTCATGTTCTCCTTGAGCACGACGTCCCGCGGAGCCAGACCCTTCGTCGGGAGCGAGTCGGGCGATCCCCGGCAGCTTCAGCTTGGCCGGCAGCACGGTCTTGTCGCGATCGCTCGCCGGCACCCGGGTGTCGATGTTGATCTTCATGAGCTCCGGCACGGCCGTAGGGTCGCCGTCCGGATAGGGCGCGTTGGCGTCGTTGGTCATCATGACGGTGCTTCCCAGGGGGATGCCCGTGAAGTCGATGATCACGTCGTAGCGCTCGCCGGGGCCGACCAGCAGCCTGGTCGTCTTCGCGGGCTTGGGGAGCAGCCCGCCGTCGGAGCCGATGACCCAGAAGGGTCGGTCGCTCCCGCCCTCGCGGTGGAAGCCCAGATTGTAGAAGGAGGCCTGCGATCCGTTGAGGATGCGGAGACGATACCTGCGCGGCTGCGCGTCCAGGTAGGGATACGCCATGCCGTTGATCACCGGCGTGTCGCCGAAGAACTCGGGCACCCAGATCGGGTGGATGTCGCTGATGCCCTCGGTGGGGTAGAAGAGGCTGCCGTCGGCGTTGAACTCCTTGTCCTGCAGCACCAGCGGCAGTTGGTACTTGCCGTAGCCGGAGGGGACGTTCTGGCCGTTGATCTTGGTGCCGGTGTCGACCTTGTCGAAGATCAGGTAGGCGGCGGCCAGCCCGAGGTACGGCTTGAAGCGCGTGGAGCCCATCGTGTGGTCGTGGTACCAGATCATGGATGCCGGCTGGTCGTTCATGTAGGTGAACGTGTCGGTGACGTAGTCCGGGCCTTTGATGCCGTCGGCCGTGAACCACTGCATCGGCGTCCCGTCGAAGCGCGCGGCGGTGTGCCCGCCGTGGAGGTGAGGGATGGCCGCGCCGGTGGGCACCTCCGATCCCATGATGCTGGGATCGATCGAGTCCTTCAGCGGGAAGTCGTTCGGATCAGTCGGCAGTTGGTTGATGTACTTGACCACCACCGGCCTGCCGGACTTGGCCACGATGGTCGGACCGAGCAGGACGGGGTCCTGTCCGGGCTGCCCGTAGGTCCAGACCGTCGCGGGGCCCAGGTCGCTGTTGAACTGGTGCTGACTCGCCGACATGGTGATCTCGTAGTAGTCGGCCCATGCGGAGTACAGCGGGTTGAAGGTCTCGTGGGCGACCGGTGGCACAGGCAGCGGGTCCACCCACTTGCTCATGTCCGGGCTCGCCGCCCGGGCCGGTGCGGCGATCCCCAGGATCCCCGCGACCAGCAGCGCGACGACGAGCAGGACGAGACCGAGGTCCCTCTTCTTCATCTTCGGCTCCTTCTCCACCACCCGGGTCTGCCTCTGTGGCACACCGTGAAACGGACGGCACGTGAGAGAACAATACAAAAAAGGCCTTCTTAGTCAACGTTAACGAAGCTTAAC
>CAWIDR010000011.1:0-55195 GCA_963834905.1 uncultured Thermoleophilia bacterium | reverse complement strand
CGCCCGGCACGACGTGCTGCCAGTTCTTGAACGAGACCGTGATGGACAGATTCGTGGTCGGCAACGCGGTCGGAGTCGGTCCCGCTGTGGAGACGGCGATGTTCGGCGCCGGGTTCTTGACCACCGTGTTCATGGTCGTCGTGAAGCCCGCGCCGGTCCGGGTCACGTCCACAGTGATGTCCAGTGCATTGTCCAGGGGCTCCACCTGGTACAGGATCTCGTAGGTGGCTCCGCTCGCCACCGTGTAGACGGGGCCGAAGCGCCCGTCGCCGAAGTCGGCCGCGGGGCTCGGCGGACTGTTCAGATTCGCCTGCGTGATGTCATCGTAGTCGAGCAGGCGCATCTGCTCGATGCGGTCCTGACGGCGATGTTCGTGGCGTCGACTGCGGCTCTGCGTCCGCAGACGTGCGCTTGCAGGGCGTTGGCGAAGAACGGCACCATGGCCGCAAAGATGATGCCGGCCAGCACGATCGTGACCAGCAATTCGACCATGCTGAAGCCGCGTTCGGAGCGCACGAACGAACGGAGGTCGGAAGACACCGTCTCGGGACGGCCATGGTGAGAGCGCATGAGCGCACCTCCGCTGCTGCCAGGCTATGAAGGTCCCCTCACTTCGCCCCCCGCCGGCGACAACGCGGCTCCACCCGCATCCGGCGGTCCCAAGGCTGAAGGACCCTTGTGAACGCTTAGTATAGCCCTAGTCGGCGCAGGGCAGCTGTCCTCATTAGCGCTAGGTATCGCCTCGACAGGCGACAGGTCGTGCTACTGGCGCCAGAGTGTCGGGGAAGGACGCGAGCAGGAGCCGAGGCTGGGCGGAGGCTGAATAGAACGGGGGCCTTCACGTGGCCCAAGGCCCAGCGGAACGGCCCCTGGAACATCCGTCTAGGCGGCCGGCGAGGGCGCTCTACTGCTGGAGGCTCTGCAGGTCGCCGAGCGTCTGCTTCAGCGCGTCGATCTGGCGGCCGTACTCGGCGAAGTCGCCGGCCTTGAGGGCCTTCTGGGCGGCGTCGAACTCGGTGTTGGCGCGCGCGATGAGCGCGCGCGCCTGAGCGCTCAGCGTGCCGGTCGCGCCGCCGGTGGTGCCGCCCGCCCGTCGTGCCGCCTCCGCCGGTGCCGTTGCCGGCGCCCGTGCCACCGGACTCGCTACCGGGCAGGAAGCTCTGCCCGAACGCCGCCAGGAGCGCCTCCGAGAGCGTGGGCTTCATGGCGACGACCTGCTGGGCGTTGCCCTGGCCGCCGGCCGGCGCCGGAGCTCGGTAGAACACGATCACGCGCTTGAGCTGCGGCAGTTCGGTCTGCGTCGACTGGAGGTACAGGGGCTGCACGTAGAGCAGCGAGTCCTCGATGGGCACCACGAGCAGGTTGCCCAGGATCACCTGCGACCCCTGCTGCCCCCAGAGCGTGCGCTGCGAGCTGATCTCCGGATCCTGGTTGATGGTCGCCTCGACCTGGCTGGGTCCGAACACCGTGTAGCTCTTGGAGAAGACGTAGTTGAGCGACTTGCCGTAGTCGGGCAGGTCGGAGCGCGCGCCGAGCCAGGAGATCATGTTCTGGCGGCCGTTCGGCACGAACGGCAGCATGAGCAGGAACTCCTCCTTCGGCGCGCCCGGGCAGCCTCATGATGACGTAGTAGGCCTCCATGCGCCCCGGCCCCGAGAGCGCCACGTTGTCGGGGATGGCCCACTGGTCGCCCTTGTTGTACAGCACGTCGGGGTTGTCGACGTGGTAGGTCGAGTACACCTCGGCCTGGACGTTGAAGAGGTCCTCCGGGTAGCGCAGGTGGTCGAGCAGCGGCTGTGGCATCTGGTCCTTGGGCGTGAACAGCGACGGGTACGCTGCCTGGTAGGCCTTGAGCAGCGGGTCCGTGGGGTCGAACACGTAGTACTTCATGCTGCCGTTGTAGGCATCGACCACGATCTTCACCGAGTTGCGCAGGTAGTTCACTCCGCTCTGCGGCGTCGAGTACGGGTACCGGGCAGTCGTGGTGTAGGCGTCCTGGACCCACCACAGACGGCCGTCGGCGATGACCATGTACGGGTCATGGTCCAAGGTGAGGAAGGGCGCTGCGTCGCGGATCCGTGGCTGGATCGAGTTCCTGATGATGATGCGGCTCTGGCTCTCGATGGACGACGTGGTGAAGAACTTGATGGTCCCGAACTTGACCGAGAACGCGAGCCGGTTGAGCAGCGGCGAGATCGGGATGCCGCCGCTCCCCTTGTAGGTGTCGTACACGTCGCCATTGGCGCCCGGATAGTCGAACTCCTTGTCCTTGGTCTTCACGAGGCTGTAGCCGGTGCCGCGCTCGCCGTAGTAGATGCGCGGCTGCGTGATCTCGAGTCCCGGCACGCTCTGCGGCGGGATGTCCTGCACCAGGAAGTCGGGAGAGCCGTCGGCCGTGACCTGATTGACGGCCGACATCGCGACACCGAAGCCGTGCGTGTAGGTGATGTGCTGGTTGACCCAGGTCTGCGCCTGGCTCGGCAACCCGTCGATGTTGAGCTCGCGCGGCGAGAGCATCGTCTCGCGATACACGCCGCCCACCGTGTAGCGGTCGACGTCGGCGTCGAGGAACGAGTAGTACGGCCGGAGTTCTTGCAGCTGCCGGTAGCTCGTGACCAGCGTGGCTGGATCCCACAGGCGGATGTTGCGCAAGGTGGGCTCGTTGTCGGCCAGCTTCTGCGGAGTGAGCGGGGTCTTGGGCGAGAGGTTGGTCTGGGTGATGTTGTTGAGCTGGTACGCCTCCCTCGTCGCCTTGAGGTTGTTGGCGATGTACGCGCGCTCCTTGGTGAGCTGGTTCGGGTTGACGATCAGCGACTGGTAGGCGGCCGGGACGATGCCGCGGAGCACGATGAGGGCGACGATCCAGACGGCGATGGCCACCGGCCACCACTGACGCCGCCGCCAGATGTTCCAGACCAGGACGGCGGCGAGCAGGAACGCGATGCCCATGGTGACGTAGGTGAGCGGCAGCCGGATGTGCACGTCGGTGTAGGCGGCGCCGTAGATCGCGCCGGCCGTGGAGTACAGGAGGCTCCAGCCGCGGAAGAGCTGACCGACGCCGACCACGACGAAGATCGCCGCGAGGATGCCCGAGAGATGGGCGACCGCGCGGCCGCCGAGCTTGATGTCGATCTGCGGCAGCTGCGGCGCGGCGGCGCGCTGGGCGCGGGCGAACGGCGAGGCCTGCCCGGCCTCTTCTTCTCCCGCGCCGCCAGGACCCTGGGCGCCGCGCCGGCCGGCGGTCTGCGTGAGGTCGATGCCGCCCATCACGACGTGCATGATCGCCGCCAGCACGAGCGAGGCGATGAGCGCGCCGAACACGAAGCGTCTGCAGCGTCTGCCACATCGGCAGCGAGAACACGTAGAAGGCGATGTCGTGGCCGAAGATCGCGTCCTTCTCGCCGAACGGGGTCTGCTTCACGTAGAGGAGGAACGTCTGCCACTGCGAGGAGGCCGAGACGCCGGCGATGAAGGCGGCCACGAGGCTCACGCCCAGGCCGCCCCACCCGACCCAGCGGCGCACGCGGTCGCTGCGCGGCTCGAGCAGGTCGCCGGCGGCGGTCACGCGATAGCTCGGCGCCAGCCGGCGCGCGAGCTCCACGTTGAACTCGACGATGAGAAGGAAGACGACGAAGGCGGCGACGCCGACGAGCACCTGCCACCAGATGCGCGTCCAGAAGACGCCGCGGAAGCCGACCTCGCCGAACCACAGCCAGTCGACGTACATGCCGAGGATGCGGCTCCCGAAGACGAGCACGAGGACGACGATCGCGGCGACGATCGACCAGATGATGCGGCGCCGCGAGTGCCGGCTGCGCTGCGGCTTGGCCGGCGGCTTCTTGGGACGGAGCGGGCGTACGTTGTCCATGGTGTGAGTATGGCAGATTCGCGACGCCCGTGACGGGCAAGCGGTGACAGATGAGCCGCGGCGGACGACGGGTCGCGGCGGTGCCTAGTTGTGCACGGCCTTCTCGGCGCGGAGCATCGCCGTGAAGCGCTGGACCATCTTCGGGTCCAGCTCGTGGGAGGCGCGACCGCGCAGGTCGGCGAGCACTGTCGCCGTTGTGCGCGGCTCGGGTCGAACCGGCGGCACACGGCGAAGGCGCGGGCCACGCGAGGGATCTCGACCCCGCGGCGCCCCTCGGGGTAGCCGCCGCCGTCCCAGCGCTCGTTGCCGTACACGAGCGCGTCCACGGCCTTCTGACGCACCTCGTTGGGCTCGGCCGAGCCGTTCTGGCCGGTACCGAGGATCGTCTGCACCTCGTCCTGGACGGCGGCGCCGGTCTCATGCACGGCCAGCGCCGTGATCAGCCCGGCCGTCTCCGCCTCGTTCAGCCCGATGAAGTCGGCGAAGCGGCGGCCGACGGCGGCGAGGTCGCCCTCGAACTCCGCCATGACGCCGGTCACGTCGTCGGTGTAGAGGCAGACCCGGTCGCGGCCGCCGGTCTTGGCGCGCAGCAGCGCGGCGTCGGCGGCCCCCAGCACCCCGTCGCTGTCCTTGGCCGACTCGGGGTAGGCCGAGACGCCGATGGACACGGTCACGTGCAGGTCGGGGTGCCCGGGGTCGAGTACCGAGACCGAGGCCCGGATGCGCTCGGCGAGCGTCTTGGCCTCGTCCAGCGTGGTGAGCGGCAGGACCATCGCGAACTCCTCGCCGCCGTAGCGGGCGAGGTAGTCGGACTCGCGGGAGCAGCTGCGCAGCACGCCTGCGACCGCGCGCAGCACGTCGTCTCCCCGCTGGTGGCCGATGGTGTCGTTGACCGCCTTGAAGTGGTCGAGGTCCATCATCAGCAGGCAGAAGTGCTCGCTGTAGCGCCCGGCGCGGCTGACCTCGGCCTTGAGCGATTCGTGGAAGTGGCGGTAGTTGTGGATGCCGGTGAGGCCGTCGCTGATGGCCTGGCGCTCCATCTCCTCGTACGTGCGCGCGTTCTGGATGGCGATGCCCGCCAGGTTGGCGAACAGCTTGACCGGCTCGAGGTCGCTGCGGTCGAACGTGCGGCCTTCGAACCGGTCCAGCGTAAGGACGCCGGTGACCTTGCCGCGCACACGGAGGGGGACCACGATGCTGGCCTGGGGCACGTCGTCCCCGGTGCCGGGGATGTGCACGCCGCGCGGGTCGCGGACCATGTCGTTCACGAGCTGCGCCTCGTCGTGACGCACGACCCAGCCCGCCAGCCCGCTGTCGATCGAGATGCGGAACTGCTCGTTGAGCTCGGCGTTGATGTCGCGCGAGTAGATGCACACCAGCTCGCGCGTCTCCTCGTCGAGCATGCGGATGTCCATGGCGTCGTAGACGACGATGTCCTTGAGCATGGTGGTGATGCGCGAGAACACCTCGCGCTGGTCGAGCGAGCTGAGCAGCAGGGTGCTCAGGTCCATGAGCTCGTGCTGCAGGGCCAGCTGACTCTGGAGCTGCGCCGACGTCGTCTCCAGCTCGTCGTACTGCCGGGCGTTGCGGATCGCGATCGCGGCCAGGTTGGCGAACAGGCGCGCGGGCTCGAGCTCGCGCTCCGCGAACGTGCGTCCGCCGAGCCGGTCCATGGTCATGACGCCGAAGACCTCGTCACCCACGGAGAGCGGCACGAGGATGCAGGCCTGGACCTCGTCCTCTTCGGTGCCGGGGATGTAGACGGCGCGCCGGTCCTTCGCCATGTCGTTGATCAGCTGGGCCTCGTTGTGGTTCACGACCCAGCCGCTGATGCCCTCGTCCAGGGAGATGGCGAAGTCGAAGATCTCCTGCTCGTCGTCCTCGTCGCGTGCGTAGATGGCGACGAGCTGGCGGCGCTCCACATCGACGAGGCGGATGTCCATGCTGTCGTAGTCGACGATCTGCTTGAGCGTGTCGGCGATGTGCTCGAGCACCTCGGTCTGCTCGAGCGAGGAGAGCAGTGCGCCGCTGGCGCTGAGGAGCTCGTGGCTGAGCGCCAGCTGTTCCTCGAGCTGCCTCGACGCCTTCTCGGCCTCGCCGTACTGGCGCGCGTTGTGGATGGCGATCGCGGCGAGGTTGCCGAACAGCGTCACGGGCTCGAGCTCGCTCTCGTCGAAGGTCCGCCCGCCCAGGCGGTCGAGCGCGAGGACGCCGATCACCGTGTCGCCCAGCGTGAGCGGCGCGATGATGCTCGCCTGGGGCTCCCACTCGGTACCCGGCACCAGCGCGCCGCGCGGGTCGTTCAGCATGTCGTTGACGAGCTGCGCCCTGTTGTTCTGCAGGACCCACCCGCTGACACCGACGTCGACGGGGCTGCGCCAGGAGCGGATCTCCTCGCTGTCGAGGTCGTCCGAGTAGTAGCCGCTGTAGAGCTCGTTCGTCTCTTCGTCGACCAGCCGGATCTCCAGCGAGTCGTAGTCGACGATCTCCTTGAGGAGCGTGGCGACGCGCGCGAACGCCTCGCCGGGCTCGAGCGTCGCGAGGAGCGCGCCGCTGAGCTCGAGGATCGCGTGGCGCAGCGCCAGCTGTGCCTGCAGCGCCGCGGTGGCCTCCTCGAGCGCCTCGTACTGGCGTGCGTTCTCGATCGCGACCGCCGCGTGCGTCGCGAACACCTCGAGCGACTTGACGAGCTCGAGCGTGGGGAGCTGGCGGTCGGCGGGGTCGAAGAGGTCGAGCACGCCCATCAACTCGTGGGCCTTGTCGTACAGCGGGACGAACAGGTCGTCGTTGCTGTGCCACTCGTCCGAGCGACGGGGCCCGAGATCGAGCTCGGGAAGGTAGTGGAGCTGCTCCTCCGTCCACTCGTGCCTGCGGTGGTCGATGAAGTAGGAGGAGCCTATCTGGTGCCTCTCGAGGAACAACTGCTCCCAGATGTGGATCGGCACAGGACGCTCAAAGAGCATCTGGTCGAACTCGGGGAACTCGCCGACGGTGGCGTGGACGGAGAAGTCGCCGCCGGCTTCGCGCAGATACACGCTGGCCTCGCGGAAGCCGAACGTCTCGCTGAGCGCCGTGGCGATGACGTGGACGATAGCGTCGAGCGTCAGGCTCGACTGCAGCTGGTTCGCGAGCTTGATGAGACCGCGCAGCAGCTCTACTTCGCCACGCTCGGTCTTACGATTCCTGGTCCGGAACGCCATCGGCTCCCCCGCTGGCCGCAGCCGTTTCGAAGGGTACCCACTAGTTTACGCTGGTGGGGATGCCCGCGACACGGCGGCGCTCGCCTTGCCTACGAGAATGCGTGTCGGCAAAGTCGCCGGATTGCTTGAGGGGAACAAACGCCTATCGGGCGCCGGGGCGGGCGGGCCGCCGAAGGCCCGCCCGCCTCGTCATCCTTCAGCCGGCGTAGTCGCCGAGCTTGAGGATCTGCCTCGCCTCGTCAGGCGTGGCGCACGGGCGATCCCACTCCTGCGCGACGCGTGCGACGCGGCCGACGAGCTCGGCGTTCTCCTTCGCGAGCACTCCCTTGTGCAGGAAGATGTTGTCCTCGAACCCGAGACGCACGTTGCCGCCGAGAGCGAGAGCCGTCATCGTCACCGGCATGTGCCAGCGGCCGATGCCGGTGCAGGTCCAGGTCGACCCCTCGGGGATGCGGTCGACCAGGAACAGCGAGGTTCCGCGGCTCGCCGCTCATGCTGCCCGGCACGCCGAGCACGAAGTCCCAGTGCAGCAGCGGGCCGGCCGGGCCGTACTTCTTGACCAGCTTGACCGCGTTGTCGATCTGGCCGGCCTCGAAGATCTCGAACTCAGGCCGGACGCCCTTCTTCTGCATGCGCTGGTAGAACTCGCTCATCAGCGCCGCGTCGTTGAAGAAGACGTCGTCGCCGAAGTTGGCCGTACCCGTCGTGAGCGACGCCATCTCCGGGTCGAGCTCGAGCGGCTGCAGACGCTCGTCGGCGGTCATGCCCATGGCGCCGCCGGTGCTCGTCTGGATGATGATGTCGGTCCGCTCGCGGATCGCCGCGATCGCCGCGGCGAACGACTTCCTTCGCCTGCGTCGGGTTGGCCCCGGCGTCGCGCACGTGCAGGTGGTACATCGCGGCGCCGGCCTCGCGGCAGCGCGCCGCGTCGGCGCCGATCTCGGCCGCCGTCACCGGCAGGCCGGGCTGCGCGTCCTTCGTGGTCTCCGCGCCCACGCCGGCCACGGTGATGATGAGCTTGTCCATCAGGCTCCTCTCTGGTCCGTCGCCCGGCTACTTCTCGTACGGGAACTGCTGGTTCACGAACGCCAGGCTCTCCTCGACCACCGCAAGCGCCCGGTCGAGGTCGTGCTCGGTGTGGCGGTAGCAGATGTACCAATGATGGTACGGCTGCACGAAGAGCCCGCGGCGGATGCACTGCGTGTAGAACTCCGTGCGCCGCTCCTTGTACTGGCCGTCGACGTGGTCGAAGGTGAGGAACGGCATCGGCGGGATGCCGCTCTTGGTCACCGGCACACCGCTCTTGTCGACGATCTCGCCGAGCGAGGCGAGGAACCGCGTCCCGCGCTCCCAGATCGCGTCCTGCACCTTCTCGCGCTCGAGGATCTCGAGGCACTTCATGCTGGCCGCCATCTCGAGGCTGTTGGGGAAGTAGGTGGAGCTGAGGAAGGCGTCCTTGACGTAGACGCTCCATGACCTCGCGCTTGCCGACAAGGGCGGCGATCGAGTAGCCGTTGGCCATTGCCTTGCCGACCGTCGTCAGGTCGGGAGTCACGCCGTAGCGCTCGCTGGCGCCGCCCATGGAGACGCGGAAGCCGGTGCGGATCTCGTCGAACGTCACGACGGCGCCGTGCTTGTGCGCCAGGTCGACGACCGCCTGCAGGTAGCCGTCCGGCGGCGCGATGATCGGCTTGGCCATCGGATGGCCGACCGGCGTGATGATGACGCCGGCGATCTCGTCCCGGTTCTCGACGAACACGCGCTCGAGTTCCGCGATGTCGCCGTACTCGAACTCCTTGGTGAGCGCGGTGACGGCGGCGGGCACGCCGCCGTGGTGCTCCACGCACCAGTCGCCCCAGCCGTGGTAGCCGCAGCGGGCGATCTTGTCGCGACCGGTGTAGGCGCGCATCGCGCGCACGGCCGCGTTGGTCGCGTCCGAGCCGGTCTTGACGAGGATGGTCTGCTCGCCGCACGGCATGATGTCGGCGAGCCGCTGCTCGAGCTCGTTCTGCAGCGGCTGCACGAGGCTGAAGCAGAAGCCCTTGTCCATCTGCGCCTTGGCGGCGTCGTTGATCTCGTCCTCGACGTAGCCGAGGATGATCGGCCCGTAGGCGCAGAGCATGTCGATGTACTCGTTGCCGTCCACGTCGACGATGTGGCCGCCGTGGCCGTGCGTGATGAACACGGGGTACTCGCCGACGACGAAGTTGTACGGCGCGGCGGATGCCCCCGACGCCGCCGGGAGTGAGGCGTTGGGCGTCCTCAAGCATCGACATGGAGTTGATCAGGTTCAGTTTGGGGGCGCTTTCGACGGTCTTCGTCATGCGGGCTCCTTTCGAGCGGCAACTGCGAGGGGAGGGGCGTCCCGGCCGCGCGCACGGCGGTCCGGATCGTCCACCCGAAGGTTCACGGCAGGCGGATGGGGCCGCCCGGTCTCACCCCGGGTCCGGCCAGAGTCGGCTGTAGATGAGGAGGATGGTCACGCCGGGCTCCCTCCCGAGCCTCAGCGGCCCGGGCGACGACCGCCTCGGGCCAGCGGTCTGAGCGTATCGGATACGCCGCGTATTGGCACGCTGCGCGCGTGTGCGCGGGAGAGAGCAGGAGCGGCCGGGCGGCCGCCAGGATGTCCATGCCGGGCCCGCGACGCCGGCGGCCTCCGGGCCGCGCCGGCGGCCCCTCACGGCGAAGCTCCCGCCTCGCCGACGGCTTCCTCCGGCGATCCGGCGAGGCCCTCTTCCGCGGCTCCCAACAGCACCACGAGCACGGCGCCGACTGAGGATGAGCACGCCGCCGAGCAGCGTCCAGAGCGACGGCCGCTCGGCCAGGAAGAAGAAGGCGAAGACGGGCGCGCTGGCCGGCTCGAGGAGCCCGACGATCGATGTGTGCTGCACGGGGATGTAGCGCATGCCGTGCAGGAAGATGGTGCCGCCGAGGGCGGTGCTGAAGACGGCCAGCCCCAGCACCGCCCAGAAGATCCGTGAGCACGAACGCGAAGCCGGCGCCAGCCCACTGGATGAGGCCGAAGGGGAGCATGACCACGGCCACGATCACCCCGTTCGAGATGAGCATGGTGCTGCCGTCGACGTCGCTGAGCGTCTTGGCGACCAGGAAGAAGGCCGCGAGCAGCAGCCCCGAGACCAGGCCCGCCGCCACCCCGAAGGCCGACACACGCAGCGCGGGATCCATGAGGCCGGGCGCCAGCATGACGACGATGCCGGACACGGCGAGCACCAGGGCCGCGACGACGACCGGCTCGGTGCGCTGCCGGAGCAGGCGCGGCGCCACCAGCGCGATGTAGATGGGCGACATGTACGAGAGGAACACGGCGAGCGCCACGTCCAGATGGCGCAGCGCGAGCATGAACGTGTAGAGCTGCAGGGCGTCGAGGAGACCGAGTGCCAGCAAGCGACGCCACACGCCCGGGCGGCGCACCTGTCGAGCCCATCGCGCCGCGCCGCCGAGCAGCGCGACCATGACGGCGGCGAGCGCCATGCGCATGCTGAGCACGGTGCTCGCCGGAAGGTCGGTCATACCGACCCACACCCCCGTGGCTCCGAACATGACGGCGGAGCCGCCGACCATCGCGTAGCCCCTGAGGCGGTGCGACGCCGGCGCTCACGGCGCCGGCTCCAGGGACGCGGCGCCCTCCTCCTCGTGCTCGCCCAGCAGCACCACGAGCAGGCCGGCGACCACGATGAGCGCGCCGCCGGCGATGGTCCACACGGAGATCCCCTGACCGAGCAGCAGCAGCGCGTAGATGGGCGCCGACACCGGCTCGAGGTAGCCGAGGATCGAGCTGTGCTGCACCTTGATCATCCCCATACCGTAGGTCCACATGAGATAGGCGAGCGCGGTGCAGACCACGCCGAGGACGAGGCCGGCCACCAGGTCCCTCGTAGTCAGCTGGTAGCCGGCGCCGACCGTCTGCCACAGCGCCAGCGGCAGCAGGATGAGCGCGTCGAGCCAGGCCTCGGTGAAGACGATCGTGACGGCCGAGACGCGCTTGGTGAGGTCCTTGACCACGAGCTGGAAGGCGGCGTAGCCGAAACCGGCGAGCAGGCCGGCCGTCACGCCCCACGGCGAGAGCGTGATGCCCTCGCCGAGCAGTGACGGGGCCAGGATGACGGCCAGGCCGACGAGGGCGATCGCCAGCGCAGGGTAGACGATCGCCTCGGTCCGGGCGCGGAAGATGCGCGGCGCGATGAGCGCCACCCAGACCGGCGCGAGGAACTGCAGGAACATGCCGATGGCGACGCTCGTGCCGCGGATGGCGACGAAGAAGAGCAGCAGCGTGAAGGCGTCGATGACGGCCATCAGGAGGAGGCGCGGCCAGACGGAGCGGCTGGCCGCGCCGGCGAGCGGACGGCGCCGTGCGAAGACCACGCCGAGCACGATCCCCGCCGTCGCGAAGCGCAGGACGAGCAGCGCGCTCTCCGGCGCGGTCGCCCAGTCCACGAGCGCGCCGATCATGCCCATGATGAGGAACGAGCCGGCGACGAGCAGGTAGCCGCGGGCGGCGCGGCTCATCAGAGCGGCTCCGGCTCGGAGGCCGCGGCCATCGAGGCCTCGCCCTCGCCGCGGCCGAACACCACGACGAGCAGTCCGGCGCCGAGGATCATCGCGCCGCCGATCCACGTCCAGATGCCCGGCAGCTGTCCGACGAGGAACACCGCGTACAGCGGCCCCGCCACCGGCTCGATGTAGCCGATGATCGTGACGTGCTCGACGCGCACGCGGCGCGTGCCCTCGATCCAGAGCGTGTACGGGATCGCGGTGCAGAGGACGCCCATCACGACGGCCGCGATCCAGGCATTGCTGGTCCAGGTGGTAGCTCGGTGCTCGAGAACTGCCACAGCGCCAGCGGAAGCACGAACAGCGTGTCGACGGCGGCCTCGGCCATCGAGATCGTCGACGGTGCGACGATCTTGGTCAGCCCCTTCACCGACACCGTGTACGTCGCGTAGCCGAACCCCGTGAACAGCGCCGCCAGCAGGCCGGCCACCGAGAGCTTGACGCCCTCCCCGAAGAGGTCGGGAAGGAGGATGACCGTCAGGCCGGCGAGGGCGAGGCCGAGCGCCGGCCACACGATCGGCTCGCGCGGCGACTTGAAGAGCCGCGGCGCCGCGAGCGCCACCCACACCGGCATGAGGAACAGGAGGAACATGGCGATGGCGACGCTCGTGTGGCGCACGGCGTAGAAGAACAGCAGCAGCGTGAGCGACGACATCGCCGCCATGAGGATGAGGCGCCAGGCGGCGCCCGGGCGGCGCCAGTCGGCGAGCATCGGGCGCCGCAGGAAGACGACGCCGAGCGCCAGCGCCGCGAACGCCATGCGCAGGCAGAGGATGATCGCCTCCGGCGCGTCGGCCCACGCGACCAGCGGCGCGCTGCCGGCCATGCCGAGGTAGGAGATGACCACGATGACGTATCCGATGGCGTCGCGGTGAGGCACGGCGGCGCTCCCCCGCGAGCGTTTGGCCACGCTGCGTCACAGCGGCTCCAACTCTCCTTCTGCCCGGCCGAACACCACGACGAGCACGCCGGCGACGACGATCAACGCCCCGCCGGCAGTCGCGAGCGTAATGCCCTGTCCGAGGAACACCCACGCGAAGAGCGGGGCGACCACCGGCGTGAGGAACCCGAGGATCGAGCTGTGCTGCACGCGGATCCGCGCCACGCCGTCCACCCACATGGTGTAGGCGACGGCCGTGCAGACCAGCCCCAGGATCACGGCCGCGACCAGTCGCGGCCGGTGAGCCCTGATCCCGTCCCGGCGAAGACCTGCCAGAGGGCCAGCGGAAGGATGAACGACCGCGTCGAGCGTGCACTCGACGGTGACCATCGTGATGCTCGGAGACCTCGTCGCGTCAGGCTCTTCGACAATCAGCTGGAAGAACGCGTAGAGCCCACGCCCGCCGCCAGACCGGCGGCGACACCGGCGGCCGAGAAACTGGCGTCCACCGCGGCGCCAGCGAACGACGGCCACAGGATGATCACGCCGAGGCCGCCGACGCGCGACGCCCAGCGAAGGTACACGACCCTCTCCGTCGGCGTCGTGAGGAGGCGCGGCGCGAGCAACGCGACCCAGACCGGCTGCAGGAAGAGGAAGAATGTGGCGACCGCCACGCCGGTCGCGCGCACGGCGAAGAAGTAGGCGAGCAGCGAGCCGCGTCGAGCGGACCCATGAGCAGCAGCTGCGGCCAGAGGTCGCGCCGCAGGAACGCGCGGAACGGCCGCCGGCGCGCGAACACCAGCAGCAGCACGGCCGCCGCGATCGCGAAGCGAATGCACGAGCAGGACGCTGGCGGGGGCGTTCGCCCAGGTGACCAGCGCGCCGCTGAAGCCGAAGAGGATGAAGCAGACGGCGACCAGGCCGTAGCCGATCAGATCGCGGCGCTGGACTGCTGCGGCGGCTGGGGCTCGTCCCGCCGCTCATCCCAAGCGGCTCCAGCTCGGGCTCGCCGCGGGCGTACAGCACCACGAGGATGCCCGCGGCGACGATCAGCGCCCCGCCGGCGATCGTCCAGCCGCTCGGCCGCTGGCCGAGCAAGAGGAGCGCGTAGAAGCGGGGCGCTCACCGGCTCGACGTAGGCGATGATGCTCGGCGTGCTGCACGCGGATGAAGTGCAGGCCGTCCATGAACAGGCTGAAGCTGAAGGCGGTCGTGACGAGGCCGAGCAGCGCCGCCATCAACAGGTCGACCCCCGTGTAGTGGTAGTGAGCGGCGCCCACGGCGAGCAGGCCGGGGACGAGCATCACCGCGGCGGTGAACGCGCTCTGCGCGAACACGACCGGCGTGCTGCGCACGTTCAGACCGCGCAGGCTCTTGGCGAACAACAGGTACACCGCGTACATGACCCCGGCCCCCCAGCCGCAGAACAGCCCGGCGGCCGAAAGCTTCGACGCCCTCGAGGAGCAAGCCCGGCACGAGGATCAGCGCCATGCCGGCCAGGCCGATCGCGAGGGCGACGTACACGACCGCGCTCCGTCTTCTCCTTGAGGATCCGCGGCGCGACGAAGGCGAGGTACACCGGCGCGAGGTAGCTGAGGAAGATCGCGACCGCGACCCCCGTGTAGCGGATGGCGAGGAAGTACAGGATCAGGTTGAGCGACAGCGCGATGCTGATGCCGAGCACGCGCAGCGGCGCGCCCGGCGTGCGCAGGTCGCGCCAGCTGCCGGTGGCCAGGACGACGACGCCGAGCGCCGCCGCCGCGAAGACCATGCGCAGGCAGAGGAGCATGGTCGCCGGCATGTCGGCGTAGGTGACCATGACGCCGATCGAGCCGTTGGCGAGGCTGGCGAGGCCGACCTCGAGGTAGCCGCGCATGCGCTCGGGCGACTGGGACGCCGTGGCACCGGCGGCGGGAGCCGCGGAGGGCGCTGCGCGACCGCCGCTCACGTCAGCGGCTCCACGAGCTTCTCGGCCTCGCCCTTGCCGAAGACGATCACGAGGATGCCCGGCGGCCACGATGAGAGCGCCGCCGGCATACGTAGTCCAGGGGGGCGCCTCGCCGATGAGCAGGAACGCCCAGAGCGGCGCCGTGACCGGCTCGAGGTAGCCGAGGATGCCGGCGTGCTCCACGCGCACGTAGCGCAGACCGTCGCTGAACAGGCTGAAGCACAGCGCGGTGTAGACGAGGCCGCTGATCAGCACGATCAGCACGTCGGTCCACGTGAGCCGGTAGCCGCTGCCCACGGTCTGCCACACAGCCAGCGGCGTGATCAGGACCACGCTGCCGGCGCAGTAGAAGAGGGCGAAGGTGGAGCCGCGGACGCCGGAGCCTCATGCTGCTGATGAGCATCATCGCCGTGGCGAACATGAGGCCGGCGAGCAGGCCGAAGACGACGCCGGGGACGGTCACGGCGCCGTTGCCGGCGGTCGCGGCCGGGAGCACGAGAAGCGCCATCCCGCCCACCGCGACGGCGACGGCCACCAGGTCGATGCCCTGGCGCCGGGTGTGCAGCACCCACGGCGCCAGCAGCGCCACGAACACCGGCGCCATGTACTCGAGCGCGACGCCCGACGGTGACGCTGGAGGCCCGGATGGAGACGAAGTAGAAGATCATCTCCAGCGACGACCACGACGCCGAGGACCACCATCCGGCGGACGTAGCCGGAGCGGCGCACCTCCTCGACCCCGCCGCTCATGAAGAAGATGACCGCAAGGACGATGCCGGCCAGCCCCATGCGAGTGACGAGCAAGAGGCTGGCCGGCATCGTCGATATCTGGATCAGCGTCGCCGACGTGCCGAGGATCAGCGACGAGGCGGCGATCTCCGCGTAGCCGCGAAGGCGCAGACGATCGGCTGACGTGGTGCACCTGCGGTGCCCCCCCGTCGATGGCGCTACGGCGTTCGCCGAGGTGTCACGCACCCCCCTCATCGTTCCCCCGCGCCGGTCAATCGTCGCTGGCGAAGCCGAGGCGACTGGAGAAGACATCCAGGAAGCGCTTGTCCGTGGCGAGGTCGAGGAACTCGATCCGGTCGCGCAGGTGCGCCATCCGGTTCCTCGCCCTCACGTCGATGAGGGCCATCTGGGCGCCGACGCCGGCGGCGTTGCCGACGAACGCGACGCGCTTCGTCTCGACAGGCGGGAACAGGCCGAGGTACTGCGCCGCGCCCAGGTCCAGGTAGTTGCCGAACGCGCCGGCGATGTAGACGGTATCGAGCTCCTCGAGCGGGACGTCGAGGCTCGCCATGAGCAGCTCCCAGCCGGCGTGGATGGCGCCCTTGGCGAGCTGCAGGCTGCGCACGTCGTGCTGGGTGAAGACGATGTCGCCGTGCGGGCCGGTGGTGAGCAGGTATTCGTTGCCCTCCTCGCCCCTGCGCACGCGCGGGTGGTCCGTCTGCATGCGGCCGCTCTTGTCGACGACGCCGGCGTGCACGAGCCCTGCGAGCAGGTCGACGACGCCCGAGCCGCAGATGCCGATGGGCTCGGCGCCGGCGATGGCCACGATATCGACGGCCTCGCCGTCGGGAGTGATCTTGACGCGCTCGATGGCGCCGGCCACCGCCTTCATGCCGTTGCGGATCTGGTAGCCCTCGAACGCCGGGCCGGAGGCGCAGCTCGTCACAGTGACGCGGCCGTCGTGCGCGAGGGCGATCTCGGTGTTGGTGCCGATGTCGATCGCCATGCTCGGCCGCTTCTTGGTGGCGAGCTTCGTGGCGGCGACCACGGCGAGCGCGTCCGAGCCGACGAACCCGGCGATGGGCGGCGGGAAGTGCACGCCGCCGTCCGGGTTCATGTCGATGCCGAGCTCACTCGCCTTGTAGGTGAGCGGCTCGGCCGCGGCCGGGGCGAAGGGCGCCTGGCCGAGGCCGACGGGCGAGAGGCCGAGGGCGAGGTGATGCATGGCCGTGTTGCCGACCACCGTCATGTCGCAGACGTGCTTGGGGTGCACGTCCTGGCGCTCGTAGAGCACCTTGAGGTTCGCGTTGATGCCGCCGCGGACGGCCTCCGCGAGCGTGGCCGTCGCGTCGTGCTGGGAGGCGTGGGCGATGCGGCTGATGACGTCCTCGCCGTAGCGCATCTGGGGATTCTCGACGGCCTCCTGATCGATGAGCGCGCCGCGCTTGAGGTCGAACAGGTAGGCGATGACCTTGGACGTGCCGATGTCGACGGCGACGCCGTAGCACTCGCGCTCCCGCTCACCCGGGTGCACGTCGATGACGCGCTTGCCGTAGCAGGTGGCCGTGACCTTCCACTTGCCGTCGCGCAGCGTGGCGGGAAGCTCCTCGAGCACGTGCAGCGGCACCTCGACGCCGCCGAGAGCGTCGTCGAAGCGCTCCAGGTCGGAGCGCTTGTCGGCCAGCGTCGGCGGCTCCAGCTGGATCGACCGGCGTGCGCACCGCCGGATGCGCGGCGCCGTGCGTGAGCTTGGACGTCGTCAGGATGCGGCGCTGCCCGGCGGTGCCGCGCACCTCGATGCTGACGCGCGCCGAGCGAGGATACGCCTGGCAGGCCAGGCGCCAGCCCTCGGCGCGCAGCTTCTCCGGGATGCGCTTGAGCTCGCGCTCCGTCGGCGCCGTGAGCTCTCCCGAGCCCAGGCGGACGAGGCACTTGCCGCAGGTGCCGCGGCCGGCGCAGTCGGTGGGGATGTCGATCTGGGCGCGCACGAGCCCGTCGAGCAGGTTCTCCTGCTCATCGACGGTCAGCGTGATGCCGATGGGCTCGACGAAGACTTTCGGCACGTTCTCTCCTTGTGTTCCGTGAAGGACAGGCGGGCGGCTCTTCCGGCCGCCCGCCCCACCGGCGACTCTATCGCCGGAGGTCCTCCCGGTCCTACCCCTCAGGCTCCGCGCTCAGACTCGGGCCCCCTCAGACCTTCGCCTCGCCGAACACGTCGGCCATGCGGTTCTTGCGGTCGACGACCTTCTGCATGCGCGCGTCCCACACCTCGCTGAGCGTCGGGCCGTGGTTGGGCTCGAACATGCCCGGCCACACCCAGCCGCTCGCGGTCCGCGTCGCAGTCCTCGCAGTGGCACTCGCCCTCGACGTAGTCGTCGGGCTCCGTGTACTTGCTGATCACGCCCTCGTAGTTGCGCAGGATGACCTTGCCCGGCGCCTGGCTGATGACGTAGTTGGGGAAGACCGGCGTCTTCCCGCCGCCGCCGATGGCGTCGATGATGTAGGTCGGCACGCCGAAGCCGGTGGTGTGGCCGCGCAGGCTCTCGTAGATCTCGATGCCCTTGGAGACGCTGGTGCGGAAGTGGGCCGTGCCCTGCGCCAGGTCGCACTGGTAGTAGTAGTAGGGCTTGACGCGGTACTGCAGCAGCCGGTGGGAGAGCTTCTTCATCACGGCGGCGCAGTCGTTGATGCCGCGCATGAGCACGGTCTGGTTGCCCATCGGGATGCCGGCGTCGTTGAGGCGGTCGCAGGCGAGCTTGCTCTCGGCGGTGAACTCCTGCGGGTGGTTGAAGTGCGTGTTGAAGTAGAGCGGCTGGTACTTGCTCAGCATCTCGACCAGCGCGGGCGTGATGCGCTGCGGGCACACGACCGGCATGCGCGAGCCGATGCGGATGATCTCCACGTGGTCGATGGCGCGCACGCGCTTGATGATGCTCTCGAGCTGCTCGTCGCTGAGCACCAGCGGGTCGCCGCCGCTGATGAGCACGTCGCGGACCTCGGGAGAGCGCTCGATGTACTTGATCGCGTTGTCGATCTCGGTCTGGGCGACGATGTCCTCGGTGCCGCCGACCAGGCGACGACGCGTGCAGTGACGGCAGTACATGCTGCACATCTCGGTGACGACGAAGAGCACGCGGTCCGGGTAGCGGTGCGTGATGCGCGGCGTCGGCGAGTCGAAGTCCTCGGAGACGGCGTCCTCGATGTCCTCAGCATGGATGACGAGCTCGGCGGGCGTCGGCACGGCCTGCATGCGCACGGGGTCCGTGGAGTCGTCGGGGTCCATGAGCGACGCGTAGTAGGGCGTGACGCTGACGCGGAACTTGCCCATGCACGCGTCGAGGTCCTTGCGCTGGGCCTCGGTGAGGTTGAGCACGCTCTCGAAGTCCTCGGTGGTGGTGAGGCGGTTGCGCAGCTGCCAGCGGTAGTCGTTCCAGTCGGCGTCGCCGACGTCTTTGAATCGCGGTATGTCCTTGCGGTCTCTGATCATGTGAGCGTCTCCTTCTCCGCGAGGCCCCTGACCCCCGCGGCTCCCTGCTTCACCGCTACGCCCGGCGTCCACGTCGCCGGGACGATGATGCACCCTTGCATACAGAGTTTACAGCGTCGGCCCGTGGGCCGTCGCCGGACTTGTCGGGCGCGGGCCGTCGCAGGCCCGCCCGCGTCAGCTACAGCCCGGGTCCCGCGATGATGCGCTCGATCACGCCGCGAGCCTCGGCGCCGAGCGGCACGGCAGTGTGCTCGGCGAGCAGCTCCGCCGCGAGCGCGGTCGCCTTCTCGTAGGCGCCCTCCCTGCCGGAGGCGATCCAGGCGTCCCACATGGTGCGGTCGAGCAGGCGGGGACGCCACACGTCCTTCATGTGCCGGCGCGTGTGGCGCTGGCCGAGGAAGTTGCCGCCGATGTCGACCTGCTGATGGCGTCCAGCGCGATCGTCTCTTCGTCGACGTCGATGCCGGCGGCGATCTTCGCGTTCCAGCTGAAGATCTCGCTGTCCATGACCAGTTGCTGGGGGCTGAAGGCGGTGGCGGCGCCGAGGGTGCCGGCTCCGCCGGTCACGTCGGCGCCCGAAGCCGTGGTCGTCATCGAGACGAACGCGTCCTGCTGGCAGGCCTGCCAGTCGGGCTCGTGACTGGTGGTGCGCAGGCCGCCGGCGACGAGCGGCAGGCCCACGTGGGCCGCGAGCTGCGCGGCGGCGAGCTGGAACAGCGACGCCGGCGGCCCGGCCGGCAGGCCGGCGGCCGCGGGATCGGCGACGTAGAAGAACGGCGCGCCGGGGGCCGCGGCCTGGACGGCCGCGCAGCCGGCGAGCACGCCGGCGTGGTGACGGATGAGAGCGGGGCCGAGGTCGGCCGCTTCGGCCGCGCCGGCCTCGCCGGTCATCGCGGACGGAGACGAGGGCGGCGCGGGCACGCCGGAGGCCGCGTCGGCCGGGGCCAGCACCAGGCCGACCGGCAGGCCGGCGCGGGCGAAGACGAGCGCCGCGTCCAGCGCGTCGGCGCCGCCGCAGAGCGAGAGCGGCGGGCGGCGGCGGGCCTCGTCGGCGGAGCCGGCGACGGCCGCCGCCATCGACGCGGCCGCCTCGGCCTCGGCGGCGGTCGTCAGCAGTCCCGCCATCACGTGCTTGCTGGTGCCCGCGAAGCAGCGCGCCAGCGCGCCCAGCCCGGGCACGCCGGCCGCACGCAGCGGCGGGCCGGCGAGCACGGCCACCTGCGGCAGCGCGTCGGCGAGCCGGACGGCGTCGTCCAGGTCGGCGGCAGTCGCCGGGACGGAGTCGCCGCCGGCGAGGCGGCGCACCCGCTCGGGGACGCCGGCCGGTCCGGCGGTGGCGGCGCCGGCCGCCAGCCACACGAGGCCGGCGCCGAGCTTCACGTCGTGCTCCGGCACGCGGCCGGCGAGGACGAAGCTCGACGGCGCCGACTGGGCCGCGGCCTCAGCCGCGGCGCCATCGGCGCCCAGCAGTTCGAGCGCGGCCGCGTGCACGCGCGCGACGTCGTCGTCGCTCAGCACGCGCAGGGCGAGGCGCGCCTGGAGTCAGGATGGGGCGCGCCTCACGGCTGCGTCGCGCTCGTCGGCTCGGTCACCGGCTGCTCCCTTCTGCCTCGGCGAGCACGGCCTGCAGCCGGTCGCGGATCGTCTGCTCCAGCGTGAACGCGCGCGGCTCCTCGCGCAGCTCCTGCGTGCGCACGGCCACGCGCTCCTTGAGTGTGGTCGCGCCCGCGGCCGCCCAGCGGTCGTGCGTGGCGCGGTCGAACAGGCGCGGCGCCCACGTCTCGCGGTGGTGCCGGCGCGTGTAGCCCCGGCCCAGGTGACTGCCGCCGGGGCCGACGGCGTCGATCTCGTTCAGCGCCAGCGCCTCATCGTCGACGCCCACCTCGACGAGCAGCGCGCGGGCGTAGCCCACCAGCTCGTCGCCGAGGACGATGGTGTCGTAGCTGCTCTGCAGACCGCTCTCCAGATAGCCGACGTCGTGCAGCAGCGTGGCGCGGCTGAGCGCGCCGAGCACCGCCGTGATGCCGGCCTCGGCGGCCCACTGCTCGTCGAACGTCTTGGCGTCGGCGACCGCCGCGTAGGCGAAGCTCGGCAGGCCGTAGAAGCGCGCGAGGTCGGTGGCGGCGGCATTGCCGAGGAAGTGCTCGGGCGCGCCGTACACGTCGACCGCGGTGCGCATGTCGAAGGCGCCGCAGCCGACGCCGTAGACGAACGGCGCGCCGCTCCGCGTCAGCTGATGGACGACGAGACCGCTCAGCGTCTCGGCGTTGCCGATGACGATGGTCGCGGTCATGGAGGCCGGCGCCGTGGTGCCCGCGGCGGGCGCCGGCGCGTAGACGAGCGGGATGTCGAGCTCGGCGCAGGCGCGGACCTTGTCCAGCGCCTCGTCGCTGTGGATGAGCGGCGGGTTGGGCATGGCGTAGCAGCCGAAGCTTCTGGCCTCGCCGCACATCGCGGCCATGTCCTTCATGCGGCGCAGGGAGACTGCGTCGTGCGCCGTCGTCAGCAGCGGCTTGCGCGTGCCGGCCAGCATGGCGGCGAACTGGGCGAGGTCGCCGACCTCCGCCGCCACGTCGTTCGGCAGGCCCATGCTCATGACGAAGTCGAGGTTGGGCAGCTTCTCGGCCAGCGCGGCCATGCCCTCGACGTCGGCGGTCGTGCTCCGGCGGCGCTCGCCGGTGTCGGGGTCGGTGACGTAGACACAGTCCGACCCCGTGCCGAAGTAGCTCCTGCCGTCCTCCAGCTCGAGGCCGCCGAGCTCGCCGCGGCGCGCGTGGCCCTCGCCGCCGGACGCGCCGCGCTCCCTGAGCTTGAAGTGGCGCGGCGCGCTCTGCAGAGCGGCGTCCACCAAAGCGGCCGGGATACGGGCGCGCGTACCTTCGACGCGCGCGCCCGCCTCCCCCAGCAGCTCGCGGGCGCCGGCGTGGCGGACCTCCACGCCGGTCTCCTCGAGCAGCGCGAGCGTCGCCTCGTGAACGCGCCAGCAGGCGGCGTCGTCCCAGACGGTGAGGCGGGCGGCGGGCATCAGGCGGGTCAGGCGGCAGGCCCTCAGGCCCCCGCCAGCTCCTTGTCCGCGCGCTCGACGATCGCGCGCAGCTCCCGACCACGTCCTCGGGCAGCGGCTCGGGCTGGTAGTTCGCCAGGATGTCGTCGGCGATCTCCGTCGCCTTCTCCAGGGCGCCCTTCTTGCCCTCGCGCAGCCAGGTGTCGTACGGGGTGCGGTCCCAGACAGTGGGGCGCCAGATCTCCTTCATGTGCCGGCGCGTGTGCTTCTCGGCGAGATAGGTGCCGTTCGGCCCGACCTTCTTGATCACGTCGAGCGCCAGCGTCTCGTCGTCCACCACGATGCCGTCGGCGACCTTCTGGACGATGCCGTAGATCTCGGTCTCCATGACCATGTGCGGGTAGCTGAGGATCTTGGAGCCGTTGAGCAGTCCGGCGCCGTTCATCATGTCGGCGTTGGTCATCACGCTGGCGAAGGTGCTGAGCGAGTCGTCGATGGCGGCCTGCCAGTCGGGCTCCTTGGCGCCGGTGGCCATGGTGCCCATCGCCATCGGCACGCCGTAGAAGTGGGCGAGCTGGGTGGAGGCGCCGGCGAGGAGGTAGTCCTCGGGCGAGCCGCCGGTGTAGCCGCCGGTCTTGAGGTCGATGACGCTCGGGGCGCCGGCGAAGAAGGCCGGCACGCCGGGATAGGCGAGCTCGAGGAGCACGACGCCGCTGAGCGCCTCGGCGTTCTGGACGACGAGGTTGCCGGCCAGCGTCGCGGGGCCGGTCCCGGCCGCGAGCGGCATGGGCATGAAGCCGCTCGCGAGCCCGTGCTCGGCGGCCACGAGGTTGGCCTCGAGGTTGGGGCCGTCGTGCGCCAGCGGGTCCACCGCGCACTGCATGAAGCTGAGGATCGGGCGCGCGCGCAGCTTGTCCGTGCCGCCGGCGATGGCGGCCGCCATCTCGACGAGGTAGCGGGCGGGCTTCTCGCCGACGGTGGTCACCGTCTGGAAGTGCTTGCTGGTGTTGGTGAACACGGCCTCGGCGTCGTGCAGCGCCTTGGTCGCCGGAGGTACGTCCTGGCTGGTGACCACCGGGCCCCAGTAGTAGCTGATGTTGGGCAGCGCGTCGACGAAGCGGGCGCTGGTCGCCGCGTCGGCCTTGGTGCTCGGCCGCTTCTCGCCCGTCTTGTGGTCGAAGACGAAGACGCCGGAGCCGTCGTTGCTCAGGTAGCTGTGCTTGCCGTCGATGAGCATGTCGCAGGCGGGGTCGCGGCCGGCGAGCACGTAGCTGTCCGGCACCTGCGAGACGGCCTCCATGACGACCGCGCGAGGGAGCTTGGCGACCTGCGTCGCGCGGTCGACCTCGCAGCCGTTCTTCTCGAGCACGTCCAGAGCGCGCTCGCTCGGGAAGCGGATGCCGACCGTCTCGAGCACGTCGAGGGTCGCCTCGTGGATGCGCTCGAGCTCGCTGGGATTCAGGACGTCCCACCAGAGACGGGGGGCGATGGGGTTGATTCGGGAAGTCATTGCGGCAACCTCGCAGGGGTCCGACGACGGCGGGTCAGGGTGGAGTCGGCAGCGGGCGGGCAGTCGCGGTGTTGCTCAGGAGGAGCCCGTCCGCGGAGGCGGAGGGCCTAGAGACCGCAGGAGCGGTTGATCGTGCTGATGCTGATGCTGGCTGCGTCGGGCACGGGCCGGAGTCTATCACCGGGCCCGCGCGCGGCAAACCGCTGCAGAGGCCGCGGGTGCCGCACGTGCAGCGGTTTTTTCGCCGCGGCGCGCGTCAAGTACCGAAAGCCACGCCGTCAGCGAACATATCACTATCACCTAACTACTTAACTAATAAACAAATAAAAACACCATCTAACATAAACAACAAAACAACATATTCTCATCGCCTATATTGCCGTGCTCGGCGGCCGAAGGACACCGCCCAGACGCGCAGCTCGTTGGCCGGCGCCTCCCGCGAGCGCCGCCGAGCGCGCTGCTCAGACGCCGCGGCTCTTCGGGCCGCGCGCGACCGGCCTACGATCGACGACGTTCACGCCTCGGCGCCTGGTCGGTGGGCCTCGACTTCCGCGAGGATTTGGTCGAGCCCCGTCTTCACGTCGTCCGTCAGCTCGAAGGCGCGCGGCTCGGAGCGCAGCTCCGCGGCCCGCGCCTGAGGCGGTCGAGCAGCGTCCGCGAACCGTCCGCCTCCCACGCGTCGTGGCGGGTCGTGTCGAAGAGGTCGCTCTGCCAGATCTGCCGGAAGTGCTTGCGCGTGTAGGGCCGGGCCAGATGGTTGCCGCCCGGCCCCACGGCCTTGATCTCGTCCAGCCCCAGCGCCTCGTCGTCCACGGCCAGCGGCGCCATGAACGCCTTGGCCCATCCGAGCAGATGGTCGCCGAAGACGATCGACTCGTAGCTGCTCTGCAGGCCGCACTCGAGGTAGCCGACGTCGTGCAGCAGCGTGCCGCGCGAGAGCTTGCCGAGGATCGCCGTCAGCGCCGCCTCGGCGCTCCACTGCTCGTCAAGCGCTTTGCTGTCTGTGTGCGCCGCGTAGGCGAAGCTGGGCAGGTCGTACCAGCGCGCAAGGTCGGTCTGCGCCTGGTGGCCACGGAAGACGTCCGCGGACGAGTACACCTCGTTCATCGTCCGCATGTTCATCGCGCCCACGCCGACGCCCCAGACGAACGGCGCGCCGGCCTGACCGCCTGGCTGAGCACGAGGCCGGCGAGGACCTCGGCGTTGGCCACGACGATCACGGCGGCGACGCTCGCCGGCGCCGTAGTACCGGCGTTCGGCGCCGGCGCCCAGACCACCGGGATGCCGAGTTCGGCGCAGGCGATCACCTTGCTGGCGCCGTCCTCGTCGAACAGCAGCGGCGGCACCGGCATCGCGTAGATGGCGAAGCTGTCGCTCTCGCCGGCCAGCGCCGCCATCTCCTGCAGCTTCGGCAGGATGTGGCCGTCGCGCGGCGCGACGATCAGCGGCTTGCGTGTGCCGCGCAGCATCGCGTCGACCTGGACGAGGTCGTCGATGGCCTGCGGCGCGTCCTCGGGCAGGCCCATGCTCATCACGAAGTCGATGTTGGGCAGCTTCTCGCAGAGCGCCGCCATGCCCTCGACGTCGGCGCGACGGACCCGGCGGCGCTCCCGGGTCTCCGGGTCGCACACGTAGAGCACGTCCGAGCCGGTACCGCAGTACGTGTGCCCGGCGTCGAGGACGATCGGCTCCGTGTTGCCGCCGCGTGGCTTGATCGTCCAGTCCCGCGGCGCGCTCCTGATGGCTGCCTCGACGAGCTCGGCGGGAATGCGCACGCGCGTGCCGTCCACCTGTGCGCCGGCCTTGGCAAAGACCTCGGCGGCCGGCGCGTACTTCACCTCGATGCCCGTCTCGGAGAGCACCTCGAGCGTCGCTTCGTGCACGCGCCGGCAGGCGTCGTCGTCCCAGATCGTCAGGCGAGCTGCGCTCATGTCGCCTCCTCCTCGCTCCCGTGGTGGACGGCCCGCGGAACCAGGCCTCATCGGCGCGATGTCATGGCGCCGGACTCCATTGGACGCCGCAGCAATCACGAACCGTCGGCTCGGGCGGGGCGCGACTCTACCGCGGCCAGACGGGAGCGCGTTTCCGGTAGCATTCTGACAGCCGCCGACCGGCGAGCAGCGCTCATCGAGCGCACGTTCGACAGCTGGGACCCGGGTCCGGCCCATCGTCGCGGGCGTATCGCGTGCCCGCGGAGTGGGAGTCTCATTAGCGCTGCATCATGGGCTGACCCACCGAGCTCCGGGGCGGCATCACCGTCGACGGCGAGGGCACGCTGATCGAGGACGGCCGGCACTTCAAGGGCCATCGCCACCCCGGCCAACCAGGCGGCTCGCGCCGCCGCCCTGGTCACCTCCTCAGCGTCGCGCTTGTCGAGTCTGTCGCTCCAAAACTTGGGCTGCAGATCTATGACGATGAGGATGGAGTCGTCGCGTTCGAGCAGCGGCATGGTCGCCTCCACGGCGTTGACGGATCCAGATGCGCGACCCCTCCGGAGGGGTTCTCCCGGCACGATACCACCACCCTGCTTCAGGGCGGATCGCGGTCACGGCTCCCCGGCCGACAGCCGCACCGGCTGGTCAACTTGCACGAACTTCGCAGGCCGCGCTCGCCCCGTCCGACGGATTGCTCGGCGAAGTTGGACGCGAGCGGCGGCGACGCTTTACTCGCGCGCGTCCCGCCCATACCCTCAAAGTCTGCGAGCGGCGGGGCGCTCCCGCGACCTCGCCCGTGGGGCCGGGCGACCAGACCCTCTTCCGCCTCACCCGTCGTCTCGCCGGCCGACACTCATCGCGTGGCAGCGGAGGTGCTCCAGTGAAGCGAAATTTGCAGGCCGGGCGGCCCAGCTCGGGCGGGCTCAGCCTGAACGTGTTCACGGAGGCTGAGCTCAACGACATCCACCTCGGCTCGCTCGAGGTCCTGGAACGGACGGGGATGTGGGTCGAGGCCGACGATGCGCTGGACATCTTCAGCGACGGCGGCTGCGTCGTCGACCGGGAGACGCGCATGGTGCGCATCCCGCCGTACCTGGTCGAGGATGCGATCCGCTCCGCGCCGCCCAAGAGCTTCCTCTGCGGCCGCGATCCGGAGCAGGACATCGTCCTCGAGGCCGGCCGCGTCTACGTCTCCAACTTCGACGAGGGCATCATGATCGTCGATCCGCGCACGGGCGAGTACCGCCACCCGGTGCTCCAGGACGTGCACGAGGCCGCGCGCCTGGTCGACGCTCTCAGCGACATCGACACCTACGAGTCGGCGGTGCACCCGGGCGACGTACCCGAGGCGACCGCCAGTCTCCACAAGTGGGAAGCGGCGATCCTCAACACCGGCAAGCCCGTCGGCACCGAGGCGACCAGCGCCTACGACTGCCGCAAGCTCATCGAGATGGCCACGGTGGTCGCGGGCGGCGAGGACGAGTTCCGCCGCCGCCCGCTCATCGGCTTCGGCGTCTGCCCGGTGAGCCCGCTCAAGCTGCCGCGCGACGCCACCGAGGTCATCATCGAGTCGGCGCGCGCCTGGTGCCCGGACACGATCCTCAGCATGGCCATGTCCGGAGGATCGTCTCCGGTGACCCTCGCCGGCACGCTCGTCCTGCACAACGCCGAGGTGCTCTCCGGCATCGTGCTCTCGCAGTTGGTCGAGCGCGGGTGTCCCGTCACCTACGGCTCGTCGACGACGGCCATGGACCTGAAGCTTGCGGCGGCCTGTGTGGGCTCGCCGGAACTCGCTCTCTTCTCCGCCGCCTGCGCCCAGATCGCCCGCCACTACCTGCTGCCGAGCTTCGTGGCCGGGTTGTAGGCGGACTCCAAGCTCGGTGACGCGCAGACCGGTCACGAGAAGACCCTCACCGGACTCCTTCCTGCGTTGGCAGGTGCCAACCAGATCTACGGGGCGGGGATGATCGAATCGGGCGTCACCTTCGACCTTGGCCAACTGGTCATGGACAACGAGATAGCGCGCATGATCAAGTTCGCCGTCGGCGGCATCGCCGTCACCGACGAGACGATGGCAGTGGACGACATCGCGAAGGTCGGCGCGTTCGGCGATTTCCTCTCGCTGGACGCCACCCTCAAGCACATGCGCGAACTGAGCCAGCCGGAGGTCCTCGACCGCCGCGTGCGCGAGGACTGGGAGAGCAGGGGCGCGACAGACCTCGCCACGCGCACACGCGCCCGGGCGCTGGAGCTTGTAGAGTCCCACCAGCCCCTGCCCATCGACCCGGACGTGGCCGAGCAGGTGCACCGCATCATCGAAGCTGCCGACCGTGAGAAAGGCGTGGCATGAACGAACCACTCAAGCAAGCCATCATCGACGGCAACGCCGACACGGCGACGGCGCTCTACCAGGCCCTGCTCGCCGGCGGCGCCTCCGCCCGCGAGATCCTCGACGAGGCCCTGCTCCCCGGCATGGAGGTGGTCGGCGTGCGCATGCGCGACGGCGACTGCTTCATCCCCGAGGTGCTGCTGTCCGCCCGCGTCATGCAGGCCTGCCTCGACCTGCTGCGCCCGCACATGGCCGCCGGCGAGGAGGCCGGCGGCGGCGTGGTCGTGATCGGCACCGTCGAGGGCGACCTGCACGACATCGGCAAGAACCTGGTCGGCATGCTCCTCCAGGGCGCCGGCTTCACGGTCGTCAACCTCGGCACCGGGGTGAGCAGCCGCCGACTTCGTCGCCGCGGTCAAGGAGCACGCCCCGAGGATCGTCGGCATGAGCGCCCTGCTCACGACGACGCTGCCGCACATGAGCGAGACGATCGCGGCGCTCAAGGACGAGGGCCTGCGCGACTCGGTCAAGGTGATGGTCGGCGGCGCCCCGGTCACGGCCGCCTACGCCGACGAGATCGGCGCCGACGGCTACGGGGCCAACGCCGGCATGGCGGTGGAACGGGCGAAGGAGCTGGCCAGGTAGTTGGGCCCGCGGGTCCCGGAGCGGAGGGCCTCATGACGGCGACGATCGACCGCGAACGGCTGGAGGCGCTCAAGGCGCGCGAAGACGAGGACTTCGTCGCGCGCCACCCGCGCTCCCGCGAGCTCTTCGAGCAGGCGCAGGCGCACCTGCTCGATGGCGTCCCCATGAACTGGATGACGCGCTGGTCGAGCCCGTTCCCGCCCTACGTCGCCGAGGCGCACGGCGCCCGGTTCACCTGCGTCGACGGGCACGAGTACATCGACTTCTGCCTGGGTGACACCGGCGCGATGACCGGCCACTCTCCCGAGGGGCCGGTCTCCGCCATCGCCGCCCAGGCCGCCCGCGGCATCACCACGATGCTTCCGACCGAAGACTCGCTCTGGGTGGCCGATGAACTCGCCCGCCGCTTCGGCCTGCAGTACTGGCAACTGGCGCTCACGGCGACCGACGCCAACCGCTTCGCCGTCCGTCTGGCCCGCCACGTCACCAGGCGGCCGAAGATCCTCGTCTACAACTACTGCTACCACGGCTCTGTGGACGAGACGATCATCACCATCAACGACGGCGTGCCGGGACCCAAGCCGGGCAACGCCGGCCCGCCGATCGACCCGACCGTCACGACCAAGGTCATCGAGTGGAACGACCTGGAGGCGCTGGAGCGGGCGCTCGAGCCCGGCGACGTGGCCTGCGTCCTCGCCGAGCCCGCCCTGACCAACATCGGCATCATCTTGCCCGACGACGGCTACCACGAGGCGCTCCGCCACCTGACCCGGGAGACGGGCACGCTGCTCATCATCGACGAGACGCACACCATCTGTGCGGGCCCCGGCGGCTGTACTCGGGCCTGGGGCCTCGACCCGGACATGGTGACCCTCGGCAAGCCCATCGGCAGCGGCGTCCCCGCCGCTGTCTACGGCTTCGGCCAGACGGTCGCCGACCTGATCCACGCGGACTGGGACTATCACGCCGCCGACGAGTGCGGCATCGGGGGCACCCTGGCCGGCAACGCCCTGAGCGTTGCCGCCGTTCGCGCGACCCTGAGCGAAGTCCTCACGGACGAGGCCTACGGGCGCATGATCCCGCTCGCCGGGCGTTGGGCCGACGGCGTCCAGACGGTCATCGACGAGTTCGCCCTGCCGTGGGTGGTCAAGCGCTTGGGCTGCCGCGCCGAGTACTGGCCGCGGCCCGTGCCGCCGCACAACGGCGGCGAGGCGGCCGCGGCCGAAGACGAAGAGCTCGACCGCTATCTGCACCTCTTCATGTTGAACCGCGGCATCCTCATGACGCCGTTCCACAACATGGCGCTCATGTCGCCGCAGACGACCGCGGCGGACGTCGACCGGCACACGGAGGTCCTCCGGGAGGCGGCGCAGGCGCTCGTCGCCCGGCCTAATCCGGACGCAGCGGCTGCCAGCTGCGCGGATCCGCGCCCGAGTCGGTGTGCGACCGGGCGCGGCCCTCGAGCCCCGCTCCCGCGCCGCGCGCGAGACCTCCACCTCGACCGTCCCGTGCAATGAGCCCGCGAAGCTGTCGGGCGGCAAGCCGTAGTTGCGCCCCGTCGCGTCGTCGACGAGGTCGAGCCTGCTCTGGCGGAACTTGTCGTCGGCCGTGAGACGGACCGTCACGGTCGCCCCGGGGGCGACGTCGGGGACGATGGCGTGCCCCGCACCGTCGACCTGATCGATGCTCAGGCTGCCGAGAGACGTCGTGCCGATGTTGTGCACGGTCACCGTGACGTCGAGCCGCGGCGTGAAACAGCCCTGTGCGCGAAGGACCAGGTAGGTCGCGAGCGCCGCCAGCAACACCAGGACGGCGGCCAGGATCCAGAGGCGCCGCCTCCGGCGGCGCCGGCTCAACCTCTCGGCCATCCGGCCTCTCCCTTCATCACGCGCCGCCCCGCTACCTGGCGCGATGCCGTCGCTCACGTCATCACCCCCGCGAGCTCGGCGTCCGCGGCCGCGACCAGCCGCCGGAGCTCGTCGCGCACGTCGTGCGGAAGCGGGTCGGGCGCGTGAGACGCCAGGATCTCCCGCGCCTTCTGCTCGGCGTTCTCGAGCGCGCCTCTCTTGCCGGCCGCCAGCCAGGCGTCGTAGGACGTCCGGTCCCAGACACCCGGTCGCCAGATCTCGCCCATGTGCGCCCGGGTGTGCTTCTCGGCGAGGTACGTGCCGTTCGGGCCCACCTTGCGGATCACGTCGAGCGCCAGCGTCTCGTCGTTCACTTCGATCCCGCCGGCCATCTTCTGCACGATGCCGTAGACCTCGGCCTCCATGAGCAGATGCGCGTAGCTCAGCGTCTTCGAGCCGTCGAGCAGGCCGCAGCCGCTCATCATCTCGGCGCCGGCCGAGACGCTGGCCAGCGTCGAGAGCGCGTCGTCCACGGCGGCTTGCCAGCCCGGCTCCTTGGCTCCGCTCGCCATGGTGCCCATGTTCATGGCGAAGCCGAAGTGGTGGGCGAGCTGCGTGGCGGCGGCGGCCAGGACGTAGTCCTCGGGGCTGCCGCCGGTGTAGCCGCCGGTCTTGAGATCCATCACGGAAGGCGCGCCGGCCAGAAACACGGGCGCGCCCGGGTACGCCAGCTGCAGCAGGACGATCCCCGCCAGGACGGCCGCCATGTTGACCACGAGATTGCCGGCCATGGTCGCCGGCGCGGACGCGCAGGCGAGCGTGAGCGAGAGGAAGCCGACCGGGACGCCGGCCTCCGCGCACACCAGCGCCGCCTCGAGGCTCACGGCCTCGTTGCTCAGCGGATCGATCGGGCAGGCGATGAGGCTCATGATGGGCCGGCGGCGGAGCTCGTCGGCTCCGCCGGCCACCACCTGCGCCATCTCGACCGCGCGTCGCGTCATCGCCTCGCCCACGACGTCGACCGCCTGGAAGTGCTTGCTCGTGTTCGCGAAGATCGCCTCGAGCTCGTGCAGCGGCCGGGTGGCCAGGGGCACGTCCTCCGCGGTCACCACCGGCCCCCAGTAGAAGCTGACCTGCGGGACGGCGTCGACGAAGCGGGCGGAGTCGGCGACGTCCGCCTTGGTGCTGGGCCGCAGCTCGCCGGTGTCCGGATCGAGGACGCGCACGCCGCACCCGTCGTTGCTGAGGTGGCAGGCGGCCCCGTCGAGGACGATGTCGCAACGGGGGTCGCGGGCGGCGAGGAGCGGCGCCTTCGGCGCCGCCTGCAGCGCCGCCCGGACGACGGCCTCCGGCATGCGCGCGACCTGCGACGCGCGATCGACGCGGCAGCCGCCGCGTTCGAGCGCGTCGAGCGCGCGCTCCAGCGGGAAGCGCACGCCGACCTCGGCGAGCGTCTGGAGGATGCCCCCCTCCAGCCGCTCCACATCGGTCGCGCCCAGCACATCCCAGCGCAGGCGCGGCCTGATCGGATCGATACGCAGGGCTGCGTCCGCCATCGCTCCTCCTCGTCGCCGCGCCTGATGCTACCCGGGCCGGCGGCCCCCGTCATTCGCCCCCACCTTGGGCGGCTCGCGTGATGTGGCGCACCTGGCGGCCGCCCCCGTACGCGAACGGGGCGGCGAGGCGCTCAGCGCCTCGCCGCCCCGGCTCTTGTCCGCGGCCTTCCGGCCGGTCCCTTACAGGTTCTCGTCGCCCGGAGGCAAGGGCGTCTCACCCGCGGGACCCTGCGAGAGGGGGATCTCGGGAATAGCCGTGTCCTTGAAGTTGTCTTCGTCGAGCGCCGCGCCGGCTGCGCCCTGCGGCGGACCGTCCGCGGCGCCTGACTCGGGCAGTTCCTGGTCGACCTCGATGATGCCGAGCTCCTTGGCGTGCTCTGGCTCCTTCTCCGGCAGGATGTGCCGCAGGAAGCGCTTGGTGCGGTCGTCCTTGGGATGGAAGAAGACGTCGCTCGGCGGGCCCTGCTCGATGAAGTAGCCGTCGTCCATGTACACGACGCGGTCGGCGACGTCACGGCTGAAGCCCATCTCGTGGCTCACCACGATCATAGTCATGCCGCCCTCGGCGAGCTCCTTCATGACCTTGAGCACCTCGCCGATGAGCTCGGGGTCGAGGGCGCTGGTCGGCTCGTCGAAAAGCATGAGCACGGGGTCCATCGCCATGGCGCGGGCGATGGCGACGCGCTGCTTCTGGCCGCCCGAGAGCTGGCTCGGGAAGAAGTCCATCCGGTCCCCGAGGCCCACCTTGGTCAGCAGCGCCTCCGCCTTGCGGATCGCTTCGGCCTTCTTCTCGCCCTTCACCAGGATCGGACCTTCGGTCACGTTCTCGATCGCGTCCTTGTGCGGGAAGAGGTTGAACTCCTGGAAGACCATGCCGCACTTCATGCGGATCTCGTGCACGTCCTTCTTGAAGCCGCCGCCGTGGCTGCCGCAGGTGACGTGCACGTCTCCGACCCTGATCTCGCCGGTCGTGGGGTCCTCGAGGAAGTTCAGGCAGCGCAGGAACGTGCTCTTGCCGGAGCCGGACGGCCCGATGAGCACCAGCACCTCGCCCTTGTAGACCTCGAGGTCGATGCCCTTGAGCACGTGGTTCTTGCCGAAGTACTTCTGGAGGCCCTCGACCTTGACGACGAGCTCGCGGCCCTTCTCGTCGGTGATCGTCTCGTGTGCGAACGTCTGTGTTCCCATGCTATTTCGCCTTCCCCTTCTCCTTCTCGCGGGCCTTGTCGCGCGCCATGCGCGTCTCGAGCTTGGCCTGCCAGAAGCTGAAGAAGATCGTCAGGGCCCAGTACCACGCGGCCGCGACGAGCAGTGTGCTCATGAAGCTGAAGGTGGCGGCGCCGGCGAGCTGCGAGCGACGCAGGAGTTCCTCCACCGTGATGACCGACACCAGCGAGGTGTCCTTGATCAGGGCGATGAAGTCGTTGCCCACGGCGGGGATGACGATCTTGAGCGCCTGCGGCAGGATGATGCGCCGCTGCGTCTGCCACCCGCTCAGGCCGATCGCCCACGCGGCCTCGTTCTGGCCCTTGGGCACCGCCTGGATGCCGGCGCGGAACACCTCGGTGAGGTAGGCGCCGTAGTTCAGCGACAGCGCCGCGACGCCGGACCAGAACGCCGGCGGGTTGTACGAGTTCGGCAGGCCCAACGCCCTGATGACCTCAGGCGTGCCCTGGTAGATCACGATGATCTGCAGGAGGAGCGGCGTGCCTCGGAAGAGCGAGGTGTAGAACGTCGCGACCCAGTAGGGGATGCGGCCGATGACCATGCGCCACATGTAGCCCCAGCTCTGGTAGCGGGCCCACGCCTGCTTGAAGGTCATCTTCTTGGAGAGCCGGCCCAGCGAGCCGAAGAGCGCCAGGATGCAGGCGAAGCAGGATGGAGATGACGGTCAGCTCGACCGTGACGATGGCGCCGCGGGAGATGAACCAGAACCAGTCCTTCATGACCTGCGGCTTGATGAGGCCGGAGCCTGCCTGACCCTTGGATTCGTACTTCCACGTCTTCTCGACCGTCACGCCCTTGGTCGTGACCATGATGACCCTGAAGTCGTAGCTGCCCGGACGAGTAGGTCTGGGCAAGCGGGAAGTTCAGGGTCGGGGTGGCCGGCGAGAGGTACTGGACGGTGGGATCAGCAGCTGAGCTTCTGCAAGTCGCCGTTGATGTAGACCTGGCACTTGGCGGTATCCAGCTCGGAGCCGTTCGGCTCGAAGTTCACCTGCACGACGTCGCCGTTCCACAGGTTCTTGGTGGCTGAGGCGGCGCCCGGTTGGGGTCGGGGATCACGCCGACCGGGATAGGGGTGCCCTTGGGCGCCGAGGCGGCGGTAGCCGACGGCGACGGCGACGGCGAGGCCGCCGACGCGACAGGCGTCAGCGCGGTCACCACCAGGATGAGCAGCGCCGCCATAAGCGCGATGCTCAGAAGCCTTGACCGTGTTCGCATGAGGGAGAACCTTCCTGTCAGAAAGACCGCGGCGAGAGGCCTGCTGTGCAAGCCCCTCGCCGCGGAACGCTCATGGGACGCGAGTGATCACGTCCACCCTGACGACGCGTGGAGCAGATCGTTACTGCTTCACCGTCAGGTCCATGCCGTTGTACCACTGCTTGCTCATCGCGGTGAGCGAGCCGTCGGAGTGCATCGTCTGGACGGCGTAGTTGAGCATCGCCAGCCAGTCCGCCTCGTCCAGCTTGAGGGCGAAAGCGAGGTCCTCGTAGTAGAGCGGCTTGCCGGAGAACTCGAACGGCTGACCGTTGAGGATGGCCTGCTGGCCGGTGGGGCCGGCGGTCATCACGAAGTCGAGGTTGCCGTTGGCGAGATCCGGGAACGCGTCGGCGTCGGTGGTGTTGACGTCTTCACGACGCGCCGTTTCGGATGTTCTTCGGCCTTGAGGTAGTCGTAGTACGTCGTCGCGGCGCCCACGCCGACCTTCTTGCCGGCCAGGTCGGCGACGCCGGTGATCTGCGGGCCGCCCTTCTTCACGAACACCTGACCCGAGGTGTAGTAGTACGGGTCGGTGAAGGCCAGGACCTTCTGGCGCTCCGGCGTGATGGTCATCGAGCCGATGGACACGTCGTACTTGCCCTGCTGCAGGCCGGCCGGGATCGTCTCCCACGCGGGGTTCTTGAAGTCGACCGTGAGGCTGAGCAGTTCGCCCATCTTGTTGGCGGCGTCGACGTCGAAGCCCACGAGCTTGCCGGTGGCCTTGTCGATGGAGCTCTGCGGCGGGTAGTTGGCGTCGTTGGCGACGATCGACGGAGCCAGCGGTCGACGATCGTCTGGCGCGAGGCCCGTCGGCGCGTGGCCGAGGATCTCCGTGGCCTTGTCCATCGGCGGTGGTGGCCGCGGCGCTCGCGCTGGCGCTGCTGCTCGAGTCGCTGCTGCTGCTTCCGCACGCGGCTACGATGCCTGCGAGCGCGATGACAGCGACGAGGAGCACAGCTGCCAGAATGTAGGTCTTGCCCTTTCTCATGCCTCCGTCCTTTCCGGCTGACTTTTCCCGACGACCGCGTGACCCACGGGCGTGGACTGCTGCGGATGGCGGCCCCCACCGCCTGTCAGGACGTTCGGCGTCGCACTCCCCCAGCGCGACGTTCGAGTTGGATTTATACAGCACCGCACCCAAAAGACAACCCTCGCGGAAGCTGGCGATGTGACGTCTTGACCCGGATTGTGAGTATCTGCGCGCTCTGCGGACGCAGGAGCAGGCGGCTCAGTCGATCTGGCCAGCCGCCTCAGCTCGGCGTCCACCGCCGGATCGAGGGCGGGCGGCTGGTGCGCGGCGACCGCGGCGACGATGCGCTCGTGGGCGCGGTCGATCGCCGTCTCCCGCCCGCCGGCGGTCCAGTGGCGGTGCGCCTTGTCGACGGCCAGGGAGGGGCCGGCGGCGGGCGAAGCCTGCCCGCCGGCCGAGCCGCCGGAATCCGCGAGGTCGACGCCTGCCGCGATCGCGCGCGCGTGTGAGAGTATCTCGACCCCGAGCGCCATCTCCTCGTAGCTGAAGATCCGGCCGCCGGAGACCATGCCCACGCCGGTGAGCATGTCGACGCCGGCGGCGAGCGACAGGTACGTGGTGGTCGTGTCGTCCAGCGCCGACTGCCAGCTCGGCTCCTTGGCGCCGCTCGAGTTGACGCCGCACTGCGTGGGCAGGCCGTAGAAGTAGCCGACGTCGCCGACGGCCGCGGCCATGATCGTGTCCTCGGGAGCGCCGCCGGTGAAGTCGCCGCTCTTGAGGTCCATGACGCTCGGGATGAAGCAGATGAAGACCGGCGCGCCGGGGAAGGCCGCCTGGATGGCGCACACCGAGCTCAGCGCCTCGGCGATGCCGATGACGAGCGAGCCGGCCATCGTGATCGGGGTGGTCGAGCCGCCCATCGGCATGGTCACGAAGCCGATCGGGATCCCGGCCTCGGCGAAGACCAGACCGGCCTCCAGCGTCCCCTCGTCGTTGCCCAGGGGCGTGACCGTGCCGAGCAGCGCGCTGATCGGCGGCTCGGCGCGGAGCTTCTCCGCCGAGCCGCTCACCGCGAGCGCCATCTGCACGGCGACCTCGGCGAGATCCGGCTCGACGACGGTCACCGTCTGCACGTGCTTGCCGGTGTTGGCGATCGCCAGGTAGAGCTCGTGCAGGCCCCGGACCTGAGGCCGGCCGGTCCTGCGCGCTCACGGCCGGCCAGCAGAAGTCGACCTCGGGCAGCGCGTCGACGACGCGGCTGATGGTCGCGACGTCGTCCGCCGTGGTGCGCGCTTCTCGCCCGTCGCGAGGTCGTAGATCTCGACGCAGCAGCCGTCGGTCGTGACCAGCGAGCGCTCGCCGGTGACGATCGGCGCGCCGGCGCGGGCGCCCAGCGTCATGTGCGCCGGCGCGAGGCCGACGAGCCGGCGGACGAGCTCCGCCGGCATGGTGACGCGCACGCCATCCGCCGTCGCGCCCTGCGCGACGAGCGCCGCGCGGGCGCGCTCGGATGGGATCGCCACGCCCACCTCGGCGAGCACCTCGAGCGCCGCGGCGTCCAGTCGCTCCAGGTCCTCCTGCGAGAGGATGGCCAGGCGCCCGGCCGAGCCGATGGTGTGGGTGAGGGTCTCCGTCATCGTCGCGCTCTCCACTTCGTCCGCTGGTGTCCACTTCTGACGCACGGCGCGCGGCCGTCCGTCGTCCCCGGGCGCCGCGGCGCCCGCGCCTGCCTTCGCGCACCCATCACGAACGCGCCGCGATCGGCAGCTTGCGCGGCTCGAGCAGCGCGTCCAGATCGGCGCTGCCGATCCTCAGCATGGTGGTCGTCGTCCCGCCGCCGCAGTACACGACGTCCGGCGCGAACACGCCCGGGTCGGCGACGACCGGCACCTCCGTCGCCAGGGCGCAGGGCGGCACGGCGCCGGGCTTGTACCCGGTGAACTCCCGGACCTCCCGGCTCTTCGCGAACCGGACCTGTGCGACGCCCATCCCGCGCGCGAGCGCGTCCACGTCGACCGTCGCGTCGCCTGAGACCAGCGCCAGCACCGGCGCGTCGTCCAGCAAGAAGAGAAGTGACTTGACCACATCCCCGACGGGCACGCCGAGTGCCTCCGCCGCGAGCTGCGCGGTGCGCGAGGACGACGGCAGGTGCACGATCTCGTGGGGAACGCGCCTGCCGGTCAACTCGTCATGGACGTCCGTGAAGGATCGCACGCAGGGTGCCTCCTCGTCGGGGGGCGCCAGTCTAGCACGGTGTGGCGCCCCTCCTCTGCCGCGGGTACCATCCGTAAATGGACCCGACTGACCCCACGGTCGAGAAGCCGCCGGCCGCTCGCAAGCACGGCGGGAGGTCTCGCTGGCTGCGGCTCGCCGGCGACCTGCTCCTCATCGCCGGCGGGCTCGTGCTCGCCTACCCCTTCTGGTCGGCGGCGTACGCCCAGGTCCAGCAGTCGCGACTCGACTCGACGTACCGCCAGCAGAGCGCGGCGTTCACCACCGCGGTCGTCAGCGGCAACCTCGACACACACAAACGCACCGTCTCCGACGCGGAGATGGTGCGCCGCATGGCCGTGGTCTACGCCCGCGGCCTCAAGACCGGAGACCCCATCGGCCGGCTGCGCATCCCCCGCATCAAGCTCGACCGGCTGGTCCAGCAGGGGGTGGGGGGCCGCAAGGGACTCGACCCCAAAGGGGACAGTTCGCTGCTGCGCAACGGGCCGGTCCACTATGCGCTGACGCCTCTGCCGGGGGCCGGCGAGCCCTTTGCCGTCGCCGGCCATCGCACCACCTACGGCGCCCCGTTCTACGAGCTGGACAAGCTGCGCAAGGGCGACCCGATCTACGTCGACACGCCATACGCGAAGTTCCGGTACGCGGTGGCCAAAGAGACCACCGTCGACCCGACGGACATCAGCGTGCTGAACGACCGCGGCTACGGCCTGGTGCTCACGACCTGCACGCCGCCGTACAGCGCGGCGCACCGCCTGATCGTCTGGGCGACGCTCGAGAAAGCAAAGCCGCTGACGAAGGCGCGCGGCCACTGACGACCGCCGCGCGACGCGCGGTTGCGGTCACGCTCAGCCCGCCGTCACTGCCCCCGGGAACGGCGGGCGCTCGGACGACGTGCCCCCGAGCAGCATGACCAGCAGTTCCGTCCCGATCTCGCCGCCGGGGTACTCGGGCGGGACGAAGAACAGGCCCTCCGCGCCGGCCATCGAGCTCAGGATCCCTGAACCCTGCGGACCGGTGGTCGTGAAGCGGATCGCGCCGCCGTCGTGGGTGAGACGGCAGCGGCGCGCCTCGGTACGCCCCTTCGTGCGCCGCACCGGCTCCGCCGACTCGGCGTAGAACCAGGGGCGGTACACGTCAGGCCGGCCCTGCATGGCCAGGAGGGCCGGCCGCACGTACATCTCGAAGCTGACCATCGCCGCCACGGGGTTGCCGGGGACGCCGAAGACGAGCGTTTCGCCGCGCGTGCCGAAGGCCATCGGCTTGCCCGGCTTGGTGGCGATGCCCCAGAAGTGGCGCTCGACGCCGAGTTCGTCCTGCACCTGCTTGACGAAGTCGTAGTCGCCGACGGAGACGCCGCCCGAGGTGATGACGACGTCGTTCTCGAGCGCCGCGGCGAGCAGCCGCCGGGTCTCGTCGGGGTCGTCGCGCGCGATCCCGAGCAGGATGGGGTCGCCGCCGGCCGCGAGCACCTGGCCGTAGGCGGTGTAGGAGTTGGAGTTGCGGATCTGCCCCGGCGCGAGCGGCTGCCCGGCCGCCACCAGTTCGCTCCCGGTGGCGAGGATGGCGACGCGCGGCCGGCGAGCGACGCGGACGCGCTCGACGCCGACGGCCGCGAGCAGGCCGACCTCAGCGGCGCCGAGGTGAGCGCCGCGCTCGAAGAGGACGTCGCCGACGGTGACGTCCTCGCCGGCGCGGCGCACGTTCGCGCCCGTCTCGGGAACCGTCTCGACGGTCATCGAGTCGCCATCAGACCGTCGTGTGCTCGACCTGCACCACGGTGTCGGTGCCGGCCGGCACCGGGGCGCCCGTCATGATGCGCGCCGCGTCTCCCGGCCCCACGGTCTCGGCCACGTAGCGGCCGGCCGGGATGTCGAACGCGACGCGGAACACGCGGCGGCCGGCCTCGAGCTCCGCACCGGAGACGGCAAAGCCGTCCATGGCGGAGTTGGCGAACGTCGGCACCTGCTCGGGCGAGATGATGCGCTCTGCCGCGGCGCGCCCGAGCGCCTGCAGCAGCGGGACCTCTTCGGCGCGCAGCGGGCGGACCGCCGCAAGCACCGAGTCGAGGGCTTCGTGGATGCTGATCACGTGTGTCTCCCAGGTGGAGTCATATCTGCTTACGCATCTTAGTAAACTCCACGGCCTCCCGGCCCGATTCACTTCCCCGAGAGAGGACCAAGGAGGGTGAGGTGGCCGGAGATCAGCAGCAGAGCCGTGTTGATCGTGATCCCACCGGGTCGCGGGAACGCCGCGTCGACGTCCTGAGGGACCTCGTTGCGGAGCGCGGCTACGACGTGCCGGCGGAGGATGTCGCCGCGAGTATCATCCGCGACGCGATCGTGATCGCGTCGCCCATACCGCAGCACTGAAGACCGCGAGTCCGGCCGCGGCGCCGGCTACGTCGACCAGGAAGTCGGCGAGCTGGGCGTCGCGATAGGACAGCGGCCCCTGCACCACCTCGATCGCTCCCCCGAGCACAGCCGCGAGCGCGAGGCCCAGGGCCAGCCGCCGCAGATCGACCCTCCACCCGCCGAGCGCGATGCCGAGCAAGAACCCGAGCAGCGCGTACGCGACGAAGTGCCCGACCGTGGTAGTGACTGTGTCGTGCCCCGCGGAGACGGCTTTCACGGTGCCCGCGGTCGGGAGCACCCCGCTGATGAAGATGATGGCGGCCCACCCTGCGGCGGCCCAGCGCCACAACGCCGAGTCGGCCCTCACTCCTCGCGCCCCGCGGCGAGCGGCGGGAACGACTCGTCGCCGCGGTCGACCAGCAGGACGACCGTCCCCTCGTGAAGGACGATGCGGGCGTCGCCCGCGGCCGCGACGTGGTTGCCGAGTCCCAGGCAGGCGTCGGCTGGGAGGACGCCACGTTCGAGTGGGTAGTCGAGGCCGGTGAGCGTCACCGTCGCGGCCTCGCCGACGGCTGAGAGTGAGACGCGCGCGCCGGCCGGGGCGCCAAGCGCCACGGCGGCCGGCGCGATGAGCACCGTCACGGCGAGGTCGGGCGCCACGAGGCGCGCGGCGATGCCGCGAGACGCCAGGCGCCGGAGGATCGCCAGATGCCCGAGGGTGTGGTCGAGCGCGCCGGTCGCTCCGGCGAGCAGGACTTCGCCGGCCCCCCGGCGCAGCGCCTCGGCGACGGCGAGTTCGCCGTCGGTGACGTCCTTGCGCACGGGGTGGCGCACGAATTCGACTCCGGCGGCCCGCAGGTCCTCAGCGGTCGCCTCATCCAGGGAGTCGAAGTCGCCGATCACCGCCGCCGGTGTCAGCCCGAGACGGGCGAGGAACCGGGCGCCGCCATCGGCAGCCAGGAGGATGTCGGCCCGGGCGGCGAGGCCGCGGTGCCAGCCGGGGTCGTTGTACTCGCCGTCGAGAAAGACGACCGCCAGCGAGCGAGTCCTCACCTCGGAGCCCGGTTCCGTCATCCGGCCGCCCGGCGGTCGCCGGGGAACGCCACATCGTAGGCGCGCAGCAGCGGCCAGAGGCAGACGGCGGTGACGATGGCGGACGGCAGCAGGTAGAGAAGGTTGTAGGTGATCGAGTAGAGCCAGGGCGCCTCCCACCCGGGCGCGTAGGCGGCGAAGAAGATCAGACCGGACAGGAAGTGGAAGACGAGCCGCGCGCCGGCCCCGACGGTCACGGCCGCGATGAGCCGAGGGAGGTTGTGGACGTCGTCCATCCTCCCGACGGGGACGAGGCCCGCCAGACCGAGCGCGGCGAACGCCAGTGGGTAGTCGAGCAGCGCCTGCAGCGGGTGGTAGATGTACGGCGTGCCGGCGATGCCGGTCAGTTGCAGCAGGCCGAAGAGTCCGCCGGCGACGACGCCGGGGACCACACCGCGACGGATGGCGATGAACAGGATCGGCAGCATCTCGAGGCCGAAGGACCCGCCCTGCGGCATGCGCAGCGGAAACGCCTGGGCGAGCCAACTGAGGACGGCAGCCAGGGCGATCGCGACCCCGATCTCGGCGATCGCCCGCACTCCCCAGTGCGCCGGATTGAGGTTCAGGCGGTCGCGCGCATCGGCCGTGGCGCCCTCTGGGTGGACGAGTGGTGTGCTCACGATGACATCTCTCCCTTCGCTGGCATTACCCAGCAGCGCCTCAACGGCGCCGCCGCCCCGCAGGGCGGTCAGGTTCGACGCGTCGGCGCCAGGTAGCGCCATCTCAGCTCCTCACACGGGAGCTCCGCAGGGACGACTACCAGTGTAGCGCAGCCCGACGGGAGGAACGGAGGGCCGACGACGTTTCAATCCTCGGCCCGTCCGTTCACAGGCGCCTGTGGAGAATGTGGATAAGTAGCTTTTCTCATGCTCTCAGGCTCACAATCGCCGTGGAAAAGACGTTCACGAAGAAATGCACTCTTGACACCGCCTTCACAAGATACTAACCCGTCAGAAATAGCTGTTTTGCAGGTAATTCGTGTCCCTTGGGAGGGTCTGCACTTTGGGGTTGACAGCGGCGGCGCGAAGAGGTTCGGCGGGGTGCCGGGGGTGCCGGGCCGTCGAGGGGTCCTGAAACCGCGGTTTCCACAACGGCCGCAAATTGGGCATCTTTCGGCGTCCGGCCCGGAGAACTTTCCACAATTCGTGAACAGGCTGTGGACAACTTCGGGCTTTCACCTGCAAAACCGCGTTTCGCGAGGCCCCATGGAGGGTTCCGGCATGCCCTGCTATACTCGGCGCCCCTATGGACTCGTTCCTCGACAGGCTGCTCGCCGACGAGGGGGCCGCCGTCCGGCAGTCCGCACCGCGGACTGCGCCCGCGGCCGCCCCCCGATCACGAGGAGCGACAGAAGCCGCGCGCGAGCCTGACGGCGTCGCCCCGGACACCACAGAGCAGACTCCTGCCGCGGGCCCCGCACCCGACGGCCCGCTCCCCGATGTCCCCCTGGGTCTCGAGGCCCCGCGCATCGCCATCTACGACACCCTCACCAGCCCACCGCGGGTGATCGCCGTCGAAGAGGGGGACCTGCCGGCCCTCATCGCCTCGCTCGCCGAGAAGACGTACCACTACTGTCGCGAGCAGGGCGGCCAGGTGCCCTATGTCGGTCATCCAGGAGCTCATCGAGAACCTCCTGCACGCCTACTTCCGAGACGTGGTCATCACCATCCTCGACAACGGACAGACCATCCGGATCTCCGACCACGGCCCGGGCGTCGACGACAAGGACCGCGCGTTCCAGCCGGGCTTCACCACCGCGACCGCGTATCAGAGACAGATCATCCGCGGCGTCGGCTCCGGCCTGCCTCATCGCGCGCGAGTCGCTCCAGTTCCTGCGCGGCATCCTGACGGTGGAGGACAACCTCGGCGGCGGAGCCGTGTTCACCATCAAGATGCCGTCCGCGGCGGAGGCTCCGGCCGCCGCGGCCGGCGCCCCCGAGATCAAGCTCACCACCCGCCAGACGAAGGTCCTGGTGCTGCTCATGGAACTCGGCTCGGCCGGCCCGACGGCCATCGCCAAGGAACTCGGATTCTCGCCTGCGACGGTGTTCCGGGAACTCGTTGTACTGCAAGACATGGGGTTGATACACTCGCTGGGGGACGGCAAGCGAGCCTTGCGCGAGGAGGGCCTGCGCCTCCTCGAGAGCATCCTCTGACCGACGTTCACAAAGCACCCCGGTGGGCCGCCGCATCCCCGGGGCCGAGCTGGCGGGGCACCCACGGACGACGAACTCACACGCATCTGGGAAGAAGCCAAGAAGCATCTTCGTGGGCGCATCGCCGACTCCGCGTTCCAGTTCTGGTTCGACAGGACCGTGCCCCTCGGCCTCGATGACGGCGCCTTCGTCATCGGCGTGCCCAACGACTTCGCCCGCGAGTGGATCGAACGGCGGCTGGCGTCACAGGTCGCCGAGGCGCTCGAGGAAGTCCTCGGCGGCGCCGTGGAGGTCCGCGTCGTGGTCGACGTGCGGGCGGCGGAGTTGCCGATGAGGCCGGCGGCGGAGCCGGTCGACGGCGTCGAGCCCGCGAAGCAGGCCCTTCCACCGGCATCCAAGCCCCGCACCGGCCGCCGAGGCGCCAATCGACCGCCACGCGTGCCCGGCGACCTGAACCCGCGCTACGTCTTCGACCGCTTCGTCACCGGTCCCAACAACGAGTACGCCACCGCCGTCGCGCGCAGCGTCGCGGAAACCCCGGCCGGCGCCTACAACCCGGTGTTCATCTACGCCGACACCGGCCTCGGCAAGACGCACCTCACGCAGGCGATCGCGCACGCGGCGCTCGAGCAGCACCCGGACCTCCAGGTCCGCTACGTCACCTGCGAGCGCTTCACGGACGACTTCATCAACGCGGTCACGGACAAGGGACGCATCGAGGGCTTCAAGCAGACCTACCGCGACAACGACGTGCTGATCGTCGACGACGTCCAGTTCCTCGCCGAGAAGCAGCAGACGCAGGTGGAGTTCTTCCACACGTTCAACGCGCTCTACGAGGCCGGCAAGCAGATCGTGATCACCAGCGACCGGCCGCCGCGTGAACTGGAGGAACTTGAGGAGCGCCTGCGCTCGCGTTTCGGCCAGGGCGTCGTCGTCGACATCGGCCGGCCTGACCTCGAGACCCGTATCGCCATCCTGCGCAAGCAGGTGAAGTGGGAGGGCTACGACATCGTCGAGCCCGAGGCGCTCGAGTGGATCGCCCAGAAGGTGACGACCAACATCCGCGAACTGTACGGCGCCCTCACGCGCGTCGTCGGCTTCGCCTCGATCCGCGGCACCGACGTCACGCTCGAGATCACCAAAGAGGCGCTCAAGGACATCGTCCCCAAGGCCTACCAGCACCCGGTGACCATCGAGATGGTCCAGGGTGAGGTCGCCCGCCAGTTCGGCATGCACGTCAACGACCTGCGCGGCAACCGGCGCACCCAGGACGTGGCCTACGCCCGCCACATCGCCATGTACCTCTCGCGCGAGCTCACCGAGGCGTCCCTGCCGCAGATCGGCACCCGCTTCGGCGGCCGCCACCACACGACCGTCATGCACGGCATCGAGAAGATCGACCGGCAGCTCAAAGACGGTCACGACACCCAGTTGCAGGACCTCGTGGCGCTCATCGGCGCCCGCCTCAAGACCCCGCGCTGACCCCTCCACAACCCCTGTGGACGGCACTGTCGTCACCTGTGGACGATCCCCAAAAGAGCGTTGAAATCGGCTATGCTTCGCTGAGCATCGGAGCCGTCGCGGGGAGGAGCGCCACGTTCTGCACACACCGTCCACAGCACTGTGCAGAAGCTCTCTCCTGCGCTGTGCAGCGACAAGACCGTTTCTCCACATCGTCAACAGGGACTGTGATGACGGCGAGGAGTTTCTACTTCTCTTTAAATTCATAAGGAGCCGGGATGAAGTTCACGTGTGATCGCTCTGCGCTGGTCGACAAGCTTGGCGTCCTTGCGCGGGGCGTCTCCACGCGCAGCGCCCTCCCCGTGTTGTCGGGCATCCTTCTGCAGGCGGGAGAGGGTCGTCTCGATCTCTTCTCCACCGACATGGAACTCTCGATCAAGGCGAACCTGACAACGCCCGTGGAGCGTGAGGGCGAAGTCGTGGTGCCGGCGCGCCTGTTCAGCGACGTCGTCCGCAACCTTCCCGACGAGGAAGTGGTCATCGAGGCCGGCGAGGCGGCGGTCAAGGTGAGCGCCGGGCGCGCCGCGTTCTCGCTCAACGCCTGGGCGGCGGCGGACTTCCCGCAGACTTCGACCTTCGACATGACCGGCGCCTTCACCGTCGGCCGGGAGCCGTTCGTCGAGACGCTCAACAAGGCGGGCCGCGCGGCTTCTCGCGACGAGACGCGGCCGATCCTCACCGGCGTCCTCATGACCATCATGGGCGACATCCTCAAGATGGTCGCCACCGACAGCTACCGGCTGGCCGTCAAGGAGACGAAGCTCGACCATGCGCTCGAGACCGAGGTCCAGGCCATCGTCCCGGTCAAGGCGCTCGGCGAGGTCACGCGCCTGGCTGCTGCTCTCGGCCACGGCGACATCGAAGTCGCCATCGGCGAGAACCAGGCCGTCTTCAAGCTCAGCGATCCGGCGGGTGACGTCTGGATCGCCTCGCGCCTCATCGAGGGACAGTTCCCGAACTACAAGCAACTGCTGCCCGATACGTTCGAGCACGAGGTCACCATCGATCGCGGGCAGCTCATGGCCACCGCGCGGCGCGTCAGCCTGCTCGCGCAGAAGAACGCGCCGCTTCGCCTGTCGTTCGCCGAGAACCACCTCACGATGAAGGCGCTGACGCAGGACGTCGGCCAGGCGGAGGAGACGCTGGACGTGGAGTTCTCCGGCGAGCCGTTCGAGATCGGCTTCAACCCCGGGTATCTCATCGAGGGTGTGGACGCCATCGACGACGACGCGACGGTGCTGCGCTTCACCAGCCCGCTGCGTCCCGGCATCATCTGCGGCCTGGGCGACGACTTCACGTATCTCATCATGCCGATCCGCCTGAGCAGCTGACCGCTGCTCCTTGACCGGGACCGTCGCGACATGGATGACGTCGCCGTCAACGGCCCATTGCCTCTCGGCGCGTTCCTGAAGCTCGCCGGCGTGGCCGCTACCGGCGGCCACGCCAAGATCATCGTGCAGTCGGGCGACGTCACCGTGAACGGCGAGGTCGAGACCAGACGCGGACGGACGCTCCAGGCCGGCGATGTCGTGGGCGTGGCCGGCCGGGAGTACCGCGTGTGGTCGTCTCCGGCCTGAGACTCGTCAACTTCCGTTCGTACTGCGACGCCGAGGTCCGCTTCGGACCGGGGCTCAACGTCGTGGTGGGCGAGAACGCCACCGGCAAGACGAACCTCCTGGAGGCGGCCTGGTTCGCGCTGCGTGGCAGCTCGCCGCGCACGCGGCGCGACGAGAAGCTGATCACCTGGGGCGAGCGCTTCGCGCGGGTGGAGTTGCAGCTGGACACACCGGATGCGGGCACGCAGCAGGTCGACGTAGGCTTCGCGCCGAGCCAGGGCAAGCGCGTCCGCTGGGGCGGCCTCGAGATGGCGTCTCTGGACGACCTGCGCGGCCGCAGCCAGGTGTTCATCTTCGTGCCCGAGAGCCTGCTGCTGGTCAAGGGGAGTCCGGCGCGGCGGCGCGCGCATCTCGACGCCTTCGCCGCCGCGCTCGACCCGCAGTACGCCGCCGCCGCGCGCGAGCTGCAGGGCGTCCTGCGTCAGCGCAACGCCCAGCTCGGGGCCGTCAAGAACGGCGCCGATCCGGCCGCGCTCGACCCTTGGGACGCGCAGTTCGCCCGGGTCGCGGCCGAGCTGGGGCGCCGCCGCCGCGACCTGGTCGCCGAACTCGCGACCGGATATGCGGAGACCGCTGCCGCCTTGGCGCCCTCCTCCGCACGCTTCGCGCTCAAGCTGGTCGCGCAACTCGAGGGTGTCGGCTACGACGAGGCGGCCCTCCTGGACGAGTTGCGCGCACGTCGGCCCGGAGAGGTCGGCCGCGGCCTGTCGCTGTTCGGGCCGCACCGCGACGACCTCAAGTTCCTGGAGATCGGGCCGGAGAAGGTGAAGACGCCGGCCCGGGATGGTGACGGCGCCGGCGGAGCCGGGGAAGCTCCCACGACCGTCACGACGCCCCTCATCCCGACCGTCTCCGGAGGCCCGGTGTGCGGCCCGGTGGAGCTGCCGCGCGGCGGCCGCGACCTGCGACTCTTCGGCTCGCAGGGCGAACAGCGCGCCGCAGTACTGGCGCTGCTCCTCGCGGAGCAGCGCCTCGCCGCGGCGCGCACGGGCCAGCAGGGGCCGCTCTTCCTCGACGACGTCATGAGCGAACTGGACGACGCCCGGCGGCGCCTGCTGGTGCGCATGCTCGGGACGGCCGGGCAGGCCATCATCACGACGACCAACCGGCACTACTTCACCGACGAGGAGCTCTCGCGGGCAACGGTGGTGGAACTGCCGCTGGACGGCTCGCTCGCCGCGGGGGAGGCCGCGCCGCCGCCGGATGACGAGGCCCCGCCGGCCCCACCGGAGCTCGACGCGCTGTGAGCGGCTCCGGCGACAAGAAGAGCGGCGGAGCGGACGGCGGCGGCAAGAAGGGCCGCCGGCGCTCCAGCGCCGGCGGGAGCAGGGACGATCTCCCGCGCCGGCTCGGCGACATCATCACGCCGTCTCTCGACAAGCTCGCCGGGGGCGATGAGGCACGCGCCTACGCCGCGTGGGCGCGTGCCGTCGGCGACCCGGTGAGTGGGGGCACGCGGCCCAAGGCCTTCCGTCGCGGGCAGCTCACCGTGGAGTGCGCCTCTTCTGTGTGGGCCAACGAACTCACCTATCTTGGCCCACAGATCCTGCGGCGCATGGACGAGGTGGCGCCGGGGCACCCGGTCACGAAGTTCCGCTTCATCGTCGGCCGGTTGCCGGCGCCCCCGGACGCCGACTTCGGAGGTCCCGAGTCGGGCCACGACGCCGGCCGGCGGCCGGGTCCGGAGGAGCCCGGAAGGCAGGGATCCGAGCCCTCCGCGGCGAAGGAGGACCAGCGGCGCGAACGGCCCGCACCGGACGCGCACGATGCGGCGCGGGCCCAGGCGGAGGGAGTCCAGGACGGACGGCTCCGGGCGGCTATCGAGGCCGCTCTGCGACGGTCATCCGAGGAGCCTCCGCGAGGCTCCCGGTCGGCGGCACCCCATCTGGTTGACGAAAACAGGCCGTTTGCGGCGGTTTTCCAGGCTGGTCTCAGGGTCGCCCTGAGCCTCACGTTTTGGTATACTTACGCAGGCGGGTTCCTGCCTGCCCCCCGCTCCTATGTCCAGCCCCTCGGCCACTGTGAGGTCGTGTGAAGAAGTCGCACTACGACGCCCAAGATATCCAGGTCCTTGAGGGCCTCGAGCCGGTCCGTGAGCGGCCCGGCATGTACATCGGCTCCACGGGGCCGCGAGGCCTCCATCACCTCGTCTACGAGGTCGTTGACAACTCGGTGGACGAGGCCCTCGCCGGCTACTGCTCCGCCATCGTCGTCACCATCAACCCCGACAACTCGATCACTGTGGCCGACGACGGCCGCGGCATCCCCGTCGGGATCATGGAGAAGTACAACCTGCCGGCGGCCACCATCGTGCTCACGATGCTGCACGCCGGTGGCAAGTTCGGCGGCGCCGGCTACAAGGTGTCGGGCGGCCTGCATGGCGTCGGCGTTTCAGTCGTCAACGCCCTCAGTGAGTGGCTCGAGCTCGACATCTACGTCGAGGGCTTCCACTGGAACCAGCGCTTCGAGCGCGGCAATCCGGTCACTGAGTTGGTCAAGAAGGAGAAACTCGACAAGGACGGGCCTACCGGCACGACGGTCTCCTTCCTGGCGGACCCCGACATCTTCGAAGATGTCGACTACGACTACCGCGTGCTCGCCCAGCGTCTGCGCGAGACTGCGTTCCTCACCAAGGGACTCAAGATCTCCCTGAACGACGAGCGCGCCGACGGCGAGAGCGTCACCTTCCAGTACGAGGGCGGCATCCGTGACTTCGTGGCCTACATCAACCGCGAGAAGGACGCGATCCACCGCAGCATCATCTACCTCGAGAACGAGACACCCGACGGCGCGGTAGAGATCGCGATGCAGTGGAACTCGTCGTACAACGAGTCCGTCTTCACCTTCGCCAACAACATCAACACCACGGAGGGCGGCTCCCACCTCACGGGCTTCCGTTCCGCGCTCACGCGTACGCTCAACGACTACGCCCGGCAGAAGAACCTCCTCAAGGAGAAAGAGGACAACCTCACCGGCGAGGACATGCGTGAGGGTCTCACGGCGCTCGTCTCGGTCAAGCTCAAGAACCCGCAGTTCGAGGGTCAGACCAAGACCAAGCTCGGCAACACCGAGATCGCCACGCTGGTCGCAACGTCGGTCAACGAGAAGCTGGCGGAGTTCCTCGAGGAGAACCCGAGCGAGGGCCGCCAGATCGTCGAGAAGGCGATCAACGCGGCGCGGGCACGGAGCGCGGCGCGCAAGGCGCGCGACCTCACGCGCCGCAAGGGCCTGCTCGAGGGCAGCACGCTCCCCGGCAAGCTGGCCGACTGCTCCATCAAGGACGCGGCGCTCAGCGAGATCTACCTCGTGGAGGGCGACTCGGCCGGCGGCTCCGCCAAGCAGGCGCGGGACCGGTCGTTCCAGGCGATCCTTCCGCTGCGCGGCAAGATCATCAACGTGGAGAAGGCGCGCATCGACAAGATGCTCGCCAACCAGGAGATCCTGACGATGATCAGCGCCATCGGCGCCGGCATCGGCGAGGAGTTCGACGTCGAGCAGGCGCGCTACCACAAGATCATCATCATGACCGACGCCGACGTCGACGGCTCGCACATCCGCACGCTCATCCTCACCTTCCTCTTCCGGCACATGAGGCCGCTGGTCGACGCGGGCTACATCTACATCGCCCAGCCGCCGCTCTACCGGCTCAAGCAGGGGAATCAGGAGACGTACATCCACAAGGAGGCGCAACTCGAGGAGATCCTGCTCCGCGGCCGCCTGGAGCAGATCCGGGTCGACAACACCGACACGGGGTTCACCTTCAGCGAGACGAAGTACCAGCGCTTCCTCAAGCTCTTCGGTGAGTACGAAGGCTGGGTCAAGAAGCTCAAGAGCCAGTGGGGCGGCGAGCTCATCGACTGGCTCAAGAACGGCCCGGTCATCGAGGCCGACATCGCCACCTTCGACGCACTCCTCGCGGCGCTGCGTGAGGACATCGACAAGCGCTACGTCATCGATGTCCTCGGAGTCGACGAGGAGGAGCAGGTCGCCGACACGCGCCTGGTCGAGCGGCGCACCGGCCTGGCCGCCAACCTGAAGATCCCGTTCGCGGCTCTCGCCGGACGCGAGTTCCAGTCGCTCAAGCGCGTCCACTCTGCGCATCGCGGAGCTCGTCGGACGCCCGCCGTTCACGCTCGCACCTCGGCAACCGCAAGTCCGAGGCGGCGAGCTACGAGGAGCTGCGCGTGCAGATCGTCGAGCTCACCAAGGAGGGCATGCAACTGCAGCGCTTCAAGGGCCTCGGCGAGATGAACCCGGACCAGCTCTGGGAGACCACCATGAACCCCATGACGCGCACGCTCATGCTGGTGTCCATGGAAGACGCCCAGGCGGCCGACGAGGTCTTCACGATGCTGATGGGCGACAAGGTCGAGCCGCGTCGCGAGTTCATCGAGAAGAACGCGAAGGAGGTGCGGTTCCTCGATGTCTGATTCTCTGCAGACGCTTGAGGGCAAGATCGAGCCCATCGAGCTCGAAGACGAGATGCGCTCGTCGTTCATCGACTACGCGATGAGCGTCCTCACCGACCGCGCCCTCCCCGACGTGCGCGACGGCCTCAAGCCCAGCCAGCGCCGCATCATGGTCGCCATGAACGACCTCGGACTCGCGCCGAACAAGGCGCACCGCAAGTGCGCCAAGATCGCCGGCGATACCAGCGGTAACTACCACCCCCACGGCGAGGCCGTCATCTACCCGACCCTCGTGCGTATGGCGCAGGACTTCAACATGCGCTACACGCTCGTGGACGGCCAGGGCAACTTCGGCTCCGTCGAGGGCGACTCCCCGGCGGCCATGCGCTACACCGAGGCTCGCTTCAGCAAGATCGCCGTCGAGATGCTGCGCGACATCGACGCCAACACCGTCGACTGGATGCCCAACTACGACGAGACGCGGCGCGAGCCCAAGGTCCTGCCGAGTCGCATGCCGAACCTCCTGGTCAACGGCGCGGCCGGCATCGCCGTCGGCATGGCGACCAACATCCCGCCGCACAACCTCGGCGAGGTCGTCGACGCGATCATGCACCTGGTCGACAACCCCGAGGCCACGGCCGACGACCTCATGCAGTTCATCCACGGTCCGGACTTCCCGACCGGCGGCGTCATCCTCGGCACCGGCGGGTTCAAAGAGGCCTACCGCACCGGCCGCGGCCGCGTCCGCGTCCGCGCCAAGGCGCACACCGAGCAGATCAAGGGCAACCGGAGCGCCATCGTCGTCACCGAGTTGCCGTACCAGGTCAACCGGGCCTCGCTGATCGAGAACATCGTCGATCTGGTGAAGAGCAAGAAGATCACCGAGATCAGCGACCTGCGCAACGAGTCGGACCGCTCGGGCATGCGCCTGGTCATCGAGCTCAAGCGCGAGGCCATCCCGATGGTCGTGCTCAACAAGCTCTACAAGCACACCCAGATGCAGACGACCTTCGGGATCATCAACATCGCCCTCGTCGGCGGTGTCCCGCGCACGCTCACCCTGCCGGAGATGCTCCAGGCGTACATCGCCTTCCAGAAAGAGATCGTCATCCGGCGGACCAAGTTCGAGCTGGACAAGGCCGAGACGAGGGCCCACATCCTCGAAGGCCTGCTGGTCGCCCTCGACAATCTCGACCAGATCATCAGCATCATCCGCCACGCCGCCGACGGCGAGACGGCGCGTGAGTCACTCATCGACACCTTCGAGCTCACGCGGCCGCAGGCCCAGGCCATCCTCGACCTGCGGCTCCAGAAGCTCACCGGTCTCGAGCGCGACAAGGTCAAGGAAGAGCACAGCGGCCTCCTCGCCCGCATCAAGGAGCTTCGCGAGCTGCTCGGCGACGAGAACGCCGTCCTCGGTGTCATCAAGACCGAGCTGACCGAGATCCGGCGCCTCTACAACGACGACCGCCGCACCGACATCGTGCCGGACGAGGGCGAGATCGACCTCGAGGATCTCATCGCCGAGGAGCAGATGGCGATCACGATCACCAAGACCGGCTACGTGAAGCGGCTGCCCGTCGCCACCTACCGCCAGCAGAAGCGCGGCGGCATCGGTGTCGCCGGCATGGACCTCAAAGAGGAAGACGAGGTCGAGCACCTCTTCATCACCAGCACGCACAACTTCCTGCTGTTCTTCACGAGCGTCGGCAAGGTGTACCGGCTCAAGGTGCACGAGTTGCCTCTCGCCGGCCGCAACGCCAAGGGCAAGCACATCGTCAACCTGCTGCCGCTGCGCCAGGACGAGAAGATCTGCGCCGTCATCAACACGCGCAACTTCGAGGAGAGCGATGGCAAGTACCTCATCCTCGGCACGCGCAGGGGCATCGTGAAGAAGACGCTGTTCGCGTCTTACAACACGAAGCTCAAGGCCGACGGGATCATCGCCATCAAGATCCGCGATGACGACGAACTGCTGGCAGTGCGCAACACCTCGGGCGACGACGACCTCATGATGGTCAGCCGGCTGGGCCAGGCCATCCGCTTCCACGAGAGCGATGTGCGCCCGACGGGCCGCAGCGCCTCGGGCGTGCACGGCATGCGGCTGCGCAAGGGCGACGAAGTCATCAGCATGGACATCGCCCGGGACGACAGCGACCTCTTCGTCATCACCGAGAACGGCTTCGGCAAGCGCACGCCGATCAGCGAGTACCGCATCACGGCACGAGGCGGGCTCGGCGTGCGGACGGTCGCGCTGACCGACCGCAAGGGCTACCTGGTCGGCGTCAAGGTCGTACGCGAGAACCACGAGATCATGCTGCAGAGCCGCGACGGCGTCATGATCCGCGTGCGCGCCGACGGCATCAGCCGGCATGGGCGCGCCACGCAGGGCGTCAGGGTGATGAACATGCGTGAGGGCGACGTCGTGAGCGCCATCGCCCGCATGGTCGTCAGCGAGAGCGGCGCGACCGACGAAGAGATCGACGCCGATTAGCCACCGCCAGGCGGGCTAACGTCGGGTGGCGCGAAGCGGCACCTCACAGTAGCCACCGTCGAGCGGGCTAACGTGCGGGGCTCCGCCAGGCGCACCGTACACTGACCCGACGTCGCGAAGCGGGCCGGCGAGGCGCGAAGGCGCCTCGCCGGCCCGCTCTCGTGGTCGGGTCAAGGTGCGGGACCCTGTGAGGTACCCGCGCACTGGTTGCCCGCCTCCTTCACGGGTTCCACAGAACCCCTTCACAGGCTGCACAGAACCCCTTCACGGGCTCTTCGAATGTCACGGCGATACTGAGGTCCACGCAAGACTTCAAGTGGGGCCGATCGAACCCCACGTGTACGAGGAGGGTCCTCATGAAGATCAAGACCATCGTCTCCGGCCTCGGGCTCACCGCGCTTGTCGCGGCTGCCGTCTTCACAGTCCAGGCCACCACGAGCCAGGAATCGGTGGCGGCTGGCTACGGCACCGGGCAGGGAGTGAGCGCCGCGGTCCACGTCGACCCCGATGTGGGCACGGCGCCCACCACGCAGGAGGCCGCCGGTCTCGCCTACATGCGCGAGGAGGAAAAGTTGGCCCACGACGTGTACTCGGTGCTCGGGGCCAAGTACGGATCACGCGTCTTCACCAACATCGCCCGCTCTGAGACTCAACACACGGCGACGGTCAAGGCGTTCCTGGTCGCGTTCAGGCTGCCCGATCCGGCGGCCGGGCGGCCTGCCGGCACGTACGCCGACGCCGGTCTCCAAGCGCTGTATCAGCAGGTGGTCGCTCAGGGCAAAACCTCTCTGGATGCAGCCATGTGCGTCGGCGTCGCCATCGAGGAGCGAGACATCGCCGACCTGAAGGCTCGCATCGCCGCGACTGACCGCGCCGACCTCAAGGCCATGTACGGCAACCTGTTGCGCGCCAGCCAGAGTCACTTGAACGCGTTCACCCGGCAGTTGGACGGCTCGGCCGGCGGCGGCCAGGGACAGGGCGCCGGTCAGGGCAGCTGCTGGAACTGACAGTCAGGGCGTTGTCCGGGATGGCGGTACCCGCCAGCCCGGTGTGCACAAGGTCCGGGGGAGGCGCGTCGCCTCCCCGGACCTTGCTGTGAATAGGAAGACGACCGCGGTGACGCCTGGTCGGCGCTGGGCTGCGTCAGCCGGGGGCTCGGAGGGCTCGGAGGGTGCCGATCACCGCGGTCCTGTCGATCGCGGCGCCCGTCTCCCGCGCCGCGGTCGCACCGAGGAGCGGCGCGAGCGGCGGCCCGTCGGTCAGAGCGCCGGCCGGCTCCCCGAGGTGCATCTCACAGCACAGCACGAAGGCGGCGAGCTGGCTGATCGACAACCGGGCAGTCGGGTCCTTGTCGGGGTCCGCCAGCAGCGCGACGCGCTGCGCGACAAGGAAGGGCGTCAGGCCGAGCCCCTTGCCCTTGCGCGCGTACTTTCGCAAGGAGGCCAGGCCAAGGGTGCCGACGAGCAGATCCTCGCCGCGTATGACTCCGTCTGGAGGCGCGAGAGCACGCCCTTCTCGCCTGCGAGGTCACGGTGCAGCACCGTCACCGGTGGCAACTCGGGCATGCGCTTGTCGCCGGGCACCACGGTGCTGGCGATGGCATCGAGGACTGCTGCCTCCAGAACGCCGATGACGTCGTCGTGAAGGACCGCATCCGTCTCGGCCAGGTCGAGGAAGCACGTGACGGCCCACTCCCGGGCGGTCGCCCGCAGCACCTCCTCGGTCTGTTCGACGGAGATGGTCTGCTCACCCAGGGAGATCGGCATGACGATGTGCCCGCTGGGGACAGGCTGGCGGTTCACCCGCGCGTCCCGCTTGTCGCGGATCTCCAGGCAAGGCCTCGGCTCGCCGGCGCCAGGGCCCCTCACCGGCGACCAGGGAGGCGACGTCGTCCTGGGACGCGGGCCCGATGGCGGCGACGGCACGCTCCCAGTACCGCAGCGTGCCGGGCACGTCGTCTGCGAGCAGCGTGTCCGGAGACATGACCGCCGCGGTGACCCACCCGCAGGCGGGCGCGCCCATTGCCCTGAATGCGGCCCACGCACCGTGGCGAGCGTCGTCGCTGTCGGAGCGGGGCAGCGTGGCCGCGACGATGGCAGGGATCGCCTCCGGCCCCAGGGCAGCCAAGGCCGCCGCGACGGCCGAGCGCCGGCGAGCGTCGCCGTTGCGCAGTTCATCGGCGAGTCCGGCGAAGTCACGCTCGCCCGTCAGCTGGAAGATCTCCTCCACGATCCTCTCATCACTCCACTTGAACAGGCCCCATGGGTCCCTCCAGCGATGATTCTAGGAGACCGGCGTCTCCGTGGCGAGGGGGCGCGAGAGCGTCAGGCGCGGCGGGCGCGGACGAGCACGCCGCCCAGC
>CAWIDR010000010.1:0-60968 GCA_963834905.1 uncultured Thermoleophilia bacterium | reverse complement strand
TCGAGGGCGATGCGGCGGAGGCAATCGAGCTGCTGGAGCAATGCCTGCCCAGACAACTGGCGCTGGGCCACGTCAACTTGATCGCACAGGAGTTGTGTCCCCGACCTGAGCTTGGCCAGCCGTGTCCTGCGACGCCACCGCAGCAACGGGCTTGGACCGGCGCTCATAGATGCGCTTGGCCATCACTGGCTGTTCCCGCAGACTGCCCTGATGCTGAAGGACCTCGGGCCCTCCCAGGTGGCAACGTGGATCGAACGGCTGGACACCCTTCCACATCGGTCAGAGCCAGACACGAGAGCACAAAGGGAGGCAACCCCCTCCTCGGACAACGCTGTCATCCGGCACCTCCTCCCTGGATCAGCTCACCGCAAGGGAACTGGAGGTCCTCGGTCTGATGGCTCAAAGCCGCACCAACGACCAGATCGCCGCCGACCTGTTCATCGCCATGTCCACGGTCAAGACGCACGTCAACCACATCTTGAGCAAGATGGGCCAGACCACTCGGGTCGGCGCCGTCCTTGAGTATCAGCGCCTGAATCCATCTCCACCCGCAGGCATGACGCGAAATCCACCCTGGGTATGATTCCATCCGGACTCCCTGTGACTAGCCTCTGCGCACGGCACCGCCACATGCAAAGGGGAGGACCATGGAGTCGTCAGTCTCTGTCACCTACGTCGAGTCCGCCGCCATGAGCCAGCGCAAGAAGACCGTCATCGACATCCTGCGCGACAACGACGACTTCGTCTCCGGCGAGGCGATCAGCGATGTGCTGGGCATCTCGCGAAACGCAGTGCACAAGCACGTGAACTCGCTGCGCAAGCGCGGCTACCGCATCGTCGGGGTGTCGCGCCGAGGCTACCGGCTCGAGGACGAGCCGGCCCGTCTCTCCATGGGGCACGTCACGCAGCGCACCGAGAACACGATGTTCGGCCACTCCTTCCGCTACCACGACGAGATCGAGTCCACCAACCTCGAGGCCAAGTCCCTCGCCATGAAGGGCGCCCCCGAGGGGACGGTGGTCGTGGCGGAGGCGCAGAGCGCCGGCCGCGGCCGCCTGGGCCGGCGCTGGACCTCGCCGGCCGGCAAGGGCCTTCTCTTCTCCGTCGTCCTGCGCCCGCCGCTGCCCATGAGCGAGGCGCACCTGCTGACCATCGTCGCCGCCACCGCGGCCGCCGAGGCGATCGAGAGGCACGTCCCCGCTCGCGTCGCCATCAAGTGGCCGAACGACCTCTTCATCGGCGATCGCAAGGTCGGCGGCATCCTCATGGAGGTCTCGGGCGAGCAGGATGAAGTCGACTGGGTCGTCATGGGCATCGGCCTGAACGTGAACACCGAGTTCAGCGAACTCCCCGTCGCCCTGCGACGCACGGCAACGTCGCTGAAGATGGTGGGCGGCGACCTGATGGACCGGAGTGAGGTCCTCGCGAATCTCCTCCTGAGTCTCGAGGCGAACTACCAGGCGGCGCTGCGCAGTGGCTTCGACAAGGCTCTCACCGCCTTCCGGGCACGCGACTACCTGCTGTCGCGCACCATCAGCGTGGAGACGCGGCAAGGCCCGGTGGTCGGCGCGGCCGCCGGCATCGACGACCGGGGTGCGCTCCTTGTCGAATTGCCCCATCGCCGGGTGCGGAGCTTCCACTCCGGCGACGTGAGTGTGCGGCACTGAGCGGCAGCACGGCCCCCCGGCCGGATTGACCACCGCCCGGGGGGCCGCTACATTGTCACCTCTTCGTACTTCTGAAGGGTTGACGATTTGTCCCGTCTCACCACGAGAGAACTGGCCACGGCGGCCCTCTTCACGGCGCTTCTGGCAGTCGCCGCGTTCGTCGCCATCCCGGTCGGCTCGGTACCGTTCACGCTGCAGGTCTACGTCGTGCTGCTCGCCGGGATGACTCTCGGTCCGCGACTGGGCGTGCTCAGCGTGACCGCCTATCTCATCCTGGGCCTCTTCGCGCCGGTGTACGCGGGTGCGGCGTCGGGGCTGGGCGCGCTCTTCGGCCCCACGGGCGGCTACCTGTTCGGGTTCCTGGGTGCGGCGCTCGTCGCCGGCCTCATCGCCGGTAGAGGGCGAGCGGACAGCTCCACGGTTTCTGGTCGCCGGGCTCGCCGGGCTGGTGCCGATCTACGCGCTCGGCGCGACGTGGCTGGCCGTGCAGCTCCGCCTGACGCCAGGCACGGCAGCGCTCATCGGGGTAGTCCCGTTCGTGTGGCTGGACGTGCTGAAGGCGGTGGCGGCCGCGCTCACCGCGCGAGCGCTGGTCAGCCTACCGCTGGGTCTTCCTGCCGCGAGCCGGCGAGACCGCTGACGTCGGCGATCGCGTGGCCGCGCAGCCGCAGGTTGATGCGGCCGCGCTCGTACTCGCCCATGAAATCCGTGGAGCTGCCGTCGCGGTAAGCCAGGTCCTTGTCCCGCAGCACCTTGGCGAGGATCTCCACGTAGCGGGCGTCCAGCGTCGTCCCCGACATCATGCGCAGCTCCTTGAGCGCTTCGAACGAGCTGCGCGCGCCGCGATAGGGCCGGTCCGACGTCATGGCGTGGTAGCTGTCCGCGACCGCCAGAACCTTGCTGAGCTCGGGAATGGAATCGCTGGTGATCCCGTTCGGGTAGCCGCTTCCGTCCAGGCGCTCGTGATGGAAGCGAACGATGTCGGCCACCTCCTGGTAAGCAGCGAGGTGGGAGAGGACCTCCGCTCCCTTCTCCGGGTGCTGACGGATGAACTCCCACTCCCCTTCGTCGAGAGCACTGGCCTTCCGCAGCACCGCGTCCGGCACGCCGACCTTCCCAAGGTCGTGGAGCAGGCCGGCGAAGTGGAGCGCTTCGGCCTCCTCTTCCGGAAGCTCGAGTGCCGTGGCCATGTCGCGGCAGTACATCGCCACAGCCGCCGAATGCTGCGCTGTGTACTCGTCCTTGCTGTCGAGCAGGACGACCATCGCCGCGGCGAGGCCGATGTTCATCTCGAGGTACTGGTCGCTCAGTTCGGTCTGCCGCGCTACGTGCTCACGCTCGCGCACGAGCAGCTTGAACATGTACTGGCTGGCAAAAAGCGGCACGAACAGGAGCGCTACGGCGATGATGCCGGCGGCCGCGTACAGCGCTGCGATCGCCAGGCCGAGGAGCAGCAGGACGCCCAGAGAGCGGAGGAACGGCGGCATCTCCTCGCGCCAGAACGCGCGGAAGGGCCGCCGATACTTGACGCGCATGCCGAGACTGAGCAGGACGAGGTTCGTCGCCTCGAATGAGAACGCGGCAACAGCTCCCGCAGCGAGAAGCCCCACGGTCACCTGGTCAAGATGGACGCCGAACGGACCCAGCAGGGCGTCAAAGGCCAGGGAAGCGACGAACACCGCAACGACGAAGTTCGCCGTGTTGAAGACCACAACGGACCGCGAGGATTCGCGCCAGGCACCCCACAGACCGACGGCGACGGCAACACCGATGGCGGGGAGTCTGCCCGTGAACATGATCGCCAGCAGAATCGGGAGATTGCAGGCCGCCAAGAGTGACGCGGTCAGACTGATCTCCACGGACATCTCGTCCGCGATTATCGCAAGGATGACGAAGACGATAGCGTCGCGAACGACCGTCGACGAGAGCGGAATCGGTCCCGGAAACATGACCGCGTACGCGACTGCGAGCCCAGCGCACAGCGCCAGGCCCACAGTAAGAACGCGGTAGTCACGCTCAGACATAGACACGGTACCTCTCGGGGTCTGCAGTGCCCCGTCTATCGGCACCGATCAAACGGAGCTTGAGGGGTCAGTGCATCTTGCTGCCGCCGCCGCTCGTGACGAGCGCGAACAGCAGTGAAGCGAGCGTCTTCTCGATCTTCTTGCTCATGATGTTACCTCAGTCGATCGATGGCTCGCAGTCAGTGCATCTTCCCGCTGAACGAGATGTGCATCTTGCCACTCTGAGCGATGTGCATTTTGCCGGAGAATCTCATGTCCCCTCCAAAGGGCTAAAGGTTGTTCAACCACATGCCGATGAGTTGTAGTTGACGATTGCGTGGCCTGACTCTACGGATGCCGGTCTGGCCTCGCATACCCTCCGCACTTGGACAAATGGTGCAACATCGGGCCTCCGAAGTTGCCAATATGGACAACACATTGTGGAAGGGGTCGCGGCGGCGGCGCGCCCCGCGACATCGTCAACCTCTTGGTGTACTCTTCGGAAGCGCGGGGCCGCGCACATGCGCCGCGCTTTCGCACCACAGCAGTCATCAGCCAGGGACACGACGCGCTTCGGGGGGAAGAGCGATAGAAGCGAACGCCGTCGCCGCCGACACGCAGCCGGCGCCGCTCCACCGCAACGCCAGTTTCTTGTTGCTCTGGGCCGGCCAGTTCGTCTCACAGATGGGCGATCGTCTGGCCGCGCTCGCATTCCCCTGGCTCGTCTACACCTCCACCGGGTCGGCGCTGGGCACAGGTGCGGTCTTCGCCGTGTACACCCTCCCTTACGTCCTCTTCGGCGCGCTCGGCGGCGTGGCCGTCGATCGGTTCGACAAGCGGCGCCTGATGATCGCCGTCGACCTGGTCCGGACGGTCCTCGTCGTCGCCGTGCCCTTCGTCGCCACGCGCTCGCTGCCGGCGGTGTTCGTGCTGAGCTTCGCGATCGCGACGGCAGGCGTCCTCTTCGAGCCGGCCAAGCTGGCCATCCTGCCTGAGATCGTCACGCCGGAGAGGCTGCTCCGCGCCAATTCGCTCTTCTCGACCAGCGAGAACCTCACCGAGATCCTGGGCTGGGCCTTCGCCGGCGCGCTGCTCGCCTCGGTCAGCACGTCGGTGGCGTTCCGGCTCGACGCCGCCACCTTCGCCGTCTCCGCGGCGGCGCTGCTGCTCATGCGGTACCGGGCGCCCGCTCGCGCGGCCGTGGAGAACAGCGCGCGTGCCGTCTGGGAAGAACTGCGAGAGGGCTTCCACTTCCTGGCCCGCGACCGCGGCCTGCGCGCGAACACCACGATGATCGTCGTCTGCGTAGCGGGCCTCGGCGCCGCCTACCCGCTGACCTTCCTCTTCGCCGTCGAGGTCCTGCAGGGTGGGACCGGCACCTTCGGCGCCCTGGAAGCGGTGGTCGGAGTCGGCTTCCTCGCGGGCTCGCTGGCCCTTGTGGCGCTCGCCTCGCGCGTGCGCAAGGGCCGGGTCATGATCGCCGGACTGGCCATCATGGGCGCCTGCCTTGCCCTGGTGGCGACCACCGACTCCGTATGGGTCGCCGCCGTGCCCTTCGCCATCTTCGGCATCGCCAACGCGGTCGTCCTGATCGCCGTCGACACGTACCTGCAGCAGGTCGTCCCCGACGGCATGCGCGGGCGCGTGCTCGGGACGCGGTTCACGCTCACCCAGGGGATGTACGCCGTGTCCGTCCTCGTCGGCGGCGCCCTGGCCGGCGTGATCGACGTGCGCGTCCTCTTCGTCGTCGCCGGCGCGATCGTCGCGGCGTCGGCGCTGGTAGGCCTGCTCTCGCCCGAGGTACGCGACTCCTGACGCGAGCGGCTGCCCCCGGATACGCGACCGGGTGATAGCCTTGGGGTGGAATCCGTAGAGCGACGAACCGGGTGGGGCCGGTCGTCAAAGTTCTACGGACGACGCAAGGAAGCCATGACCTCCGCGCTCACCACACAGACCACACCACCCCTGGGCACGCCGCGCACGAGCTGGATGCAGCTCGGCGTGATCAGCGTGTCCGAGTTCGTCGTCTGGGCGGGCTTCGGGGCCATCCTCCCGTACCTCCCGTTGTTCCTGGAGGAGCAGGCGCACGCGTCCATGGCGCTCTGGGCGGTCATCGCGGCTATGTTCTACGTAGGGACCCTGCTCTTCTCGTCGCCGCTGGGCTGGCTGAGCGACACGATCGGCCGCAAACCGGTGATGGTCGGCGGAGCGCTCGTCTACACCATCGCGCTCCTGCTCTTCACCACCACGACGGACCCCTACTGGTTCATCCTCTTCCGGCTGCTCGAGGGCATCGGCACGGCGGCGTTCGGTCCGGCGGCGCAGGCGTTCGTCGCCGACATCACGAGCGAGGACAACCGCAGCAAGGCCTACGGGTTCCTGACGACGGCGCAGTTCGGCGGCCTGATCGTGGGGCCGGCCCTGGCCGCGCCGCTCTACGCCCTCGGCGGCGGCGGCAAGAGCGGCTTCTACGCGATCTTCTACTTCGGCGCGATCCTCTCCGCCCTGTCGCTGGCGGCCATCACGTTCCTGGTGAAGGAGCCGGCGGCGCTCAAGACGCGGCGCTCGCAGCGCCGCCGCGAGCGAGAGGCCCAGGCGGGATGGCGCGCGTCGCTGAAGCAATACCGGTCGATCTTCACCGCGCCGATCCTCGCCTTCTTCCTGATCGCCTTCACCAGCCACTACGCGATGGGCGCCTGGGACGTCGTCTGGAGCCTGTACCTCGACCACCTCGGCGCGTCAAAGACCTTCATCAGCTTCACGTGGGTCGCGTTCAGCGTGCCCATGCTGCTCAGCTTCGTCGGCGGCATGGTCGCGGACCGCTACAGCCGCTTCTGGCTCTTCATCATCGGGTACGCGTTGTCGAGCTGCGCCTGGATGTTCTACGGCTGGTCGACCAACTTCGCGGCGCTGCTGGTGGTCAACGTGCTGGAGGGGATCGCGATCGCCTTCTCCTACCCCGCGAAGCAGGGGTTCCTGATCCAGGTGAGCCCTCGCCGCTGGCTCGGCACGGTGACCGGCGTCGAGGCCACGTCGATGCAGTTCGCCGGCCTGCTGGGCTCGCTGACCGCGCCGCTGCTGTACGCCAGGATATCGGGACGCGTGCTGACGTTCGCAGGGATCATCAGCATCGCCGGCCTCGCCGTGGCGGCGCCCATCCTCTACGGCGCCTGGCAGCGGCTGCGCGCAGAAGGGGACATGCCGAGCCAGGCTGAGCTCGAGCGGCTCGGCGACGGGGCGCGAGCCGCCTACAGCGCCGAGCCGCCGCGCGGGCCGGAGTGACGGCGACGCGAAGGGCGGCCGCAGGCACAACGCCTGCGGCCGCCCTCGCAGCGCCGCCGCCTCGATCACACAGCAGGTGGAGGCTGGATCCGCGCTGACTCTGGATCGATCATCGTCGCGCGCGGCGTCTCGGTCATTGTCTCCACCGTCTCGCGGCGACGCGAGAAGAACGTCTTGTAGTAGCCGGTCGAGACGAACATGAGGACCACGCCGACGAGGATGAAGCCGACGCCCAGGATGAAGGGCGGCCCCACTCCGAACCACGAGGTACCCGAACTGGAATTCGCCGGATACCACAGGCTGTCCAGCGAGGCGATCAGGACCCACGTGAGAGAGAGCCCTCCAAGCAGCGGGAACAAGCCGAGAAGCAGGAACTTCCTGGTGCTCTTGAAGATCTGGTGCCGGTAGAACAGCGGCACCGCGTACCCCGTGATGCCGTAGTAGAAGGCGATCATGAGGCCCAGGGCGGCGATGCTGTCATACAGCACGTTCTGGCTCGCGGCCGTCAGACCCACGTACCAGACGACGCGAGGCGATGCCGTAGATCACGGTGCCCACAAGCGGGGTCTGGAAGCGGGGGCTCACCTTGCCGAACGCCTTGGGAATGGCGCCGTGAACGGACATCGACAGCGTCGTGCGCGTGCCGGGGAGGATGGTGGTCAGCGTCGAGGCGACCGATGAGCTGAGCACCGCGAGGATGAGAAGCTTGTCCAGCGTGGAACTGCCGAACACGGCTGTGCCGAGCGGGCTCAACACGTCGTTCGCATTCTTGGCGAGGAAGTCCGGGCCCCTGAACGCCTGTGCGGCGGTCGTCGTCAGCACGTAGATCGCGACCAGCGCGATGGTACTGACCACCGCACCGATGCCCGGAACCACGGCCTTGCGCTCCGTCTCCTCATTGACGGAGACGGCGGTATCCCAGCCCCAGTAGATGAACAGGGCGAGCAGGACACCGCCCGCGAGGGCTCCGAGGCTCATGTTGGGCACGAACCAGGAGGCCGACGGCTTGATGGACGTGGCCGGCGCGGCGCTGCCGTAGACCTTGACCAGCGCCGTGATCGAGAACGCGACGAGGATGACGACCTCGGCGGCCAGCAGGAACCACTGGATCCGCGCGGAGATCTCGATGCCGATGGCGGCGATCACCGTCATGCCGACGATGAAGACGGTGCCGGCGAGCGTCGTCCAGAAGGTCGAAGCGGCGAGGCTGGAGGCGCCGAACAGCAGGAAGAAGTAGCTGCCGGCGATCTGCGCGAGGCTCGCCATGACGATGACGTCCGCGGCGACCATGATCCAGCCGGTGATCCAGCCGGTGCGAGGGCCGAACGACCGCGTCACCCAGGTGAAGGTCGTGCCGCAGTCCGGGTCGACGCGGTTGAGGTAGTAGTAGGAGCCGGCGATGAGGAGCATCGGGATGAACGATACGATCATGATCGCCGGCGACTTGAGGCCGATGCCGCCCACCGCGACGATGAAGCCCAGCGTCGCGGCCAGCGAGTACGCCGGCGCGGTCGACGCGACGCCGATGACGATGCTCGAGACGAGCCCGAGAGCGCCGGTCTTGAGCCCCTTGTCGCCCTCGATGTCGACGGGCGCCAGCTTGACTGGCGGCGGTTCGCCCGGGGGCAGCGGTACGGCTGCGGATGAACCTTGCATGATCCCTCCTTGGATCTGCTCAGAGAGAAGACTCTGTGCATGCGACTTTCGCATCCAGGCCATACGGGCAAGTCACCGTGTGGTCAAGCAGGTGGTTCCCCGTGCAACGGCGGAGGGGTGGGCGTGCAGTTTACGCTCGATTAACCCGTGCGCAGAATCGCAACGAGTGCGAGGCTAGTAGCGCCGCACGTCGCCGTACAGCGTGTCGCGCTGTACGGGGATGCGGCCGGCCGCGCGGATGAGCCGCACCATCTCATCGACGCCGCACTGATTTCGCACTCCGGCGGCGGCGACCACGTTCTCCTCGATCATCGTCGAGCCCATGTCGTTTGCTCCAAAGGCCAGCGCGACCTGCCCCATACGCAATCCTTGGGTCACCCACGAGGCCTGGATGTTGGGCACGTTGTCGAGGTAGATGCGCGTGACCGCGAGCATCATGAGGTAGTCGATGCCCGTGGCGGGCGTGTGGCCGGCCTGCAGTTCCGTATTGCCGGCCTGGAAGGTCCACGGGATGAACGCCGTGAAGCCGCCCGTCTCGTCCTGGACCTCGCGGATGCGGCGCAGGTGCTCGATGCGCTCGGCCGGCGTGTCGAGCGAGCCGAACATCATGGTCGCCGTGGTCTTCATGCCGAGGCCGTGAGCGACGCGCATGACGTTCAGCCAGGTGTCCGTGGGGATCTTGTGTGGGCTGATGGCGGTGCGCACGCGGTCGACGAGGACCTCGGCGCCGCCGCCGGGCAGGCTGTCGAGGCCGGCGGCGTGGAGCCGCGTCAGCGTCTCCTCCACGCTCAGGTCGCTCTGCTTGGCGATGTGGACGATCTCCGGCGGCGAGAGCGAGTGGATGTGGATCGGGTACCTGGCCTTGATGCCGCTGAAGACCTCCTCGAACCAGCAGATGTCGAGGTCCGGGTGCAGGCCGCCCTGCATCATGATCGCCGTCCCGCCCAGCTCGATCGTCTCCTCGATCTTGCGGTGGATGTCCGTCCTCGGCGAGCAGGTAGCCCTCCCCGCTCCCCGGCTTCTTGTAGAAGGCGCAGAAGCGGCAGCCGGAGAGGCAGTAGTCCGTGTAGTTGATGTTGCGGTCGACGATGAAGGTGACCTCGTCGCCCGGGTGCAGGCGGCGACGGACGGCGTCGGCGCGCGCGCCGGCGCCGAGCAGGTCGCCGCCCTCGAGCAGCGCGAGCGCCTCGGCGTCGGTGATGCGGCCGGCCGGCGGGCCGGCGGCGGGCGCAGCCTGACCGCCGCTCACGCGCTCGGCCTCCGGCTCGAGGAACAGCTGAAAACGCACCAGGTGGTCGCCGTGCGGTCCGCGGTCGGTGGTCACCGGCACGCCGCCGACCTCGTCGTCCCCCGGCAGCAGCGAGAAGCCGAGCGCGGTGTGGAAGGCGATCGAACCGCGTGTTGACCGGAGCCGTCACCGCGCGCACCACGCTGCGACCGTTGGCGCGCGCGCAGACCGAAGAAGCGGCGGTAGAGGTCGCGCGCCGAGCCCGGCGCGCCGCCAGGCCGGGCTCGACGCCGACGAAGTGGATGTACGCCTCGTCGGTCGTGGTCGGGGCACAAGAAGCCGACGAGGAAGCCGACGAGCTGCTCCTCGTGCTCCACGAGCAGCGAGGAGCTGCGGAAATGCTCGAAGAAGACCTTGGGGAGCAGGGCGCGCAGGTCGCGGCCGTCCCACCACGCAGGCATGACGGCGACGACGCGCTCCCAGTCGTCCGGGATCGGCCGGCGGAAGATCAGGCTGGTGCAGCTCACGCCGGCCCGGCCTCAGACGCCGCCGGCCGCGACGAACGGGCCGTCCAGATCGGGGACGCCGTCGAGCTCGCCGATGGCGGCGGCACGCCGGTAGAACTCACCGAGGCCGGCGCGGTACTCGGGAGTGAACCCGAACTTCAGCTTGTCGAAGTAGTCCATGAGGTACGCCTGGCTGAAGTCGTACACCTGGGCGGCCGCGGCGGCCGTGGCCTGCGGAGCGGCCGCGCAGGCGTCGCGCGAGGCGAGCAGCGCGGCGCCGACGGCGGCGGCCGCCTCCGGCCGCGCCTGGACGAAGTCGCGGCGCGCGGCGCAGACCGCGTACACCATCGGCAGGCCGGTGACGCTCTTCCACTCGGCACCGAGGTCGAAGTGGTGCGGGTACGCCTCGACGCGCAGGAGGTGCAGCGCCTCGTCGCCGATCAGCAGCAGCGCGTCGAAGTCCTCGAGGACCTCGGAGAGCGGGCCCCGGCGCGGCGCGAACTCCGGCTCGATGCCCCACTCGCGGCAGAGCACCTTGAGCAGGCAGATGGAGGTCGCGCTCTTCTCCGTCAGCGCGACCCTGCGGATCTGCGCCAGCGGCGTGCGCGCGAAGAGCTGGATGGAGTCGACGGCGCCGAACGAGCTGATGGACACCTGCGGCAGCAGGACCTGCTCCCCGGCGTTGCGGGCGAAGGCGATCGAGGACGACAGCGTCACGTCGATCGCCCCGTCCGCGAGCATGTCGTTGAGCGCCGCGGGATAGCCCTCGACGATGTCGGCGCTGACGCCGCGAGCGGCGAGCTCGCCGGCGAAGTGGTGATACAGCGGGAAGCAGTTGACGAACTCGATGCGCCCGACGCGCACCGGTGCCGAACCCGCGGGAGGTGCCGGAGCGGGGTCAGTCAACGGCGTCGTACCGCCTCACGACGTTGTACAGCGTGTCGCGCTCCACGGGGACGCGTCCGGCGGCCTTGGATCACGCGCACCAACTCGGCCTTGCTGAGCTCCTGGCCCGTGTCGACGCCGGCCGCGTGGCTGATCTTCTCCTCCACCACGGTGCCGTCGAGGTCGTTGACGCCGAACGCCAGCGAGACCTGCGCGAGCTTGAGTCCCACGTTGATCCAGAAGGCCTTGACGTGGCGGAAGTTGTCGAGCACGAGGCGACCGACGGCGAGCATCTTGAGGTCGTCGAACCCGGTCGGCCCCGGCAGCTCGCTGAGTCCGGTGTTGGCCGGCTGGAACGACAGCGGAATGAACGCGTTGAAGCCGCCGGTGTCGTCCTGGAGATCGCGGAGCTGGACCATGTGGTCCGCGAGCTCGTCCGGCTCCTCGACGTGCCCGTAGAGCATCGTCGCGTTCGACACCATCCCGACCCCGTGCGCCGCGCGGTGCACGTCGAGCCAGGTCTGGCCGCTGATCTTGCGCTCGCAGATCATGTCCCGGACGCGGCCGCTGAACACCTCGGCGCCGCCGCCGGGCAGCGACCCGAGGCCGGCGTCCTTGAGCGCCTGCAGCACCTCGGTCACGGACTGGTCGCTGATGCGCGCGAAGTGCGCGATCTCGCTCGCCGTGAACGCCTGGATGTGGACGTCCGGCGCCAGTTCGCGCAACGCGCGCATCATGTCGAGGTAGTAGTCGAACGGCAGGTCGGGATGCTCACCGCCGACGATGTGGATCTCGCTGATGCCGCCGACCGCCAGCGTCTCCCGTGCCTTTTCTACGACCTCGTCGACCGACAGCGTGTACGCGTCCGCATCCCCCTCGTCGTGGCTGAAGGCGCAGAACAGGCAGCGGTTGCGGCAGACGTTGGTGTGGTTGATGTGGCGGTTGGAGATGAAGTACACCTCGTCGCCGACGAGGCGCGCGCGGGCGAAGTCCGCCATCGCCCCGAGAGCCAGGATGTCGTTGGAGGAGAGCAGTGCGGTGGCGTCGTCGCCGCTCAGACGCTCGGAGGCCTCGACTTTGCGCCAGACATGGTCGAGGCCCGAACGCGCGGCGAGCGCGGAGATCTCACTTGGGTTCACGGGGTTGGGCTCCGGAGTCGTCAGCTGTAGCGGTCGACGACCTGCGCCGCCACCTGGGCGAGCAGCGCGCGCTCGACGGTGTCGGGACAGGCGGCGAGGACCGACCTGGCATCTTCAATGTACCGCAAAGCATCGCCGCGGGCACGCTCGAGCGCGCCGGTCGCCATGACGGCGCTCAGCACGATGTCGACCTCCGCGTCGGACGGGCCCGGCCGGCGGAGGATCTCCGCCAGCTCCGGCCGGGCCTCGAGCGCGTAGATGAGCGGCAACGTGACGGTGCCGTCGCGCACGTCCGTACCGGGGCGCTTGCCCGTCGCCTCCTGGTCTCCGCTGCAATCCAGGATGTCGTCGAACACCTGGAAGGCGAGGCCGATGAGGCGTCCCCACTTGCCGACGGCGGCGATCGTCTCGTCGCCGGCGCCGCTGAGCTGGGCGCCTAGCGCGCAGGCGGCGGCGAAGAGGTCGGCCGTCTTGTGCTCGCAGCGGAGCACGTAGGCCTCGACGCTAACGCCCACGTCGTGCGCCTCTGCGCGCTGCAGGACCTCCCCCTCGCTGAGGCCGACCGCGGTCGCGCTGAGGAGGTCGACCGCGGCGGGCATCGCCCGTGCCCACGAGCTCCGAGAAGGCGCGCGCGAGCAGGAAGTTCCCGGCCGACACGGCGACGGACGGCCCGTAGCGATGCGCGACCGTCGGGCGGCCGCGACGGAGCTCCGCGCGATCGAGGACGTCGTCGTGGACCAGTGTGGCCATATGCAGGAGCTCGACAGCGGCCGCACCACGCAGCACCCGCTCGTCCGCCGGTTCGCCGCTGCGGGCGCACAGCAGCGTGAGCAGCGGCCGCACGCGCTTCCCGCCGGCGCTGAGCGTCGCGCGGCAGGCGTCACCGAGCTCCCCGGGGTACTCGGCCGCGACCGTCGTCAGGCGATCCTCGACGAGGTCGAGTCCGCGCGCGACGCGTCTCTTCTGCGCCGTCGACGCCCACGACAGCTTCGGCCGCGGGAGGAGCGGTGCACCTCCGGTGCCCCGCCGAAGTGATGCGCGGCTGCTTCGCCGACCCGCCAACGCCCACCTGCTGGCCTTTCTCCGCCGGCTGTTCACGCGGGCACCTCGCCGACGTGCAGGGCGACGGCGCCGAACCCGAGGTGACGGTAGCGGACGTTCGTGAGCCCCGCGGCGGCCATGATGGCCGCCAGTTCGCCGGCGCGCGGGAAAGCCGCGACCGAGGCCGGCAGGTAGGCGTAGGCCGACGGATCGCCGGTGACGAGGCGGCCCAGCATCGGCACCACGCGGCCCATCCAGACGTCGTGGAACTGTTTGCCCACGCCATCCGGCGCCTGCGTGGACTCGAGGCACACCACGCGCCCTCCGGGACGGGTGACGCGCGCCATCTCACGAAAGGCCCTGAGCACGTCCGGCACGTTGCGGACGCCCCAGCCGACGGTGACGGCGGCGAAGCGGCCGTCCTCGAAGGGCAGCGCAAGAAGGTCGCCGGCGACGAACTCGCACGGCACGGACAGGCCGCGACCCTGCCGCGTCGCCGCCTTCTGCCGCGCGCGGACGAGCATCTCCGGCGTGAAGTCGAGCCCGGTCACCGCGCAGGAGAGGCAAGCCTCGACGAGGCTGAAGGTGAGGTCTCCGGTGCCGCAACAGACGTCCAGAGCCTCGCCGCCGGGAGTCAGGCGGGCCTCTGCGGCGGCCATCCGGCGCCAGCGCCCGTCGAGACCGACGGTCATGAGGCGGTTCATGAGGTCGTAGCGCGCGGCGATGTCCCCGAACATGGCCGCGATGCGCGACGGGTCGCGATCGATGGGGAGATCGCCGGACCCGCGCGCGGGTCGGCGGGGCACCATCAGCTCCGGCCCCCGTCCCACGCCGGGAACAGGTCCTGCTCGAAGCCGAGGGCGGTGAGCACCTTGCCGGCCACGTGGTCGACGGCGTCCTGCAGTGACTGCGGCCGGGAGTAGAAGCCCGGCATGGCCGGGAGCACGACGGCGCCGGCCTCGGCGAGCTCGAGCAGCCGGCGCAGGTGGATCTGCGTCAGCGGCGTCTCGCGAGGCACGACGACCAGCGGGCGCCGCTCTTTGAGGGCGACGTCGGCGGCGCGGTGCATGAGCGTGCGAGAGGTGCCCAGGGCGATGTTGGCGGCCGTGGACATGGAACACGGGCAGATGACGACGGCGTCGGGGCCGCTGCTGCCGCTCGCCGGCAGCGCGCCGAGGTCGTCGGGCGCGAAGACCCTGGCGGTCGCACCGGCGCGCTCGAGGAACGCCGCGGTCACGGCCGCTCGCGTCCCGGCCGGCAAGCCGAGCTCATGCTGGAGCACGAGGACGCCGCTCTCCGAGATACTGAGCTGCAGGCTGCGGCCGGCCGCCGCCAGCGCCTGGATGAGCCGCAGGGCGTAAGGCGCTCCGCTCGCGCCGCTGACGCCGACGAACACGCTCTGAGGTGGTCTACCAGTCATCATTGGTGATGCCCCCTGGGGCGGGGTCCTCAGGGCTTGCTGATCGAGCCGGCGTGGCACTGGCCGCCGTAGCAGCCCTTGGGGCCCGTACCGCCGTTACCGTGGCACTTCATGCAGACGCTACCCGAAGAGTACACGTGGTTCGGGTGGTCCGCGATGAAGGCGCTGCTGTGCGGCAGCTCGACACCGTGACATCCCACGCAGAACGAGCTGCTATGACACCTGTTGCAGAGGCTCGGGTTGCCGCGTGCCACGCTGGAGTGCTGCGACAGCCAGCCGCCCGGATGCGGCATCTGCAGGCCGTGGCACTTGATGCAGCTGTCCTTGCCGTGGCACTTGATGCACTTCTGCTGGTTGTCGCCCTTGAGCGCGAAGCTGCCGTGGCTGGTCTGCCAGCCGCCGGGGTGCGGCATCTCGACGCCGTGGCAATCGATGCAGAACTTCGGATTCTCCTTGAGGTGGCACGAGACGCAGATGCTCTTGCCGCGGTCGACGACGATCGGGCCATGAGCCTTCATCCAGCCTTCCGGATGCGGCATCTGCAGGCCGTGATGGCAATCGGAGCAGACCGCCTTGCCGGCCTTGCCGTGGTGGCACCCCTCGCAGTCCGTCGGGGTGAGCTTGCCCACGATGGGCACGTTGATCTCCTCGGGCGGTGCACCGCCGACGTGACAGATGCTGCAGTCGTCGGGGAGCCGCACGCCGTCATGGCAGCGCGCGCAGATCGGCATCTTGTTCTGCGAGACGCGAGCCACCTCGAGTTGCGTGCCGGGATGGCTGATGTCCGCGTGGCACGTGATGCACTGGTAGCCGGCCTCGCGCAAACCCGTGTGGTTCACCCGGATGTTGTTGTAGACCTGGTCGCGCTCGAGCTGCGACTTGGGGTGGCACTGGACGCAGTTGTTGGTCCCCACGGCCGTCGTCAGCGGGCGCTCGTAGGTGTTGGACACGTACAGGATGATGTTGGTGACACCCTGAAGGTTCCGGATGAAGTAGTTGAACACGCCCGGCTTGGTGTGGCACTTCTGGCAGCCCACGCCTGCGCGGTAGTGGGCGGACTGCTTGTAGGTGTTGACCTCGGGCTGGATGAGGTGGCACCGCTCGCAGGTGCTGATGTTGTTGACGGAAGAGAAGGCGATGATCGCGCCGATGAAGACGACGACCAGGGCGGCGACGACGCCGAGCAGCCACGCCTTGGGGACTCTGCCCTCGAGGAGCACCTGACTCTTGGGGACCTTGTTCCTCAGTTTCTTGAACACGGTCACTGGCTCCCGAGCGTCGGTGTCGGCGTGGGCCGCGGCCCGGGCGTGTACTTGAGACCGTTGAACAGGCTGTGGGCGCGCGGGTCGCCGGCTGCATGCTGTTCGTGGCACGCCTGGCAGTTCGACAGCACGTGGCAGTTGAAGCAGGTGGGGGTGCCGTAGCGCCTCGCCTGCTGTGGATGGCTGGAGATGAAGTTCTCAGGATGCGGCATCGGCACCGTGTGGCACGTCTTGCAGTATTCCTTGGTGTTGTGGCACTGCCCGCACGCCTTGCGACCCTTGGCCTCCGCCGTCTTGCCGTGTGCGTAGAGCCAGGCTTGGGGATGAGGCATGAGGATGCCGCCGTGGCACTTGGTGCAGGCGTCCTTCTTGATGTGGCAGGCGCTGCACGTGGAGAGTACACCGACGGCGCCGTGGCGCGTGCTCCAGTCGCTCTCCTTGTGCGACGCGGGCAGGGCGCCATAGCCGCGCTTGGCGTGGCACAGGTCGCAGCGCGAAGTGGCCACGGTGCCGTCCGGCGCCTTGTAGTTGTTGTTGTGGCAGATCAGGCACTGCTCCATGACCGGATAGGTGCGTGACCCCTCGGGGATCGCGTCGCCGTGCGCAGTGGTCGAGTGGCAGCGCTGGCAGAGGAAGCCTGCCTGGATGAGGTGCTCGTGGTTGACGCGGATGCCGCCGGCGCTGATGGTCTTGAACAGCGTGTCGTTGGTGTGGCACCGCCGGCACGACTGGTTCAGCACGAAGCCGAGGATGGGCTTCTCGTAGTCGCCGGTGAGTTGGGCGATCGGCTGCTGAAGAGCCTCGAGCTTGGACGTGAGGAAGAAGAACGGCCCCGGCTTGGTGTGGCACTGCTCGCAGTTCACGTCGCGGTGCGCCGACTTCTCGTACTCCTTCACGTACGGGACGTGGCTCTTGCAGGAGCTGCAGAAGCGTGGCGACGACGTGGCCCCGAGCGCCACGCCGATGAACACCACCAGAATGGTGAGGGCGATTGCCGCAACGGTGACGCCGCGTCTAGTGAGTCGGAAATTCAAGTCGATCTCAGTTGATCGCGCTGGGTCTCGTGGCGTGGACCGCGCGCCGATGACACAACGTGCACTGGAAGCCGTTGGTGTGGCGGCTGGCGGACCGATGACATGCGGTGCAGGTGCTCTTGGGCGGCGTGCGCTGCGCGGCGTGGTACTTGCCCCTGTGGCACGTGCGGCAGTTCTTCACCTTCTTGCTGACGGACCTCGCGTGCAGCTTCTGCTTGTGGCACCCGCTGCAGACGAACTGCTTGGTGACCGACGACGAGTGCTGCGCCGACCGGCCGCGGGTGCCCTTGTGGCAACTGGCGCACTTGCTCGTCGACACCTTCTTGCCGGCGTGCTTCATCGAGTGGCACGACCCGCACTTCTTGAACTTGGGGCTGCTTGCCTCGTACAGGTGGAACGCCGTGGCGTCCGTGTGACAACTGACGCATGCGACCTTGCCCACGTGCTTCTGCTGCGACGAGTGGCAGGCACCGCACTGGGTGAAGCCGGTGGCCTGACCGCTGTGATGCGGACTCGAGTCGGGGTCGTTCCAGCTCACGCTGATCGAGTGGCAGTCAAGGCAGGCGCTGGTCGACCCGAGGTGCGGGTTCGCGCCGTGCGTGCTCGGGACGTCGTACTGCTTGTCCACCGAGTTATACAGGTGGCACTCCTGGCTGCAGGGCGAAGTCGTCTCAGTCGGCGTCGGAGTCGGCGTCGCCGTCGGCGTCGCGCTGGGCGTCGCCGTCGGCGACTCGCTGGGCGACGCCGTGGGCGTCGGTGGTGTGGTCGTCCAGTAGGGCCAGGTCTTCTGGCCGGGGTAATGGCAGGTCCAGCAGGTGTCGCCGGGATAGCTCTGGAAGCCAGTGTGGCAGGTGATGCAGGTGGCGTCGGTAGGCGTGCCGCCGGCCATGGTATGGCAGACGCACCCGGTCGCCCCGTCGTGGGCCCACTGACTGTAGGCCGAGGCCGGCGCGGCCGCGAGTGCAAGCGCCAGGACGGCGGAGGCGAACAGCACCACGGCAGCAGCCGCGATGGTCGCCCAAGGGCGCACACTGCTCACGCCGACTCCTTTCCCCGGACCGGCGGGCGCGCTTTCACGTCGCGGCGACCGGCCACACTCCCCATGACACTTACCCCGTTCCGAGGGCAGCCCCGTCCGTCGCAACATGCGACGGGGTGACTGCAGCCTCAGAGTCTAGCAGGCCTTGTGAATCTGTTCACCCTCAAACCGAAATGAGCCAGTTGTAGGTCACCCAGATTACGAAGATACAGAACACGGCCCACAGGATGAGAGCCGCTCCGGTGATGACCCACCATACGATGTTCTGGATCTTCATGCGCCTCTCGCTGACCGGCGCGACGAGCACAGCGTCGAGCTTGCCCTCGCGCACCAGGCGTTCGTACTCGACCGGACGCTCGTGCACGTACTCCTCGAGCGGGAGGCCGCCGGCGTACATGGCCTTGTCCATCGGGAAGGTCTCCGGGCGCAGGTGCGCGTGGAAGAAGTGCCAGAACACGACCACGAACCCCATGGCAAGCAGCGCCCCGCCCGAGTGGTTGACCAGGGCGAAGTTGATCACGATGCCGGGCAGGTACCGGGCGGCGACCTCCGGATACCAGAGGATGGCGCCGGTGATGCACATGATGCTCACGCCCGCGGAGGCCGCCCAGAACTCGCCCTTCTCGTAGTACGCGTAGCGGTCGAGCTGCAGATTGGGCTTGGAACTGCGACCGATGAACCAGCCGACCATGGCCCGCAGGTCACGGTAGTCCTGCCTGGTGGGGACCATGGTGCCGGGCCCCCAGAAACGGCCCTTGGTCCTGATGAGGATGGTCAGGAAGAACCCCAGCATGCAGATGACGCAGGTGACCATGATAATGGCCGCAAAGCGATGGATCATGCCAGCGTTCTCCACGCCGCCGATGAACCCCATCCACGTCTGCGCCCAGGCCTTGTCGCTGTACTTGAGCGGCATGCCCGTCAGCACCAGGATGGAGAAGCTGATCATGATGAAGAAGTGCACCCAGCGCTGGAACGCCGTGAACCGGCGGAAATGCGTGCGGGCGCCCACGACCGCGTGCACGCCGACCCTCGGCGCCGGCTCGAGGGCCATGCCTTCGTCCCGGATATCGCTGTCGATGCTAGCCACGGCGGTACAGTCCCTCCCTCAGGCCTCGGTAGAAGTACAGGAAGCAGTGCAGACCGCCGAGTGTGAACAGCACCCCGATGAGGATGGCGTGGTTCATCTCCATCAGCCACACCCACAACGACGAGTGGGGCGTGCTGCGGTCCACGTGGACCATGAAGCTGGAGAACTTGGCGTTGGCGTTATCGTGGCACTTGCCGCACGTCGCCACGATGTTCCTGGAGTTCACTGAGCTGTTGGGGTCCGACTTCGGCAGGATCTTGTGGTAGCCGTGGCAATCGGTGCAGACCGCCCGTGATATGTCGCCCAGGGCGACGGACTTGCCGTGATACGTGTCGAGGTACGTCGCCGATTTCTCGCCGTGGCAGCGTCCGCACACATCGGGGACCGTCGCCCGGAACTCCTTGGATGCAGGGTCGATGATGCCGTGTGAGCCGTGGCAATCGCCGCAGGCCGGCGCCTTCGTGGAGCCCTCGTTCATCACCAGGTTCCCGTGGAACGACTGGTCGTACATCTTGAACTCGCCGGCGTGGCAGTCGCTGCACGCGGTCAGCTTGGCCTGCCTGTACCACCCCTGGGTCTCGGCGGCGGTGTGCTCGCGCGCCTCGAAGCCAGCGTGGCACGCGGTGCAGTCCAGGCGCGAGTGCATCGAGGCGTGCCACGTGTCCGTGGAGATGGTGAGGCTCTTCTCCACGCCGTTGACGTTGACGGTGCCGAGGTCCGGCTTGGAGTGACAGGCTAGACAGCGGTCACTCTTGCCCGTCGGGATCGTGAAGGTGATCGCCGCGGCCGGCCCGGCCGCGGCCAGAAGCACGCAGAACGCGCCGAGCAGGACGAAGACGACGGCGCGCGACCTCATTGCTGGGTCACTCCTTCGACCGCGTGACAGTCGATGCACATCTGCTTGGGATGGCACACCAGGCACGACCGCTCACCCTTGAGCGCCACGGGAGCGTGCGAGGTCGCCCAGTCGGCCGGGTGGTCCACGGTGTGGCACTGGTTGCACAACTGCTTCTCCGAGTGGCAGCCGAGGCAGCGCGTGCGGTCTTTCTTCGCCTGCAGCCCGTGCACGTAGGGCCAGTTCCCGGAGTAGTGTCCCGGGGTCGGCTTGGAGTGGCAGCCGTCGCAGAACTGCGCCTTGTTGTGATGGCAGCGGACGCAATCCTGTTCGTTGGCGACGGCCAGCTTGCCGTGCTCGGTCAGGAAATCCGTGGGATGCGCCTGGCCGCTCACGGGCGGCGTGTAGTGGCAGAAGTCGCACTTCGAGGAGTCGCGGGTCTGCTCGTGGCACATCGTGCACGGCGCCATGCTGACGGTGCTGCTCTGCCCCGGCGCCGCGTGAGCCGTGTGGTCGTGGCAGTCGACGCACTCCAGGTTGTTCTGGTTGATGTGCTTGGCGTGCGGCATCCTGATCTTGCCGGGGATGCCCATGAGACCCTTGAGCGGGTGGCACTTGACGCAGTTCTGGGTGTCGGGCGGTGCCTGGCGGTCTCTGGAGGGCTGCATGTTGAGGTAGGCCAGCCAGATGTTGCGGGTCTCCTTGGAGCGCCACTTGAACGAGGCCACGGCGCCCGGAGGCACGTGGCACTCGGAGCAGGGGACCGAGGAATGTGCTCCGCGCTGCCAGCTCTGGTACGCGGCCTTCATCGCGTGGCAGCTGCCGCAGTACGAAGTCGACGAGGTGGCGACCACCGGCACGAGGAGGATGACGACGATCACGCAGATGACGGCCGCGACGGCGACCGCGACGAACCTGCGCGACCTGCCCCGCGGCCCACCCGCCGGCTTCTGCGGCTGCTGCACGTCGCCGTCACTCACCTACGAGTCCCCCTCAGTGCGCGAAGTGATGGTGACCGGGCGTCCATTCGAGGCCGCGAGAGCGGGATTCTTCGGGCGCCCCGGCGGGCGGCATTGTACCACATGGGGTATACAAAAGACCCTCTACACGCTCGGAACTCGTCGGCCTCCTACGACCACACGGTGGCCACGATGACGACGGCGCCGTAGAGGAGACCGACGGCGCCATTCACGCTCATGAAGCCCATCCCCACACGGCCGATTCCGCGGCGTGCGATGTCCACGTGCGGCCACGCGAGGAGCGCCGTCACCACGGCCAGACCGACCCAGTAGACGAGCCCGAGGTCGGAGAGTGTTCCCACGGCCACGAGGAGGGCGACGGTGGCGACATGTGAGAGCGCGGCCACGACCAGCGCCCCTCGCTCGCCCAGCGACACCGGCACCGAGTGCAGACCGTTCCGCCGGTCGAAGTCGAGGTCGAAGATCGCGTAGATCACGTCGAACCCGCCCACCCACAGGCCGACGGCGAAGAACAGCAACCAGGGGACCGCCCCCAGCGTTCCGCGCACCGCGAGCCACGCCGCCGCGGGCGCCAGCCCGAGGGTGAGGCCGAGGGCGTAGTGGCAGAGCCACGTGAAGCGCTTCGCGTAGGGATAGAGGACGAAGGCGGCCAAGGGGATCGGCCAGAGATAGCGGCACGGCTCGGACAGCTGGAACGCCGCCACGACGAGCAGGGCCACCGACACCGCCGTGAACAGCCAGACCTCGCGCCTGCCGAGGCGGCCGGCCGGGAGCTCTCGGGCCGCGGTGCGCGGATTGCGCGCGTCGAGCTCGGCGTCGATCAGCCGGTTGAGCGCCATGGCCGCGCTGCGCGCGCCGACCATGGCCACCGTGATCCAGAGGAGCTGTGCCCAGGTCGGCACGCCGCCGGCGGCCAGAAACGCTCCTGCATAGGCGAAGGGCAGCGCGTAGACGCTGTGCTCGATCTTGACGAGCCGGGCGAAGAGAGCCGGCTTGGACGCGGGGACGCTCCCGGACACGCCGGTGGAGTCCCGGTCAGCCCGCAGGGGGAGCCGGAGCGTCGCCCTTGGCGGCCTTGCCGTCGCCGTCGCCGGGCTCGGCAGGACCGTCGCCCTTGGCGGGCGGCGCCTTGGAGCCGCGTCCGTGGCGGGCGGAGTCCTTGGCAGGCGGCGGCGTCCTTGCCGCGGCGGCGGTGCGGCGTCCTTGGCGGGCGGAGTCGCGTCCTTGGCGGGCGGAGTCGCGTCCTTGGCGGGCGGAGTCCTTGGCGCCTGGGCGGAGCGGCCGGAGCGGCGTCCTTGGCGGGCGGAGTCCTTGGCTGCGGCGGCGTCCTTGGCTGCGGCGGCCGGCGCGGCTTCCTTGGCGGCCGGGGCTCCTTGGCCGCCGGCGGCGGCCGCGGCAGCGACGGGTGCGGCTTCCTTGGCGGGCGGAGCGTCCGTCTTCGCGGCCGCAGTCGCGGCAACGCCGGTACCTGTACCGGCAGCGGCGCCTGGCGCGGGGTCTCCTCGTCCTCGTCGCCCTCGAGGTTCGCGTGCTCGTAGTCCGGAGGCGTGTGCGCGAACTTCTCGAGCAGGTAGGTCAGCAGCGCCACGATGACCGCGAACAGGCCGATGACGAACAGCACCGAGTAGATGAGGATGCTCGCCGGCGAGGTGATGCCGAGGAACGCGCTGATCGTCCACGCGACGACGGCGATCCCCCAGTTGATCAGCGACAACCTCAGGAGGAAGCGCCGGGTGCGCTTGTCGCGCTCGGTGGCCTCGCGATGCGCCTGCTTCGACCCGAGCGGGGCAGGGCCGTGCTGGGCGGGAGCCGGCGTCTTGCCGGCGGCGGCTGTCGCGTGCTCAGTCAAAGACCGACCAGATGATGAACGCCGTCATCATCAGGGCGGCGAAGCCCATGACGAGCGTGATGGTCCACCAGATCGCATCGGCGAACATGGTCTTCCTGGTGATGGTCTTCTCCACGATGACCTCGTCCAGCGTGCCCTCGCGTACACGACGAGCGTACTCGAGAGGACGCTCTTCGCGGTAGTGTTCGACGGGCAGCGAGCCGGTGAAGATGACCTTGTCGATGGGGAACGACTCAGGCCGCAGGTGGGCGCTGAAGAAGTGCACGAAGATGAAGATCACGCCCATCGCGAGCAGGGCCTCGTTGGAGTGGATGACCAGGGCGATGTTCAGGAACACGCCCGGCACGTACTCCGTGATCCTGAGCGGGAACCACATCATGAAGCCGGTCAGGCCGATGATGACGGTGCCGATGGCCAGCGAGATGTAGTCGAACTTCTCCCAGTAGGTGTAGCGGTCGAACTGCGGCTTGGGACCTCTGCCGAAGAACCAGGCGAACATGCCGACGATGTCCTGCAGGTCCTTCCCGGTGAACATGATGGAGCCTGGGCTGCGCACGTTCTTGCCGCGACGGCGGATCACCATGGCGATCATGAAGATCATCTCGGCGGTCCAGTACGTGACGGTGACGATCGCCGCCAGCCGGTGGTAGACGCCGGCCGCAGTCACTCCGCCGAACAGGTCCATGAACCACTGCGCCCAGTGGGTGTCCTTGTACTTGAGCGGCATGCCCGTGAACACGAGCACCGTGAAGCTGATGATGACCAGGAAGTGCATCCAGCGGTGGAACACGTTGAAGCGGCGATACTCGATGCGTGTCGTGCCCCTGCGGGCCCGCCCGGGGTGGTGGGCCCGCGAGTACAGGCCTTCCTTCCAGCCGCGGTAGATGTACAGGCTCGTGTGCACGAACGCGAAGCTGAACACGACGGCGATCAGCAGGACGTAGGCGATCCAGAAGAACCAGACCTCGAACGACGAGCGCGGGTCCTGCGGATTGACGTGCACCTTGAAGGCGGCGAAGTTCTCGTTGGCTCCGGGATGGCACTTGGCGCACGTCTTGACGAGGTTCTGCTTGGAGACGGTGCTCGCCGGATCGGAGGCCGGCAGGATCTTGTGGCCGCCGTGGCAGTCGTAGCAGGCGGCGGTCTTCGCGTCGCCGAGCACGAACGCCTTGCCGTGGTAGCTGTCGAGGTACGTCTTCTCGGCGTCGGGGTGGCACTTGGCGCACATGGCCACGGATTGCCTGCGGAACTCGTCGGTGCCCGGCGGGATGATGTCGTGCGCATCGTGGCAGTCGGCGCAGAGGGGCGCCTTGGAGGCGTCCTGGGTGAACACCAGGTTGCCGTGGAACGACTGCTGGTACATCTTGTCTTCCTCGCCGTGGCAGTCGCCGCAGGCGCTGATCTTGGCCGTCTTCAGCCAGCCCTGGGTGACGCTCTCCGGGTGCATGCCGGCGTTGAAGCCGATGTGGCAGCTGATGCACGCCAGCTGACCGTGGCGCGAATTGGCCTGGATGTGCCGGTCGACGTAGATGCTCTTCTGCTCGCCGTTGACGTCGATGTACGCCGGCACCTTCTGGCCGTCGACGGTGATGGTGCCGTCGACGGGCTTCTGGCCGTGGCACGCATAGCACTCGTCGTTGCCGCTCGGGCTCATGGCCGAGCCGCCGGTGCCCGTGGGGCTGGTGCCGGCGGCGTTGGAGGACGCGGCGGCGATGCCCGCGAACACGCCGAGACCGCCGACCAGCATGACACCGGCGAGCACGAGCACCGTCACGAGCGCGGCGGAGGTTCACTGGGTCTTCACCACCACTCCGTTCTGTTCGTGACACGCGTCACACATGCCCTGCGGATGACACACGAGGCAGGCCTTGGGGCCCTTGGCGGCGATGCCGCCGTGGATCTGGATCCAGCCCGTGGGGTGGTTCACCTGGTGGCACTGCGAGCAGTACGCCTTGTCGTGGCAGGCCTCGCAGTTCGCCGGGTCGGACGTCGCCTGCTTGCCGTGGGTGTAGCGCCACTGCCCGGAGTAGTGGGACGGCGGCGGATAGTCGTGGCACTTGTCGCAGAACGCCTGCTTGTCGTGGTGACAGCGCAGGCACTCCTGCTCGTTGACCAGGGCATCCTTGCCGTGCTCCTTCATGAAGTCCGGGGCGTGCTGGGATGCGGGCGGGACCGGATGGCAGAAGCCGCACTCGTTGGGCGCGCCCGTGTCGTTGTGGCACATGGCGCACGTGACCATGCTCACGCCCTTCTGCTGACCGGGAAGCACGTGCGAGACGGTGTCGTGGCAGTCGACGCAGAGCAGGTTGCGGAGCTGGAGGTGCTCCGCGTGATTCATGCGCACGCCGTTGGTCTCGTTGGGGATGCCCGAGAGCGGATGGCACTCGCAGGCAGTTGGCGTTGGTGGGGACGTGCTCCTTCTCGGCGGCGATGGGCATGCCGAGGTAGTCGGCCCAGACGTTCTTGGTCTCGCCGAGACGCCACTTCGAGGCCGCCACGAAGCCCGGCGGGATGTGGCACTTGGTGCAGTCGATGCCCTTGTGCGCGGACTCGGCGAGCGTCTTCTGCGCCGGCTTCATGGCCTTGCACGAGGTGCAGTACGACTGGTCGCTCAGGGCCGCGACAGGGTAGACCAGGACGCCGATGACGATCGCCGCGAGGACGACGACGACCAGCCACGCGAACCACGCCCTGCGATACCAGGGACGCGGTGCGGGACGATAGCGATAGTCTCGCTCGCTCAAGAAGAGTGACTCCCCGTGGCTCTGCCCTCAAAACGCCCGGACGGACTCAGCCCCTCGCCGAGGCCGCCCAAGTGGCGGGGATTGTACCATCCTGCACTTGCGCGTGCCACACGGCTCAAAACCCGCGGGCGATACCCCACCGGCGGGTCACGCGAACGGCAGCCCGAACTCCTTCCAGCGCTCGTTCACGCGGCGGACGACGGACGGGTCCATGGCGAGCTCGTCCGGCCACTCGCGGCCGTGGCCCTCGTCGGGCCACGTCTTGGTCGCGTCGATGCCCATCTTGGCGCCGTAGCGGGCGAAGGGGCTGGAGTGGTCGAGCACGTCGAGCGGCCCGCGCATGATGACGGTGTCGCGCTCGGGGTCGACGTTGTTGAACACGCGCCAGGTGACCTCGCTGTAGTCGTGCACGTCGACGTGCTCGTCGACGACGACGACGAACTTGGTGAACATCATCTGCCCCATGCCCCACACCGCGTTCATGATCTTGCGTGCGTGACCCGGGTACTCCTTGCGGATGCTGATGATGGCGCAGTCGTGGAAGACGCCCTCGATCGGCAGGTCCATGTCGACGATCTCGGGCTGGACGAGCTGCAGCAGCGGCAGGAAGAGGCGCTCGGTGGCCTTGCCGAGGTAGGCGTCCTCCATCGGCGGCTTGCCGACGATGGTGGCCGGGTAGATCGGGTCGCGGCGATGGCTCATGGCCGTGAGGTGGAACACCGGGTACTGGTCCGCCAGCGAGTAGTAGCCGGTGTGGTCGCCGAACGGCCCCTCGAGCCGCGTCTCGCCCTTCTCGACGTAGCCCTCGAGGACGATCTCGGCGTCGGCCGGCACCGCAGGTCGACGGTGGCGCACTGCGCCATCTCGACGGGTTCGCCGCGCAGGAAGCCGGCGAACATGAACTCGCTGATGCCCGGCGGGAGCGGCGCGGTGGCCGCGTACGTGACCGCCGGGTCGGTGCCGAGGGCGACGGCGACTTCCATGCGGTCGCCGGCCTCGCGGAAGTTCGCGGCGCCGTCGTGGTGGATGTGGATGTGCATGCCGGTGGTCTGGCCGTCGAAGACCTGGAGGCGGTACATGCCGGCGTTCTGGCGGCCCTGCTGGTCCTTGGTGACGACGATGGGCAGCGTGATGAAGGGCCCGCCGTCGCCGGGCCACGTGGTGAGCACCGGCAGGCGCGTCAGGTCCGGCGGGTCGACGACGACCTCGCGAAAGAGCGCCTTCTTGCCGTACTTGGGCCCGTAGGAGGCGAGCTCCTTGAGCTGGCCGAGCGCCTTGACCTTGCCGACGAGGCCGCTCGGCACCTGGAGTTCGAGCAGGCCGCCGATGCGCTTGGCGATGTCGTCCAGCGGAGCCCCCAGGGCGAGCTCGAGCCGGCGATACGAACCCAGCTGGTTCATGAGGACCGGCACGGCGGGCTGCCCTGCCGGTCGCTTCGGCTGCTCGAACAGGACCGCCGGCCCGTGCGCCTTGCTGGCGCGGTCGGCGATCTCCGCCATCTCGAGGTACGGGTCCACCTGGGGACGCACGCGGGCCAGCTCGCCCTCGCGTTCCAGCAGACTGATGAAGGCACGCAGGTCCACGGTCACCTCCCGGTGTCGTCGTCGAGTTCGCGCAGCAGCGGCGCGGGGTCGGTCAGGGTGAGTCGCGCCGCCGCCTCGCGCACGGCCGCGGGCACATCCGCCGGCGGCGACGCGCGAAAGCCGGCCTCGACGACGTCGAAGAGCGCACTCACCGAGGCCGGAGCGGCGCCGGCGTGCTGGGCGACGAGCCCCGCCGTCGTGTACGCCCACAGGGCGTCGTCGGCGGAGAACGGCGCGCCGGCGCTGCGCAGGTACGAGCAGGCCGCCATGAGGCGGGCGAGCAGCCCGACGGCGTCGGCGTCCCCGCGCGCGGCGATGCCCCGCAGGCCGCGCGCGTAGAAGCAGTCCCCGGCGAGCAGCCGGGTCTCCAGATCCTCCGCCGCGAGCGCCAGGGCGCGGCTCTCGCGGTAGTGCAGCAGGTAGCCCTCGTAGATGAGCTCGATATCGGTGGCGAACGCCTCGTCGGCGCCGGCGTCGAGCTCGGTGTACAGCGCACCCCAGCGAGGCTCCGGCGCCGCGGCCGGGGCCGGGCCGAAGGGCTCTCCGGCGGCCGTGAGCGCCGCGGCCACGCCGGCGGCGAGGTCCATGCCTAGTCCGTCCGCCGGAGGCCCTTCGGACCCGGCGGCCGCTCACTAGCGCTCCGTGTTCTCCGTGACTCTACGAGCATCAGTCCTGTTCCTTGTCCAGGTAGAACGACAACGACATGAGCTCGCTCGACAGGTCGACCTGGCGGACCAGCACGCCCTCGGGCGTGTGCACCTTGACCGGGGCGAAGTTGAGGATGGCCTTGACGCCGGCCGCTCCCAGCCGCTGCACCGTGTTCTCGGCCTCGCCGGCCGGCACGGTGATCATGGCGATGTCCACCCTCTCCTTGCGGCAGAACTCGTCCAGCTCGTGGATGCCGCGCACGCGGTCGTCGTCCCCGGACCCGAAGCGGGCGCCGATCACCGTGGCGGAGCTGTCGAACATGCCGACGAGGCGGAAGCCCTGTTCCCCGAACCCGCGGTAGCGCGCCAGCGCGGTGCCGAGCAGGCCGGCGCCGACGATGATCACGTTCCACGTGTGGTCGAGGCCCAGGCAACGGGTGATCTCGTCCACGAGCACGGGCACCTCGTAGCCCACGCCGCGCGTGCCGAACTCCCCGAAGTACGAGAAGTCCTTGCGGATCTGCGCCGCGTTGAGGTCGATCATCTCCGCGAGGTCCTTGGACGAGACGCGGTCGACGCCGCGCGCCCGGAGCTCGCGAAGCTTGCGCAGGTACAGCGCGAGCCGCGGGACGGTGACGCTCGGGACGTCGTTCTTGTCTACGCCGCGCACGTCAGGCCCCCGCTCCGGCGAACCAGCCACTGGCGGCGGATGCAGCCTTGTCGAGGTCCGACTCGGTGAGCGCCAGCGAGATCATCGCCGCCTCGAACTGCGACGGCGCGAGGTAGACGCCGGCCTCGAGCATGTGCCGCCAGTACGCGGCGTAGGCGGCGGTATCGGCCGCCTTGGCGTCGGCGAAGCTGTGCACCGGACCCTCGCAGAAGAACATCGTGAGCATCGGACCGACCCGGTTGATGGTGACCGCGCGACCGGCCGCGGCGGCTGCCGCGCGCAGGCTCTCCTCGACGCGGGCGCCGCTGGCCTCGAGGCGCTCGTACGTGTTGGGCTCGGAGAGGACCCGCAGGGTGGCCGCGCCCGCGGCCATCGCGAGCGGGTTTCCGGAGAGCGTACCGGCCTGGTAGGTCGAGCCGAGCGGCGCCACCGTCTCCATGATGTCGCGGCGACCGCCGAACGCGCCCACGGGGAGGCCGCCGCCGATGATCTTGCCGAGCGTCGTGAGGTCGGGCATGACGCCGAAGCGCTCCTGCGCGCCGCCCCAGGCGACGCGGAAACCGGTGATGACCTCGTCGAAGATGAGTACGGCGCCGTACTTCGTGCACAGCTCGCGGCAGGCCTCGAGGAAGCCCGGCTGCGGCGGGACGACGCCCATGTTGCCGGCCACCGGCTCGACGATGAGCGCGGCGATCTCCTCGCCGTGCTCCTCGAACAGTTCGGTGAGCGAGGCGACGTCGTTGTACTCGACCAGCAGCGTGTCCGCCGTGGTCCCCTTGGTCACGCCGGGACTGTCGGGCAGCGCGAGCGTGAGCACGCCGCTGCCCGCGGCGGCCAGGAAGCCGTCCGAGTGGCCGTGGTAGCAGCCGATGAACTTGACGATCTTCTCGCGGCCGGTGAACCCGCGGGCGACGCGCACGGCGCTCATCGTCGCCTCGGTGCCCGAGTTGACCATGCGCACGAGTTCGACCGACGGGACGGCCTCGCACACGAGGCGCGCCAGCTCGACCTCGAGCTCGGTGGGCGCGCCGTAGCTGGTGCCGAGGTCGACCTGCTCCTTGATCCGGCCCACGACGTTGGGGTGTCCCCAGCCGAGGATCATGGGGCCCCACGACGAGACGAAGTCGACGAACTCGTTGCCGTCGGCGTCCCAGATGTGGGAGCGCTCCGCGCGCGAGATGAACAGCGGGTGCGGCATGCCGACACCCTTCATCGCCCGTACGGGCGAGTTCACGCCGCCGGGGATGTAGTGGAGCGCCTCCTCGAAGAGGCGTGCGGACGTCTCGGTGTTCACTCGGGTCCTCCCTGCGAGTGTTGGAGCGACTGCAAAGGTGGCACTATACTACGCGCCGCCGCGCACCATGTGCCTCAGTACACAACGTACCCGGAATCCCGGGGAAAGCAGGCATGGCGCGGAGCGCGCCGAACGGCAGGGCAGAAGAGACCCCGCCCGAGGAGCCCGCCATGCCCGTGACCATCCGCCACGCCGGCCCCGGCGACGAGGCGGCGATCGTCCGCCTCGTCAGGGAGATGGCCGAGGAAGAGGGCGACGCCTCCGCCGTCGATGAGCATCTACGTGCGGCACTTCCTCGCCTCGCCGGTCAGCGGCGCCCTGCTCGCCGAGGACGGCGGCGACGCCGTCGGGCTGCTGAGCTACGCGATCGTGCCCGGCCTCTTCCACGCCGCCGACTCCGGCCTCATCGAACTGCTGATCGTGACCGCCGCCCGGCGCGGTGAAGGCATCGGCCGCCGGCTCGTGGAGGCGGCGCTGCGCGTGTTCGAGGACGCCGGCTGCGCCGAGGCTTCCGTGAGCACCGGCGCGGAGAACGAGACGGCGCAGAGGCTCTACGCGGACGCGGGTCTCACCGAGGCTTCGGTCCTGCTGGAGAAGCACTTCGCCCGCTGAGGAGGAAGTCTAAGCCTCGACTCGAGGGTGAGAGTCGAGGCTGCCGAGGCGTCGGCGCGGAGTGAAGCGCGAGAAGGAGCTCAGACGCCCGCGGCTCGGGATGCACCAGCCCTTGGGCACGTAGGCGCAGTAGGGCTCCTCCGCCATGTAGTCGCCGGTCGCCTCGTAGGCACGCGCGCGGCAGCCGCCGCAGACCTTCTTGAACTCGCAGGCGCCGCACTTGCCCTTGAGGCCGTCGAAGTCGCGCAGTTCGTTGAAGAGCGGCGAGTCACGCCACACCTCGGGGAACGTCTGCTTGCGCACGTCGCCGGCGACCTTGTCGAAGTAGCCGCAGCCCTGCACCTCGCCGATGTGGCTGATGAAGCAGAAGCCGATGCCGGCCAGGCAGCCGCGGCTGAGCGTGTTCATGCCGCCGTGGCTGTGCGGGTGCACCTCGAGCTTGCGGCCCTGCGCCTTGGCGCGCTGCCGCATGACGCGCCAGTAGTGCGGCACGTCCGTGGGCTTCATGAACAGGTCGCTCTCCTGCTGCGCGTCGTACATCCACTCGAGCGCCTTCTCGTACTCGTCCGGCGGCAGTTCCTGCGCCTCCAGCTCCTTGCCGCGGCCCGTGGGGACCAGCATGAACGGGTGGAACGAGACGGCGCCGAGGTCGTCGGCGAGTTGCAGCAGCGCCGGCAGGTAATGGGCGTTGAGCTTGGTGATCGTCGAGTTGATCTGCACCTCGACCCCCGCGGCAAGGCAGTTCTCGATGCCGCGGACCGCGCCGTCGAAGGCGCCGGGGACGCCGCGGAACTCGTCGTGCTCCGCGGCGGTGGGGAAGTCGATCGAGATGCTGACGCGGGCGATGCCGACATCGTGCATGCGCTGGGCCACTTCGGGGGTGACGAGCGTGCCGTTCGGCGACATCACGGTGCGCAGACCCTTGCCGATGGCGTACTCGGCGATGTCGAAGATGTCCGCGCGCATGAGCGGGTCGCCGCCGGTGAGGATGAGGATCGGATTCGCGAACGAGGCGATCTGGTCGACCAGCGTGAAGGCCTCGGCGGTGCTGAGCTCGCCCTCATACGGACCGTGGACCGCCGATGCCCGGCAGTGGACGCAGGCCAGATTGCAGCTGCGCGTGACCTCCCAGGCGATGACGCGCGGAGGCGCGACGCCGTCCCCGGCGTCGCCGGGCCGCGCGTTCATTCCCTGGGGGTTTTCAGCGTGAGGATGGTGCAAACCGAGTCCAGTGTGCCAGAGACGGGCGGGCGGCGCAACGCGCAGATGGGTGCGCCGCCCGACCCTCTCCTGCAGCCGCCCCGGTGCGGAGCGGAATGTCACCCTACATCGGGAGTCGTCCGGGGGCCACTGCGTGACGCCGTTGTGCCGGGCTGTGCCGTGGCGCCGCCCGGCCGGGGGATCGAGCGGTGCGCCTGCGGCCCACCGCTCGATCCCCCGGCCTCGTCCTTATCCGAGCCAGGTGGCGAGGTCCTTCGCGTGATAGGTGATGATGAGGTCGGCGCCGGCGCGCTTGATGCCGGTGATGGCCTCGAGCACGGCGCGCTGCTCGTCGAGCCAGCCGTTGGCCGCCGCGGCCTTGATCATCGCGTACTCGCCGCTCACGTTGTAGGCGGCGAGCGGGAACTTGGTCTCCTGCTTGACGGCGTGGATGACGTCGAGGAACGGGATCGCCGGCTTCACCATGATCATGTCGGCGCCCTCCTCGATGTCGAGCAGCGCCTCGCGCACGGCCTCTTCCCCGTTGGCCGGGTCCATCTGGTAGGTCTTGCGGTCGCCGAACGCCGGAGCGGATTCGGCGGCCTCGCGGAACGGGCCGTAGAACGCCGAGGCGAACTTGCTCGAGTACGACAGGAGGATGGTGTCGGTGAAGCCGTCGTCGTCGAGCGCGTTGCGGATGGCGGCGACGCGGCCGTCCATCATGTCGCTCGGGGCGACGATGTCGGCGCCGCTCTCGGCGTGGGTGACCGCCATCTTCGAGAGCAGTTCGAGGGTGACGTCGTTGAGCACCTCGCCCTCCTGGACCACGCCGCAATGGCCGTGGTCGGTGTACTCGCACAGGCAGACGTCGGTGATGATCACGAGCTCCGGGAACTCGTCCTTGATGGCGCGGATGGCCATCTGCACGATGCCCTCATGGTCGTAGGCGCCGGTGGCGGCCGGGTCCTTGTGCGCGGGGATGCCGAACAGCAGGATCGCCTTGATGCCGAGCTGGACGATCTCGCGCACCTCGGGGAGCACGTTGCCGATGGAGAGCTGGTAGCAGCCCGGCATCGACGAGATGGGGTTCTTGATGTTCTCGCCGGCGATGACGAACAGCGGGTAGACGAGGTCGTCGATCTGGAGCCTCGTCTCGCGCACGAGGTCCCGGATCGCGGGGGTGCGGCGGAGGCGCCTCATGCGGTAGCTGGGGTAGTACATGCGGTGGTGTCCTTTCTTCGCGCGGGCCCGGGCGCGGCCCGCCTACGACCGTCAATCTTCGCGCCGGGGCGCGGCGAAGACAAGCGGGGAGCGGCGTTGGGCAGGGGCCGAGCGAGGCGGCGCCCGGCGGGACCGCGGTCCGGCGGCGCGGCGCGGGCGGCGCCTCAGGCGCGGCGGCTCGCCGCCGCCTGCTCCAGCGCCGCCCTGACCACGCTCGCGACCGACTCGCGGTCGCGCAGGTGGCAGGCCAGCACCGGCGTCTTGGCGTCGAGGCCGAGCGCCTTGGTGATCTGCTTGACCGTCATCTCCTCGCCGGCCATGGACATGTAGGTGGCCACCACGAAGGGGACCTTGCCGAGCGCCTTCATGAACTCGAGGTCCGCCTGGGTGGAGCGCAGGCTGTCCACGTCGTTGGCGTTGGCCAGCACGACCCAGGCCGAGCTCTCGCCGGCGAGCCGCCGCCAGGCCTGCTCGGGGCAGGTGGACGCGGCCGTGAAGACGAGGATGTCCTCGGCCGGCGCCCCTCCTTCGACCTCTTCCCCGCCGCTGCCGTTGCCGTTGCCGTTGGCCAGGAGCTGGCCGGCCACGACCGGTATCTCGACCTCCTTCTCGTCGATCAGCTCCACGCGCAGCTGCTTGACGACGTTGGAGTCGGTCAGCGTGTTGAGGAACACCTCGTTGTAGATGTCGATGGGCCCGCGCACGGCGACGCTCGGGCCCTTGCCGATGCTCTCGATCACCGGCTCGGTCACGTTGATGAGACCGCTCGAGAACAGGCTGTAGATGACCTTGGCGCCGTGGAACCGGTCCAGGCCGCAGTCGCGCAGGATCGTGTTGATGTCGGCGCGCCCGTCGATGTGGACCACGACGCGCCACTCCTCCGCCGTCAGCGTGAGCCTGCCCTCGTCGTCCACGTGGTCGCCGTAGGCAAGGTGCGCGACGCGCTCCAGCGAGCCGAGCTGCTCGAAGATGAGCGCCCACTCGTCGATGCGACGGCAGCCCTCCATGATGACCGTCTCGACGCTCATCTCGACGAGGATGTCCTCCTCGGGGGGGCTGTCGTCGGCGCCGAACTCGAACTCGCCGTCGTTCCAGCTGAAGAAGTTGAAGGTGGTGTCCTGGATCTGCTCACGCACCGCCTGCTCGAGGGTGCCGCGGTCGAGGCTTCCCTGCTTGAGGAGGATGCCGCCCAGCCGGGCGCCCTCCGGCGCCTTCTTCTGCGCGGCGAGAGCCTGCTTGAGCTCCGCGGGGCTGATCGCTCCGGCCTTGACGAGCCGCTCGCCGAGGGGCAGCAGCTGCGGTGAGGAGTAGGCGTACGAGATCATCCCGTTACGGAAGAAGATCTTGCCCGACTCGCCGTCCCGGCGGATGGTCAGCGAGCCGCTCTTGGCGCTCATCTTCACGAGCTGGAAGATGTTGGGCAGACTGAACTCCTGCAGGTTCCCCTGAAGAAGCACCGTCCTCCTTTCGCTGGTCGCCTCACGGCGGGGCCACGCCGGTCGCGCGGCCCCGTAACCTACATCGGCAACGCGGCAGCCGACTTGAGGACCGGGCCGGGCCGCCCGGACTTCGGCGCGCCGCGTCAGGCGCCGCGCGAAGCGCCTGCGGCGCGGGCGCCGACCTCGACCGCTTCTCCGAGAGCGTCACCCGGCGCCGGACCGTCCGGCAGGCAGACCGGCGCCTCGCAGCTGCCGTCCTCGACGAGCCTCCGGTGCCGGAGCGCCAGCAGGGCGCCCGTGGCCGTGGCCAGCACGGCCAGGCCGCCGATGCCGATGGCCCAGCGCACGCTGAGGCCGCGCACGAGCAGGCCGGTGATGGGCCCGCCGATGGGCGTGCTGCCCAGGAAGACGATCGACCAGAGAGCCATCACGCGGCCGCGCATGGCGTCCGTCGCGTTCAGCTGGAGCAGGGCGTTCGTCGTGCTGATGAACAGCACGCCCGTCCCGCCGATGAGGACCATGAGCGCGAGCCCGGCGTAGTAGCCGGGGGCGAGCGCCAGCGCGATGGTGGCCGCGCCGAAGGCGAAGGCCGCGCCGACCAGCAGGCGGCGGGAGGGTCGCGCCCTGCTCGCCATGAGCAGGGCGCCGGCGAGCGCCCCGATGCCCATGGCCGAGGACAGGGTCCCGTAGGAGCCGCCACCGCGGCCGAACACGCTCTTGGTCAGCAGGGGCAGCACCACCGAGTAGTTGTAGGCCAGCGTGCTGATGACGGCCAGCATGAGCAGCGGGATGCGCAGTTCCGGCGTGCGCCACGCGTACTTGAGGCCGGCGCGCACCTGCCCGGGTTCGCGCGCGACCGGTTTGCCCCGATGCAGCTCGCCGGCGCGCATGAGCAGCAGGGCGGCGATCACCGCGAGGAACGACGCGGCGTTGAAGAAGAAGCACGGCGCCACGCCGAAGCTCACGATGAGCACCGCGCCGATCAGCGGGACCGATGATGCGCGACGTGTTGATCACGACGGAGTTGAGGCCGACGGCGTTGGCGAGGTCGTCGGGCCCGACCATCTCGTAGAGGAAGCTCTGCAGGGCGGGGATGCCCAGCGCGGTCGCCGTCCCGGTCAGCCCCGCGAGCACCCAGATCATCCACACGGTGACGACGCCGGTGGCGGCGAGGACGCCGAGCACGGCCGCCAGGACGGCGGCGGCCACCTGCGTGAGGATCAGGAGCTTGCGCTTGTCGACCCGGTCGGCCAGCGTGCCGCCCCAGGCGCCGAAGATCAGGACCGGCCCGAACTGCAGCCCGACCGTGATCCCGAGGTCCAGGGCGCTGCTGGTGATGCTCAGGACCAGCCAGTTCTGCGCGACGGACTGCATCCAGGTGCCGCTCATGGAGACGACCTGGCTGAAGAAGTAGAGCCGGTAGTTGTACACGCGCAGGGAGCGGAACGTGCGGCGCAGGAGGCTGGGGCCGGGCGCGGGGGACGTGGCGGTCATGGACCGAGTGTACCCGGCACGCGGCTCGACCGGCGCGCCCCGGATCGCCGCCTGCTGCCTCAGCCCGTCTAGGCAAACGTACCTGGTCGCAGTAGACACACGTCCCATCGCCGAGGAAGGCCGGATGTTCGAGGATGAGACCATCGCACGGGCGGCCCGCCGCTTCTGTGGAGCGGCGGCGGGTCGCCCGCCGCGCGTGCGGGGACTGACGCGCGGCGGTCGGGCGGGTGCGCCTGCCTCAGCGCTTCTTCAGGTAGACCTGTCCGCCGCGCACGATGACCTTGACGGCCGCGCCAGAGGTGGAGGCGGCCTTCCGCAGACCGACGTTGAGCGAGTTCGCCTTGCGTCCCGGCAGCTCGACGAGCGCCGACTCGACACCTGACGCGACGAAGTCGGCGACGATCTCGGCGTAGATGCCGGCGCGCCTCCCGGCCTGCGGCGGCACCTCGGCGGGGACCAGTCGGTAGGGCTTCGCGGTGCGGGGCATGGACGGCACCTCCAGTCGGCGTCTCTGCGCCTCTCCTCGCGCGGCGCTCGCAGCGAGTCTATGCCACCCGCACGCCGACGCCAGTACGATGCCCGTGAGCACGGCGCACCCGGCGGCCGTCACCCTTGACGGCGGCCGCCGGGCGACGAACGATGGTCGCGTGACCATGACGCCGCCGGCAGGACCCGGCGGCCGCAGCTGGAGGGGAACGATGAAGAAGCTCATCAACCGGCCGGAGGACGTCGTCAGGGAGGAACTCGCCGGCATCGCCCTGGCGCACGCCGGCCGCCTCGTCGTCCACACCGACCCGCACTGGATCGCGCGCGCCGACGCGCCCGTCGCCGGCAAGGTGGCGATCGTCTCCGGCGGCGGCTCGGGGCACGAGCCGATGCACGGCGGGTTCGTCGGCCCGGGCATGCTCGACGCCGCCTGCCCGGGCGAGGTCTTCACCTCCCCGACGCCGGACCAGATGCTCGCCGCGACGCAGGCCGTCGACGGCGGCGCCGGCGCCCTCCACATCGTCAAGAACTACACCGGCGACGTGATGAACTTCGAGATGGCCGCCGACCTGGCGCGCGACGAGGGACTCACCGTGGAGCAGGTCGTCATCGACGACGACGTCGCCGTCAAGGACAGCCTGTACACGGCCGGGCGCCGCGGCGTCGGCGCCACCGTGCTCGCCGAGAAGATCTGCGGCGCGGCTGCTCGAGGCGGGCCGGCCGCTCGCAGAGGTGGCCGGCCTCTGCCGCACCGTCAACGAGCGCAGCCGCAGCATGGGCGTGGCGCTCACCTCGTGCACCACACCCATGGCCGGCAAGCCGACGTTCGACCTCGGCGCCGAGCGACATGGAGGTCGGCGTGGGCATCCACGGCGAGCCGGGGCGCGAGAGGCGGCCGCTGGCCACGGCGCGCGAGATCGTCGAGACGCTCGCCGGCGCCGTCGTCGAGGACCTGCCGTTCGCGAGCGGCGACCGGGTGCTCGCCTTTGTCAACGGCATGGGCGGCACGCCGCTCATGGAGCTGTACATCGTCTACAACGAGCTGCACCGGTTCCTCGGGGAGCGCGGCATCGCGATCGCGCGCAACCTCGTCGGCTCCTACATGACCGCGCTCGACATGGCCGGCTGCTCGATCACCCTGCTGCGGCTCGACGACGAGCTGGTCCGGCTGTGGGACGCCCCGGTCGACACGCCCGGCCTGCGGTGGGGCGCGTGAGCGCCACGGCCGCAGCGTCGACGCGACGGGAGTCATCGCCTGGCTGCGGGCCTTCGCCGCGGAGGTCGCGATGCGGCGCGACGAGCTGACCGACCTCGACGCCGCCATCGGCGACGCCGACCACGGCGCCAACATGGACCGCGGCATGCAGGCGGTGGCGGCCAAGCTGCCTGCGGACGCGGAGGGGCCGGCCGGCGACAGCCCGCTCGGGCCTCTGCTCAAGAGCGCCGGGATGACGCTGGTCTCCACGGTCGGCGGCGCGGCCGGGCCCTCTGTACGGGACGCTGCTCCTGGAGATGGGCAAGGCGGCCGCGCAGCGGACGACGCTGACCGCGGCCGAGTGGGCCGGCGTCGTCAGCGCAGGGGTCGCCGGAGTGCAGATGCGCGGCAAGGCGGAGGCAGGCGACAAGACGATGGTCGACGCGCTCCTGCCCGCGGCGGAGGCGCTGCGCACGGCGGCCGGCTCGGGCGCGACCCTGCCGGCCGCGTGCCGGGCCGCGGCGGACGCCGCGGCCGAGGGCATGCGGCGGACGACGCCGCTGGTCGCGCGCAAGGGCCGCGCCAGCTACCTGGGCGAGCGCAGCGCCGGGCACCAGGACCCGGGCGCGACGTCGTCGTGGCTGCTGCTGGAGACCGCCGCGAGGACGTTCGGCGCCTCCGGCGCCGCGACGGACTCCGGCGAGGGCGGCTGACGGGCGCGTGGTCGGCCTCGTCGTCGTCAGCCACAGCTCCAGGCTCGCAGAGGGCGTCGTGGAGCTCGCCGGCCAGATGGCCGGGCCGGAGGTGCGGATCCTCGCCGCCGGCGGGCTGGACGAGCCCGGCGGCGCTCTGGGCACCGACGCCGTCAGAGTGCTCGGCGCGATCGAGGACGTGTGGTCCGAGGACGGCGTCCTGGTCCTGATGGACCTGGGCAGCGCCGTCCTCTCCGCGGAGCTGGCCCTCGACCTGCTGGGCGAAGAGCGGCGCACGAGGGTGCTGCTGACCGCCGCGCCCCTGGTCGAGGGCGCGGTCGCGGCGGCGGTGGCCGCCGGGCTGGGCGACCCCCTGGAAGCGGTGGCCGCGGCCGCCCGCGAAGGCCTGACCGCCAAAGGAGTCCCACCTCGACGAGGGTAGTGCGGCCGAAGCGCCCCCGACGGGCGCGCCGCCGTGATCCGGCGGACGGTCGGCGGGCGGACCGGGCGAGTCGGCAGCCCGAGTCGGGCAGGCCAGAAGAGTCGGGCGAGCCCGGCCGACCCAGCCGGACGCTCACCATCACCGTGCTCAACCCACTGGGCCTCCACGCGCGACCGGCGGCGCTCCTGGTGCGGACCGCCGCCGGCTTCGACGCCCGGGTCGAGGTCGCCGATGTGACCAACGGCCGCGGCCCGGTGAGCGCGCGCAGCCTCAGCGGCGTCGCGACGCTGGGCGCCCGGCAGGGCGACGAGCTCGCGCTGACGGCGTCGGGAGCGCAGGCGGCGGAGGCGCTGGACGCCGTCCGCCGCCTCGCCGAAGAAGGGTTCGGCGAGCTCGGCGAGGTCTCAGGGGAGGCCGTGCCGGCCGCGAGCGCGGCTGCGGCGGAGTCGGGCGCCGAGCGCCCCCGCGGCCGAGCCCGCCCCGCCGGCCGGCGCGGTGCTCACCGGGCTGCCCGCCGCGCCGGGGGTGGCCGCGGGACCGGCGCGGCTGGTGCGCCCCGCCGCTCAGGCGCTCGCCGACCGGCCCGGCGGCCGACCCCGCCGCCGAGTGGGCGGCGCTGGAGCGGGCCCTGTCCGCGACCGCCGCCGACGTCCGCGAGGCGCAGACGTCGATCGCCGGCCGCGCGGGCGCCGGCGACGCGGCCATCTTCGGCGCCCACCTGCTGTTCCTCGAGGACGAGGCCCTCCTCGGGCCGGCGCACGACGGCGTCTTCTCCTGCCACGAACCGGCGGCGCGCGCCTGGGCGGACGCGGTGACCGCGGCGGCGGCCGGCTGGGACAGGCTGGAGGACGCGTACCAGCGCGCCCGCGCCGCCGACCTGCGCGCCGTGGGCGACCAGGTGCTCGCCCACCTGACCGGCGCGGCGCCCGGGACCACCCCGGAGGCCCACGCCGGCGCAGCTCCCGGCATCGTCGTCGCCGGGGACCTCACGCCGGCCGACGTCGCCGGCCTCGATCCCTCGACCGTCGCCGGCATCGCCTGCGCGTTCGGCGGGCCGACGTCGCACGCGGTGATCCTTGCCCGCGCGCTCGGCCTGCCGGCCGTCGTCGGCGCGGGCGCGAGCCTGCTCGCCGTCCCGGACGGCACGCCGTTGGCGCTCGACGGCGACGCCGGGACCGTGACGGTCGCGCCGGCGGCGGAGACGCTGGCCGCGATCGAGCGGCGGCGAGGCGCGCTCGCGCGCGCCGCCGCCGGCGCGCGCGCGGCGGCCGCGGCCGCCGCCGTCACCCTCGACGGCGTGTCCGTGCGCGTGGAGGCCAACATCGCCGGGCCGCGGGACGTGCCGGAGGCGGTCGCCGCCGGCGCGGACGGCGTCGGGCTGCTGCGCACGGAGTTCCTGTTCCTCGGCGCCGCCGCCATGCCGGGCGAAGACGAGCAGGCGGCGGCCTACGAGGCCGTCGCCGCCGCCCTCGGCGGCCGCCCGCTCACGATCCGCACGCTCGACGCCGGCGCCGACAAGCCACTTCCCTACCTTCCGCTGGCGGCGGAGGCGAACCCGTTCCTCGGCGTCCGCGGCCTGCGCCTCGGGCTGCTGCACCCCGACCAGCTGCGCTGCCAGTTCCGCGCGCTCCTCAGGGTCGCCGCCACGCGACCGCTGCGCGTCATGCTCCCGATGGTGAGCACGGTGGACGAAGTGCGGCGCGCGCGCGAGCTCCTGGAGGAGGCGCGCGCGGCCCTCGAGGCGCGTGGCGCAGCCGTCCCCGCGCGCCTCGAACTCGGGATCATGCTGGAGGTGCCGTCGGCCGCACTGGTCGCGGAGCACCTCGCTCCACTCGTGGACTTCTTCTCGGTGGGGACCAACGACCTCACCCAGTACGCGATGGCCGCCGAGCGCGGCAACAGCGACGTGGCCGCGCTCGCGGACCCGCTGCACCCCGCCGTGCTGCGGTTGATCGAGCGCGCCGCCGCCGCGGCCGCCGCGGCCGGCCGCCCGGTCGCCGTGTGCGGCGAGGTCGCCGGCGATCGTCTTGCCGTGCCGCTGCTCGTCGGGCTCGGAGCGCGCGAGCTCTCGATGAGTCACGCCCTGATCCCGGCGGCCAAACAGGCCGTGCGGGCCACCGACACGCGCGCCGCCGGCCGCCTCGCGAAAGCGGCGCTGGCCGCGGAGTCCGCCGCCGCCGTGCGGCGGCTGCTCGCCGCCGCGGCTCCGTCCGCCGCGACCAGCCACCCACCCACGAGAAAGGGCCGTGAGATGACGAGCCAGGCCGACGACACCCTGCACATCCTCGCTCTGGTGGGCAGCCTCCGCCGCGGCTCCTACAACCGCATGCTCTACGACGCCGCCGTCTCGCTCGCGCCCGCGGGCATGGTCTTCGCGGAGGCCGACCTCCGCTCCCTGCCGCTCTACGACGACGACCTGCGGCTGGAGCAGGACTACCCGGCGCCGGCAAGGAAGCTTCGCGCCGCCATCGCCGCCGCGGACGGCCTGCTCATCGTCTCGCCCGAGTACAACCACGCGGTCCCCGGCGTGTTGCAGAACGCCATCGACTGGGCCTCGCGGGCGCCGGACCAGCCGTTCAAGGGCAAGCCGGCGGCGATCATGGGCGCGTCCACCGGCCGCCTCGGCACGGTGCGCATGCAGCACGGCCTGCGCGCCACGCTCGAGTCCCTGGAGGCGCACGCGCTGCTCAAGCCCGAGGTGATGATCACGTTCGCCCGGGAGTCGTTCGACGAACGTGGCCTCGTGGACGAGAAGGCGCGCGAGGTGGTGGCGGCGCAGATGGCCGCGTTCGCCGCCTGGGTGCGCCGCTTCGGCGCGCAGTAGCGAGAGCGACCCGGGCGGCGCGCTCCGGCGCGCGCTCGGCGGCGCCGACGCGCGCCGGTGCGGCGCCGTGCCCGCCGGTCCTCGGATTGTTTTGCGTGGCTAATTAGCGTGGTAAACTACTTTCCGTGGGCCCGGCACACGACAGAAAGGGCGGCGGCGCCGAAGGCGCTCCGCCGCTCCCCACCTCCGAAGTCGCGGCGCGGCTGCGCATCGTCGTCATGCGCCTGCACCGGCGCCTGCGCGCCGAGGCCGGCGACGAGCTCAGCCCGACCCTCGTCGCCGCGCTGGTGAGCATCGAACGCCACGGGCCGCTCACGCTCGGCCGGCTGGCCGAGCTCGAGCGCGTGACGCCGCCGAGCATCACGCGCGTGGTCGCCAAGCTCGGGCGCGCCGGCCTCGTCACGCGCACCATCGACGCGGCCGACCGCCGGGTCAGCCGCGTCGGCATCACGCCCGAGGGCGCCGGCCTGCTGCAGCGCAGCCGCAGGCGCAAGGCGGCCTATCTCGCGCAGCGGCTCGACACACTCGGACCAGCCGACCTCGCCGCCGTTCGCGACGCGCTGCCCATCCTCGAACGGCTGCTCGAAGGCGACCGATGAGCAGCCCCGCCGGGAGACACCCGGTCCGCCGGGTCGGCAGCGCCACCCGCCGCACGTTCCGCTCGCTGCGCGTGCGCAACTACCGCCTGTGGTTCACCGGCCAGACGATCTCGCTCTGCGGGACGTGGATGCAGGCCGTCGGCCAGGGCTGGCTCGTCTACTCCCTGACTCACAACGCGTTCTATCTCGGGCTCACCGCCGCCTTCCAGTTCCTGCCGGTCCTCCTGCTCGGCGCCTACGGCGGTGTGATCGCCGACCGCTTCGACAAACGCCGCGTCCTCATCGCCACCCAGACGTTCTTCATGGCGCAGGCCCTGGTGATGTGGCTCGTGGTGGCGACCGGTGTCGTCCAGCTGTGGATGGTCTGGTCGCTCGCCCTGGCCATGGGCCTCATCAACGTGTTCGACAACCCGTCGCGGCAGAGCTTCGCCATCGAGATGGTGGGAGCGGACGATCTCGCCAACGCCGTCGGCCTGAACAGCGTCATCGTCAACGCGTCGCGGATCGTCGGACCGGCCGTGGCCGGCGTCCTCATCGCCACCGCCGGCCTCACCTGGACGTTCGCGATCAACGCGGCGTCGTTCGTCGCCGTCCTCGTCGCGCTGCTCCTGATGCGGCCGGCGGAGCTCCAGCGCGCCAAGCGCGTGCTCGCCGGCCGCGGCCAGGTGCGCGCCGGACTGCGCTACGCCTGGAGCAAGTGGGAGCTGCGCGTCCCGCTGCTGATGATGGCCGTGATCGGGACGCTGGCCTACAACTTCAACGTCCTCCTGCCGCTGTTCGCCAGCGACGTGTACCACCGCGGCGGCGGCACCTACGGCGCCCTGACGACGGCGATGGGCGTGGGCGCGCTCGCCGGGGCGCTGGCCGTCGCCTCGCGGCGCATGCCCCGCTACAAGCTGCTCGTGCTCGTGACGTTCGCCTTCGGCGTGCTCGCGTTCGGCGTCGCGCTCGCTCCGACGCTCGAGTCGGCCATCATCCTGCTGGTGCCGATGGGAGCGGCCAGCGTCGCCTTCATCGCGCTCGCCAACTCGCTGCTGCAGCTGCACTCGACCAGCCAGATGCGCGGCCGCGTCATGGCGCTCTGGGCGATCGTGTTCCTCGGCTCCACGCCCATCGGGGCGCCGCTCACGGGCCTGGTGGCGGCGCACTTCGGTGCGCGCGCCGCGCTCGGCATGGGCGCGGCGGCCACGCTGCTCACGGCCACGGGGGCGGCGTTCGCGATGCGTCACATCCGCGCCGAGGAACGGCGCGACGAAGAAGCCGGCGGGATGATCGCCCCGCCGCTCCCGCAGCCCGCGGCGGGACCTGCGGCACGACGCTAGGCTCGGCTCCGACGGCCGGGGGCCGGCCGTCCCGCCGGCGTCAGCCGCGCGGGCCGCCGGTGAAGAACCCGGCATCCTCCATCGCTTTCGCGGCCGCGCGGCCGCTGGGCCCGTCGCCCCTGGCGACCGACACACCGACGCCGTCTCCGACCGCGGCGGCGATCTCCCCCACGTCCTGATTGGTGTGGCCCGGACAGAGCAGCACCGACTGCACGCCCTCCTCCGCGACCATGCGCCGGCAGACCTCGAGGCCCTGTCGCTGGTCGCGGACGACCACCGTGTGGATCGTGTAGAGCCCGGTCTCGATCGTGGACCGGTGCACGGCCGGGTCGGCGTCGGGCGAGTGGGCAAGGAACAGCGCGGTGAACGGCATGACGGCTCCCTTGGGATCAGCCGATGCTACCGCCCCGATCGGCTCAGCCGCCGCGAGCAGATATCGCGGCGGCGTCCACTTGAAGGCGCCGCCGCAAGGTGCGAGGGTTTGCGGCGGTAGCGGCACGCCGCACCGGCCCTCTGAGACCCGACCGCTGGAGTGAAACGATGGCGATCCTGCTCGACTCGGCTTCCCTCGACGACGCGGCCGCGGCCGCCAAGCTCGGCTTCGTCCGCGGCATCACGACCAACCCGGCGCTCATGGCGAGAGAGACCAGGGAGCCGCTCGCGCACCTCGCCCGGCTGCTCGAGGTGTTTCCGGACGGGCCCATCTGCTACCAGCCGACGAGCAGCACCCCCGAGGCCATGGAGGAGCAGGCGCGAGCCGCGGCGGCCCTCGCGCCCGACCGCGTCGTCGCCAAGCTCCCGGCGACGCTCGAGGCGATCACCCTGGCGACGGCGCTGCACGCGGACGGCATCGACAGCGCGCTGACGGCCGTCTACTCGCCGGCGCAGGCGCTGCTCGCGCACGAAGCCGGCTGTCTCTGGGTCATCCCCTACGTCGACCGCGCCGCCCGGCACTCCGCCGGCACGGTGGTGGTGGAGCAGGCGGCGATCCTGGAGCGCCTCGACAGCCCGACGCGCATCCTCGCCGCCAGCCTCAAGACGGCGCCGCAGGTCGTGGAGAGCATCCTCGACGGCGCCCACGACGTCACGGCGCCGCTCGACGTCATCCGCGGGCTCCCCGCGCACCCGCTCACGGAGTCGGCGGTGCGCGAGTTCGCCGCGCACTGGGAGATGTAGGCCGAAGCCGGCCCGCACGGAGTGGAGCGGCGGCCGACCCCGCCGCGCGCTCAGCCCTCTGCGCGGCGAGCGGCCGCTGCCGGCCCCACCCGGCCGCGCCTTGCGCTTGGGCAGCTGGTGCGAGAGCGCCCGGTACGAGGCGGCGAAGACCACCGCGGAGAGCGCGACGATCGCCGTCAGCGTGTAGACCGGCTTGGAGGAATCGGTACCCGCCAGCGCCGCGTGGATGCTGACGCCCCAGAAGACGACGTAGCTCATGATGTGGATGTCGCGCCACCACTTCTTCGAGAGCTTCTTCATGGCGAGCGCCGTCACCTCGACCGCGATCAGCAGGTAGAGGGCGACGATCCCGAGGGCGAGCGCCGTCGGCCGCCAGGAGCTGGAGAACGGCACCAGCAGGTCGACGACGTGGAGCTTGGCGTAGGTGTCGAACAGCAGCGTCACCAGGTGCCCGGCGATGAAGAAGAACGTCAGCCCCGCCAGCCAGCGGTGCATCGAGAGCAGCCAGGCGTTCTTGCGCCACTTGGGGAACAGGTCCGAGGCGAGGACGATGCCCCACAGCACCGAGCCCGTGAGCATGACCCACGAGACGATGCCCGCGGACCGTGAGAGGTACCACCAGATCTGAGGATTCACGCTGCGCTCCATTCGGTCTCGCCGGCGCTGTGCAGCGCCGGCGTCGAGGTCGTCGTTCCGTCCCGCGTCGTCACGATCCCTTCGAGCTCGTGCGACTCCAGGTAGGCGAGGGCGCCCGCGGAGCCCGCGAGCAGCGCGGCCGTGGCGTGCGCCTCGGCCTCCCAGCCGGCGCGGGCGAACACGGTCACCGCGGCGAGGTCGGTCGTCGCGCACTCACCCGTCGCCGGGTCGATGGCGTGATGACGCAGCTCGCCGTCCGTGACCCACGTCCGCGTCTGCGTGCTGGACGTGGCCGCCCCGCCCGCGTTGAGGGTGACCATCGCCAGCGTCCGGGAGCGGTCGAGCGGGTGCTCGACCGCCACGCGCCAGCCGTCGGGTCCCGGGGGCGTGCCTGCGGCCGCGATGTCGCCGCCGATGCCGATCAGGGCGCCGGCGGCTCCCCGGTCGAGCAGTTCGGTGACCACCATGTCGGCGGCGAGACCTTTGCCGATGCCGCCGGGGTCGATGCCGGCGCCGGCGGGGATGGACACCAGCGGCGCCTGGGCATGCACGCGGATGTCGGCGGGAGTGCGCCGGCGCGGCGTGCCGCGCACGCCGGCGCTCCGCCGCCCGGACCCGTCCATGCTGACCGCGTAGCCGGCGGCGTCGATCGCCGCCAGCAGCGTCGGGTCGTACCGCCCGCCGGTGACGCGCCACGCCTCGAGCATGGTCGTGACCAGCGCGACCGTGTCGTCGGAGACCACGAGCAGCGCCTCGGGCGATCCGTTCAGCCGCGAGACCTCGCTGTCCTGCCGGAACCGGCTCCAGCGGCGTTCCAGCTCCTCGAGCCGGCGCCGCGCATAGTCGCCGGCCCCCGGCTCCGCGCCGACGAGCACCACGTGCGCGGTGTTCGCCATGACGCGGAACCTCGTCTCAGTGACCGCTGCCACTGGTCGTCGCCACCGGCGCGGCGGCGGCGGGAGCCGAGTAGGAACTGCTGGCGTAGCCACCCGAATAACCGCCGGAGCTGCCTCCGGACGAGCCGCCGCCGACGGTCTTCACGACCGTGTGCGGCGTCAGGACGATCGGGCGCACCTTGCCGGCGTCGGCGATCCTGGCCGGCTGCGTCGCCGGCCCGAGGAAGGCGCTCTTCTCCCAGCGCAGGGCGTCGAGCGCGGGCGCCGGCCCGGTGTCGGGGGCCGGCTTCGCCGGTGTCTTGCTGTTCGCGACCTCCATGTTGGCCACCAGGCCGACCATCGCGGCGATCCCGATGCCCGCGGCGGCGATCCTGCCGGCGGCGACCCCGCTGCGCTTGCGTGACGGCCGAGCGGCGGCCCGCGGCGACCCCTTCTGAAGCGGGGGAACCACGTCGTCCCGTGAGGTCCGCGGCGCGTTGCGGCGGTCGTCAGTCATCTGCTTCTCCCTGTCCGGATGATCCGCCCTCGTCGCTCGCCAGAATGCGTGGCTGGCTGCGGGAGCCGGGGCCGCGGCCGCCGGGGCCGAGGCCCAAGTCGACGAGCCCCCGCCGGAGGACGGAATGACTTTGGTGACCGGGTGATCGACCTGCGCGACGAGCTTGCCGTGCTTGCCGATGGAGGCCACGAACGTGTACGTGTCGGAGCCGTGCGAGAACGTCACCGTGAGCTTCTTGTCGCCGGTCTGCGCCAGCTTCCACGTCCAGTGCTTCCTGGCGCTGGCGTGGACGAAGCGCACCGCGGTCTTCGAGTAGGCGATCTTCACGTTGCCGGCCTTCTTGATGACGTAGGCCTGCGTCGTGCGCTGCTTGGGCGCGGCAGGCTTGCTCGAGGCGTACGCCTGGGCCGGCTCCACGGGCTGCACCTGCGACACCGACGCCGTCGTCAGCTGGCCCACCGGGCTCGAATCGGCGACCGTGAGGATCCCGAGGTTGGCGCCGACGGCGATGGCCCCGGCGAAGACCACGGCGGCGATCGAGCCGGCGGTGATCAGTGCGGTGCGGTGTCTCATGCAAAGCTCCCTTCCCGAGCACAGTGCTCGCGGAATCGCTGTGGTCGAAGGTACAGCACCCACTGTGAACTGCGGGCAAACGTGGGTTAAGCGTACGGCCAACGCGAGTTACGGTCAGTCGTGGGCGCGGCGCCGCAGTTGGCATCCGCGCCCACTTGCGTGAACATGGGGTAATGCGCCTCCTGGTCGTAGAAGACGATCCGAGCATCGCCGAGCCGCTCAGCGCGGGTCTGCGGCGCGAAGGATTCGACATCGAGCTCGCCGGAACCGGAGCCATGGCTCTGGAGGCGGACGAGTGCGACCTCGTGCTCCTCGACCTCGGCCTGCCCGACATGGACGGCAGGGACGTGTGCCGCCTGCTCCGTCAGCGGTCGCGGGTGCCCATCATCGTCGTCACCGCCCGCGGCGACGAGATCGACCGCGTCATCCTCCTGGAGCTCGGGGCCGACGACTACGTGGTCAAGCCGTTCGGGTTCCGCGAGCTCGTCGCGCGCATCCGCGCCGTCTTGCGACGGACCGGCGAGCAGAGCGAGCCGGCGGCGCCCGACCCGTGCATCGTCGTCGGGCAGCTCGCGATCGACACGCGGACGCGCAGCGTGACCCTCGAGGGCGAGCCCGTCTCGCTGACGCCCAAAGAGCACGACCTGCTCGTCTACCTCGCGAGAGACCCGGGCGCCGTGTTCACCCGCAAGCAGCTCATCGAGGACGTCTGGGACCAGAACTGGTGGGGCTCCACCAAGACGCTGGACGTCCACATCGCCTCGCTGCGCAAGAAGTTGTCCCCGGAGCTCATCGAGACTGTGCGCGGGGTAGGCTTCCGCCTCGCCGAGGCGCCCGGCACGCCGTGACCCGCCGGCTGCTGTTCGGCTATCTGCTCGCCGCCCTCGTCGTCCTGATCGTCCTCGAGATCCCGCTGGCGATCTTCTACCAGCAGCGGGAGACGGGGCGGCTCGCGCACGACGTCGAGCGCGACGCCACCGTGCTCGCCGGCTACTACGAAGAAGCGCTCGAGGCCGGTGAGAAGCTCAACGCCGCGCCGGCGGCCGCCTACGCGCAGCGCACCGGCGTCCGCGTCGTCGTGGTCGACAAGGCGGGCATCTCGGTCGTCGACACCGCCGGGCGGACGGGTCGGGACTTCTCGACGCGTCCGGAGATCCAGACGGCGCTGCGCGGCGGCACGGCGGTCGGCACGCGCTACTCCCAGACCCTGAAGACCGACCTGCTCTACGTGGCCGTGCCCGCGACCTCTGCGGGAGTCGTGCACGGCGCCGTCCGGCTGACGCTCGACAAGCAGGCCACGAACGCGCTCGTGCGCAGCTACTGGGTGGCTCTCGTCGCCGTCGCCGTGGTGGTGCTGATCGCCATGGCGGGCATCGGCTGGGCGATCGCGCGGTCCGTCACCCGGCCGCTGCGCACGCTCGATTCGGCGGCGGCGCGCTTCGCCACCGGCGACCTCGCGCCGCTCGCTCCCGACCCCTCCGCGCCCCCCGAGATCGCCGTCCTCGGCGACACCATGAACACGATGGCGCGGCGCCTCGAGCAGCTCCTCGGCGAGCAGCGCGAGTTCGTGGCCGACGCCTCCCACCAGCTGCGCACGCCGCTCACGGCGCTGCGGCTGCGGCTCGAGAACCTGCAGAGCGCGGCGGCGACCGCCGAGGACGAGGACGCCCTGGGCGCGGCCATCGAGGAGACGAATCGCCTGACCGCGCTCGTGGCCGACCTGCTGCAGTTCGCACGAGCGGAAGAGTCGGCGGCGGCGGCGGCAGTGGACCTGGTGACGCTCGCCGCCGACCGCGTGGACACGTGGTCGGCCGTGGCCGATGCCACCAAGGTGCGGCTGGAGCTCGTCGCGCCCGTCAGACCCGTCGCCGCCTGGTCGGTCCCCGGTGGCGTGGAACAGATCCTGGACAACCTCATCGACAACGCGGTCGAGGTGGCTCCGGAGGGTTCGCGCGTCGTCGTCACGATCGTCAAGGGCACGAGGACGCACCAGTTGGTCGTCGGCGACGAGGGGCCCGGGCTCAGCGACGAGGACAAGGCCCGCGCGCTCGAGCGCTTCTGGCGCGCGGACCGCTCCACGCCCGGGACCGGGCTGGGCCTGCCCATCGCCGCCGCGCTCGCGAAGGCCTCCGGCGGCGGTCTGGACCTCGCCGACAGCCCGGGCGGCGGGCTGTCGGTCCGGGTGACGTTGCGCGCCGCGCCGGCGCTGCCGGACCGCCGCTAGCCCGAGTGGCGAAGGAACTGCGTCGCAGGCACGACTCTCTACCTCGACCTGAGGGTCAGACTTTTGGCGGTTCCTGCCCGGCGAGCCGCGCCGCGGCGGCGCGTTCCACGGCGAGGCCGCGTTCGTTGGGATCGCCGTAGCGCAGCGCCCCGGTGGGACACACGCGGACACACGCCGGTTCGAGGCCGGCGCGCAGCCGGTCGACGCACGAATCGCACTTCTGCATGCGGCCGTCGGCGCCGAAGCGCGGCACACCGTAGGGACAGGCGATGGCGCAGCCGTGACAGCCTATGCACAGCTCGGCGTCGACGCGCACCGCGTGCGGCCCGGTGTCGAGCTGCAGTGCGCCCGCCGGACACGTGAGCACGCAGGGCGCGTCCTCGCAGTGCATGCAGGCGAGCGAGACGTAGCGCAGGCTCGCCTCGGGGAACTGCCCGGTCTCGACGGTGAAGACCGTCCGCCAAGCGGTGGCCCCGTCCCCCGGTTCGAGATCGTTCTGGTCCATGCAGGCGACCGCACACGCGTGACAGCCGATGCAGCGCTCGATGTCGAGAGAGAACGCGTCGCTCATGACGGCACCTCCTCCCGCCCTGCCTTGTCGACCCGGCACGGCACCGACCTGTAGCCGGGGAAGCCCGAGATCGGGTCCAGGTAGTCGGGGTCAAGGAGGAGGTTCACGTCGGCGTCGGGATGGTCGTGGTACATGTGCACGACGCCCGGCTGTGCGATCTCCGTGAGGTTGGCGAGCACGCGGATGGACCCGGCCGGCGTGCTGAGCTCGACCTCGTCGTCCTGCACGATGCCCAGGGCCCTCGCGTCGGCCGGGTTCAGGTCGGCCGCCGGCCGCGGCCGCAGGCCGCGCGTCCAGGAGAGCCGGTAGGTGCGCGAGTGGACGAACATCGGCAGGCGCGACCCGGAGTTGAGGATGAAGGGGTAGGCGAGCGCAAGCTCCGGATCCGCCTCGGCGCCCTGCCCCGGCGCGCGCCAGGTCGGGAGCGCGTCGACGCCGATCCCCGGGCCGAGCCGCTCCAGCACCGACGAGGCGAACTCCATCTTGCCCGACGGCGTCGGGAAGCCGCGCTCCAGGTACTGCTTGTCGGGAGTCGTGAGAGGATCCCGGACCGGCATGCCGCCGGGGTGCTTCGCCAGCTCGGCCATCGTCATGCCGCTCGGCTCGAACACCCAGTCGAGGGCCGCCGCGAAGGCGGCCGCCGGATCGGCTTCGCCGTCCGGCTCCGGATTCAGCAGCGGGTCGTCGAGCCCGAGCCGCCGCGCGAGGGCGAGCACGATGTCGGTGTCCGAGCGGGCCTCACCGAGCGGGGCTATCGCCGGCTCGGTGAGCGTCACGTACTTCTCCGGGTAGCAGCGCACCTCGCTGCGCTCCACCGAGCTGCAGGCCGGGAGCACGATGTCGGCGTAGCGCGACGCGTCCGTGGCGAAGAGGTCCACGTCGCAGATGAAGTCCAGCTCCTGGATCGCCTCGAGGAAGTGGTCCGAGCCGGGGAACATGCGGTGGTTGAGGCCGAAGGCGACCATGGCGCGCAGCGGATACGGGTCGCCGGTGCGGATCTGCCGCGGCAGGTCCATGGCCTGGGCCTGGTCGACGAGCTCGGCCCACACGGGGAAGCGGCCGGCGCCGACGCGCGGCGGCAGCTCGTCCCAGCTCCGCGGGAGCTCGAACTCGTGCTGCCGGGTGGTGAAGCCGGCGCCGCCGATCTCCAGCCAGCTGAAGGGCGCCGCCTTGTTGCCGCCGGCCACGTCGAAGTTGCCGGTGAGGCCGATGAGCGAGAAGACGGCGCGCGAGTTCTGCACGCCGTTGGCGTGGTGGACCACCGGCGCCGCGCTGAACATGAGCGACGCCGGCTTCGTCGCCGCGTAGAGTCTGGCGGCCGCGCGGATCTTCTCCGCCGCGACTCCCGTGATGCCTTCGACCCGCTCCGGGTCGAACTGCCGCACGTAGGCGCGGTACTCGGCGAACCCTCGCGTGTGCGCGGCGACGAATCCGGCGTCGTGCAGGCCCTCCTCCAGGATGACGTGCGCCACGCCGAGCGCCAGCGCACCGTCTGTGCCCGGCCGCAACTGCAGATGCAGGTCGGCCTTGGCGGCGAGCTGCGTGCGGCGTGGGTCGACGACGATCAGCTTGATGCCGCGGTCGAGCGCGTCCATCAGGTGGCCGGCGGCCGGTGTGTTGGCGTGGAAGGGATTGGCGCTCCAGACCAGCAGGCAGTTCGTGCGCGGCACGTCGGGGCCGGCCATCTGGCCGTACACCAGCTTGAACGCCATGGCGGTCGCGGTGAAGCAGGCGCTCGACTCGGTGCAGAAGTTGGGCGAGCCGTACTCGAGGGCCAGACGCTGCACGAAGGGACGCAGCTGCTTGGGGTACCCGACGTAGAAGACGGCCGCCTCCGGGCCACTCTCGGCCTTGATGCGCTCGAGGTTGGCGGCGACCTCCTCGAGCGCCTCGTCCCACGAGATCGGCTCGAACTCGCCGGAGCCGCGCGGACCGGTGCGCCGCAGCGGCGTCAGCAGCCGGTCCTCGTGGTAGACGTACTGGCGCGTCGCGGCGCCCTTGGCGCACAGCGAACCGCGGTTGTGGGGGTTCTCGCGCGAGCCCTCGACCTTGACGATGCGGCCGTCGCGCACGGAGAGGTCGAGGCCGCACTGCGTCGTGGGATCGCAGATCGCGCAGACCGACTTGCGCACCTCGATGCCGGTGTCTGCCCCGGGGATCTTGGCCTTCAGCCTGCGCGCCGTGTCGTCCACGTCATCATCTCCCTCGCCGCCGCCAGAGCGGCGACGTTGCAGTCTGGCAGCGCCGCGCCGCTCGCCGCCGAGCGCGCATGCGAGCGGCCCGGCGCGACGGACGTCGCCCAACAGATTGAACCCTACCAGCCGGCCGGCGCGGAAGCCGAGCACGGCGAGAGAGCCTTCGCGCTCATCCACGTCGACGACGTCCGCGGCGGCGAGCGACCCGCCGCTCGCGAACAGCAGGTCGCCGGCGTGCTGGATGTTGCAGGCGGCCCGGCCGGCGCAGGCGGCCGTCACCCCGGCCATCGTGAGCCCGGCGACCCGCCCCTGCCGTCGCGCGCTCGCCCAGAGCGCCGTCGTCACGCGCTCGCCGGTCAGCGGATCGACCGTGCGCGCGACGTCGCCGGCGGCGAGCAGGCCGGGGGCCGGCGACGTCATCGCCTCGTCGACGTCGATGCCGCCGTTGCCCGCGAGGCCGCTGTCTTCGAGGAGGCGGAGGTTGGCGCGCGACCCGGTGCACACCACGGCCAGGTCGAACGTCTCGGCCACGTCACGTCGTCCGGCGTGGGCCGAGTCGCCCGCCGGGCCGGCGCCGACGGCCCGGCCCCGGCGCCGGCGCCCTCGAAGCCCACCTGCAGACGGCCGTCGCGCCGCTCCACGGAGCTCACGACGAGCCCGAGCCTGAGGTCGAGCCCACGCTCCGACAGGTGCCGCGCCACAGTAGCGGCGCACGCCGGATGCGCCATGCGCGGGAGGACGGACGTTTCACGCTCGACGATGACGACATCGAGCCCCGAGCGCTGCAGGACGCTCGCTATCTTGACACCGGCGAACGAGGCGCCCATGACCAGCGCGCGTGGCGGCGCTCCGGCGGCCGCGCGCACGCGCGCGGCCGTCACGGCGCCGCGCAGCAGCACCGCGTCGTCGAACGACCGCAGCACGAAGACGCCGGGGCCGGCGAGGCCGGGCACCGGCGGCACGATCGTCGTCGCTCCCGTGGCCACCAGGCACTCGACGTAGGAGAAGCGCTCGCCGGCCGCGGTCGTGAGCGAGCGCGCCGCGGGATCGACCTGCGCCACCGGCGTCGACGGGTGGAGGTGCACGCCGGCGCGCGCGTAGAAGCCGGCGTCACCGTAGGGGAAGCAGCGCCGGCCCTCGAGCTCGCCGGAGACGTAGTAGCTGCCCAGCATCGGGTTGTACGGCGGGCGGGCGCCGTCGGCGAACAGGTCGACCCGGCCGCCGTAGCCGGCCCGGCGCAGCGCCAGCGCCGCCTCGGCGGCCGCGGCGCCGTTCCCCACGATGACGCGATCGAGAGCGGAGGTCACCCTGGTCCTTGTCGCTGGCGGATACCGAGCCCCCCGGAGTGAGGTGGAAGCGCTGACGTCCCGAGTCTAGTGGCGAGAGACGGCCGGTTCCACGCGGGTCGAGCCCCGGCGGCCGGTCTCCGCCCCCGCGGGAGGCACGAACCGCGGTCGCCTGCTACGGTGGACGGCGATGAACGGACGGCGCACACACGGGGCCAGGCTGCTCGTCGTGCTGACGAGCCTGGCCCTCCTGCTGCTCCTCGCGCTGCCCGGCGTGGCGGCGGCGGGGATCAAGGACCGCATCGCCGCCACCCTCGCGCGCTACGGCATGGGCGGCTCGGGCACGTCGGTGGCGGTCTACGACCTCACCGCCAAGCGCGCCGTCTACCAGCTGCGGCCGGACGTGCTGCGCCTGCCGGCCTCCAACGAGAAGCTCGTCACCTCGTCGGCCGCGCTCGCCTCCTGGACGGCCACGTTCCGCTTCAGCACGCAGCTCTTCGTCGACGCCCCCGGGCCCGACGCCGAGGGCGTCGTCCGACGGCGACGTCTACCTGCGCGGCTTCGGCGACCCGACGTTGTCCACCGCATCCTTCCAGAAGAGCCACTACCGCATGGAGACGGGAGACATCCACGACTTCGTCTCGCGGCTGCAGAAGCTCGGCGTGACGCGCATCACCGGCCGCGTCGTGGCCGACGACGGGTACTTCGACGCCGCGCGCAGCGTGGCGACCTGGCGGCCGAGCATGACCGCCTACTGCGGTCCGCTCTCGGCGCTGACGCTCAACGAGAGCATCGCGAGCGGCGGCGGCTGGGTCGCCGACCCGGCGCTGGCCGCCGCCGGCGCGCTGACCAGGCAGCTGCGCGCCGCCGGCATCCGCGTCTCGCATGCCCCCGCCCGCGGCGTCGCGCCGGACACGTCGACGCTGGCGTACACGGAGCGCTCCGCGACTCTGGCCCGCGTGCTCGCGGCGATGAACAAGCCGAGCGACAACTTCCTGGCCGAGGAGCTTCTCAAGGGCCTCGGCGCCGCGTTCGGCACGGGCGGCACCACCGTCGCCGGCGCCGACGTCGCCCAGCGGTTCCTGAAGTCCGTCGGCGTCGGCAGCGGCTTCCGCATCCGCGACGGCTCCGGCCTCAGCTACCAGGACAAGCTCACCGCCCGCGCGGTGCTCAAGATCCTCGGGGCCATGGCCAAGCGTCCCGACTTCGCCGTCTTCCGCCGCTCGCTCGCGATCGCCGGCGTCGACGGCACGCTCAAGGACCGCATGCGCGGGACGGCCGCCGCCGGCAACGTGCGCGCCAAGACCGGCACGCTCAACGCCGCCAGCAGCCTCTCCGGGTACGTGACCACGGCCGACGGGCACACGCTGAGCTTCTCGATGCTGATGAACGGCAGCCCGGTGCCGCTGACGCGGGCCCACGCCGCCCAGGACGCCGTCGCCGTGCTGCTCGCCCGCTCGACGCTCTGAGGCGGCGGCGCCGGCAGCGGATCTCGCCCCCCGCGCTCCCCGCCCACGCTCAGCCGCGGGTTACCCCACCGTCCTCCTTGGGCACTCAGTGCGCATGGCACGACCACTCTGGAAAGGCGCGATCAGCTTCGGGCTGGTCACCATACCGGTGAACGTCTTCTCCGCGACGCGGCGTGACGAGTTGCGCTTCCGGCAGCTCGACCGCCGCGACAACTCGCCCATCCGCGAGCAGCGCGTGAACGTGGAGACCGGCGCCGAGGTGCCGTGGGAGGAGGTCGTCAAGGGCTTCGAGTACGAAGAGGGCTCCTTCGTCGTGCTCGACCAGGACGACTTCGCCAAGGCCAACGTCAAGGCGACCGAGACCATCGACATCGTCCAGGCGGTGCCGCAGGGCGCCATCCCGCCCGAGTACTTCGAGAAGCCGCTGTACCTGGTGCCGACCAAGACCGGCATCAAGCCGTACCACATCCTGCGCGAGACCCTGCGGCGCACCGGCAGGGTCGCGGTGGCGACCATCGTGATGCGCGGCCGCCAGCATCTGGCCGCGCTCATCGCCGACGAGAAGATCATCACGCTCGAGCTCCTGCGGTTCTCACACGAGATCAAGGCGGTGAGCGAACTCGAGGCCGACGAGGCCCTGGAGGCGCCGGAAGTCCGGGACAAGGAAGTCGAGCTCGCCGAACAGCTGGTCGCGGCGCTCGACGAGCCCTGGGCGCCGGAGCAGTTCCGCGACGACTACCGCGACGACCTGCTCCAGCTGATCGAGGCCAAGGCCAAGACGGGCCGCGCGCCGGTCAAGCGCGGCGCACCGGCGCGGCAGGGCGGCGAGGTCGTCGACATGATGGAACTCCTCAAGAAGAGCGTGGGAGAGGCCAAGGGGCGCAAGGGCCAGCGCCGCCGCAAGGCGAGCTGATCGCCGTGGCCGGCCTGCGCGCGTACCGGCGCAAGCGCGACTTCAGCAAGACCGCCGAGCCCGAGGGTTCGGCCCAGGCCGGGCCCGAGGCCGGCGGCCCGGAGCCTCTGACCGGCGGCCTGTTCTGCATCCAGAAGCACGCCGCGCGCCGCCTGCACGCACGACCTGCGGCTCGAGCTCGACGGCGTCCTCGTCAGCTGGGCCGTGCCCAAGGGGCCGAGCCTCGACCCCAAGGTCCGGCGGCTCGCGGTGCACGTCGAGGACCACCCCATCGAGTACGGCGACTTCGAGGGCACCATCCCCAAGGGCGAGTACGGCGGCGGCACGGTGATGCTCTGGGACACCGGCAGCTGGGAGCCGGTGGGCGACGCGCGCGCCGGCCTCGAGAAGGGCGAGCTCAAGTTCCGGCTCGCCGGCGAGCGCCTCGTGGGCGGCTGGGTCCTGGTCCACACGCGCGGCTCCGCCGACGACGAGGAGAACCAGTGGCTGCTGATCAAGGAGCGCGACGCGGAGGCGCGGCCGGGCGAGCCGGACCCGTGGGGCGCCGATGACCGCAGCGTCTCGACCGGCCGCACCATGGAGGAGATCGCCGCCGGCGCGAAGCCGCGCAAGCGCGAGGAGGCCGGCGGGCAAGGGACCCGGGACGGCCGGCGGCCGGGATGCGCAGCCGGCCGCGCCCGTCCCTCCCACCGTGCCGCTGACGCTGGCGACGCCGGCGCCGCAGCCGCCCGAGGGCGGCGACTGGCTGCACGAGATCAAGTACGACGGCTACCGCATCGCGGCTCGCGTCGACGACGGCGTGCAGTTGTTCTCGCGCAACGGGCTGGACTGGACGCACCGGTTCCCGGCCGTCGCCGAGGCGCTCGCCGGCCTGCCGGCCGCCGGGACGTGGCTGGACGGTGAGGCGGTGGTCTTCGACGAGCGCGGCGTGAGCGACTTCGGCGCCCTGCAGCGCGCCCTCAAGGAGGGGCGCCCGGAGGACGTCGCCTACGTCGTCTTCGACCTCCTGTTCGAAGACGGCGAGGACCTGCGCGAGCTGCCGCTCACCGAGCGCAAGCGCCGGCTGGAGCGGCTGCTCCGGCGCGGCGGCCACGGCCTGCACGACGCGGTGCGGTACGGCGACCACATCGAGGGGCAGGGCGACGCGGTCTTCGAGGAGGCCTGCGTGCAAGGCCTCGAGGGCCTGGTGTCCAAGCGCGTCGACGGCCCGTACCCCGGCCGCCGCACGCGCTCCTGGCTGAAGGCCAAGTGCGGCCACCGGCAGGAGTTCGTCGTCGGCGGCTTCACCGACCCGTCGGGAGCGCGTCGCGGCCTCGGCGCCCTCCTGCTCGGCGTCCACGACGAGGAGGGCGCCCTGCGCTACGCCGGCCGGGTCGGCAGCGGCTTCGACGACGCGACGCTGGCGCGGCTGGCGCAGCGTCTCCGCGCCCTCGAGCGCCGCACGCCCCCCTTCTCGGACCCGCCCCGGGGCGCCCAGGCGCGCGGCGTGCACTGGGCGTCGCCCTCGCTGGTCGCCGAGGTGACCTTCACCGAGTGGACCGGCGACGGCCAGCTCCGGCACCCGGTGTTCAAGGGGCTGCGGGAGGACAAGCCGGCGGCCGAGGTCGTGCGCGAGACCGAGACACGCGCCGCCGGAGCCGGGCGACGACGGCGCGGGCGCCGCACCGACCTCGCGCGGCCGGCGGCGCGCGCGGACCCGCGGACGCCGGCGCCGGTCCCGCTCCCCCCTCCCCGGCGCCCGCCGCCGGCAAGGCCGCCAGGCCCACCGTCGGCGGCGTCGCCATCAGCCACCCGGACCGCGTCGTCTTCCCCGACCCGGGGCTGACCAAGCTCGACGTGGCGGAGTACTACGAAGCGGTGGCCGGCCTCATGGTGCCGTACCTGGCGCAGCGGGCCCTCACCGTGATCCGCTGCCCCGGCGGGATCGGCTCGCAGTGCTTCTTCCAGAAGAACGTGACGCCGTCGGTCCCGCGCTCGGTGTCCAAGGTGCGCGTGCGCGGCGCCGACGGCAAGACGGTCGTCTACCCCGTGGTCGACACGCCCGAGGGGCTGCTGGCCATGGTCCAGAACGGCGCCGTCGAGTTCCACGTCTGGGGGTCCAGGGTGGGCGCGATCGAGACTCCCGACATCCTCGTCTTCGACCTCGACCCGGATCCGGACCTGGAGTGGAGCCGCGTGCGCGAGGCCGCGCGCACGCTGCGCGCGGAGCTGGAGGGCCGGGGGCTGGAGAGCTTCCTCAGGACCTCCGGCGGCAAGGGGCTGCACGTGGTCGTGCCGTTCACCTCGCGCGCACGCTGGCCGCGCGTGGGCGCGTTCGCGCGCGAGGTGGTGGAGGCGCTGGTCGCGCGCGAGCCGCACAAGTACACGGCGACGATGTCCAAGGCGAAGCGCGGCGGCAAGGTCTTCGTGGACCACTTCCGCAACGGCCGCGGCGCGACCTCGGTGACGTCGTACTCGCTGCGCGCGAGGGCGGGCGCCCCCGTCGCCCTGCCCATCGGCTGGGACGAGCTGGGCAGGACCCGCGGGGGCGCCGACTGGACGGCCGCGCGCGTGCTGCGCCGCCTCAAGACGCGCGCGGCCGACCCCTGGGCGGACTTCTTCGAGACCGGCCGGCGGCAGACGCTGCCCGGCGCCGGCGAGTGACGCGAGGGCGCACTCCGCCCCGCCACGGGGAATAGCCAGCTCACAACGCCACCTGAAGGAGTCCCGATGTTCACGCACAGCCCCGCGTTCGCCGGGTTCTCGGTCGACGACATCGCCCGCGCCCGCGCCTTCTACGCAGACACCCTCGGTCTCGAGCTCAGCGAGTCGAACGGGATGCTGACCCTGCGCCTCGCCGGCGGCGGCAGGGTCCTGCTGTATCCCAAAGAGGATCATCAGCCGGCCGCGTTCACCGTGCTCAACCTGCCGGTCGAGGACATCGACGCCGCGGTGGACGAGCTCGCGGCGGCGGGCGTGACGTTCGAGCGCTACGAGGGCATGCCGCACGACGACAAGGGCATCCTGCGGCCGCCCAAGCCCGAGTACGGGCCGCCGATCGCCTGGTTCAAGGACCCTGCCGGCAACATCCTCTCGGTGTTGCAGACGGGTGCGCCCGAGGAGCGCGAGGGCGAGACGGCCGGTGCAGGCGCGGTGGACCTGCAGCTCTCCGTCTACCCCCTGCGACAGCCGCACCTGCGCCCGGCTATCGAGGCGGCGCTGCAGGCGGCGGCCGGCGAGGGCGTGGACATCACCGTCGGCCGCCTGAGCACGCTGGTGCGCGGGGACGAGCCGGCCGTGTTCGCCGCCCTGCGGGCGGCGTTCCGCGCGGCCGGCTCGTCCGGCTCCACCGTCATGGTGGCGACGCTCGCCAGCGGCGCCCCCAGCGACGAGACCGTGGCCGGGATCCAGCGCGCGACCGCGGGAGCCGCCGGCGCGGAGTGACGGCGGCGGGCGGCGGGCGTCCCGGTCAAGGCCGGGCCCATCCGGCGAGGTCGGGTCATCCCGCGATGGCAAGGTCCGCCACACGACCCCTGTACGACCGAGGCGGGCGAGCCTAGACTCACTGCTGCGACTGCTGCGCCGGCCTGCGCCGCCGGCGCCGTACCGGGTTCACGACACGCAGAGCCGCCGGCGCGAGCTCTGGAGCGCGGAGAAGAGGGGTCAGATGCAGGACGGCGGGCAGACGGCGGAGCGGAACCGGGCTCTGCTTGCGGACCTGCAGGACGAGCTGGCGCAGGTGACCTCGGCCCGGGAGGTCATCGATACGACCGGGTCGCTTCTCGCCGCGCACCTTGACGTCAGCTTCGTCTCGCTCACCCGGATCGACCCCGACCAGCAGGCGGCAAGCCTCTACGTGATGTGGAGCGACGGGCGCATGCCGCCGGTGCCCGACAGAGGACGCCTGACGGACTACGTCACCGGCGACGTGGTCGCCGCCCTGCGCAAGGGCGAGACCGTCGTCTGCCGCGACGCCGAGGGCGACCCGCGCACCCATGGCGACGCCATCGGCGCCCTCGGGCTGCGCTCCTGGGTCGTGGTCCCGTTCCAGCGCGGCGACGACCTGCTGTCCGTCTTCAGCGTCGCCGACCGAAAGGCGCATGACTGGCGCGACGACGAGGTCGAGCTCCTCCGCGACGTCGCCGTCCGCGTCCTGCCGCGCCTCGATCGCGCTCGCGCCGAGGATGCCCTTCGCTCCTCCGAAGAGCGCTTCCGCACGATCGTCACGACCGCCAACGAGGGCATCTCCATGATGGGGAGGGACGGCCGGATCACCTTCGTCAACGACGTGCTGGCGAAGTGGCTCGGCTACGGGCCTGACGAGCTCATCGGCCGGCGCCCCGCGGAGCTGAGCGTGGAGCAGGACGCCGCCAGGGTGGAGGACGAGCTGCGCGAGCGCGTCGAGGGTCGCGCCGGCCGCTACGACCTCCGCCTGAAGAAGAAGACCGGCGAGATGGTCTGGTGCTTGATCAACGCCTCCCCGATCCACGACGCGGACGGTGGCGTCGTGGGCGCGGTCGCGATGTTCACCGACATCGACGAGCGCAAGCGGCAGGAGGCGGCGCTCGCCCTCCAGGCGCACCTGCTCGCCAACGTCCACGACGCCATCTGCGCGCTCGACCCGTCGTACCGGATCACCTACTGGAACGAAGCGGCGGAGGAGTTGTTCGGCTGGACCCGCGAGGAGGCCATCGGACGACCCAGCGGAGACCTGCTGAAGGCGGACATCCCGGGCACGAAGTGGGACGACGCGCTGCAGGCGCTGCTGGACGAAGGGTCCTTCAGCGGTGAGGTGCGCTACCGGCACAAGGACGGACGCGAGATCTGGGCGGACGTGCACTCGCGCCTGATCAGGACCGAGGACGGCGAGGTGGAGGGCGTGGTCGCCACGTTCCGCGACATCCGCGAGCAGAAGCGGGCCCAGCAGGCGCTGACGTGGGAGGCCGCGAGGCTCCGCGCCATCGTCGATGCCGCCCCGGTCGGACTCGGGATCGTGGCCGCCGACGGCGAAGTGCTGACGCGCAACGACGTCCTGCGCAAGATCTGGGCGGGCGAGGCGCCGGTGCACTCTATCGACGGATTCGAGGCGTACAAGGCCTACTGGCCGGAGACGGGTGTCCCGCTCAAGCCCGAGGACTGGCCGGCGGCGCAGGCCCTGGAGCACGGACGGTCGA
>CAWIDR010000009.1:0-79854 GCA_963834905.1 uncultured Thermoleophilia bacterium | reverse complement strand
GCGAGGTTAGATGATCAGCCACGCCTCTTCACGGTGGCGCTTGGCGTCCACGAACGCAGTGGGGAGCTTTCTAGGCCTGCTCGCCTGAGAGGCCGGATGCGCGCACGCCGGCGAGGACGACCTCGAGGTCGCGGCGGAACGCGTCCTCCGAGAGCACGGCGCTGAGCGCCGCGGCGAGCTTGCGGCTCTTCGCCGGCGCCCGGCGACGGTCGAGCCCGCCGCGGAGGCCGCCTCCTCGGAGCGGATGGCGGCCTGAGCCAGCATCACCATGAAGCCGGTGAGGAAGGCGTCGCAGACGCTCCACATGCCGACGAACGCCTCCTGACCGATGCCCTGCTGCGAGTGCAGTGCACGGATGCGCGCGGCGTACTCCAGCACCGGCGACTCGAAGACCGGCGCCGCCGCGACCAGCGGGAAGGCTCGTGGGTGACGGAGCGTCATCTCGCGCAGCGAACCGGCCACGCGGCGGACGCTGTCGTCCCATTCCTCGCCGGACACCTCAGCGGTGTCGACCTCGTCGAGCAGCAGTCCGACGATGTCGCGCTCGAGCGCCTGCCGGTCGGGCGTGTGCGCGTAGAGCGTCATGGTCCCGACGCCGAGCGCCCCCGCGACGGCACGGAGGCTCGAGCGCCCCCAGCCCATCGCGGTCGACGATTTCGAGGCCCGCGTGAGCGATGCTCTCGCGGCTCAGGTGGTTGTGTACTCTGGGGCGGCCCGACCTTGACATCCGCGAGAGTGTATCAGAGACTTTCCGTACAGCCTACGGTAATGGCACGGCTGGGGGAGTTCTGCTCACCAGGGGAGGTCACATGAAGGGGAGTCGTGTTCTTGCGACCACGTTGGTCGTGGTCGCCGTCGTGACGCTGCTCGCGTTCGCGGGCGTCGCCGGCGCGGCGAAGCCGCATCCGGCCGAAACCGTGTTCATACACGGGTACGTCTACACCGTGAACCCGGGCCAGCGCACCGCCCGGGCGGTCGCGGTTCGGGACGGCAAGATCATGTACGTGGGCTCCAACCGGGGCGCCCGCGCGTTCGTCGGCAAGAAGACCCAGGTCGTCGACCTCAAGGGCAAGATGCTCATGCCGAGCTTCTCGGACGGGCACGCCCACCCGTCGGCCGCGGTCAGCTTCCTCTACGCGGCCAACCTGTACGGGCTGGACGGCACGCAGGCGTACAAGGACGCGCTCAGCGAGTTCATCGCCGCGAATCCTGCCCTCGACGCCTACCAGGGGAGCGGCTGGAGCGAGGCCGCGTACCCGGGCATCGGTCCGCTGGCCTCCGATCTGGCCGGGCTCACGGTCAAGCCGATGGCCCTCTGGTCGGACGGGCACCACAGCCTCTGGGTGAACCAGGCGGCGCTCACTCTGGCCGGGATCGACAACACCACGCCGGACCCGATCGGCGGCGTCATCGAGCGGGTGCCGGGCAGCGAGAGCGACCGATCCGCCTTACGGCACTCCGTCGGGCACCCTGCGTGAGTCGGCGACCGACATCATGATGGCGATCTTCCCGGACTTCACCGTCGAGCAGTACAAGGAAGGCATCCTGTTCTACGAGCACGCCATCGCCAACCCGGTCGGGATCACGCTCTCGCAGGACGCGGTGGAGTTTCCCGGGTCCAACACCGTGCAGGCCTTCGAGGAGCTTGCCCAGGCCGGCGAGATGACGGTGCGCATCCGTGGGTCGCTCGAGCTCATGCCCAATCAGGGCGACGTGACCCCGCAGGTCGCCGCCGCCGTCGCCGAGAAGGCGAAGCACAAGACCACCTTCTTCAAGACCAACGCCGTGAAGTTCTTCGCCGACGGCGTCATCGAAGGCCACACCGGCTACCTGCTCCAGCCCTACACCGACGCGCTCGCCGTCAAGGGTGACGCGGACTACCGCGGGGTGCCCATCTGGCAGCCCACCGACTTCAACGCCGCCGTCATGAAGGCCGACAAGGCCGGCATGCAGATCCACGTGCACGCCATCGGCGACGCCGCCGTGAGCGAGAGCCTCGACGCCATCGCCTACGCCGAGGCGGTGAACGGCCATCGCAACCACCGGCCGATGATCACGCACCTGCAGTTGGTGGAAGGCAACGACTATGCCCGCTTCCACAACCTGGGCGTGACCGCGCTTCCGCAGCCGTACTGGTTCCTCATGGACGACTACTACCACGATATCCAGGTACCGTTCCTGGGTCAGACGCGCGCCGACATGGAGTACCCGATGAAGAGCTTCTTCGACGCCGGCGTCCACGTCGCGTCGGGCAGCGACTTCCCGGTGACTCCGAACCCGGACGCGCTCTCGGGCATGCAGATCGGCGTCATGCGCTGGTATCCGGAGTCGTCGATGGGCGGCGCCATCCCGGTGGGCGACGTGCTGTGGCCGGCGGAGCGGGTGACCATCCAGCAGATGATCCGCAGCTTCACCATCGAGGGCGCCTACGCCAACATGCTGGAGAAGACCACAGGTACGATCAAGGTCGGCAAGTCGGCCGACATGGTCGTCCTCAAGCGCAACATCGTGAAGTGCGACGCCGATCAGATCGGCGTGGGCAACAAGGTCCTGCTGACCATGTTCCGCGGCGAGACGGTGTACCAGGACGCGGACTTCTGACACGGAGCGGCCGGCCCGGCAGCGACGTCAAGCCGGACGTACTCCACCTGCGCGGCGAAGGCGGGCAGCCCAACGGGCCGCCCGCCTTCGCCGTTTGGTGGGTATGACTCAAAGCATGAGCTACGTCGCCCTCCTCAGAGCCGTCAACGTCGGCGGCACCAAGCTGCCGATGGCCGACCTGCGGGCACTGCTGGAGGGTCTCGGGCTCACGGACGTGCGCACCTACCTGCAGAGCGGCAACGCTGTGTTCGACGCCGGCGACGGTTCGGAACCGGCGGCCGCGCTCGCGACGGCCATCGAGACGCGCATCGAGCGCGACATCGGCCCGCGCGTCGGCGTGCTGGTGCTCCCCGGCGAGGCGATGGCCGACATCAGCGCGGCGAACCCGTTCCTGGGCGGCGACGGAGACGGCGAGCCAGACGCTGGGGACCGGGACCAGACGTCCTTGCACGCGACGTTCCTCTTCGGCGCTCATGGCGAAGCAGACTTCGGTGAGGCGTCCGACGCCGCCTACTGCGCGGTGTACAAGGCGGCCTTCAAGAAGCTCGAACTGCCGGCCGCTGACGGGGAGGAGGCCGCCTTCGTCGGCGCTCCGCCGCTGGCCACGCCCGTCATCTACCTCAAGCTGCCGCACGGCTACGGGCGCACCAAGCTGACCAACGCCTGGTTCGAGCGCAAGCTCGGCACGGCCTCCACCACGAGGAACTGGCGGACGGTGCTGGCGCTCGCGGACATGGTCGGCGCCGAAGGCTGACAGTCATGCCGCCCAGACAGGCGAACGGCAAGATCTGCTACGTGGAGCTCCCTGCCGAGGACATCGAGGCTTCGGCGGTGTTCTACGCCGGCGTGTTCGACTGGCAGACACGCCGGCGCGGGGACGGACACCTCGCCTTTGACGACTCGATCGGCGAGGTGAGCGGCACGTGGGTGACCGGGCGTCCCCCAGCGGCCGAGCCCGGTCTGCTCCTCTACGTCATGGTCGACAGCGTCGCCGAGACCATCGAGAAGGTCCTCGCGCACGGCGGCGAGATCGTGCAGCCGATCGGCGGCGACGCCCCTGAGATCACGGCGCGGTTCCGCGACCCCGGCGGCAACGTCTTGGGCCTCTACCAGGAGCCGGAGCCGCGGTCTGGATGAGGCGGCGGCCGGCCGCGCGCGTGAGATCAGCTCGGGCGAGGGCCGCAGGAAGCGCACGATCCGGTCGTAGGAGATCGCATAGTGTGCGACGACGATGACGCCGAAGACGACGCCGAGCGACGTCCGGCCGGCGGCGATGAGGGCCGCCGTGGCCCCGCCGAACACGGCGGCCTCGATGATCAGCCGCACCCATCCGGGCACGGCGACCACCGGAGGGCCGCCGTCGCCGGGCACGCGGAAGACGCCCCACACGGCGGCGACGCCGACGACCAGGCCGACCGTCCAGATCCAGCGGGCGGCCCCGTCGTGGGCGACCCAGCCCCAGTAGCCGAGCGCGGCCAGCGCGGCGAGCTCGAGCAGGAAGCGCAGGGCGAGGTTGGCGGGGTTCTCACTCATGAGGCGTTTGTACCCCTTGCGGGAAGACTGTGGCCGTGGCCGACGCACCTCAGACCTGGCACTACGGACTCGTCGCACGCTGGTGGGGCGAGTTCAACACGGACGGACCCGAGATCGACTACTTCCGCCGCTTCATCGAGCGGTTCGGTGAGCCGGCGCTCGACGTCGCGTGCGGCGCCGGCCGGCTGCTCGTTCCCTACCGCCGCGCCGGCCTCGACGTGGACGGCGCCGACATCTCTGCCGACATGATCCGGCTTGCCGGCGAGCGGCTGAAGACGGAGGGGCTGGAGACCGGTCTCTTCGTCCAGCCCATGCACGAGCTGGAGCTGCCGCGCCGCTATCGGACCATCCTCGTCTGCGGCGGGTTCGCGCTGGGCGGATCGCGCGAGCACGACCAGGAGGCGCTGCGCCGCTTCCATGGCCTCCTGCTCCCGGGCGGGGCGCTGGTCATCGACTACTACCTGCCGTACAAGGACGCCGACGAGTGGAGGTACTGGCCGAACGACGAGCGAGGGGAGCTGCCGGAACCTTGGCCGGAAGAGGGGCTGCGCAAGCGGGCCGCCGACGGCGACGACATCGAGCTGCTGATCCGTCTGGCGGCACTCGACCCCCTGGAGCAGGTCGCGACTCGCGAGCTCCGCGCCCGGCTCTGGCGTGACGGGCGAGTCGTCGAGGAGGAGCAGCACGTGCTGCTCGAGCGCCTCTACTTCCGCAACGAACTGCTCGACATGCTCGCCTTGGCCGGCTTCGGCGACGTCGAGGTGCTGGGCGACCACACGCAGGACGCCGCCACCGCCGAGAGCGGCGTCCTCGTCTTCGTCGCTCGCCGAGAGGGAACCGTCTGATCAGCTGGTGGGCGACGGGAGGCACGCGGTGCACGACACGCGCCGCACGCAGCCGGGCCGGGCGTCGTGCCTCAGCCGTCCTCGCCCGCGCTCAGGAGCCACACCAGCCGCCCATGGGTGAGGGTGTAGTGGATCGCGACCAGCAGCGCGTAGGCGACGCCGAGTTCGGGCCGGCCGACCGCGATCGATGAGGCGACGCCGGCGAAGAAGGCCGCCTCGATGATGAGCCGCACGCAACCCGGCACGGGGACTCTCGGCCTGACTCCGTCTCCGGGCACGCGGAAGACGTCCCAGATGGTGGCCGCGACGATCATGGCTCCAGCGGCCCACGCGAACCGGGCCCACCCGTCGTGGGCGGTCCAGCCCCAGTAGCCGTAGGCCAGGATCGCGGTGCCCTCGAGGACCACACAGAGCGCCCTGTCCAGGCGGTACCCGGTCATGCGCAGCGTAGTCCGGTGAGGTTCCGGGCGTTCGCGCACGTGCACAGACAAAGGCTGAGGTAGTCGACGGGCGTCGGGGGCTCCACTCCTCGCAACGATCCACTCGGCGGTGCGTCCCGTGCAGGTTGTTGCCATTGCCCGGGAGTGATCTCTTGCGCCCCATCGTACAGGTTTGTCGAGGCGGATGTCGGCCCTCTCTCTGAGTTCGATCTGCCCGCAAACGAGCTCCGCATTCAGCGGAGAAACCGTACGCGTCGCTTGTGCGCTACCGCCCTGCTGCGGGGTTTCGGTTCGGCCCGGTGTGGGGCACGACTCCGGCAGTCCTGGATTTCATCCCGCAAGGTTGGCGCGATAGCCCGTCACGGCGGACGAGAGGATGCGCGGATGGACGACACAGCGATGGTCAAGGCGACCGGCAAGGCTCTCGACGAGTGGTGTGCGATCCTCGATGAACGCGGCGCACGGGACCTGCCGCACGCGGAGATCGCCCGGCTCCTGCACAAGGACTTCGAGATGCCCAGTTGGTGGAGTCAGATGGTGACTGTCGAGTACGAGCGGAAGACCGGCCGCCGCGAGACGGGCCAGAAGGCGAGCGGCGAGTTCTCGACCACGGTGAGCAAGACGCTCGCCGGCACCATGGACGAGACGCTGGACCGTTGGCTTGCGGGGCTCCCGGCGCCGGATGGCCCGGCCGCGTTCGACGGCGTGCCGTTCGCGGCAGAGCCCAGCATCAGCAGGACGGAGAAGCGCCGCTACTGGCGCGTGCGACTCGAGGACGGCGCCAGGATCACGGTGTTCATCTCGGCCAAGCCGGGTGGCGCTGCCGGCGGCGGCGAGGCCACGCTGCTCGCGGTCGAGACGAGCAAGCTCACCGGCAGCGCCGACATCGCCCGGTGGAAGACCTACTGGAAGGCGCATCTGCAGGGATTCTGAGCAGGGCGAGGTGTGAGATGGCGGTCGACGTGTTGAGCGAGATCCTGATCCACAAGTCCCCGCGCGAGGTGGCCGACTACGTCGCAGATCCGGACAACGCGCCTTCCTGGTACGCGAACATCGAGAGCGTGGAGTGGAAGACCGAGCCTCCTCTCGCCGTGGGATCGCGGATCGCCTTCGTCGCTCATTTTCTCGGGCGACGCCTCGCGTACACCTACGAGGTCGTCGAGTATCGGCGAGGTGAGCGGCTCGTGATGCGCACGGCGCAGGGGCCGTTCCCGATGGAGACGACGTACACCTGGCAGCCTGCGGCGGGCGACCAGACGAAGATGACGCTGCGCAATCGCGGCGAGCCGTCGGGTTTCGCAATGCTCGCCACGCCGATGATGGCGTCGTCCATGCGCCGCGCCAACAAGAAGGACCTGGCGCGGCTCAAGGAGATCGTAGAGGCCGAGTCCTGACGGCGCCCGGCTGGAGTCGCAGGTCACGGCCGCCGCCGCCGGCCGCCGAGGCTGGTCGCTCGACGCGCTCGAGGCCAGCGGCGCGGACGGACTCGCGGCGGAAGCCGCCTGAGCTGCAGGGCTTGCCCTATACTCCCGGCGAGCGCAGCAGGCCAAGGAACACACCGCGCGTCGCATCCCGGCCAGGGTCTTCGGGCGGTGCACAAGAGGAGGTAGTCATGGCAGGCAGGAAGAAGTCGGCATCTGGCGAGCGCACGCCGGGACTCATCGAAGTGTGGCTGTCGGACCCGGAGCACAAACGTCCCCCGTTCGGCCACGCGACCAAGCCGATCGAGTATCTCCCCGACGACGGCCTGCTGCCCCGTGCCGGGGACATCATCCACCTGCCGAGGAACGCCACCGGGGACACCAAGACGCAGGCGTTCGAGTTCGGCGGTACGCGGACGCCGTTCCGCGTCATTGAGTACGGGCACGTGTACGCGCGCGACAAGGGCGAGGTGGTCGACCCCATGCATCCGAGCCCTGCCCTGCACGTGCGGACCACCATGCACGTGCAGCGTCTCAGCCCGAAAGAGGTTTACGACGATCGCGGTTGGGAGCGCGAGCCCGGCGTCTGACGTCAGTCGCCGGCCACCAGCAGGAGCGAGCGGCGCGCGTTGTCCAGTGCGGCCTCCAGGTCGAACTCGGGAGCCGCGATGACCACCTCGAGGATGATGCCGTCGAGCAGGATCGAGGCGAGCTGGCCGAGCGCCGCCGACCGCCGGGCGCCGGCGCTCGGGAGAGTCGACCGCCGGCGCCAGCACCTCCGCGGCCCAGTCGTACCAGCCCTGGTAGTAGTCCCTGAGGTGGCTGCGCAGTCCGGCGTCGCGTGACGCCTCGGGCAGGAGCTCGTAGAAGGGCTTGAAGCGCGCGACCCGCTCCCTGATCTGGTCGGGGGTCCCGATGATCAGGTCGACGCGCTCCTCGAGCGTGGCGCTCTCCGGCGGCACGGTGCCGAAGTGGAGAGACTCGCCCACGGTCACGTCCTCAAGCAGGGCGAGCACGAGCGGCTGCTTGCCGCCGAAGTAGTACCAGACGCCGGCCTTGTTGACCTGCGCCTCCGCCGAGATGGCCTGCAGGGTCATGCCCTGATAGCCGCGCTCCGCCAGGACCTTCTTGGCCGCGGCCAGGATCTTCCGGGCTGTGGGGTGCAGCGTGGGGGGGACGGAGCTGCGTACGCCGAGGCCGGCGTCCTCGCTCGTCTCCGCTCCGGCCTGCTCCTCGAGCTGGGATGTCTCTGGGTCCGGCATCTCGAATCCCCGATCTTCGTGGCGCCGTGTCGACGCGACTCCAGATTACCCGTTCGGGTGAGTGGGCAAAAGGCCCCTTGGCGACTATGCTTACCCGGTCGGGTGAGTACGAAGCGGCGCCGAGCGTCAGGCGCCTGTCAGCGAGGAGGATGTTGCAGCCCAAGGACCAGCCGCTGCCGCGATCCGGCTTTCTCTGGGCTGTGCTCTCCGGCGTCTCCTGGGGCGCGGACGGCGTCATCCTCGGCGTCGTCCTCGCGATGTCGCCCTTCCTCGGCGCGGCGACACTGGTCGCGCCGCTGGTCGTCGCCGCGCTCCACGACGGGCTCGCCACCGGCTGGATGCTGGGCTTCAACGGGGCGACCGGCCGCCTCAAGGAGTTCCCCCGCAGCCTCGCCAGCCGCGGCGGCCTCCTTCTCTGCGCCGCGGCGATCATCGGCGGCCCCGTGGCCATGTCCGCCTATCTGTTCGGCATCAGGTACGCCGGGCCGGCCTACACCATGGCCATCAGCGCGACCTACCCGGCGGTGGGCGCCGTGCTCTCGCACATCTTCCTCGGCGAGTCGGTGACGCGCCGGGGCTGGGCCGGCGTCGGCGCCACGGTGCTGGGCGCGATCGTCGTCACCTACACGCCGCCGGCGGGCGACGCCCCGTACTTCTACCTCGGCATCGGGCTGGCGACCATCGCCACGCTGGGCTGGGGGATCGAGGGCGTGCTCGCCATCCACGCCATGAAGACGGTCGAACCGGTGGTCGCCGGCACGCTGCGCATGGCCACTTCGTTCGTCGTCTACGCCGCCGTGGTGCTGCCGCTGGTCGGCGGCCTGCGCGTGCTCGGCGGCGCGCTCTCGCACCCGAGCTTCTGGCTGGTGCTCGGAGCCTCGGTGGCTGGGGCTACGTCGTACCTCACCTACTACGCCGCCAACCACCTCGTGGGCGCCAGCCGGGCGATGCCGCTCAATTCGCTCTACGCGGTCTGGGCGATCATCTTCTCCGTCGCGCTCCTCGGGTTGCACCCGACGCCGCAGCTCGTCATCGGGGTCCTGATCAGCTTCACCGGCGCCGTGATCGTGGTCTCCAGCGGGCCGCGCGCGGAGGCGCAGCCGGCGGAGGCCGAGGCGGTCACTTCCTCCTAGGGAGTCTGGCGATGCGCGGGGCGCGTCGCCGATCCGTCAGGGGATGTTCAGCTTGTCCATCACGCCGTAAACGAAGAACGCCGGCCAGACAAGCGACTGGATGACGCCCCAGACCCCGTCCCAGAACCCGTTCGCGGTACCGATGTAGTAGACGAGCGCGCCGATGAACCCGAGCCCGTAGACCGCTCCGGCTCCTGCCGCTCCTGCGCCACCCCTGTTGTCCGACATGTCGCTCTCCCCTTCGCTGGTGTCCGCGGCCCCGTCCTGCCGTCAACGCTAGGAACTCCCGCCGGCGATGTCCATACGCACTTCGCCGGGTCTCCGGGTCGTCCACGGGCGGACGTAGAATGCGGTGGTCTACGCGGAGGTGGACCATGGGACCGGTCGGCGACGGCTTCGCCGTCATCGACTTCGAGACGACCGGCTTCGCGGCGCGCAAGGCCGACCGCGTCGTGGAGATCGGCGTGGTCTGCCTCGACCATTCCGGCGAGGTGGCCTCCGAGTGGACGACGCTGGTGAATCCAGGGCGGGACGTCAGCGCTGGGCATGTCCACGGCATCACCGCTCGCGACGTGTACGGGGCGCCGCGCTTCGGCGACGTCGCCGGGCTGCTTGCCGAGTCGCTGCGGGGCCGGATCCTTGTGGCGCACAACCTCTCCTTCGAGGCGCAGTTCCTGATGGGCGAGTTCGGGCGGCTGGGCCACGACTTGCAGCTGGATCGCGGGTCCGGGATCTGCACGATGACGCTGGCGAGCACCTACATCCCGCACTCGCCGCGCAACCTGCAGGCCTGCTGCGACTGCTGCGGCGTCCAGCTGGAGGATGCGCACACGGCGCTGGCCGACGCCCGCGCGACGACGCAGCTGCTCGCGCGCTACATCAGCGTGGACGACGACTTCGCCGACCGCTGGGCGCACTGCTATGCGCAGTCGCTGCACGTTGAGTGGCCCGCGCTTGCCGCGGACCCCGGCTGCGTGAAGCCTCGAGGGGCTGCGCCTGCCGAGGGAGCCGCCGACACCTACGTCGGGCGGCTCGCCGCCCACCTTCCGGCGCTCGGCGGCACCGGCGTCACCGACAGCTATCTCGAGGTGCTCGACCGGGCGCTGATCGACCGCATCCTGGCTCTTCACGAGATGGACGAGCTGATCGCGCTTGCCCGGGACCTCGGCCTCTCAAAGGAGCAGACCGACGCCGCGCACCGCGACTACCTGGATGCGCTCGTGCGGCAGGCGTGGGCGGACGGAAGGCTGACCGATGACGAGACCGCCGATCTCGGCCGTCATCGCCGGACTCCTCGGCATCGGGGAGCCGGAACTGCTACGAGTCCATCCGCGACCGCGGCTGAGCGTGTGGGCGGGCTGGGCGGCTACGCCTGCAGCCCGCCTGTCGGCGCCTTCGCCCTCGAGCCCGACGACCGCATCGTCTTCACCGGCGAGGCGCGCGGCGTCAGCCGCGAGCAGCTTTGCGCGGAGGCTGAGTCGCTCGGCCTGCGGCCGATGTCCTCCGTCAGCCGCAAGACCAAGGTGGTCGTGGCATCCGACCCGGACTCCATCAGCGGCAAGGCACGCAAGGCGCGAGAGTGCGGCGTGCCCGTCATCGACTTCGCCGCCTACTTCCGGCTCCGCGACCGCATGCCGCTCCAGTAGCCGCTCCTCCGCGCCCGGCGCGGCGCTCCGTCCTCGTACCTGCTCGTCGCGCCGCGTTACCCCAGCGGACCCAGCAGCAGCACCAGAGGCAGCGTGAGGATGAGCGTGGAGAGGATCCACCACGAGGACGAGGGATCTCCGCGGGTGCGGCCGCGCATGGCGAGCCCCACCGTGACGAACGCCGCGATCGTCGAGAGGCCGACGACAAGGAGCGCCAGCAGACCACGGTTGGCGCATCCGATCAGCGAGACCGGCGTGAAGTACAGACCGACGATCGCGAGCGGTGCGAGGGCAGGGAGCAGTACGTGGCGTACGGTCCTCGAGCCGGTTGTCGATGCGGTCAGGGTCATCGCTACCGTATCGGCCGAGACCGGTCAGGACTCAAGGGCGTCGAGCGCGGCTCACGGTGGGTTCTCTCCTGCTGCTTGACAGCGACGCCGTTGCGCCATCATGATGTACGTAGAAACCAGAATCGTTTATCGGTATCAACGAGGAGCATCCTATGCCTGCGACCAAGGACGAGATCGCGCTGACCTTCATGGGCCTGGCCGTGCGCTACGGCTTTCGCCGCACGGCCGTGGAGGACGTCGCCAAGGCGCTGCGCATCTCCAAGAAGACCATCTACGAGTACTTCCCGAGCAAGGAGGCGCTGCTCGAGTACGCGCTGGAGCTGGGCGCGCTGCAGCAGCGCCGGCGGGTCGAGTCGCTGCTCACCGAGACGACGGCGCTCGACCGTTCGCTCGAGGTCACGCGTATCGCGCTCTCAGACGCTCGCGCGGGCTTCGCCCAGAACCCCGGCGCAGAGCTGGTCGAGCCGCCCGAGATCCAGACGCGCGTCAACGACCGCGTGTACGGCCCCATGATCCGCGACCTGCTTGAGCATGGCGTCGCGGCCGGGGAGTTCCAGATCGCCGACGTCGAGCTGACGAGCAGGTTCGTGCAGGCGATCGGCATGGAGGCGGTGCGGCAGATCCACGACGACCCCGAGAGCCATCCTGAGGAGGCGACCGTCGAGGCGATGCGCCGGCTGATCACGGGCGAGAGCGGGGCGCCGGCGTCCGGGCCTTCGGCCGCGCCGGCGTCCGCCGCGAAGAAGAGCAAGAAGAAGCCGAAGAAGAAGTGAAGAGGTGCGATGATGCAGCTCTTGGTCGCATATGGGACGAGGTACGGATCCACGCGCGAGGTCGCCGAGACGGTAGCCGCGACGCTCACGGAGCAAGGCATCGACACGGAGGTGAAGCAGGCGAGGGAGGTGCGCTCGCTGGACGGTTACGACGCCGTCGTGCTCGGCACCCCGCTCTATATGGGCGCACTGCATAAGGACGTCCGCGCCTTGCTCGAAAGGAACAAGGCGGCGTTCGAGCAGACACCGTTCGCGCTCTTTGCGCTCGGCCCGATCAAAGCCGACGACGGCCTCGACGGCTCGCGCGCGCAGCTCATCGAGGCGTTGGCCAAGCTGCCCGTGCCGACCCCGGCCTCCACGGCCGTCTTCGTCGGCGCCTACGACCCGGCGCGGCTCGGCTTCAAGGACAAGATGATCGCCGCGCTGCCGGCTTCGCCGCTGCGCGCGGAAGCGGCACACGACGACCGCGACTGGGACGCGATCCGCGACTGGACGCGGGACGTGAGCGGCCAGCTTCGCTGAAGCTGGCCACCGGGTGCGGCGGCGCCGCGCGGCGCCGCGTGAGGCTTGAGGCGCTCGCTGACGTCGCGTGCGAGCGCCACGAAGGCCGCGTCCGGGTCCTGCGTGCTGAAGTCGAGAAGGGCGACCGAGCGGGGGTCCCCACCGCGGTGGACAGGTGCATCGCCAGCAGCCGGTCGGTCTGCGGCCGTCGCCGAAGTTCAAGCGCCATGCTGCCAAATGCATTGTGACAAACCGGCTTGACAAGGGTTCCTGGATGATGTTTAGTGAGCACTAACTTATGGAATAGTGAGGTCATGAAAGCAACGACACGCATCAGCAAGGAAGAACGGCGGCGGGAGATCATCGAGGCCGCCACTCGTGAATTCGCCATCGGCGGCCTCCACGGCACGCCGGTCGACGCGATCGCGAAGCAGGTCGGCGTCTCGCAGCCGTATCTCTTCCAGCTGTTCGGCACCAAGAAGGCGCTCTTCATCGCCGCCGTGCAACGCACCTTTGAGCGCACGGTCGCCGCGTTCCGCACGGCCGCGGCCGACGCCGGCGAGGACGCCGGCCAGGCCGACATCCTCATGACCTTGGGCGCCGCGTACCAGCAGATGCTGGACGACCGCAGCCTTCTGCTCATGCAGATGCAGGCATACGCGGCGTGCGCAGATGAGGAGATCCGCGACGTCGTGCGCGACGAGATGCTCCGCCTGGTGAACTTCGTGCAGTCGGCCTCGGGGGCTCCCGAGGAGGCGATCCGTGAGTGGCTCGCCTACGGGATGCTCATGAACGTGGTGGCCGCGATGGACCTCACCGATGTGGACGCCGACTGGGCGCGTATCATGTGCCCGGTCACCGGCACGGCGCTGGCGGCGATGGCCGCGGACGCGGTCGGCAAGAGCAAGCGCACACGCGCGGAGGCGAAGACGAAGTAGAAGACGCGGGGCGGGCGCCCGGCTCCTGGCCGGACCCGCCCCTTTTCAGGTCCTCGTAAGTAAGTGATTGCTAAGTTAGTAGAGAGAAGGAGATGAGAGGAATGAGTGCACGAGCAGCGACCTTCTGGACCTTCGTGGTCACCAGCGTCGCGATCTTCATGGTCTCGCTCGACAACCTGGTCGTGACCACCGCGCTGCCGGTGATCAAGCACGACCTCGGCGCCTCGCTGCAGGGGCTCGAGTGGACGGTCAACGCGTACACGCTGACCTTCGCCGTCCTGCTCCTGACCGGGGCCGCGCTGGGCGACCGGTTCGGGCGCAAGCGGATGTTCCTGGTGGGCCTCGTGATCTTCACCGCCGGCTCCGCGGCGGCGGCGCTCGCGCCGAGCATCGACTGGCTGGTCGCCTCCCGGGCCCTGCAGGGCGTCGGCGGCGCGATCGTCACGCCGCTCACCCTGACGATCCTCTCCGCGGCAGTGCCTCCGGCCCGCCGCGGCATGGCGCTCGGCATCTGGGGCGGCGTCAGCGGCCTCGCCGTCGCGCTCGGCCCGGTCGTGGGCGGCGCCATCGTCGACGGTCTCTCCTGGCAGTGGATCTTCTGGCTCAACGTCCCCATCGGCATCGCCCTGCTCCCGATCGCCTTCATGCGGCTGACCGAGTCCAAGGGCGCCAACCGCGCGCTCGACCTGCCCGGTCTGGGCCTGGCCAGCGTCGGCCTGTTCGGCATCGTCTGGGGTCTGGTCCGCGGCAACGCGCACGGCTGGACCAGCCTGGGCGTCGCCGGTCCCATCGTCGCCGGCATCGTCCTCATGGGCCTGTTCGTCCTTTGGGAGCGGCGCACGCCGCAGCCGATGGTCCCGCTGCGGTTCTTCCGCAACCGCGCCTTCTCGGCGGCCAACGTCACCTCGCTGCTGATGAGCTTCGGGATGTTCGGCTCGATCTTCCTGCTGGCGCAGTTCTTCCAGGTCGTGCAGGGCTACACGCCGCTGCAGGCCGGGATCCGCACGCTGCCGTGGACGGCCATGCCCATCCTGGTCGCGCCCATCGCCGGCCTGCTGAGCGACCGCATCGGCGCCCGCCCGCTGCTGGTCGGCGGCATGGCGCTGATGGCCGGCGGGCTCGCGTGGATGGCGATCATCACCACGCCGACCGTGCCCTACGCCGATCTTGTGCCCGCCTTCGTGATGGCCGGCGTCGGCATGAGCCTGTACTTCGCCCCCGTCGCCAACCTGGTGCTGAGCACCGTGCGGCGTAAGGAAGAGGGCAAGGCGAGCGGCGTCAACAACACCATCCGCGAGGTCGGCGGCGTGTTCGGCGTCGCGGTCCTGGCGAGCGTCTTCAGCGCCGTGGGCGGCTACCTGAGCCCGCAGTCGTTCGTGGACGGCATGACCGCCGCCGTGTGGGTCGGAGCAGTCGCTGTCGCCCTGGCCGGCGTCGCCGCGGTGCTGATCCCGCCCAAGGAGGACGTCGTGGCGCACTCGGTCTCCCTGCTGGAGAGGGAGAAGCGCGAAGAGGCGCGTGCAGGCGAGCTCGCCTGCGAGCCGGACGCGGCGGCCTGACACCCGGCGCCGCCGCGTGACAGGAGCCGCCCGAGCCCTCCCCCTGGAGCTCGGGCGGCTCCTTCAGGCACATCCATGCGCGCCGTGTCGGCTCTGTGCTCGGTGCCGCGCTCGGTACCGCAGATGCGCACAAGGTACCGCACGGGCTGCGCCGGGCCCCGTTCATCCTGCGTTCATCCTCGATTGGAGACAACTGAGTCAGGCCGGCCGACGAAGCCGGGCCGGCAAGGACGGATCTCCGGACACAGGGAGTGGAACGATGAACCGCAGGATCGTCACATGGGTCGCCACCGGGGCTGTGGTGCTGGGCATCGGTGCGGCCGGCGTCGGCGCGGTGGTAGTCAACTCGAACGCGGCGGCGAAGAGCAGCGCCCCGGTCGCGGCCGCCCCGGCCATGACGACCACGCCGAGCACGGCCTCCGCGCAGAACTCCTCAGCGAGCCTCGGATCGGGAGGGCTGCTGCAGACGGGCGAGCAGGGAGACGGACAGGACCAGGGCCAGCCGGCGCAGGCCGGCGCGGCGCAGAGCGGAGGCGCCGGCGCCTCGGCGAACGTCGCCGGCGGCCAGGCGCAAGGAGGGTGATGCATCGACCATGGCATGGTGACATACAGCGCACACGCACTCATCGCGCGGCCTCGAGCCGCACGGACGGGGCGGGAGGCCGGAAGGGCCGCCCGCCCCGCGGCCGTTTCGGCGCCGGCGGCCGCGGCGGCCGATTCGGTCCGGCCGGCATCGGGAATCGCTTGACCACAGGCGGAAGGGAGTCCCGATGGCAGACAGTCCGACTCGTCAACTCGCCGACGAGCACGAGTTCGTCAAGCTCGTCGTGGGCGCCATGGAGGCCGAGGCGGCCTTCATCGAGCGCACGGGCCGCGTCCGCCCGGAGCGCTTGACGCAGATGATCGACTTCACGCGCAACTTCACCGACGGCGACCACCACACCAAAGAGGAGGACCTCCTCTTCCCGCTGCTCGAGGAGCGGAGCGCGCCTGCGGGCGGCACGATCAGCGTCCTGCTCAGCGAGCACGAGGCGGCGCGCGAGTGCATCCGCGCGATCGACAGGGCGCTGCCCGTCGCTGAGGGCGCGAATGCGGCGCACGCCGCCGAGGCGCGCGACGATCATCGTCGAGAACCTGAGGTTGTATGCCTACCTGCTGCCGCTGCACATCGGCAAGGAGGACACGGTCCTCTTCCCGCTGACAGAAGAGGTGCTCAGCCTGCGCGAGCAGGAGATGCTCGGCGAGGAGTTCGGCCGTCTCGCCGCCGCCCCCGGCAGAGCCGCGACCGCGCAGAAGTACCACCGGCTCGCGCACGAGCTCTCCACGCCGCCGGCGGACGGCTGAGGGAGGGCTGGACTGTGGACGATCTGCTGCGCACGACTGCCGAGCGCGCCATGAACTATCTCCGCGGGCTGCCGGAGAGGAGCGTCACTCCCGAGATCGACGCGCTGACCGGTCTCGAGCGGTTCGACGAGCCGCTGCCGGATCACCCGGACGACCCCGGACGCGTGATCGCGCTGCTCGATGAGGCCGGTTCGCCGGCCACCATGGCCACGGCCGGCCCGAGGTTCTTCGGTTTCGTCATCGGCGGCTCGCATCCCGTCGCCGTGGCCGCCGGCTGGCTGGCCACGGCGTGGGACCAGAACGCCGGCGCCTTCACCGCTTCTCCCGTCGCCGCGACGCTCGAGCAGGTGGCGCAGCGCTGGCTGGTCGAGGTCTTCGGCCTGCCGTCCACGACGGTCGCCGGTTTCGTGACCGGCGGGACGATGGCCAACCTCACCGCGCTCGCCGCGGCGCGCCACGCCGTGCTGGCGCGGGCAGGGTGGGACGTCGACGAGAAGGGACTCTTCGGGGCGCCACCGGTGACCGTCATCGTCGGCGACGAGGTTCACCCATCGCTGTTGAAGGGCCTCGGCCTGCTCGGACTGGGAAGGCAGCGTGTCGTCCGGGTGCCCGCGGACGGCCAGGGCCGGATGCGCGCCGACGCGCTGCCGACGATCTCGGGGCCGACGATCGTCTGCGCCCAGGCCGGCAACGTGAACACCGGCGCGTTCGACCCCATCGAGCAGATCGCTGCCCAGGCGCACGAAGCCGGGGCCTGGGTCCACGTCGATGGCGCCTTCGGCCTCTGGGCGGCGGTGGCGCCGGAGCGCGCGCACCTGGTGCGCGGCGTCGGCACCGCCGACTCGTGGGCTACGGACGCGCACAAGTGGCTCAACGTGCCCTACGACAGCGGGCTGGCCTTCGTGCGCGATCCCGAGCCGCTGCGCGCGGCGATGGGCGTGACGGCCGCGTACCTGCCCGACAGCATGATGCGTGAGCCCGCCGCGCACGCGCCCGAGCTCTCGCGCCGCGCGCGCGGCGTGGAGGTGTGGGCTGTGCTGCGCGCCCTCGGCCGCTCCGGCCTCGCCGACCTCATCGAGCGCGACTGCCGCCACGCCACCGCGTTCGCGGAGGGGCTGGCGGCCGCCGGCTTCGAGATCCTGAACGACGTCGTCTTGAACCAGGTGCTGGTCTCGTTCGGCGACGAGGAGGCGACGCGCCGCGTCGTCGCCGCGATCCAGGAGGACGGCACGTGCTGGGCCGGCATCACAGTGTGGCAGGGCCGGACCGCGATGCGCATCAGCGTCTCCGGCTGGTCGACAACCGCCGACGACGTGGAGCGCAGCCTCGCGGCCATGCTCCGCGCCGCCCGGTAGCCCCGGCATACGCGCCGGACTGGCGGGAACAGTCCCCGTATGGAGCGCCGCAGCATAGGAGTGCTCGAGGTCTCGCTCGCCGGGCTCGGCACCAACAACTTCGGCCGCCGGCTGGACGCGGGGGCCACCCATGAGGTGGTCGCCGCCGCACTCGACGCCGGCGTCACGCACTTCGACACGGCCGACATCTACGGCGAGGGACGCTCCGAGGAGTACCTCGGCCTGGCGCTCGGCGCGCGCCGCGGCGAGGTGACGATCGCTTCCAAGTTCGGGTACCAGGGCGCGCCCAAGGGCGGCGCGCGTCAGGCCGACTGGGTGCCGAAGGCCTTGGAGGCGAGCCTGCGCCGGCTGGGCACGGACCGGCTCGACCTCTTCTACTACCACAAGCCCGATCGCGCGACGCCCGTCGCCGAGACCCTCGAGGTGCTGAACGGGCTGCTCGACCGGGGCCTGGTGCGCGAGATCGGCTGCTCCAACTTCTCCCCCGCGCAGCTGGAAGAGGCCGCCCGGGTGGCGGCCGAGCAGGGGCTGCGCGGCTTCGCCGTCGTCGAGAACGAGTACAGCCTCCTCGCACGCGGGCCGGAAGGCGACCGCGGTGCTTCCGCGATCGGCGTCCTGGCGACGGCGCAGCGGCTCGGCATGGTCTTCGTGCCCTTCTTCCCGCTCGCCTCCGGCCTGCTCAGCGGCGCCTACCGCCGAGGGCGCCCGACACCGCGAGAGTCACGGCTCGGCGGCAGTGGCCGGCCGGCGGAGGAGGTCGTCAGCGGCCGGCGGCTCGACGTCGTCGAGCGCCTCGCCGGCTACGCCGAAGCACACGGACACTCGCTGCTCGAGCTGGCGCTCTCGTATCTGGCCGCGCACCCGCCGGTGGCGACCGTCATCGCCGGCGCGACGTCCCCCGCGCAGGTGCGCGCCAACGCGGCGGCGACCGGAGCCTGGCCGCTGACCCCCGCCGAGCTGGCCGAGGTCACCCAGCTTCTCGGCCGCTGACGCTCGAAGGACTGAGATGACAGAACCGGGGCACCACCAACCATGGGGCCCCGGAGACAGAGATGAGCGATCAGCCAGTCATCCTGGTGGTCGACGACGATATCGCCAGTCTGACCATCACCGAGCAGGAACTGCGCAAGCGCTACGGCAGGGACTATCGGGTGCTGGCCCGTCAGTCGGCGGCGGCGGCGCTCGACGAGCTTCGCCGCCTCAAGGAAGCGGGCCAGCTCGTCGCCCTGATCCTGGCCGACCAGGTCATGCCGGAGATGGCTGGCCCTGACTTTCTCGGCGAGGCGCGCGCGATCGATCCCATGGCCAAGCGCGTCATGCTGGTCTCGTGGGGCGACCGCAGCGCGCCGCAGGCGATCCTGAAGGGCTGCGCCGTCGGCCAGATCGAGTTCTTCATCACCAAGCCGTGGCACAAGGCTCCGGACGAGCGCTTCCACCGCGAGGTGGCAGGCTTTCTCTACGAGTGGTCCCGCCTGCGGCGCCCCGTGTACGAGGCCGTCCGCATCGTGGGCGAGCGCTGGGCTCCGCGCTCGCACGAGCTCCGCGACCTGCTGGGCCGAAACGGAGTCGCCTACGGGTTCTACGACGCGGACACCGAGGACGGCCGTGAGATCCTGCGAGAAGCCGGCCTCGACGAGGCGCCCCGGCTGCCGGTCGCCATCGTGTTCGGCGGCCGCGTCCTCGTCGACCCGAGCAACCGCGAGGTCGCGGAGTCGCTCGGTGTGCGGAGCCGGCCTTCCGCCGACGAGTGCGACCTCGTCGTCGTCGGCGCCGGCCCCGCCGGTCTCGCCGCCGCAGTCTACGGATCCTCTGAGGGCCTCAGCACCGTGGTGCTCGAGCGCGAGGCCCTGGGCGGTCAGGCGGGCCAGAGCACGATGATCCACAACTACCTCGGCTTCCCGGCCGGCATCTCCGGCGATGAGCTGACCTTCCGCGCCTACGAGCAGGCGTGGGAGTTCGGGGCCGAGTTCCTGTTCTCCAACGAGGCCGTCTCGCTGCGGGAGGATGGCGGTCCGTACATCGTGGAGCTTTCGGACGGCACGGCGCTGCGTGCTCACGCCGTGATCCTCGCCATGGGCGTCAGCTACCGGCGGCTTGCCATGCCCAGACTGGACTCGTTCCGCGGGGCCGGCGTGTTCTACGGGTCGGTGTCGGCCGAGGCCAGGTCGCTTGAGGACATGGAGGTCTTCGTGGTCGGTGGCGGCAACTCGTCGGGACAGGCGGCGATCCACCTCGCCAAGTACGCCCGGCACGTGACCCTGGTCATGCGCGGGGATGGGTTGTCAGACACGATGTCGCGCTACCTCGTCTCCTTCCTGCAGAACCAGGACAGGGTCTCCATGCGCCCGAGGACGATGATCGTCAATGGAGACGGTGATACCCGTCTGCGGCAGCTGACGCTGGAGCAACTGGACAGCGGGGATCGCGAGGTGGTGCCTGCTGACGCGCTCTTCGTCATGATCGGCTCCGATCCGCACACTGCCTGGCTGCCGCCGGAGATCGCCCGCAACGAGCACGGGTTCCTTCTCACGGGTTCGGACATCGTCGGCGCCGAGCTGCCGGAGCCGTGGCGGCTGGAAAGGCCACCCTTGCCACTCGAGACAAGCCTGCCCGGCGTGTTCGCGGCCGGCGACGTGCGCGCCGACTCCGTGAAGCGAGTGGCGGCGGCCGTCGGCGAGGGAGCTACGGCCGTACGCCTCGTCCAGCAGCACCTGGCGGCCGATCAGCTTCGCCGGACCGCCTGATCAGCACGGATGCCGGGTCCGCCGCCTCGCGTCCATAATCAGGCGCCAGCTCGACTGCCCCTGCCGATGTTTGCAGATCGTCCGGTGAGGTAGTTGGACTGAAACTGTCCGCATTTCTTCTCCTCAGGGAGTCGTCCCATGTCCGAAGAACTCTCCTCGCCGCAGGACACCGTCGCCGAGCATGACGCGGAGTCCGACGCGGCGACCGTCGATCGTGCGACCCAGGTTCCTCGCCGGCTGGGCCTGGCGCTCGTCGTGATCGCCGCCGCCCAGCTCATGATCGTGCTCGACGCGACGATCGTGAACGTCGCGTTACCGCATATCCAGCGTGCCCTCGGCTTCAGCGGAACCGGGCTCGAGTGGATAGTCACCGCCTACTCGCTGGCCTTCGGCAGCCTGCTGTTGCTCGGCGGCCGGCTGGGCGACATCTACGGCCGCCGGCGCGTCTTCATGTCCGGCATCCTGCTCTTCTCCACTGCCTCGCTGGTCGGCGGCTTTGCCACCTCGGAATGGTGGCTGCTGACGGCCCGCGCCGTGCAGGGCGCCGGGGCTGCGCTCGCAGCTCCTACGGCCCTTGCTCTGATCGCAACGACGTTCCCGATGGGTGCGCCGCGCAACCGGGCGCTCGGCGTCTGGGCCGGCATGGCAGGCGCCGGCGGCGCCATCGGCCTGCTGCTCGGCGGGATCCTCACCTCGTACGTGTCGTGGCGCTGGGTCTTCTTCGTCAACGCGCCCATCGGTCTGATCGTGGCCGCGCTGGCCCCCATCGCGCTGGTCGGCGGCGGCCGGCTGCAGCGCCGCCTCGACATCCCAGGTGTCGTCACCAGCACGGCCGGCCTGGCGCTGCTGGTCTACGGGCTCACGCACGCCGCGGCCGGGCAGGACGGCGTGTCTCACTGGGGCGACTCGGTGACGATCGCCTGCCTCGCCGGAGCTGCCGCCCTGCTTGTCGGCTTCGTCTTCATCGAGCGCTACGTCAAGGAGCCCGAGCTCGACCTGAACCTGCTGAAGTCCCGTCGCCGCTCCGGCGCGTACATCATGATGCTGTTGCTCGGCACCGCGATGTTCGCCGTGTTCTTCTTCCTGACCATCTACATCCAGACGGTCTGGGGCTACAGCGCCGTGAAGGCCGGCGTCTCCTGGGTGCCGTTCCCGATCATGTTGATCGCGATCAACATCTTCGTCGCCCGCGTGCTGGTGACCAAGATCGGCGTGCGGCCGCTGCTCATGGCCGGGCCGCTGTTCGCCGGCGTGGGCTTCATGTTGCTGTCGCGGCTGTCGCCGACAGGCAGCTACTGGGTCAATCTGCTGGGCCCGATGATGGTGCTCAGTATCGGTATGGGCCTGATGTTCGTGCCGATAACCCTGATGATCGTGTCGCACGTGCGCCACGACGAGGCGGGCGCCGCGTCCAGTCTGTTGAACATCGGCCAGCAGGTCGGTGGTTCTATCGGTCTGGCCGCCATCGGGACGATCGCCTGGACATCGGTCGCACACACGGTGCGCACCGGCATGGCGGCCGCAGCCGCGGCCGGCGGCGCCTCCTCGAGCGCAGGCTCGGGGGTCCCGAGCGTCCCGCCGGCGATCCTCTACCACGGTCTCACGGTCGGCTTCTCGACCGGGCTCATGATCGCCGGCATCGTCGCCCTCAGCGGCTTCTTCGTCGCCATCGTGGCGACCTGGACGCCCGGACGCTTCCGGCTGCGCTCCGCCCGGCACGATCAGGAGCCGTCGTGCGACGAGGTGCTCGGCACCTGCGACGCGGCGGCGCTTGCGCCGGTCGGCGTGTCGGACGGCTGAGGCGGCCGCTCCGCTTCTCGAACGCGACTCGCCTGGAACGCAGAAGAGGGCGGGGAGGCTGTAAGGCTCCGGCCTCCCCGCCCTCTTCGCTTGCTCGACGTCCGCGTCTGGCGTCCGCGTCCCGGGTCAGGCCGCGTCGCCGTCCGGCCCTACGAGCTTCCAGCCGGCCTGCCAGCTCCAGCCGTTCTTCGTCTGCAGGGTGATGTTGAGCCAGGCCATGCCCTCCAGGTAGCGGGCCATCGCCAGGCCGCCCGCGTCGATGGGGTTGAAGCCGATAGCGTCGACGAGGGCGAGCACGGCCGCCTTTGCCTCTTCGTCGTCGGCGGCCACGAAGCCGTCGACGCGCAGGCCGCCGGCCACCTTGGGGTCGGTCTGCCGCGCGGCGAATTGCGTGTTGAACGCCTTCACGACGCGAGCGCCCGGCGCCTTGGCCTGGATCTCTTCGGCGCCCGAGGTGCCTTCAGTCGCCAGGCCCGAGTAGTCGGCCTTGATCGGATTGGTGGCGTCGACGACGATCTTGCCGTCGAGGACGGGGCCGATGTCCTTGAGGACCTCGGGGATCGCCGTGTACGGCACGGCGAGTACCACCACCTCCGCACTCTCGGCCGCGGCCCGGTTCGACTCAGCCGCCGTTGCGCCGGTCGCTGCAGCCAGCTCCCGGGCTGAGTCGTCGCCTGCCGAGCTCACCGTCACGCTGTGTCCTGACCTGATGGCCGACCCGGTGAGCGCCTTGCCCACGTTCCCGGCTCCGATGATCGTGATGTTCATGACGCCTCCCGATATAATTGCTTCTGCAACAATTCTATCCGGGACTATTTCATCTGAAACATGGGTAGAAATGAGTCCATGACGATCAGGCGGACAGGCGGAGCCACGGCGCGCACGGAGCGGATGGAGCGCGAGCGCGCGGCGCTCGCTCTGTGGGACGGGCTCACGGGTGCGACCTTGATGCTGAGGACCCGGCTCGCGGAGCTCCTGGACGCCGAGCTCGGCATCCAGCCTGAAGAGGCCGACCTCCTCGTGCGGCTCGGCGAGGCGCCCGAGCAACGGCTGCGGATGGCGGATGTCAGCCGCTCGCTGCGCCTGAGCAAGAGTGGCGTGACGCGCCTGGTCGACCGGCTGGCCGAGCGCGGCCTCGTCGTGCGCGCGGCCTGCCCGAGCGACAGGCGCGTCGTGTACGCAGGTCTTACGGACGAGGGCCGGCGGGCGGCCGCGGCCGCGGCTCCGGCCCTGGCGGCCGGCGTGGCGCAGCAGCTCGCCGGCCGTCTCTCGCCAGAAGATCTCGACCTGCTGACGGCGTCGCTGCGCCGGATCGCCGACACCGAGGAGGCCGGCGCCTGACGGCGCCCGGGCGGCCCTCGCTCACTCATCCCGACTCACCCTGGAGCAGACCATGGCGACCAGACCAGACCTCACCCGGCTCGACCCTCCGACGCTCGACGCCGGTACCGACATCGGCCACGTCCACCTCAAGGTCTCCGACCTCGACCGCGCGCTGGCGTTCTACCAGGGCGTGCTCGGCTTCGAGCTCACCGGCAGGCTGGGCGACCAGGCCGCCTTCGTCTCCGCCGGCGGCTACCACCACCACATCGGCCTGAACACCTGGGAGTCGCGCGGCGGCTCTCCGCCTGCGCGCGGGACGACCGGCCTCTACCACGTGGCCATCCGCTATCCGACGCGCCCGGCGCTGGCGCGCGCGCTGCGCGCGCTGATCGAGCGCCGGTATCCGATCGAGGGTGCGTCAGACCATGCCGTGAGCGAGGCCATCTACCTCCACGATCCGGACGGCAACGGCATCGAGCTGTACTGGGACCGGCCCCGCGGCGAGTGGCCGGTCGGCGACGACGGCAACTACGCGATGGTCGTCGACCCGCTGGACATCGAGGGCCTGCTGGCCGAGGCCGACGAGGACTGACGGTCCGCGTGCGGGGGCGCGGGACCAGACCCGGCCGCCCGCGCACCTTACTCCGGCAGCGGCACGGTGTCCCAGTCCGACGGCGTGAACGCCGCGCCGGGCTCGGCTCCGACGACGAACATCGTGGTGCCGGCCTCGAGCGCCACGACGCCGCGCACGGTGGCCGGATCGGGGACGTAGAGGAAGGTCCCGGCCGGGGCGTCGATCTCCTCGCCGTCGACGCGGTACGTGGCGTGGCCGCTGACGATGAGGAAGAGCTCCTCGTGCCGCGCCGTGACCTCGTCGTGATCGTGGGTCAGCGTGTCGCCCGCCTCGGTGGCGCGCGCGAGGGCGGTGCCGAACGAGCCGATGCTGAAGATGCGCCGGACCGGCTTCCACTCCGTGCCCGGCGATGAGCCCTCTTCGTAGGGCAGGTCGTCGATGTGCGCGACCTTGTACGGGGCGTGGACGTCGGTCATGGGACCCTCCTGCTAGCTGTGCGGAGCCGCTGCGTTCGGCTTCTCCGCCGAAGTCTAGCAGGGAGGCCGGGACGCGTGGCGCGCGTGCCAGACTCCTCCGCTGCGGTCAGATGGCGGTCGGCTTTCGCCGCGGGGCAGTCGCACGCTCGTCGCATTCCAGTCTACTCCGCGCACTGGCGCGAGCTCTGCGTTTCGCTGCCCGAGAAGAAGGCGGGAGGACCTTGCCGGTGAAGGGTGTTCTTGACGTGATTTTCGTGCCCGGATTAGAGTAACTCATCAATGTAGTTACTTGATAGAAGCGGAGCAACTGATGCTGAATGATCAACAGGACTGCTCGCCAAGGGACGTCGCGATGGCGGTGCGGCGTCTGGATCTCATGATGTCGCAGATGCACCTCGAGATGTCCGAGCGCCTCGGCCTCTCTGCGGCGGAAGTACTGGCGCTCGCGCATCTCTCGCTCGACGGGACGCTCGGGCCGACCGACCTGACGCGGCGGCTTCACATGACGACCGGTGCGATGACGGCGATGCTCGACAGGCTCGCCGAGCGCGACTATGTCATCCGCGAGCCCCACGCCACGGATCGTCGTCGCATCGCGGTCCGCCTTACGGCCGGCGGTCGTGACCGGGTCTTCACGCAGGTCCACGGGATGGCCGACGGCGTGATCGCCGCTTCTGGGCGGCTCGACGCAGGAGAACGGCGGACCGTTGCTGCGTACATCGACGAGATCGCCGCCATCGTCCGCGCGCCGGCCCGGTGACCGGCGTGAACGGGTGACGCCATAAGAGAGGGGCGGGAGGCCTTGTCGGCCTCCCGCCCCTTCCACGGCCCTTCCAACGGGCTGCTGGTTCTGTTCGTCAGTGCGCCACGCGGGCGAGCACGTTGGCCGTGCCGAGCTTGACGTTGTCCGGGAGCGAGGTGCCGAAGGTGGTCGTTCACGGCGCCCATGGCGGTCGCGTTGAGGGTGACGCCGACGTTCTTGATGCTCACGAACGTCCGGCCATGCCCTTGGTGAACTTCTTGATCTGGGCGCTGCCGAGGTCGAGAGTCGGCGATGGCGAGCGCGAGGTCCCCGCCGTTCACGATCGGCGGTCAGAGGTTCGGAGCGCCGGTGATGTTGATCCCGAACTTGGCCAGGCTCAGCGCCTTCCAGCCCATGCCGGCACGCTGCGCGAGGAGGAGGCCACCGGAGTGACGGATGTAGCCTGCCAGTGTCGCGCCATCGACCTTGCCCTTGGTGACCGGGAAGGTATAGCGGGCGGCGTCGGAGGTCGGGGTGACGCCTGCTCGGGGCGATCGGCAGCGGGATGATGCCGGCGCCGAAGAGCGCTGAGTCGTCCCGGGGTCGGTAGTCAGCGTCGTGCGCACGCCGTTGAGACTGCACTTTGGCCGCTTGCGCCTGCGGCGCGGCGGCGAGGACGAGCAGACTGAGGCCGAGCACGAGCGCGAGTGCCGAGCAGGCCGAGCCCTGCCGGGCGACGTATCGTGATGCTTGATAGCCTTCATGGGGGTACACCCTTCGGTCGTTGAGCCATGACCGTGATCTTCGGTCGCCGGCGGCGGTTTGAAGTTGGGGAACTATGACGCCGTGATTTGCTACCTCGTATCATAAAGTAACTCTTCCATGAAGCATATAGTTGCACTTTTCGGACAGCAGGTCCGGCGAACGCCTCGATCCGAGCCGAAGACCGCAACGCCACCTCCAGCTCCAGCGACGGCTACACGGCGATGGACCTGGCGTTGGCGGTGCGGCGCCTCGACCTCATGATGGCGCAGATGCACCTTGAGCTGTCCGAGCGCCTGGGCCTCTCCGCGGCGGAGCTGCTGGCTCTCGCGCATCTGTCTCTCGACGGGCCGCTCGGGCCGACCGACCTGACCCACCGGCTGCACATGACCACCGGCGCGATGACGGCGCTGCTGGACAGACTCGCGGAGCGCGACTATGTCGTCCGCGAGCCCCATCGAGACCGACCGCCGCCGTATCGTCGTCCGGCTGACCGGCCGGCGGCCGTGACCGGATCTTCACGCAGCGTCCACGGGATGGCCGACAGCGTGGTCGGAGCCTCAAAGGCCGGCTCGACGCGGGTCAGCGGCGGACCGTTATCGCCTACATCGAGGAGATCGCCGGCGTCATCAGCCGCGCCGGCCGAGGGATGACCGGCGCGAACGGCTGACGCCGGCTCGCCGGGAAGGCGAGCGCCGGCATCTGGAGGCTCAACTGATGGAATCCGTCTGGGACTACCCGCGGCCGCCGCGCGTGGAGGCGAGCCGGCGGCTGGTGCGCGTCGAGTTCGCCGGCGAGGTGATCGCCGAGACGACTCGCGCCTACCGTGTGCTCGAGACCAGCCACCCGCCGGTGTACTACATCCCGCCGGAGGACGTGCGCAGCGAGTTCCTGCGCCCGAACCGGCGCCGCACGTACTGCGAGTTCAAGGGCGAGGCGAGCTACTTCGACCTCGTGGTCGCCGGGCGCGAGGTCAAAGAGGCTGCCTGGTACTACCCCGAGCCGTCGTCGCGCTACGAAGCCATCCGCGACCACCTCGCCTTCTACCCGGGCCGGGTGGACGCCGCCTGGGTCGACGACGAGCGGGTCCAGCCGCAGGAGGGTGACTTCTACGGCGGCTGGATCACGTCCGAGATCGAGGGGCCGTTCAAGGGAGCGCCGGGCACCGGCGGCTGGTAGCCGGCGGCACCTCGGCGCCGCGGCTCAGTAGTCGGTCAGCCGCTTGGGGTCGTCGGGGCCCGCGGCGATCTGCGGCGCCTGGGAGCGGAGCTCGATGAGCTTCTGCCGGAGCTCCACCTGCAGGCGCCCGATCTCGCCCTCGGCCTCCACGCGCTTGGCGCGGCCTTCCTCCTGGATGCTGATCGTCTCCTCGAGCGTCGCGATGAGGTCGGCGTTGACCTTCTGCAGGGTCTCGACGTCGACCACGCCGCGTTCGATCTCTCGGCCGACCTTGGCCGAGCCCTCGCGGAGCAGCTCGGCGTTCTTGGACAGCAACTCGTTGGTCGTGTCCGTCACCTGCTTCTGCAGCTCCACGGCCTTCTGCTGCCGGTAGAGGCTGATGGCGATGACGATCTGGTTCTTCCACAGCGGGATCGTCGTGAGGATCGAGCTCTGGATCTTCTCGACGAGGTTCTGGTCGTTGCTCTGGATGAGGCGGATCTGCGGCGCCGTCTGGATGGCGATCATGCGCGTGAGCTTGAGGTCGTGGATGCGGCGCTCGAACCTGGTGGCGGCCTGCTGCAGGTCGGCCAGCCGCTGCGCGGCCATGACGTCGCTGGTGGCCGCGACCTCCGCCTCGAGCGCCGGGATCTTGACCGTGTGCAGCTCGGTGAGCGCCTGCTCGCCGGCGGCGATGTAGACGTCGAGCTGCTTGAGGTAGTCCAGGTTGAGCTCGTACATCTTGTCGAGCACGGTCATGTCCTTGAGCAGCGCCATGCGCGAGCGCTCGAGCGCGTCGAGGATCTTCTCGATGCTCGTCGCGACCTTCTGGTAGCGCGTCGAGAAGCGGTCGAAGGTGTTGGCGAAGCGGCCCAGGATCGGGATCTTGCCCTTGCCGGAGCCGGAGCTGAGCGCGTCGACGTCGATCTCGCGGACCTTCTTGAGGAGGTCCTGCAGGGCCTCGCCGCCGGTGCCGGCGTCCTTGTTGCGCACGTCGCCCAGCAGCGAGTCGGCGAAGTTGGCGATGCGGCTCTGGGCGGGGAGGCCGTAGGAGAGCACCGACTGCGCGTCGGTGACGTTCACCTGCCTGCTGAGCTCGGCGACCCGCTGCAGGTCGGTGGGCGTCAGCGGTCCGGCCGCGGGCTGGTCGCCGGAGGGCGCGGCCGTCTCCGGCGCCGCCAGAGCCGTCTCGTCCGGCGTCGCCGGCTGCGGCGCGTCCTGCTTCTGGATCTCGTCGCTCATGACGCCTCCTCTTCCGGCGTACACGAGCGGGCCGCCGTAGGCAGACCGCTCATTGCAGCTCCCCGGTCTGGGTGTACATGGTCTCGCTGCGGACGGTGCGCTCCAGCAGCTCGATCTCACTGTCGAGGTCCATGGCGCGGTCCTCGAGCACGTTCGCCAACTGGCGGTCGAAGGCCTCCTGCACGACCTTGAGGGAGGCCTCGGCGCGCACCAGCGTCTGGTTGATCTCCGGCGCGGAACCGCCGCGCCTGGCGAGGTTCACGTAGCCCTCGACGATGCGCTGCGCGGCGTCGAGGTAGTAGGTGAGGAAGCCGCGCGCGGCGTCGAGCTTGCGCGGCTGCGACGCCAGCTCCGCGATGATCTGGTCGGCGGTGGAGCAGAGGCCGACCACCTCGTCGCGCACGGCCGGCTTGCCGATCGTGCCGGCTGTGCGGAGGATCGCGTCCACCTGGCGGCGCGCCGGCTGCAGGGCGTCGGCGGTGCGCTCGTCGATGTTCTTGGGCAGCGTGGGCCGCGCTCCGGCCGCCAGCGCCGGCGGCTGCGGCGCGGCCGGCAGCGACCGGGGGGAGGCGTCGCCGAACATGATCGCCCTGTAGTAGGGACGGATGTACAGGGCGTGCACCACCGACCCCGCCGCGACCAGCAGTTGCAGCACGATGGCCGCCTGGATCAGCGGCGTGCCGATCGCCAGGATCGTGAAGATCAGCGGCAGGAGGTAGGCGAAGCCGGACAGGATCCACGGCGTGTGGCGGGCACGGATGCCGATGTACACGAACCCCAGCCAGTTCATGAAGCCGAGGGTGAAGGTCCACAAGATCCACAACGAGTGCCGCCACCACCAGCGGAAGCGGGCGCGCGGTCGTCCCTCCTCCATGACCTCACCGACGAGCACGTCCGGCTCGGCCTGCGGCTTGAGCTGCTGGATGTCCTTGACGGCGAGCGCGGGGTGACCATTCTGGCACTCGCCGTACGGCGTGAGCCAGACCCAGCGTTGACACACGGTACAGTAGCCGCCGAGCGGCATTGTCGCCCCCTTGGGGTCATCGATGGTGGTGTCTCGATTTCAGGATAGCCCGCGGAGGCGAGAAAGGCACCTGCGCGTGCTTCGGGTGTAGGCTTGCCGTCCACGAGAGATGGGACAAGTGACGCCATGAACAACGACGATCGACAGATCCTGAGGCTTGCGGTCCCGTCGGACCTGCCCGGCGGGCTCGACGCGGCGCGCTCCGGCCACTTCGGCCGCAGCCCGAGCTTCACCATCGTGGACGTCGTCGACGATGTGGTCGTCAACACGTTCACCGTCCCCAACCCGCCGCACCCCAAAGGCGACCACTGCCTGACGCAGGTGCTGACGCTGGGCGAGAACTTCGTGGACGTGGTGATCGTCGCCGGCATCGGCCGCAAGCCGCTGCTCGCCTGCCTGCAGGCCGGCATGCGCGTGTTCGCCGGCGAGGACCGTGCCACCGTGCGCGCGGTGGTCCAGGCCTTCGTCGACGCCGAGCTGGTGCCCGTCGGCAACGACGCGACCGCGCTGCACTGACGCGCCCGGCGCGCTCGGCCCGCGCCCGAAGCGTGGACTCCCCACCCCGCCGGGAATAGACGGCACTACGACCACGACGCGGGGGTCCACCGATGCAGGCACCCACCCAGAGAGAACCCACCGGCCTCGCCGACTATCTCGACGTCATGACCCGCGCCGCCTTCCAGAGCGGGATGAGCTGGCGCGTCGTCGAGGCCAAGTGGGACGGCTTCCGCGAAGCCTTCGCCGGGTTCGACCCGGCCGTCGTCGCGGCGTACACCGACGACGACGTCGAGCGCCTCGTGACCGATACGGGCATCATCCGCAACCGGCGCAAGATCGAGGCGACGATCAGCAACGCCCAGGCGATGCTCGCCCTGGACGGCCGGCCCGGCGGCTTCGTCGGCTGGCTGCGCTCCCAGGGCGACTTCGACGCCACCGTCGCCGCCCTGCGCGGTGAGTTCCGCTTTCTCGGCGACCTGGGCGCCTACTACTTCCTCTACGTGGTCGGCGAGAACGTGCCCACCCACGACGAGTGGATGAAGACCCATCAGAAGTGACCCGGGGAGGTCCCCTGTGAACGACAAGAAGCCAGACGTCGCGGAGCTCCGCGAGAAGCTGACTCCGCTGCAGTACGACGTCACCCAGCGCGAGGGCACCGAGGCGCCCTTCGACAACGAGTACTGGGACGAGCACCGTGACGGCCTCTACGTGGACGTGGTGACCGGCGACCCGCTGTTCAGCAGCCGGGACAAGTACGACTCGGGCAGCGGCTGGCCCAGCTTCACGAGGCCGCTGCGCGACGACGCCGTGACCACGCGCGAGGACCACAAGCTCTTCAGCACGCGCACCGAGGTCCGCAGCGCCGCGAGCGACTCGCACCTCGGCCACGTCTTCCCCGACGGCCCCAAGCCGACCGGGCAGCGCTTCTGCATGAACTCGGCAGCGCTGCGCTTCGTGCCCAGGGAGCAGCTCGCGGCCGAGGGCTACGGCGAGTACGAGTCACTGTTCGAGGACGAGAAGTAGCGGGGCCGGCGGGATTCCCTGCCGGCCCGGCGTCGCGTACCATGCGGTCATGGGGAGCTACAGCAGCGACGATGAAGCCCTGATCGGCCTCGCCCGCCAGCTCGTCGACGCCTACAGTGAGGCGCGCACCCGCGAGGACCAGGACTTCGCCTGCGATTCCATCACCGAGTTCCTGGCGGAGTTCCGCGAGTCGGCGCCGAGCGAGGCGCTCCTCGCGTTCCTCGGCCTTCCGCTGACCGCGGAGACCTACCCGCTGGTGGACGAGACCCAGATGGCGCTGGCGGCGCGCGGGCCCGCCGTCGTGGAATTGCTGCTCGAGGCGGTCCTCGGCGACGTGTACGACCCGGACGGGCCGGCGTCCGAGCGCGCCGCCGAGACGATCGACGAGCTGCCGCCCGGCGAGGCGTCCCTGGGCCTCACCGAGGTGTTGTGCGGCCGCGGCCACGACGATCTCAAGGGTGCCGCCGTCGACGGGCTCGTCGCCCTCGGCGGCCTCGCCGAGCCGGACCTCGTGGTCATCCTCGACGATCCCTGGGGCGGCGATTGGGCACGGGCGGCGCTCGAGCAGATCCGCTTTGAGCGGGAGCATCCGGAGGCCGGCGATGTGGAAGACGAGGACGATGACCTGGACGCCGGCGAGGACGATCTCGACGTCGGCGATGAGCCGTTTGCGGAGGAGCCGGACGGCGGGGTCACCGGCGCCGACGCCGACGCAGACGCGGACGGCGAGCGCACCGGCGCTGACGGTCCCGGGGACGAGCTCGCCGAAGACGCCTTGCCCGGAGCGTCGGACGCGGACACGGCCGGCCACCCCGCGGCCGGCGCGGGCACGGCACCGGAGCCGGCCTCCGGAACGGTCGCCGGCCCCGACCTCGGTCTGGTCGACGACGCCTACCAGGACTTCCTCCGGCGCTTCGAGCAAGACTCAGGCGACGCGCCGACGTCGGCCTAACGTCCCTCAACGCTTTCTGAACACAGCCTTCATATTCACTTGCGAGAGTGTGCTCAAGCCACGAACGGCTATGACGGTTGCCCCCCCGACCGTCTCAGGGTCCGGCTGCGTTACGGTGCGCCCCCACCAAGCCGCTGATCCGCTTAGCCCGGCCGCGCCTCCTCCTGGCGCCCGGGCGTCGTTGGCCCCTCTGGGCCGCGGCGAGCGCAAGGCGCTCGCCGCGGCCCAACCCCCTTTCTGGACCCGGAACCACCGGCGCCCGAGCACTTCCCCCTGTTCGAGCCGCCGGACCAGACGGCGGACGAGATCGATCGCTTCGCCGCCCCGGGTCGGCCGACCGCCGGGCGCTGCGCCGGGCGGCCTGACGCGTCACGCGCACTCAACACTCCGTCACATGGGCGCAACAGGCGACGGCAACACTCTCCAGTGAGGAGCGAACTACGACCTCGAGGAGAAGCGATGAGCGTCACTCTGGTGTGCACGGTGTGCGGCACCCGGCTGGAGCGGGATTGGATCCGGTCCCTCGGACGGCACCAACCTCTCGTGTGCCCGCACTGTTCGAGTCAGCTGGTGGAGTCCGGCTACGTGGAGGTCACCGAGGACGAGGCCGGGATGGACCGGACGGACGGCGATCGGGAGGCCGCCTGAGCGGCGGACGGGGCGGCGGAGACCTTTCGGGCCCGCCCCGCACTTTGCCGCCGGGCCCGACCGGCCCGGCGCGTCCGCGGGCTCAGGCGCCGGCTGAGTCCCAGGCCGGCGCCGGTCAGCGCGACCCCGAGAAGCACGAGGTCGGTGCTGCCGCAGCAGGGGCACAGGACGACGCCACTGTGCGCCTTGTACACCTCGATCGGGATCAGGAACTCCTCCGCGCAGACGGTGCACGCGAGGTCGACTCGTTCGCTCATCTCTTCTCCTTCATCTCATATGGCATGAGGTTCTTGTACGCCGCGTCTGCGAGCGCGGTGCGAGATGAGTGTGAGCCGGCGGTGAGGACGCGTGCCGGCGGTCAGACCGGGGCGACCTCCTGGGCCGCCGCGGCGATGCGCTCTCTGAGAGCGCGGCGCTCGGGTGAGTCCGGGTCGGTGTCGACTGCGGCACAGAGACCGGGGTGGCAGTAGCGCGCGTGGGCGAGGATGTCGAGCTCCAGCCGCTCCAGCGAGTAGGCCATGAGGTCGAACTCGCAGTCGGTGACTCCGAGATCCCGGCACGATACCTCGTACATGGCGCAGCCTCCTCTCATCCGCAACGCGGTCGACTCCGGTAGCGCGCACGTCGCAGAGTATTCCCCTACGAGCGGAGAGGATGGGGACGCGAGGGCTGAATGGGGTCCCCGTTGGCTGTCATCTAGGGTGCTCACCCGATGCCTGGAGCCGAAAAGAGCCGTGGCGACGGTGGCGCGGCAGAGGACTGCGGCTGGGGGACTGCGGCGGCGGCCCGCCGGCCCGGAGTCGGCGGCCTCCCGCCGCCGCGCTCACGAGGCGCCCTCGCGGGGGCGGGGGGAGTCCCCGCGTGGCGCACCCGCGTCCGGGGCCGGCCGGTCGCCGTGCTGCTCCGCAGCCTGCTCCGCAGCCCGGAGCGCCTCGCGGCGCTCCTCAGGGGTGAGGGCCGAGACGCGGGCCGAGCGCAGTCCCCGTCTGATTCTCATGCGATGAGTGATCATGACGAGCACAGTCTTCCCATCGCGTGTTAGCGTTGCGTGAGTTGTCGCCGAAGGGATGATGTCTCGCGCCGGTCGGGCGCGGACCGGGAGGGACGCATGGGCTGTTGTCTGATCATCGGTGTACTCGCGGCCTCGCCGCGGATCATCCTCTTCGGCCTCTGGCTGTTCACCGACTACCTCAGTCGCATCGGCCTGCCCTTCATCTGGGGGTTCATCGGCTGGATCTTCGTCCCGTGCACCACCATCGCCTATGCGATCGCGCAGAACTCGTTCGGCGGGCTGCAGGGGTGGGGGGCCGTCGTGTTCGCCGCCGGGATCGTCCTGGACATCCTGCTCTACTCCGGAGGCCGCCGGGGGCGTAGGGAGCAGCGATCGACCTGAAGCGCGGACGGTGCAGCCGTGGGGCTGGCCGTCGCCGTCGCCGCGTGACCGCCGCCTCGGCTACGCGCTCGTGTGGGGCGCGCCGCCGCCCGCCGGCGCCGCCGGCGGGACTGGTTCGCCGGTCAGTACTGTCGCCGGCCGCAGCCGCCACACGTCCTTGACGAGCAGCACCCAGTAGGCCGCCAGCAGCCCGAGGATGCCGGTGACCCAGCACATGGTGGTCACGCCGAAGCGCTCGGCGAGAGGGCCGGCGACCGCCAGGCCCAGCGGCCACAGGGCCAGCGACGACATCCAGTCCCAGGCCGTGACGCGGCCGAGCGACTCCTTGGCGATCTGCGTCTGCAGCGTCGTGTTCCACACCGCGACGAGGATGCCCACGGCGACGCCGCGCAGGACGTACACGCCGCCGAGCACCCACGGGTCGCCGAAGATGGCGAGCGCCAGCGGCGCTGCCGCCGCGGTGCTGCCGGTCAGCGTGACCGTGATCATCGGCCGCTTGGGTCGGTAGCGCATCGCGATGGCCATGCCGACGATCATGCCGGCGCTGAAGACCGCCTGCAGCCAACCCCACGCCACAGCGCCGTAGCCCTCCTCGCGCAGCCCGAGCGGACCGAGTATCTGGAACGGCGCGATGACGATGCAGAGCACCAGGCAGACGCGCAGCAGCATCACCCAGAGCCACGTGCGCGACTTGACCTCTCTCCACCCGGTGCGCAGTTCGGCGAAGAAGCCGTGGACGGCGGCCTCGGCGTGGGTGATGGCGGGCACGTGCAACCGGGCGAGGAAGGCGGCGCTGACGAGGAAGGTGGCGCCGTCGATGGCGATCGCGCCGCCGGGACCGATGACGGCCACCAGCACGCCGGCCACGGCCGGTCCCACCATCCAGCCGAAGTTGTCGCTCATGCCCATGAGAGCGTTGGCCTGCTGCAGTTCTCCTGCAGGCACGATCTGCGGCAGGATGGCGCCGGCCGCCGGGCGGAAGAACGCCTCGGCGGCGCCGTGGCAGGCGGCGAGCGCGGCGAGTTGCCAGATCTGCGCCGTGCCCGTCAGCAGCAGCACGGCGGCGGTGATCTGAACAGCCGCCCGAACGAGGTCGCTGGTCATCATGAGGGCGGCGCGCGGCAGCCTGTCCGCCCACACGCCGCCGACGAGCGCCAGCAGGACCAGCGGGATGCTCTGGGCGGCGAGCACCAGACCGAGGTCGGTGCCCGAGCCGGTCAGGTCCAGTACGGCGAAGGTGAGCGCCACCGGCGTGATGCCGTCGCCGAACACCGAGACGCTCTGCGCGAAGAACACGTTGCGGAAGTCGCGCCGGCGCAGCGCGCCGGCGCCTTCGCGGAGCCGGGTGGGGATGAAGCGGGAGAGACGCATGGCCCGAGTCTACAAGTGCCCGGGCGGGGCGGGGAGGCTGCGCAGCCGCCCCGCCCGGCTTCTACGACATCTTGGTCGCGCCGCGCGCCGCCCACAGAGCCATGATCCCCGTCAACGTGGCGAAGCCAAAGGTCACGGCGAAGCCGACGATCAGCGATGTGCTGTTCCAGCCGGTGTTCAGCAGTGAGCGCATGGAGTCGAAGACGTACGTCGTCGGGTTGATCGTCGCCGCCACCTTGAGCCAGCCGGCGGTGACGTACTCCTTGGGCACGAAGGTGTAGCTCAGGAAGATCAGCGGGAAGAAGGCGAACGTCGCCGCCTGGGCCGCCGCCGCGTTCTTGGTCTTGAGCGCCATGAAGGCGGCGTATCCGGCGAACGCCATCCCCCACAGGAATGCCAGCACGACGACGAGCAGGAAGCCTGCGGGTCCTGCCGCGACCTTGAGCCCCAGCGCCAGGGCGATCAGCATGACCAGCACGACCTGGGCGGTGAGGACGATCGCGCTCGCGATCATCGGCCCCCAGATCACCGAGAGCCTCCGCGTCGGCGTCAGGAGGAGCTTGGTGAAGTAGCCGTTGTCGATGTCCTTGATCAGCGTCTGCCCGGCGAGGCCGGCGCCGCCGACCGCCGCCGAGACGATGGCGACCGGGAGGATGAAACCCAGATAGGTACCCTGGAACCCCGGCAGCTGGGCCACCGACGAGAGGCCGCTGTTGTAGACGAAGAGGAAGAAGACGCTGATGGCGATGTTGGGGAGGACCGTCGCCGGCTGGCGCAGGGTGTTGCGCAGTGAGCGGCCGATAAGGAGCAGGGTGTCGTTCATGACCGCACCTCCGCGCCGGCGGCGATGTCCTCGGCGCCTTCGTCGATCTCGTGTTCCAGAGCCTCGCCGGTGACGCGCAAGAAGACGTCGTCGAGGCTCGGCTTCTCGATCGTGAGGCCCTGCAGGCTGATGCCGGCGCCGTCGAGCACGCGCACCAGCTCGGGCACGTTCTCGGCGGCGCGCTCGAAGTACAGGCGAAGCTCGCGGTTGGAACGCTGGCCGTTGGGCGCCACCGGCGCCAGCGCGTCGTGGGCGCGCTCCGCGTCATCAGAGGAGCCGAACTGCAGCTCGACGACCTCGTCCCCGACCTGGCGCTTCAGCTCCTCAGGGGTGCCCTGCGCGACGATCTTGCCTCGGTTGATGATGGCGATCTGATCGGCGAGGCGGTCGGCCTCCTCGAGATACTGCGTCGTCAAGAAGATCGTCATGCCGAAGTCGTCGTTGAGTCGCCGCACCTCCTCCCAGATCGCCGCCCGGCTGGCCGGGTCGAGGCCCGTGGTCGGCTCGTCCAGAAACAGGATGCGCGGGTCGTGGACGAGGGCGAGGGCGAGGTCGAGGCGGCGCTTCATACCTCCGGAGTACGCGCCGGCGCGCTTCTTCGGGTCGACGTCGTCGAGGCCGACCGTCACGAGCAGTCGCTCCGCCGTCCTGCGCGCCTCGTCGCGTGGCGTCCCGAACAGCTCGGCCTGGAGCATGAGCAGCTCGCGCGACGTCATCAGCGGGTCGAGTCCGACGTCCTGGAGGGCGACGCCGATCGCCTCGCGCACCTTGCCGCCCTGGCGCTGGACGTCGTGGCCGCCCACCGTCGCGCGCCCGCTCGTCGGGTTCAGGATGGTGGTCAGGATCTTCACCAGCGTCGACTTGCCCGCTCCGTTCGGTCCGAGAAAGCCGAAGATCTGGCCACCCGGGACCTCGAGGTCGACGCCGTCGACGGCGCGCAACTGTGCGAAGTCCCGGCGTAGCGACTCGGCGGTGATGCTCCGGTCGGCTCCGTCTTCAGTGGGCACGGGACCCTCCTCCCGTCAGCTTGTAAGGCAAATCACATACACTTTGGTCGGGATTCCCCCTCGGGACCACCGGCTAACCTTGCGACGACCGGGGTAAGACGGCCTCACCAAGCAAGGAGGGTCCGATGCCGATCTTCGAGTGGCGCAGCGTCATGCCGGCGTCCGCCGACGAGGTCTTCGCCTATCACGCGCGGCCGGGGGCGTTCCGGCGCCTGGCGCCGCCGTGGCAGAAGATGCGCGTCCTGGAGGAGACCGGGGACGTGACCGCGGGACGCGTCGCCTTCGACGTCTGGTTCGGACCCGTGAAGCGCCACTGGGTGGCGGAGATGGGCAGCGCCATGCCGGGCCGGCAGTTCGTGGACCGCCAAGTGGACGGGCCGTTCGCCTCGTGGGAGCACGTCCACCGGTTCGTGCCGATCGACGACGAGCGCAGCGAGCTGCTCGACCACATCGAGTACAGCCTGCCGGCCGGCGGGCTCACCGACTCCGTCGGTGCAGGCCCGGCCGGCAAGACCCTCTCGCGCCTCTTCCGCTTCCGGCACGAGCGCACCCGGCTCGACCTGGGCCGGCACGCGGTCTGGGCCGACCGCCCGCGCCTCACCGTGGCGATCGCCGGCGCGAACGGTCTCATCGGCTCGCACCTCGCCGACTACCTGACGACGGCCGGGCACCGCGTCCTCCGGCTCGTGCGCAACAAGGAGGCGGGTCCGGACGAGATCCCCTGGGACCCCTCGACCGGAGCGCTCCACCACGGCGCCCTGGAGGGCGTCGACGCCATCGTCAACCTGGCGGCCGTCTCGCTCAGCGGCGTCTGGACCGCTGGGCGCAAGAAAGCGATCATCGAGAGCCGCGTGCAGACTACGCGGACGCTCGCCGAGGCGATCGCGCGCATGGACTCGCCCCCATCGGTCTTCATCAGCGCGTCCGGCATCGGCGCCTACGGGTCCCGCGGCGGTGAGGCGATCACCGAGCAAACGCCTCGGGGCGAGGGTTTCCTCGCCGACGTCTGCCGCGTCTGGGAGGAGGCGGCGCTCCCGGCCAAGGAAGCCGGAGTGCGCCTGGTGACCCCGCGCCAGGGGATCGTCATGAGCGCGGCGGGCGGCGCTCTGCCCGTCATGCTGCCTGCGTTCAAGGCCGGGCTTGGCGCCCGGCTGGGTGACGGCAACCAGTACTGGTCGTGGGTGGCTCTCGACGATCTGCTGGCCGCGATCGAGTGGACACTCCACGACGAGGAGCTGGAAGGCGTGGTCAACTTCACCTCCGCCGAGCCGGTCACCAACCGCGAGTTCACCAAGACGCTGGGCCGCGTGCTGCGCCGGCCGGCCGCGCTGGCGGCGCCATCCTTCTTCCTGCGCCACGGCCTCGGTGGGATGGGTGACGAGATGCTGCTTGCGAGCCAGCGCGCGATGCCGGCGAGGCTCAGGTCTCAAGGCTTCCGGTTCGCCTTCCCCTCGCTCGAGGTCGCCCTGCGCTACGAGCTCGGGCGAAGCTGATCCGTCGTTCAGCCGCGGCCGGCGGCCGCAGGCGGCCCGGCCCTCAGTAGGCGACGGCCACCGCGTGGCCGATGTCGCCCGTCAGCGTCAGCTGGTCCAGCATGTACTCGGCCACGTCGGCGCGCGCGATGCGGCGGCCGCCGGGGAGCGAGTAGCCCGGCTCGGCGCGGAAGTCTCCGCGAGCCGGGCCGTCCGTCAGCGTTCCCGAGACGCGCACGATCGTCCAGTCCAGCTCGCTCTGGCGGACGCTGGTCTCCATGCGCCGGAGGTCGTCGTACGCGGGACCCAGCAGCACCGGCTTGAGGACGCGCTCGAAGATCCAGGGCAGGTTGGGATCCCGCCCGGGCTGGGTGCCGCTGGCGGAAAGGACGATGAGCCGGCGGACGCCGTATCTCTGCATGGAGCGGATGACGTTGAGCGTACCGAGGGCGTTGACCGCCGGAGCGTTCCTGCGGTGCGCCGCGCTGAGCGCGACGAGGACGGCGTCCTGTCCGTCGACGGCGTCGCTCACGATGCCGCCGTCCAGGACGTCCCCGGCGACGACCCGCACGCGGCCGGCGAGATCGCCGAGCTTCTCGGGGGCGCGGACCAGCGCGGTCACGTCGTGACCGCGCCCGAGCGCGCCCCCTGCAAGCAGCCGCCCGGTGCGGCCCGTGGCTCCGACGACGAGAACGTTCATGCTCGCATCGTACCCGGCCGGGGCCTCGCCGTGCTCAGCCGTCTGCTGCGGCCCGCCCCATACGGCGTCGGAGCGACGAAGGCGTCTCCTGTTCCGCCCGGCGGAAGGCGTAGCCAGCGGAGGCTGCGGCTGTGCGCGCGGCGCACGGCGTGCACCGTGGCCTCCCGGGTAGCATGGGGTCGTGAGCACCGACCTTGCCGGGAAGAGCGTCCTCGTCACGGGGGCGAGTATCGGGATCGGGCGCGAGACGGCGCTGCGCTTCGCCGCGGCGGGATGTCGTGTGGCGCTCACCTACTTCGAGCATCGCGCCGAGGCCGAGGAGGTCGCGCAGCGGTGTCTCGGCCTCGGCGCTCCGGATGTCGCCGTCTGCTCCCTGCAGCTCACCGACGAGGACAGTATCCGCACGGTCGTCGAGCGCGTCGTCGATCGCTTCGGCGCCCTCGACGTCCTGGTCAACAACGCCGGCGTGATCAGCTGGAAGCCGTTCCTCGAGCAGGAGTTCGGAGAGCTGGATGCCCAGGTGAACGTGAACCTGCTGGGCGTCATGAAGCTCACGTGGTGCATCCTGCCGCTGTTGACCGACGCGGTGATCACCGTGGGCAGCACCGCGACGCTGCACCAGTCGCGCACGCCGCCGCCGTACTGCGCGACCAAATGGGGCCTGCGCGGCTTCGTCAAGGCGCTGGCGCTGGAGCACCCGGACAAGCTGATCGTGAGCGTGCACCCGACGGTGACGGCGACGCGCATGAACGACATGCGGGGCATGCCGCCGGAGCGCGTCGCCGACGTGATCTTCCGGATCGCCGCCGGGGAGATCGAGGTCGAGCCCGGCGGCGACGTCGACCTCCGCGATCATGCCAACGGGAGTACAGTGCACGAGTGAAAGCTGCGCCTGGAGGGTCTACGTGAACGGGCAGATCTCGGCACTCAACGTGATGGCGACCGTGGTGTCCCTGCTGATCATGCCCATGGCGGGCGTCGTCGGGTTCTACCTCATCCTGTGGCGCCCGTCAGGCCGAAAGCTGCCGGTCCGCCGCGACGAGTACTTGCGAGAGCCGCCAGACGACACGCCTCCGGCCGTCGTCGCCATGCTGTTCGCCACGACGCCGGGGACCGACGGCATGGTTGCGACGCTGCTCGACCTCGTCCGCAGAGGCGTCGTCGGCTTGGATGCTGTGGCGGGAATGCCGCCCTGCCGTCTGCTCTATCGCGACGACACCGTCCTCACTTGCCGCAGGCAAGCCGGCACCGGCATCCTGCGGTTCGAAGACCGGTTGCTCGGGCTCGTGTTCTTGCAGGAGCGTCGGGAGATCAGCGTCTCGGAGGTTCGCGACTGGTGGCAGATGCATGAGACCGAGGCGGAGCATTGGTACGCGGCGTGGTGGCGCAGCGTGACCGAGGAGGCGGCATCGAGAGGCCTGCTTCGGGGAGATCCTCGGCGGTGGGTCCTCCTCGGGGCCCTCTACGGCATGGCCCTGATGTTCCTCTCTGTTGCCGCGACCCCTCTCATCGGATTCGGCGCAATCACCGGCTTCGCTGCCGGGCTGGTCCTGTCCGTGTGGGGATCGCGACGCGCGAGCCCGCTGACGCCGCGCGGGAGACAGCTTCGTTCCGAGTACGCCAGCCTGCGCAATTACCTGCGGGATTTCAGTCGTCTGGACTACCAGCCTCCGGAGGCCGTCGCGCTCTGGGAGGAGTTCCTTCCGCTGGCGCTCGTGCTCGGCGAAGGAGAGACTGCGCTGGAGGCTCTCGATGTGACAGCGACGCACGCGCCGTTCACGCCATGGGCCCGAGACCCGGTGCGGCGTCTTGACCTCGGCGACATGCTGAAGTCGAATGTGTCCGATCCCGAGCGCGGTGCACCGGCAGGGACGCCCTGAGGACGAAGGGGCGGGCCGGCCCCCAGGGGGACGGAGCCGGCCCGCCTTGCGGTCTCGCCAGGTCTACTCGTACTGGATGGCCTCGAGGATCCGCGTGCCGGCGGCGCGCCGCGCCGGGAGCACGGCCGCGACGACTCCGACCACCACCGCCAGCACGAGGAACACCGCGAGCTGCGTGTACGGCAGGCTGAAGGTCAGCCCGTCGCCGCCCAGCTGGGTGACGAACACGTAGGCCATCGCGACGCCGACCGCCGTGCCGAGCACGCCGCCGATCACGGCGGTGATGACGCTCTCGTAGCGGACCATCTGGCGCAGCTGCCTCCGGGTCGCCCCGATCGCGCGCAGCATGCCGATCTCGCGCGTCCGCTCGTGGACGCTCAGGACCAGGGTGTTGACGATGCCGAAGATCGAGATGATGACGCTCATCGCGAGCAGGCCGTAGAACATCATCAGGATCTGGTCGACCATCTTGTTGATCGTGTCGAGGTACTCACTCCTGGTCATGACCTTCTGCGTGGGGAAGGCCGACAGCGCCTTCTGCACCGCGTCCTGCGTCGCGCCAAGGTTCGCCCCGTCCTGCAGGCGCACCATCGTGATGACGGATGCGGTCGGCAGGTCCAGCGCCTTGAAGGCGTCCAGGCTGGTGACCATGCCGGTGAACGCCATCTGGTCGCGGTAGAAGCCGAGCACGGTGAGCTTGGCCTTCTCGCTGCCCTGTGTCATGACGGTGATGCTGTCGCCGGCCTTGACCTTGCCGGCGAGCGGCGAGCCGTCCTCGAGCAGGACGTGGTGGGCGTCCAGCTTGCCGAGGAGCGCGTCGCTGCCGCCGTGCTTCCAGTCGAACGCCCAGACGCGGGCGAAGACGGCGGGGTCGACGGCGTAGGCGCTCATGACCCCACCGTTCTTGACCTTGAGGTCGGCGTAGCCGGTGCCGGCGGCGGTGTCGACGCCGTGCACCGTGTCCAGAGAGCGGATGGTCTTCTGCGGCACGCCCATGAACGCGGTGCGGTCCTGTGCGACCAGTTCCGCTCGTGTGGACTTCTCGATCGCGCCGCTGAACGAGCCCTTCATCGCCTGGGCGAACACGGCGATGAACACGACCATGGCGAGGCCGATCATGAGCGCGGCGGCCGTGGCGGCCGTGCGGCTCGGGTTGCGGCCGGCGTTGTCGCGGGCCAGACGGCCGCTGGTGGGCGCCAGCTTCTCCAGCGGCCAGCCGATGATGCGCGCCGCCGGCCGCACGATGTACTTGGCCAGCATCGCGATGGCGACGAAGAGGAGCAGCGCGCCGAGGCCCATGGAGAGCAGCCGGTTGCTGGTCGTCCCGTCGCTGAAGATGCCGTAGGCGAGCGAGGCGCCGCCGAGGCCGGCGATGGCCAGGGCGATCGCCGTCGTGAACTTCGTGAAGCGGGTCGGCGGCAGGGCCGCGCCCTCCTGAAGGGCGGCCACCGGCGCGACGCGCGTCGCGCGCATGGCCGGAGCCAGGGCCGAGAGCAGGGTCACGCCGACGCCGACGAGCGCGGCGATGACGATCGTGCGCGGCTCCAGCGCGATGCCCGCGGTCGGGATGTCCACGCCGAGGGCCTTGAACAGCAGGTTGATGCCCTTGGCGACGCCGAGGCCGGCGACGATGCCGACGGCCGAGGCGAGGACGCCCAGCGTGAGTGCCTCGGCGACCACGGAGCGGAGCACCTGGCGCCGGCTGGCGCCGAGAGCGCGCAGCATGGCGAACTCGCGGCGCCGCTGCGCCACGGTGATGCTGAAGGCGTTGAAGATGATGAATGCGCCGACGAAGACGGAGACGCCGGCGAACGCCAGCAGCACCGGCGTGAGGAAGCCGGTGATGGAGGCGGCCGTCTCGTCGGTCGCGTCGGTGGCCGCCTGCTCGCCGGTCTTGACGCTCACCGTCGCCGGCAGCTCGGCCTTGACGCGCGCAGCGAGTTCCTTGGGGGTGACGCCGGGGTCGGCGGAGATCGAGACGCCGCTCAGCTTGCCCGGCTCGCCGCCCCAACGCTGCACGTCCTGCAGGCGGCCGGCGATGACGATGGTGCCGCCCATGGAGCCGGCGTCGCCCCACGTGAACACGCCGGTGACCTTGACGTGCTGGAGGCCGGCCGCAGCGGCGACGTCGAAGCTGTCGCCCGGCTTCAGGCCTTGCTTGTCGGCGAAGCTCTTGATGATGCTGACTTCGTTGGCCGCCTGCGCGCCGCGCCCGGCGACGAGCTGCGCCTGGCTGAAGGGCGGACCCGGGTTGGTGGTCAGCAGGGTCGGGGAGCCGCCGGTCTGGACGGTCTTTCCGTCCACGATCGCGGCGCCCAGCGTCTGGTAGGTGCCGGCGGCCTTGGCGACGCCCGGCACCCCCTGGATCTGCGCGAGCATCGCTGGTGTTCAGCGTCTGCGGGGTGGTACCGGTGCTGTCCATCGCGGTGAACGCCGTCTTTGGCGCCACCTGCACGGCGGTGCCCTTGAACGAGGTCTTGAAGATGTTGGCGAAGCCGTTGTCGATCTGGTCGGTCAGCACGTACGTGCCGGTGATCATCGCCACGCCCAGCAGGATCGCCAGGACGCGTGAGGACGGTCCGGAGTGGCCGGCTGGCCAGGCTGCGGAAGGCGAGGCGGGTCATCGGGTCACCTCGAGGTTCTTGATGGTGTCGTAGATGGCGTCGCGGGTCATGCGGTCCTCGTCCAGCTCGATGCGGCCGTCCTTGAGGAAGACGACGCGGTCGGCGATGCTCGCCGCGTTGGCGTCGTGCGTGACCATGATCACGGTCTGGCCGAACTCGTCCACGCTGCGGCGGAGCAGGTCGAGGACCTCGCCGCCGGTGCGGGAGTCGAGGTTGCCGGTCGGCTCGTCGGCGAACAGGACGGCCGGCCGGGTGATGAGGGCGCGGGCGACGGCGACGCGCTGCTGCTGGCCGCCCGAGAGCTCGGCCGGACGGTGGGTGAGGCGGTCCTGCAGGCCGACGGCCTCGATGACGGTGCGCCGCCAGGCCTCGTCCGCCTTGCGGCGGGCGAGCGAGAGCGGCAGGACGATGTTCTCGTCGGCGGTCAGCGTCGCGAGCAGGTTGAAGCTCTGGAAGATGAAGCCGATCTTGTCGCGGCGCAGCTGCGTCAGCTTCTTCTCCTTGAGCCGGGTGATGTCGACGCCGTCGATGCTGACCCGGCCGCCGGTGGGCTGGTCGAGTCCGGCGAGGATGTGCATGAGCGTGCTCTTGCCGGAGCCGGACGGGCCCATGATGGCCGTCAGACGGCCTTCGGTGATGTCGATGTCGACGTCGCGCAGGGCGTGCACGGTGGCGTCGCCCTTGCCGTAGGTGCGCGAGAGGCCGCGCGCCATGACGACGGCGCGGCCGGGGCCGCGCTCGGTGAAGCGCGACTCGCTGGTGAACTCGCGCTCGAGCCGGGCCAGCGTCTCGCTCGCCTGGTCGAGTCGATCGTGCTCGGGGATGGTGGTGGTCCGCATGATGTCTCCTCCTGGGTGACTTGCCTGAGAGGAGGCTACGGCCGGGGTCGCGAAGGCGAATCGCCCGAGGGTGGTGGATGCGCCTGCGCGGCGGAGGGATATTCGGCCGCCGCCGCGGGCCACCCTGGGGGGAGGCTACGACTACTCCCGGACCCCCGCTCGTCACCCGGGGGTGGTAGCGCCTGCCGGCCGGCGCTGGCGGGCCGGCGTCGGCCGAGCCTGCGAGAGTGCCGGCGGCGCTACCCCGGCGGGGGTAGCGATGTGCTTTCGGCTGCGCGAGGGGCTATGCTCAGACGATGGGTGCCAGCGCTCGCTCCAGACCGACCTGAGGACGCCGTGCCTGCCGCTCAGACCCCGCGCTCCGATGCACAGGAGCGCCGGCGGCGACGGCGCGAAGAGCGCATGAACGCTCCGCTCGAGCCGCTGCCGCGCATCCGCGCCGGCCACCGCGTGTTCTTCCACGAGCAGGGAGAGCCGCTGTTCGGACCCGGCACCTTCGACCTGCTGGTGCTGGTCGACGAGACCGGGTCGCTGCATCAGGCCGCCAAGCTCATGGGCATGTCGTACAACAAGGCGTGGCGCGCGATGCGGCAGGCGGAGGACCACCTCGGCCTCAAGCTCATGACCCGCCGCACCGGCGGTCCGGACGGCGGCGGCTCGATCCTCACGGACGACGGCCACCGCCTCATGGAGCGCTTCCGCGCGTTCCTCGACGAGGCCGACGCCGACCTCGCGCGTCTCTACCAGAAGTACTTTGGCGACGCCTCGTTCGCGCAGCCCGAAGGCGCCTTGCCGGCGCCGCCGGATCCCGGCGAGGGCTGACGACTGACGGGAGGCCGGGGCGCGCAGCGCCCCGGCCTCCCGGATGCTCTCTCGTCTGCGCCGCGTCGCGGCGCACGGGCTCCTACTTCGCCGCGGCTCCGTGCGAATCCGCCGCGGCCGGTTCCTTCTCCATGCGGACGGCGCACACCTTGAACTCCGCCGTCATCGTCACGGGGTCGGCGGCTGCGTTGGTGAGCTCGTTGACCGGCGATTCCTTGAAGTGGAACGTCATGAACATGGTCCCCGGGGGCACTCGCTCGGTGACGGTGACCCGCGTGGTGATGGACCCGCGGCGCGAGCTCACCCGCACCAGTTCGTCCTCGACCAGGCCGAGCCGCTCGGCGTCGGCCGGGTTGACCTCGGCGAGCTCGTAGGGCCGCAGCCACTCGAGATTCTGCGACAGCCGGGTCATGGTGCAGTAGTGGTAGAGCATGCGCCCGGTGGTGAGGAGCATCGGGTAGTCGTCGTCAGTGAGCTCGTCGGGCTGCTGGAACCGGATGCCCTGCAGCAGCCCCTTCCCGCGCGTGAACTGGCCCTTGTGCAGGTACTTCGTGCCGGGATGGTCCTCGGTGGGGCACGGCCACTGCAGTCCCTGTGTGCCCATGCGCTCGTAGGTCATGCCGGCGTACTGCGGCGTCACCGTGCGGATCTCCTCGAAGACGTCCTCCGGCGAGTCGTAGTGCCAGGGGATGCCCATGCGCTTGCCGAGGTCCCGGATGATCTCCCAGTCCGGACGCGCCTGCCCGGGGGGTTCGATGGCCTTGCGCACGCGCTGGACGCGACGCTCGGTGTTGGTGAACGTGCCTTCCTTCTCCGCGTAGAGCGCGGCGGGCAGGAAGACGTCGGCGTACTTGGCCGTCTCGGTCATGAAGATGTTCTGCACCACGAGGAAGTCGAGGTTGTTCAGCGCCTTGCGCACGTGGTTGGCGTCCGCGTCGGTCAGGGCCGGGTCCTCACCCATGATGAACATGGCCTTGAGCGTGCCCTCGGCGGCGAAGTCGAACATCTCCGGGATGCGCAGGCCGGTCATCGCCCGGCATGCGCACGCCGTAGGCCTTGTGGAACTTCTCCTTGGCCTCGTCGTCGAGCACGCTGGGATAGCCCGGGAACGAGTTGGGCAGGGCGCCCATGTCGCACGAGCCCTGCACGTTGTTCTGGCCGCGCAGGGGGTTCACGCCGGCGTTCTCGATGCCGAGGTGGCCCGTGACCATGGCGAGGCTGGCCAGGTTCATGACGTTGGCCGTGCCGACGGTGTGCTCGGTGATGCCGAGCGTGTAGAAGATGCCGGCCTTGCGCGTCGTCGCGTAGAGCTCCGCCGCCGCGACGATGGTCTCGGCCGGCACCCCGGTGATCTCCGCCGCGCGCTCCACCGGGTAGTCCTTGACCGTCTCCCACAGAGAGTCGAAGCCCTCGGTGCGCTCGTCGATGTACGCCTGGTCCTGCCAGCCGTTGCTGATGATGGTGTGCAGCATGCCGTTGACGAGCGCGTTGTCCGTGCCCGGCTTGAGCTGCAGCCAGAGGTGCGCGTGTTCGGCGATCTCGGTGCGCCGCGGGTCGACGACGATGAGCTTGGCCCCGCGCAGATGCGCCTGCTTCATCTTGTTGCCGATGATCGGGTGCGCCTCGGTGGCGTTGGACCCGATGATGAAGAGCACCTCGTTACCGACGATCTCGCTGATCGAGTTGGTCATCGCGCCTGAACCCAACGTGGTGGCCAGACCGGCCACCGTGGGAGCGTGTCAGGTACGGGCGCAGTGATCTATGGAGTTCGTGTTGAGGCCCGCCCGGGTGAGGCGCTGCAGGAGGTAGTTCTCCTCGTTGGTGCAGCGCGCCGAGCTGAGGACGCCGACGGAGAGCTCGCCGTGTTCCCCGCGGATCTCGAGCAGCCGCCTCGGCGACCAGCTCGAGGGCCTCGTCCCAGGTCGCGTTCTCCCACACGCCGTCCTTCTTGATCAGTGGCGTGGTGATGCGGTCCGGGCTGTAGATGAGGTCGGTGTGGAAACGTCCCTTGACGCACAACGAACCCTGGTTGGCCGGCGCGTCGTAGGCGGCGGTGACGCCGAGGACCTTGCCGTCGGAGACGTTGAGGTCGAAGTTGCAGCCGACGCCGCAGAAGGGGCAGGTGGTGCGCACCTTCTTGCGGTCCCAGGTGCGCGTGCCCTTGAGTTGCTTGTTGGCGATCGCGCCCGTGGGGCAGACGTCCACGCACTGGCCGCAGAAGCGGCAGAAGTCCGTCGCCAGCGGATTGTCGAACGAGGCGGCGATCTGCGATTCGAACCCGCGCTCGGTGAAGTCGATGGCGTTGGTGACCTGGACCTCCGCGCAGACGCGCACGCACTTGCCGCAGAGGATGCACTTGTTCATGTCCCGCTCGATCATCGGGTTGTCGCTCTCGATGGGGAGCTGGCGCTTGTCGCCCTCGAACGTGCTCGCCTCGACGCCGTAGCGGTAGCAGTAGTCCTGCAGCGTGCACGAGCCCGACTGCTCGCAGGTGATGCAGCCCTGCGGGTGGTCGGAGAGGAGCAGGTCGAGGATGAGCGTACGCGCCTCGACGACTGCCTGCGACTCGGTCTGCAGCACCATGCCGTCGAGCAGTTCCGTGGCGCACGCCGGCATGAGGTTGGGCCGGCCCTCCACCTCGACGACGCAGAGCCGGCAGGACGCGGCCGGGCTGAGCGTCTCGTGGTGGCACAGGGTCGGGATGTCGATGCCGAGGTCGCGCGCGGCCTCGAGGATGGTGGTGCCCGCCGGCACCGTGACCTCACGGCCGTCGATGGTCGCCTGGATGGTCGCCGTCTCTGCGCCTGCAGGTCCGGTCATGCCGCCTCCGTTCGCTTGCTCCACTACTGCGTCGTGGGCCGCTCCCACGGCGGACCGAGCCTCCACTGCGGCGCTGCGCGGACCGTCAGGGTGCGCGCCCGCCGCCTCTACGGACGGTCCTCCCCGCGCACGGGGAGGGAAGCCGAGTGTACAACGACGGTGCGAGGCTGCGAAAGCCGGGCGCGGGCGCGCGCGAGGCGGGCCGCGTCGTCAGGCCCCGGACGCGGCCCGCTCGGCCCGGTCGCGGATGCCGCGCAGCATGCCCTCTTCCATGAAGAAGTGGGCCGGTTCGAGCCCGAGCGCCTGGGCGAACGCCGCGGGGACCGTCCGCCGCCACGAGGCGCGCGAGCGGATGACGAGCCGGGTCTCGGAGGGACCGGCCGGCTCGAGGTAGAAGCCCCAGGTCCACGCCATCTCCCCGCGGAACAGGCTGCCGGCCTCCTGCGGCGGCTCGCCCGGGGCGCCGCTGCGGACGACGAACGCCCGCGGCGGTTCGATCACGGCGACGGCCATCTTCATGGTCTCGTCGGGGTCGAGCGACAGGTAGTCCTCACCGGCGCGCAGGTCCTGCCACTCCGGGTGCACGCGGTCGGCGCTGCGGACGTTGAGACCGGCCAGGTTCTCGAGCGCGTCGTAGGTGTAGAAGCCGCCGCGGTTCTGGCCGATCTGGACGAGCCACGGCCAGACGGCCTCGGCGGACGCGCGCACCGTGATGGCGTGCGTCGTCGTGTACAGCGGGTCGGGGACCAGCTCGTCGCCGGGGAGAGGGCGCGAGACCTCTTCGGCCGTCGCGCCCCAGCGCCGCAGGCGCGGCAGGAGCGCGAACGAGTAGGCCGCGCCGAGCGCCTCCAGGGCGACCGCCGTGACGGCGATCTTGTGGAGGCGCTTCACGTGGACACCTCGTCGTCCGCCTCATCCTCGGCGGCCAGCTCGGCGATCACGGCCGCGAAGGCGGCGGCGACCACCTCGGCCCCGGCGTCGGTGAGGTGCACGCCGTCAGTGGTGAAGGGGCCGTCTCCGTCCTGGGCCGCGGCCGCGAACGCCGGCTGCAGGTCGAGCACGCGGCAGGAGCTCCGGCCGGCCGCGATCCGCGCGACCGCCTCGGCCACCTCGGCCGCGCGCTCCTCCCAGACCGAGCCCTCCGACTCGAGGACGAGCGGGCGCACGACGACGATGCGCGGCGCCCGCGCCTCGGTCCACTCCAGCAGTTCTTCGTAGTCGCCGGCCAGCCGCATGAGCCGCTCGGGCCAGCTCCAGCCGCTGCCGGCTTGCAGAGTCGTCCCACGCGCCCATGACCGCGTCGTTGGCGCCGACCCAGATGAAGGCACAGTCGACGGGCTCCAGCCCGTGGTAGCGCATGCGGGAGAGGAGGTCGGCGACCGTGTCGCCGGCCCGCCCGCGATTGAGCAGCCCGTGCTGCGACAGCCGCCGGTCGAGCAGCGTGAAGTAGGCGGCGCCGGGCCAGCCCTCGGTCAGACTGTCTCCAAGAAAGGCGATGAGCATGAGCCAAGTCTATGCGCTCCCCGGCCGTTGCGGTACGCTGCGTTGTCGGTGGAGTGGCGGGTCAGAGCGCGGAGGGCAGCGATGAAGAAGACCGCGGACGTCGTCAGCTCGGCGGATGCGCAGCGCGGGCCGGTGTGAAGTGAGCGCACGCAAGAGTGGCCCGGCAGGCTTGCCCCCCGAACCGGGCCGCGTGGAGGTGCTCGCAGCCCCGGTCTTCACCAACTTCCTCCTCGGCCCGCTGTACAGCCGCTACGTGGACCAGATGGGCCTGCGCGGCGACGAGCGCGTGCTGGACTATGGCAGCGGCAGCGGGGCGGCCGCCCGTCACCTCGCCAAGCGGCTCCGGGCGGGTGGCGGCCACCTCACCTGCGTGGACATCTCGGCGCGCTGGCAGAAGATGCTCCGCAGGGTCCTGCGCGCCTATCCGGACGTCGAGTTCCGCTTGGGCGACGTCCGGACCATGGATCTCCCTGAGGCGACCTTCGACGTGGTGCTGGTCCATTGGATGCTGCACGACGTCGCCCCGTGGGACCGGCCCTCGATCGTCGCCGAGCTCGCGCGCCTGCTGCGCCCCGGGGGGCGCCTGTTCTCGCGCGAGCCGACGGGTACGAAGCACGGCATGCCGGCGGCACAGGCACGCGAGGTGTACGCCGCCGCCGGCCTCAGCGAGTCACTCGCGACCGAGGGCAAGGCGCCGATCCTCGGCGAGCACTACAGCGCCGTCTGGACCCGACCGCCGGTCTGAATCCCGGGTGGAGCCAGCCGGAGGAGCGGTACTCAGGTGGTCGTGAAGCTCGGCCTCACGGGCGCGGACGGACCGTCGCCGTATGCGAGAAAGCCGGCGGCAATGCCGCCGGCCTCCCCTACCTCCACCTCTCAGGGGCTCGCCAGAGACCCCTCCTGACTCCGGATCAGGTATCTCTGTAACGAACGAGAGGGGGCAAACCTTTCGCGGCGGCCTGATCCTTCAGGCGACCGGCTGCTGCTGGGTGATGCAGTGGACGTTGCCGTCCGCCATGGCAAGCTCGAGTGTCGGGACCTGGACGACGGTCCGGCGGGGGAAGAGGCGCGCGACAACGTCGTGCGCGATCTTGTCGGCAGGATCGCCGAAGGCGGGCATCACGACGGCTCCATTGGCGATGTAGAAGTTGACGTAACTGGGAGAAAGCCGGCCGTCGCCGGACTCGGGGCGTGCCGGCATGGGCAACTCGACCACCTCGAGCGCGCGGCCTTTGGCATCGGTCGCCGCACGCAGCCGCGCCAGGTTCTCCTGGAGGGCGGCGTACTGCGGGTCAGTCGGGTCGGCGCAGCCGAGGGCGGCGCAGACGCCGGGCGCGACGAAGCAGGCGAGGTTGTCGACGTGGCCGCCGGTGTTGTCGTGGTCGAGCGCCGAGCCGAGCCACAGGACCTTCTCGGCGCCCAGATACTCGCAGAGCAGGCGCTCGGCCTCCCCGCGCTCGAGACCTGGGTTGCGGCGGTGGTCGAGCACCACCTCGGCGGTCGTGAGAACGGTGCCCTCGCCGTCGACGTGCACGGCGCCGCCCTCGAGGATGAGGGGCGCGGCGAAGCGTCTCGCCCCGAGCAGGTCGAGGATCCGCTTGGTCATGTTGCGCGTGCGGCCGTACTCCTCGTAGATGCCGCCGTAGGCGTTGAAGCGCCAGTCCACGCCGCCCAGGCCGCCGCGCCCGTCGATGACGAAGGTCGGCGCGGTGTCGCGCGCCCACGAGTCGTCGCTGGGCACGACGACCACCTCGGCGCCGGGGACGCCGGCGAGCGCGCCGCGGGCTGCTCCGGCGTCCTCCGCGTTGGCGGTCATCGTCAGCGGCTCGAAGCGGGCGACCACGCGCGCGACCTCGACATACGTCGCACGCGCCTTCTCGAAGTCGTCCCAGTTCTCCGGCCGGCACGGCCAGGCCATCCAGCAGCCGGCATGCGGCGCCCACTCGGACGGCATGTGGAAGCCGGCCTCTCGCGGCGTCGTCATGGCTACCTCCAGAGTCGTCACAAGCATAGACCGTCACTCCGTCCCCGGACGCGATTGCCTACGACGACCGGACCGGGGGAAAAGGTGAGTCCATGGAGGAAACGATCCCCACCCCGCCCACCGGAGCGCCGAGCGTGCCGGGGGATGTCGACTCGGCCCCACGGGCACAGCCAGCATCAGTCGGCGGGCGCTCGCGCTTGCGGCCCTCACCGGCTGAGTGGGTGCTGTTCGCCTATCTCGCCGTCGTCATCGCCGTCACCATGCTCCGCTACGTGATGGGCCACGGCGTCGTGGACGCCCTCGCGTCCACCCCCGACGACGTTGCCGGCGCCCGGGTGTGGCCGCTCATCACCAGCGGACTACTCGCCGATGGTCCGCTGTGGCCTCAGGTGGTGGCGACGGCGGTCCTCGGCGTGTGGGCCATCCGCCTTGCGGGCGGGCGCACCTTCTGGGCGGCTGCGATCCTGGCGCACGTCCTCGGGACGCTGCTCGTGTACGCCGGCGTCTGGGTCGTGGACGCTCAGGACCCATCCGCCGTGGCGGCGCTGACCCGCGAGGCGGACTTCGGCGTCTCGCTCGTGTGGTGTGCAGCGCTTGGCGTGCTCGCGGCCGTCGCGTGGTGGCGGACGCGGCCCTTGCGTCCGCGCACCCGCATGTTCCTCGCCTTTGCCGCACCTGCCGCGCTCGTCGGGGTGACGATCTTGTCCCACGGGCTGGGGCAGTACGAGCACGCGGTCGCGTTCCTGCTCGCGGTCGGTGTGGTCTACGCCGCCCATCGCCGGGACTCAGTCGGCGCTCGCCTTCGGTTCGACAGTCCCCCCGGCGACCCCTGAGCGGATCGGCACGTCCTGCCCAGCTTCCGGCCGCGTGTCGGCGCCCTTTTCGCCCGGGAGCAGATGCTCCAGATGCAGGACGACGAGCGCCACCGCGGGCAGATCCGACCGCCGCTCCATGGCGAGGTACCGCGGCACCCACTCGGGGCCGAACTTGCGGTTGAAGTCGAGCAGGCTTTCGACCTGGAAGAACCTGTCCGTGTATCGCAGGGCGCCGCGGAAGCCTCGCTTCGCGGCGCCGGGGCCCTCGTCGCGCAGCACGCCCCCGAAAACCGCGAAGTTGAGGGAGACCTGTTCGACGTTCTGATCCCTCGCCCAGAAGAGCAGCGAACTAACGAGGAACTCATTGAAGCCGTTGGGCGTCTCGGGCAGCCGACGCATCGCCGAGAGCGAGAGGTCGCCGGTCGCCGGTACCGGCACAAAGTGCAGAAAACCGGCGACCTGCCGCTCGGGATCGCGCCCCAGCACGAACAGTGTGTCCTCAAGCTCGATGCTCCTGACGTCGTCGAGCGCCATGGAGAAGCCACGCTCTGGCTGGCCGCCGCGCCAGATCTCGGACACCTTGACGATGATGGCGAGGGTCTCGGCGTCCAGTTGATCGGCGCGGAGGATCTCGACGCTGTAGCCGAGTCGGTCAAGGCGGTTCACGGACTGGCGCAGCTTGCGCACGGCGCGTCCTTCGAGTGAGAAGGTCGCCGGACGGACGACGGCCTCGTCCCCCACGTAGAGTGTCTTCAGACCGACGCTTTCCCATGGCTTGCGCATCTCCGCTCCGACACCGATCGCCGCCGGACGCCAGGCCTGGCGGCGACAGTAGGCCGCGAACTGCTCGAGCAGTTCGGGAGCGGCCTCTTTGTCTCCGACTGGGTCGCCGGAGACGAGCGCGATGCCGGCGACGGCGCGGTAGGCGAGAAATGCCTTGGAGTCCTGGGCGAAGAAGTACTGCTTGTCCCGGCGCAGCGCGAAGTAGGCGAGCGAGTCGCTGCCGGCGGCCTCCACGAGGCGTTTGGCCTCACGCCATTCGCGCTCCGTGCTCGAGGTGTGGCCCCTGGGTGGCCGCAGGAGCGCCCAAGCCAGCCACGCGAGGACGAGTACGGTGCAGATGGTGAGCGCGGCCACCAGCTCTCGCGTCGTATCGGTGCTCGGTCCGGCCACATCCTGGCCGACCATGCCCCAGGCCGCGCCGCTCGCGACCTGCGTCCACGACCACGGAAGTCCAGCTTGGGTGGCCAGCCTGATCTGCATCGCCATGCCATAGCAGCAGACGATGAGCAGCGCGCCGGCCGAGGCCGCGGCCGTCACCGCCGGCCGGCGTGTGGCGGCGACTGCGTAGAACTCGCTACGCCAGTACCAAAGACCGGTGAGCAGAGCGCCGGCCATGACCACCGCCGGCAGGTCGACGTCCCTGAGGAGAAAGAGGATCATCGCCGCGCTCGCGAGCGCGACCACTGCCGTCCAAGCCCGGCGCTGACGGCGGGCGAGTCCGCGTGCCGAGAGCACAAGACCGAGGGACGCGCCGACGACGAGACCACGGACGACTCCTTGGGCAGCGCCCTCGGGAATGAGGGCTCCCTGCAGGCCCGAAGCGGCGCCGAGCCAAGGTCCGGTCGTCGCTGCCAGCACGCCGAGACATCCCAGCACCGCCACGACGGCCGCGATGACGACGGGCGCCCGAGAGGGACGGGATACGGTCGCCTGCTCGTCGCTCCTCGCGAGCGACGTGCCATGCGTTTGGCTGTTCACGCTTGATCCCTTCTCCGCCCGGCGCTCACCCCAGTGAACCCTTCCCGACATGCTTCGCGGACATGCCGGCTCCTGTCACTGCCGAAGAAGCGCTACGCCGCCGACGTAGGTGAACGAGGCGCCGATAGCGAGGAAGACAACGAGCATGATCGGGCGCTCGTACCGGCCCAGCCAGGCCTTCGCATCGGTGAGCACGCCGCCGACGCGGTCGGGTGCCGTCAGATACGCGACGACGGGCATGACCGAGGTGCTCACGGCGACGGCAGTGAAGAGTACGAGCGTGACGAGGGCGGTCGCCGTAGATACTCGGGACTTGAGGATGACGGTGAGCGCGGGGGTCTCCATCTCCCAGTTGACGAGGAAGAGGCCGGCCGCTGCGGCTCCGAATGGGCCCATTCTCGCGATCAGGCGGACCCAACGCGACTCTCGGTCTTCCCCCGTCGCCCGAGGTCGCCGAACCAGCACCACAGCGAAAGCGGCGAGGAACCCGAGCCCGATCAGCAGCCAGAGAAGCTGAACGATGTCGTCCGTCCGGACGCCGCCCGCGATCGCGTGGTGCTGGAAGACGAGCAGCACCGCCGCACCGTAGCCGAGCATCACGCCGACGAGGGCGCCGAGATAGGCGAGGCTGTTGGCAAGCGGCCGGTCTGTCCCGGTCATCACCAGGGCGGCGATGATGCAAATGGGCTCCAGTGCGATGGCGACGGCGATGGGCAGCACTCGGAGAAGGACCGGCAGCATCGCTCAACTATGACCGATTCCCGTTCGAGCCGGTAGAGTGGCGGCATCGACCGGGAGGGACCATGCGCGCAGAAACGCAGCTCCTCAGCGCTCGCTCCGTGCGCTGGCTCGACTTGGGCGTCGTCATCTGGATCGTCATCTGGATCGCGCTCGGCGTGCTCGTCTGGCACGAAATCGGCGCTGAGGCGCAGCTCAGCACGAATGTCACCAAGATGGGCGCCGCCGTCCAGGACACCGGCAAGGCGCTCGGGGTCGTCGGCGGCCTGCCGCTGGTAGGCGGCCAGATCGGCGATTTCGCGCAGCGGATCGAGTCGATCGGCGTCGAGGTCGAGGCGAGCGGGCAGGACAGCCGCAGCAGCATCCGCCGGACGGCGGTCGTGGCCGGCCTGGGCGTGGGCATCCTGCCGACCGTACTCGTGCTCCTGCTGTACCTTCCGGCGCGTCTCAGCTGGAAGCGCTACGTGGGGGCGATCGCGGCGGCGCTGCCGGGCGCCGCGGGCGACCCGGCGTTCGAGCAGTACCTGGCGCGCCGTGCCATCGACGCCCTGCCTTGGGACTCCCTGCGGGCGATCACGCCGGACCCGTGGGGCGATGTCGGGCGGGGCGAGTGTCGAGCGCTCGCCGACGCGGAGCTCGGGCGCGTCGGGCTGCGCCGGCCCTGACCTCCGGTCTGCCCGTCCGGGGCGGGGCTCCCCGAACGTGGAACGGCCGGACGGGTCTCTTGCTTCGTCCGGCCCGGCAACGCAGACGCGGCACGAGCGCCGGTGAGGCGCTCTTGCCGCGTGGTGTTCTGAGGTTCCGTATCGGCTGCTGTCCGATGCGTGAGTGATACCCGCCCGGTGGTAGAGTCACTCCCATGAACGAGGCCGGTAGGAGGAGTGGAGCGTCCCGATTCGGGTCTCGTGCGCTCCGCCTGCTGCTCGCGCTTGTCGCATTCGCCGTCCTGGCCGCCGGAGCGGCCGCCCTGGCGGCCGGCCCCGCGGCGGCCAAGGACTTCTCCATCACGAGCGTCGCCGTCGACGCGCAGGTCATGCCCAACGGCGACGTGCGCGTCACCGATACCCGCACGCTCGACTTCTCCGGGACTTACCACTTCGTCTACTGGGACCTCTCCACCACGGGCGCGGACGCCATCAAGATGGTCGGCGCGAGCGGACCTTCGACCGCCGACCCGTCCACGACGGTGCCGTACAAATTCTCGGACTCTGCGACCGTCGGTGCGGGCAGTGGCACCTTCGAGACCTACGCCGTGGAGGACCGCGGTACCGCCGTTCGTGTCCAGCTCGACTTCGAGCTCAGCGACACGACCGCGGCCTTCAGCGTCCAGTACGTCGCCAAGGGCGCCGCCAAACGTTTCACCGACACCGCCCAGCTCTACTGGAAGTTCATCGGCGCCGACACGGCGGTCGAGGCCCGCAACGTGAGCGTCATCGTACATCTGCCTCAGGGAGTGGCCGTCGACCAGGTGCGCGCCTGGGCGCACGGGCCGCTCTGGGGCACGGTGACCATCGAGCCGGATGCCAGCGTGCTCATGAAGGTCGACCCGCTGCCGGCGTACACCTTCGTCGAGGGCCGCATCCTGTTCCCGGCGGCGGCCCTGAGCAAGGCGCCGCAGCAGCCGGGGGCCAAGCTTGCCGACGCGCTCGCCGAGGAGAAGAAGTTCGCCGCCGACGCCAACCGCTCGCGGCTGTGGGCGCGCGTCAAGGTCGGCCTGTGGGGCCTCCTCGGCGTGGGAGTGCCGGTCATCGCGCTCGTCCTCATCCTGGTCCTGTACTTCCGCTACGGCCGTGAGCCGAAGACGCAGTTCCAGGCGCAGTACCTGCGCGACTTCCCACAGCCGCAGTTGCCCCCCGCGCTCGTCGCCTTCATCTGGCGCATGGGCAGCGTGGGCAGCGACGACGTCACCGCCACCCTGCTCGACCTTGTGAACCGCAAGGTGATCGATCTCGAACGGGTCACGGTCGAGAAGGGCGGGATCTTCGGCGCCAAGGAGAGGATCACGTACAAGCTCACGCTGCACGACGAGCGCCTCGAAGGACTGCTTCCCTTCGAGCAGCAGCTCGCCGAGTTCCTCTTCCACCAGACAGCCCAGAGCAGCGAACTCGTCCTGAGCGAGCTCAAGGACCTCGCCAAGACGCATCGCACGGCCTTTGCCAAGGGCTTCCAGAACTGGAAACACAAGGTGGAGAAAGAGGGCGCGCGGCGCGCCTACCTTGACCCACAGGCGGATCGCAGGGCGTTCGCCGCCGCGGCCTTCGCCTTCGTCGCCATTGTCGCCGCCGGCGCGGCGGCGGTGTTCAGCGGGTTCTGGTGGTTCTTCCTCGGCGTCCCCGTCGGCCTCGCGCTGATCTTCGTGGCTCGGGCGGTCAAGCGGCGCTCGCAGGAGGCCGCGGAGTTGCACGCCCAGTACGCGGCCCTCGAGCGCTACCTCAAGGACTTCGGCCGGCTGGATGAGAAGCCGCCGGACGCCATCGTCCTGTGGGAGCAGTTCCTCATCTTCGCCGTCGTGTTCGGCATCGCCGACGAGGTGGCCAAGGCGATGAGTATGAAGATCCCGGAAGTCGTGAACGACCCCGCCTTCCGTACGCCGTACATCCTCTGGTGGGGGATGCCCGGTGACGGCGGCGGCCTCTCCGCGTTCAACGAGATCCACCAGAGCTTCAGCCAGGCGGTCTCGGTGGCCACGTCCTCCTCCTCATCGAGCTCCGGCGGCGGCGGCGGCTTCTCAGGCGGCGGCGGCGGCGGAGGCGGCGGCGGAGGCTTCGGCGCCGGCTGATCGTTCGACCGGACGTGCGTATGAGTGGTTTACACTTCGTTCGTAGTGTTTACCTGTCCTCCCCGGGGGGAAAGAGCCCCTCGAAAGCGAGCAACGTCCCCCAGGGCTCCGGAAGGCTTACGGGGAGTGTACGAGGAGGCTGATCATGGCACGTCCCGACCCTGCCGCGTTCGGTGAGAAGTACCAGCGCGTCCAGAAGGCGGTCGAGGCCGCGCTCAGCGCCGACCGCCATCACTTCGACTTCACCGGCGAGGTAGCGTCCGGCGTCCGGCTCGTCCTGAGCGAGGCGGGCGACAGGCCGCTCGCGTTCTCCCTTTGGAGCTACCCGCAGGACATCGCCGAGCTCTGCAGCGACGCGAGTGTGCCCGCCACAGCGGCTCTGCTCGCCATCGACAGGGAGCAGGCTCGGGCGGCATCGGCCGCGGGCCTCACCGTCGACCTGGGGCAGTTCACGCGCAGCCAGTCGCGCCCCGATGTCTTCTACACCTTGTTCGACCATGCGAGCCGGAGCCAGATCCACACGGTGCTGCACCGGCTCGTCCCCGGTCTGGAGCCGCACGCGGTGGCCGCCTGAGCGGCCGACCACCCCGTGACGCACACTCCGGCGAAAGAGTCTTCGACCTGCCTTCCGGCAGCCCGACGGCCGCGCCCCGCGAGAGCGGGCACGCGGCCGTCACGCGCTTCGTGCCCGACCCTGCCGGACAGCTCATCGTCACCAAACGGCGACCGCCGAACGCACTGTTAGCATAAGGGTCCGCTCGACCGACCCGCAGACAACCGGGCGCGCCGCATCCGCCGGCCGCGCCTTTGCCAACAAGGAGGAGCACGAGACGATGGCCGAACCCTTCAAGAACACGCCGCCCGCAGCCGAGGCCAATGGCGAGATGACGGCCGCGAACATCGCCGCCGCGCTGGCCGGCGAGAGCCAGGCCTCGCAGAAGTACCTCGCGTTCGCCGACGTCGCCGACGCCGAGGGCTACCCCAACGTCGCGCGTCTGTTCCGTGCCGTGGCCTACGCCGAGAGCACGCACGCGCGCAACCACCTCAGCGTGCTCGGCGGCATCGGCACCACGACGGAGAACCTCAAGGCTGCCTGGGGCGGCGAGACGTTCGAGATCACCGAGATGTACCCGGCCTACGACGCGGTCGCCAAGCTGCAGGAGAACAATAGCGCGCAGACCAGCATCCGTTACGCTCTCACGGCGGAGAAGGACCACCAGGGCATCTACGACAGCACCCTCAAGGGCGTGGAGGGCAAGGCCGACCTCGGCGCCGACGCCGTGCGCGTCTGCCCAGTCTGCGGTCACACCGTCATCGGCGACGCCCCGGACGAGTGCCCCGTGTGTGGCACCGCCGGCTCGTACTTCAAGGAGTTCTGATGGACGAAGCTCTCGAGAAGCGCCTCCCCAAGCCGGAAGAGCTCAACGCGATGACGAAGGAGAGCCTCGCGGCCGCCTTCGCCGGTGAGAGTCAGGCCGCCGAGAAGTACATGGTCTTCGCCGAGCAGGCCGAGCAAGAGGGCTACCCGAATGTGGCCAAGCTGTTCCGCGCCATCTCCTTCGCCGAGACGCGGCACGCGCGCAACCACTTCCGCGTGATGGGCGGCGTCGGCAGCACGGCCGACAACCTCGCAGCGGCGTTTGCCGGCGAGAGCTTTGAGGTCGACGAGATGTACCCGGCCTACCACGAGATCGCCAAGCTCCAGGGTAATCATCAGGCTGTGCGCAGCATCAACTACGCGCTGAAGTCCGAGGTGGATCACAAGGGCATGTACACCGACGCTCGTGAGCAGGTTCTCGGCGGCAAGGACATCGCCGACCAGCCCCTGAACGTATGCCTTGCCTGCGGCCACACGATCATCGGCGACGCGCCGGACAAGTGCCCGTACTGCGGCGCGCCGACCGAACTGTACAGGACCTTCTGAGGTAGCGGAGAGCACGAACGACCCCGGACGGGGCCGGCCCGCGGGAGCGGTGGCCGGCCCCGTCCGCACGTACGGCCCCGCGCGACCCGCCATCGGCCCATGAAGTGAGAGGGCGGCGGCTCAGGGCCTTCCGCCCTCAGCCGCCGCCCTTCACGCCCGGGCCGGGACTCTCCGTCAGCCCGCGGGCGACGCCGACGCGACGGGAGAGGCCGTCAGCGTGGCGGGGTCGTAGCTACTTGCGTACGCGACCCCAAGGGCCTTGGACCGCTCGGCGATCCAGGCGGACCACAGCTGCTGCTGCTTGGCCGAGAGGAGCGTCTGCTGGATGGTCGTCTTGGCCTTGGCCAGCGTGGCCGTCTTCTTCGCCTTGGCGAGCTGGGTCTTGTGCGCCTTCCAGTACGCCTCGATCTCCGCGTCGCTCACCGTCGCCTTCTTCGTGACTATGGCGGCTGCGCGCGATGAGAGCGTCTGACTGCGGATCGAGCGCTTGAACAGGTCGAGCGTCATGCCTTGGCTCTTGAGCAGCGCCTGGACCTTCGCCTCGCCGCCGTAGGCCTTCTGGACCTGCGCAAGCTGGTCGTTCACTTCTTTGTCGGTGACCTGGACGCCCAGCTGCTTCGCGCTCTGTGCGACGATCTGTTCTTGCACCAGGAAGTTGACGATCTGCGCGGCGTAGTGGTCGTAGCTGGGGGTGCTTTCCTTGGGGACGGTCATGCCCTGCGCCTTCATCTGGGTCTGGGCCTGCGTCAGCAACTGCTGGAAGTCGGCCTTGCTCACCGAGACGCCGCCGACGGTGGCCACGGAGTCACTCGGCACGCTGCCGCTACCTCCGCTGCCGCAACCGGCGGCGACCAAGCCTGCTGCGACGATGCTCACGAGCGCCACAGCGGCGATCAGGACGGTAGTGGCGCGTCTCATACGTGATCCTCTCTCAGTCGGTGCGCTCGGGTGGCGGCCGGCGGAAGAGCGTGCACGGCAGCGCTCCGATGGTATCCAGCCACCTTGAGTGTGGCCTGAGGCCCGCCTGAGAGCAACCTGAGCGCCGCGGCGGCGCCTCCGGTGAGCGCTCACAGCCAGGATTCAGGCGCGGCACAGCCTGCACAGAGAGACGGATGGCAGACTGTCCCCGGAGACTCGATGAGCGAACGGAGGGAGGCGGATGATGCGCAGAGCGATCGTCGTGATGGCCGTCGTGGCCGCCCCCGCTACCCTGTTCGCCACGAGCGCCGCGGACGCCGCCGCGACCCGGCCCGCCACTCCGCCCGCTTCCGGCGCCCGGCCGCCGCTCCCATTGCCGTCCAGGCCGACGTCGTCGGGAAGGCCCGCCGGGCGACCGCCCAGACGACGTCACAGGGCGGCAAAGGATGGCGAGCAGACGACGCTGCCCAGCCGTCCACGGGAACAGCGCCGGCGATGTCCGCGAACTGCCATGTCTTCCGCATTGCTGTCGACGCCCACGCAGTCGCGTCCGTGCTTCACGGCGCGAGGGCGCCACCGGCCTGACGGACGATGGCGGCGAGTGCCGGCACGCGCGGGGCGTCTCCCCTGGGGCCCCGCGCCGTCCTTTGATACACTTCCTCCTGCTCTCGCGCGGGTATCGCCCGCGCCACCGTCAGGAGGTTCCGACGTGGGATACGACTTCGGCGTCGGCCGCGAAGCGCCGACCTTCACTCTCAGCGCCGTGGACGGCAGCGAGATCAGGCTCAATCAGTACCGGGGCGACTGGTTCCCGGTGCTGGTCTTCGTCCCGATCAAGACACCCGGCGCCGCAGAGGTGCTGGAGCAGCTCAGCAAGGCCGCGGACACCCTGTGGGGACTGCGCGGCCAGCTGGTCGGCGTCTGCGACGCCGGCCGCGACGTGGTCAAGGCGCTGGCGGACGGAGTCTCCGGCATGGCCTTCCCGCTGCTGCCGGACGGTGGCAGCGTCGCCCTGCAGTACGGCGCGCTCCGCAAGGACCGCACCGTGCGTCCCATGGCCTTCATCATCGACCGCGCCGGCAAGATCGTCTGGACCGGCGAGGGCGAAGCGGCTCTCAAGGCGCCCAAGCTGATCGCCGCCTTCCGCGACGTCGTCCGCTGATCTGACAGTCGTGCTCGTCGAGGGCGGGCGGCCCTTGGGCTGCCCGCCCTCGACGCTTCGTCTCCGCTTCCGTTCCATCCCTGCCCACACGGGTACAAGAGGCTATGCAGTCTCCGCAAGGGAGTGAGCTACATGTTGATCGGTCAGACCATGTTCAGCGTCCGTCACGGCACGGAGCACCGTGCCGAGCGTGCGCTCCAGGAACTCGCCCGACTCCTCCAAGGGTCGGCGGGACATACCAGCCACCGCGTCCTGCGCTCGTTCGGCATGTCGCCGCTCGGGAGCGCCTTCCGCGACGAGGGACGTGAAGCGACTCTGGGTGACGTCCACTTCGTCTTCGAGACGGAGTGGGAGTCGCTCGAGACGCACGATGAGTTCTACAAGAGCCCGCCGGTCCAGAGGGTCTACGGCACGCTGCACTCGATCCTCACCAGCGGGCCGTTCGAGGTTCTCTACGACACGCTCGTCGAGGAACCGCAGCACGACAACGCGGCCGTCTGACGGCCACAAGGAGCAGAAGATGTGGCCGTTCAGTCGTAAGTCGCCCGCGGGTGCTTCCGTCGAAGTACCGACGGTCGATGTGAAGCAGGCGTTCACGCGCTCGAAGCGGGGCGCGAAGCTGGTCGACGTGCGCTCCGCGCGGGAGTTCGCGCACTCCGGGCATCCCAAGGGTGCGCGCAGTGTGCCCCCGCAACTCATCAAGAAGGACCAGACCGGGTTGGCGCGCGACGACGAGCTCCTCGTCATCTGTCTGAGCGGGCACCGTAGTCCGCGCCAGGCCAAGGCTCTCGCCGGCATGGGCTTCAGCAACGTGACCAACGTGCACGGCGGCCTTATGGCCTGGAAGAAGGCGGGTCTGCCGGTCAAGAAGTAGGACCGATGACGAGCAGCAGCAGGGGCGAGAGTCGGCGGGCAGCGAGTGCCCGCCGCCTCTCGTCGTCCGTGCCCGCAACGATCTGCGCGCGGCGCGGTATCTGCTGGGCGCGGCACGCGCGCCCGTCAGATGCCTCAGCCACCTCCGGCGGCGATGCGGACCTCGCCGTCTTCTTCGACGACGACCGGTACGACGTTCATGCCGCCCGTGAGTTCAGCTAGCTGTTCGCGGGCGCCGGGGGTCGTGTAGACGTCGATCTCCTCGTAGTCGACGCTGCGAGCCTCCAGGTCCTGCTTGGCCGCGGCGCAATACGGGCAGCCGGGCTTGGTGTAGATGGTGACTGCCACCGCGCCTCCTTGCTGAGGGCCCGGAAGTCCGGACCTCCCTCATCCTACTGCTCGGGTGAAGCCTGTGGCGGCCGGCCTCTCTGCCCTGTCCGGCTCTCGGGCAGCGCGAAGTAGAACGCCGCGCCGCCGCCGACTTCGCCCTCGGCCCACCAGGTCCCGCCCAGCCGTTCGAGCACGCGCGCGACCGTGGCCAGGCCGATGCCGGTCCCTGGGAACTCCTCAGCCGTGTGCAGGCGCTGGAACGGGCTGAACAGCTTGTGCACGTAGGCGGAGTCGAACCCGGCGCCGTTGTCGCGGACCAGGAACGCACGCGCGCCGTCTTGACGGATCTGCCGGAACTCGATGTGCGCATCGGCGCGTCGCGAGGTGAACTTCCAGGCGTTCCCGAGCAGGTTCTGGAGGACGACTTCGAGGATCGCGACGTCGCCGACGACCGCGAGGCCGTTTTCAATGACGACGTCCACCGTCCGAGAGGGGTCCGCCTCGCGCATCTCCGCGATCAGCCGCCCGGCGATGGCAGAGAGGTCCACCGGCCCTAGCTGCACGTCCAGGCGCCCCATGCGCGCGAGCGACAGGAGCGCGTCGATGAGCTGGCCCATGGCCTGCGCCGCGGCGCGCACCCGCTGCAGGTCGCTGCGCCCCTGCTCGGCGATGACGTTGCCATAGGCCTCCAGCACCGCGAGGCTGAAGCCGTCGACAGCGCGCAAGGGGGTGCGCAGGTCGTGCCCGACCGAGTAGACGAACTCCTGCAGCTCCCGGTTGGCCGCGTCCAGCTCGCGTGTACGCTCGGCGACGCGGCGCTCAAGACCGGCGTTGAGAGCCCGGATCTGCGCCTCGGCCCGGCGCAGCTCGCCGACGTCGCGGGCTGCGCCGAACACGCCGGCGACGCCACCCTCGGCGTCCTGGTACGTGGTCGCGTTGTAGAGCACGGCGGTGACGGTTCCGTCTCGATGCCGGAACTCGAGGGCGTAGTCGCGGACGGCGCCTTCACGGAATACCCGCTCGTGGCTCTTTCGGGCCTTGCTGGGCTCGGTGAAGTAGTCGGCGAAGTCGGTGCCTAGCAACTCCTCGCGCGACCAGCCGGTGGCCGCCACGGTCGCCTGGTTGACGTCCGTGACCATGCCGTCCAGGCCGATGGTCAGCAGGGGGTCGAGGCTGGCCTCGATGAGGCTGCGGTTGTACTCACCGGCGCGGCGCAGCTCCGCCTCCGCCGCGCGCAGGTCGAGGATCTTGCGCAGCTCGTAGCCGACGAGCTCGATCTTCGCCACGTCGGTCTCGTCGTACTCGGTCGCCTTGTCGCCGACGCCGAACACCGCCGTGCCGCGGCCCGCGGCGAGCACGGGAACGCTCAGGAAGCGCCGCACCGGAGAGTACCCCTCGGGCAGGCCCTCGCGGTCGGGCGACGTCGCGAAGTCGTTGTAGTACACCGGCCGCTTCTTGCGCACGCAATCCACTCAGATGCCGGCCTTCTCGAGTGGGTGGTGGCCCACGTGCGATGCGGCGTCGATCCCGAGCGTCTCTTGACCCCAGGTGCTGAGCGCGATGGTCCGCTCGTCGTCGGCGATGAGGTGGAAAAAGCCGACGGTGCTCCCGGTGAGGGTGATCGCGTCGTCGAGGACGCGTTTGTACAACTCGTCATCGGGGTCGACGCCGCGCTCACTCGATCAGCCGCATACGACTCCCGCAGCCGCTTCGCGGCGTCGTCGCTTTCTGGCGGTTGGCGAAGTCCGTGACCGCGTGGCCCTTCGCCAGCTCCGCGAGGCCGGCAAGCGTCCCCGCGCGGTCGTCGGGGTGGACGAGGTCGATGAGCGGCCGGCCTTCCAGTTCGGCGGCGGGATAGCCGAGCGTGGTCTCCCAGGCGGGGTTGACGCGCAGGAGGATGCCGCGCGTGTCGCCGATGCCGAGGATGTCCCCGGACAGCGCAAACAGCGCATCGACCTGCTCGGTCTGCCGCGCGAGTTCGGCCTCGGCCCCGCGCCGGCGCAGCGAGACGGCGGCGAGGTTGGCGAAGGTGTCGAGCTCTTTGCGCGGTGGGTCGGGAGTGCCGGTCTTCAGGGCGACGATCGAGGTGCCGTACAAGGCCCCTTCGATAACGTAGGAAATGCCGACGTACCGGTCGACGCCGAGGAGCCTGCGCACGGTGGCGTCGACGGCTGGCGAGATGGCGCCGAAGCTGGCTTCGGCGAGCGTCGCCACCGTCGCGTTCGAGCTGGTCAGGATCGCCTGATAGTCATCGTCGCTGACCGGCGAACGCGTCCCTGTCAGGCGTCCCGCGAGGGGCGCCGTGAGCCTCTTGACCACGCCGGGCTGGAACTCGATCGTGCGCGTCGCCAGCATGCGGGCGGCGGGGTCGTACTCGCTGAAGGCCACGGCGACGGCCCCCGTCATCTCGCGGAGCCTGAACCCCAGAAGCTTGCCCAGGTCCGCGTCGCCCGGCAGGGCGGCGAGGTCCACGGCCAGGGAGCTGAGGTCGACGAGCCAGCGCGACCGTTCGGCGAGCGCGTCCTCAGCGAGGCGGCGGTCGGTGATATCCCGGACGATGTGCACGGCGCCGACGATCACTCCCCCATCGCCGAAGATGGGGTCGGCGGTCACCTGGAACCAATTGTCGCCGAGGGCGAGCTCGAAGCTCTCCCGGTGGCCGGTGCGCAGCATCTCCTGGTACGGCCACCGCTCGAAGAAGGTGCGCGAGCGGTCCATGAGCTCGTAGCACCTCTTGCCGTTGATCTCGTTCGGGCCGCTGCCCAGGAACTCCCCCATGCTGCGGTTGCAGCGGATGACCGTGCCGTCGCGGTCCAGCAGGCACACCATGTCGTTCATGGCGTCGAAGGTCGCCGACCAGCTGGCGGGGGTCTCGCCGAGCCCAGGTGAGCGCGTCACCACTGAGAGCGCCTCCATACCCGCGTCGGCGTGCCGCGACTTGTCGGCCGCAAACGGTGCCCAACACCTTTGTGGTCGCGGCCGCCCATGAGCGGTCACCTCTTCCGGCAGCTCTGCGCTGACTATCCCCCGTGGGTGGGGAAAGTCAACGACGTCGCGTCGCCAGATCTGTCAGTGTCGCCGTACGAGGAAGGGGATAGTCCGCGCGTCCAGCTGCCGGCAGGTCTAGCGGCGGTAGAGCCGCAGCCCGTTGCCGGTGACGAGCAGCGAGGTGCCCATGTCGGCGAACACGGCGAGCCACAGGCTGACGAGGCCCAGCGGCGCGAGGACCAGGAAGATCGACTTCACCACGATCGAGAAGACGATGTTCTGCCAGATGATGCGCGTGGTGCGGCGAGCGAGACGGATGGTGTCCGGGACGGCTGAGAGATCGTCGCCCATGAGGGCGATGTCGGCCGTCTCGAGGGCGGCGTCGGTGCCGGCGGCGCCCATGGCGATGCCCAGTGACGCCGCCGCCAGCGCCGGGGCATCGTTGACGCCGTCGCCGACCATGGCGACCGCGCCGGCGCGGTCGCGGAGCTCGGCGACGACGGCGACCTTCTGCTCGGGCAGGAGGCCGGCGCGGACGTCGCTGACGCCGGCCTGGGCGGCGATCGCAGCGGCCGTCTCGCGGTTGTCGCCGGTCAGCATCGCGATCTCGGCGACGCCGAGAGTGCGCAGCTCGGCGATCGCCTCACGGGCGCCGGGTCGCAGCGGGTCGCTGACGGCTATCACTCCGAGCGCTCCGGCCTCGTCGCCGACGACGACGGCGGTCTTGCCCTGGCGCTCGAGGCCATCGACGAGGGCGACGAGCGCCGGGTCGGCCGCGTGCTCGCCGAGGAGGTCGGGCCGGCCGACGAAGTGCAGCCGGCCGTCCAGCTCGGCGCGTACGCCGCGGCCGGGGATGGCGCGGAAGCGTTCGACGTCGGGGCCGTGATCGGCATGGCCGTGCTCGGCGCGATCGTGTCCGTCGCTGCCAAGGTCGCCGGCGCCGTCGGCGCCAGAGGAGCAGCAGCCCGGTGTGGAGCAGGAGCAGGCGGCTACCGGGGCGGCGACCGGCGGGGCCGGCGTCACCGCGCCGTTAGCTTCGGCGCGCTCTGTGATCGCGCGCGCCAGCGGGTGCTCGCTGTAGCGCTCCAGCGTCGCCGCGACGCGGAGCACCCGGTCCGCGGAGGCGCCGTCCAGCGGGACGACATCGGTCACCTGTGGGCGCCCCAAGGTGAGCGTCCCCGTCTTGTCGAAGGCGACCGCCTTGAGACGGGCCATCTGCTCGAGGTAGGCGCCGCCCTTGATGAGCACGCCGTTCCTGGTCGCCCGCGCCAGCGCGGCCAGGATACTTACCGGCGTCGAGATCACGAGCGCGCAGGGGCAACTGATGATGAGCAGGGCGAGGCCCCGATAGAACCACGTGTCGAACGACGCGCCGAGGAGCGGTGGCACGAAGGCCACCGCGGCCGCCAGCGCGACCACGACCGGCGTATAGCGGCTCGCAAAGCGGTCGACGATGGTCTCCGCCGGCGCGCGCTGCGCCTGCGCCTCCTCCACCATGTGGACGATCTTGGCGATCGTGGTGTCGGAGGCCGCCGCGGTCGCGCGCACGCGGAGCGTGCCGCCCTCGATGATGGAGCCTGCGAACACCTGGTCGCCCAGGCCCTTGGCGACCGGGACCGACTCGCCGGTGACCGGCGCCTGGTCGGCCGCCGCCGCCCCTTCGACGACGACGCCGTCGGCCGCGGCCCGTTCACCGGGACGCACGAGGACGATGTCGCCGACGATGAGGTCGGCGACGTCGATCGTGGTCTCGCTCAGGGCGGCGCCGTCCCCGCCGGACCGCAGTACGCTGGCAGTCGCGGGCGCAAGCTTCATCAAGCCGCTGATCGCGCGCCGCGTGCGCTCGAGCGTGGCCACCTGCAGCACCGTGCCGAGGCTGAACAGAAAGGCGACGAGCGCCGCCTCGGACCACTGGCCGATGGCTGCCGCGCCGACCATGGCCAGCGTCATCAGGACGTTCATGTCGACCTGGCGCGCGCGCAGGCTGAAGAGTGCCGCGCGCGCCACGAACACGCCGCCGCTGACCACGGCGGCGCCGAAGAGCCACGGCGCCGCCGTCGGGGCGGCGGCGACGGCGACGAAGCCCGCTGCCGTCAGCGTGCCGGATACCATGGTGGCCACGGCGCGGGGCTCTGAGAGCCAGAAGCTTCGCGGCGCGCGCGCGGCAGCGGCGGATCGGCGGGTCCCGGTGGTCTCCGCCTGGGCACGCCGCTCCACGGTGTCGTAGCCCAGGCGACGGACGGCGCGGAAGACGTCTGGCAGCGCTGCCTCGCTGGGGTCCATGGCGACGGCGAGTGTGGCCGCGCCGAAGTTCACGTCGGCCCTACGCACGCCGCGCTCCTTGCGCAGCGCGCCTTGCAGCTTGAGCGCGCAGTCGGCGCAGTCCATGCCGGTGACGTGGAGCACGCGCCGCTCCCCGCCGTCCTCGCCGGGCAGTGGCCGCGAGAGGTCGAGGGGCCCGTGCGAGTGAGCGGCGAGTGGGCAGTGGTCCTCGCAATGGGCCTGTGCCCCGGCGCGACGGGCGAAGGTCTCCACCGCGTCGCCGTCAAGGGCGCCCTCGTCGAAGCTGACGCCCAGCAGGCCGCGAGTGACATCCGGCTTGACGCCGTGGATGCCGTCGAGCCGCAGCAGCTCGCGGCCGACCTCCTCCACACAACCGCCGCACTCGGCGGCACGGGGGAGGAGCAGGGAGAGCTCGAGGGTGCGCTCGCTCACGGCCGTCCGCCCGCGGCGACGGCCGCCGGCCTGCGCGCGATGTCCGCCGCGCCCGAGAGGTCTTCGGGCCCGTGTTCGACGTGCTCGCGCGTGATATCAAGCAGCACGCGGATGTGGGCGTCGTCGGGTGAGTAGAACACCATCTTGCCGGCCCGGCGCGCACGGACGAGGCCGTGGGCGCGCAGCACGCGCAGGTGGTGGCTCACGTTGCTCTCGCTCATCTCGACGGTGGCGGCGAGGTCGCACACGCAGAGCTCCCCGGCCTCGATGATCGCCGCCATCAGGCGGCAACGACTCTGGTCGGCGAGGACCTTGAACACCGTGGCCATCTGGCCGGCGACGCCCGGCGACACCAGCCGGGCGCGCACCGCCGTCACTCGCTCGGGATCGACCACGTGGACGTCGCAGTGGTCGAGCAGGTCCTCGTCATCCTTGCCGCAGATCACGGGCTCCACAAGCGGAGTATCGGCCACGTCGCACCCCTTCTGAATATATGAACAGGTGTTCATATGTTACCCGCGCCGGGATGTTCGAGCAAGAGCCGGCGTTGGCGCCGCCCTTCGCGCAGCCGGCGGCGTCAGCCTCCAGCCGGCGTCTCCCACACCGGCGCCGATCTCAGTGCCGCCGCTGCCGGCGTCAGAGGTCCGCGAGCTTCTGCAGGTACTCCTCGCGGTCTATCTCGCCGGCCGCATAGCGGCGCTGCACGATCTCGCGCGGCGTCTCAGTGACTCCTGAGGGCCGGGCCGCCTGGGTCTCCGGCGTGGGCGGGTACGCCGTCGCCATCGTCGCCGGCGCGATCTGGCCGCCGGTCGCCGGGTGCGGCTGCGACAACAATCTCACCAGCAGGACGACCAGCACTACGGCCGCCACGATCACCAGAAGCATTCCAATGCCCATGAGCCAGCCTCCCGCACCCCAAGACCCACCGTGTTCCCACGGTCCGTTGCCTTCCCACATCATCGTCGTCCACCTCTCGTCGCGAGCACCGGCCCCCGGGGATCTCCAGCAGGCCGTCTTCTAAGACAGTATCCATCCGGATTGTGGAGAAGCTGTGAAGCGGGCGTCGCGTCCCACCGGTCCGGCCGACGTCCTCCGGTCGCGAGCGGTCGCGGCGCCGTCATGACTTGCCCGCCGGCGGCCGGCGGCCGCGGCTGCGGCGCTGCAGGTCGAGCGTCGCGAGGTTCGCCATCACGCGGTCGACCTCGCGCCCGACGACGACGGCAGCGCCGGCGGGCAGTCCGTCCAGCACGTGGGCGACAGCCGCGTCGTAGTCGCGCTTGTACCGCTGGTTGAGCTCGTGCCAGGCAACGCCCGCCAGGGCGGCTACCGCATCCCCGTCGGCGAGCAGTTCGCCGCGCGCCAGAAGGACGGCGACGATGGGGTAGCCGAGGTAGCCCTGCCAGTAAGAGGCGTTGTCGTTGGCGAAGACGGTGCGTCCGTCGTCCGACCACTCGACGTCGTACGTCTTGTCGCCGCCGGAGGAGACGACCGTGGCCGAGCTGGGACCGGCGAGCCGGACCCGGCCGTCGGCCACCGCGGTGAAGGCCTCGAAGACCTTGGCCCTCGGCGGCAGCTTCCAGGATGCCATCGTCACCTCCGTGTCTGGACAGGATCCGGCGTTGGACCGCCGGACGTCTTCAACTGTACCCGGCCGCTCGCCTCGGGCCTTGCGGCTAGAATGGGTGCCGGATCGGAGGCGCCGTGAAGCCGGTGGCCGTAGCGGCGAGAGCAGGGAGGGTCACATGAGCGACGACGAGCGACGGCAGGACGGCGAGGCGCCGGACCTTTCGCCCGCGACCCTTGCGGTGCGGGCGGGCGAGGACGCGGCGCGGGCACACCGCGGCACGCAGGTGCCCATCGTCTACAGCGCCGCGTTCGGCTACGAGGACGTGGACAGCTGGGTCGACTCCGCGCTCGGCCTCACCGAGGGCCACATCTACTCGCGCAACACCAACCCGACGGTCGCGGCGTTCGAGGAGAAGATGCGGATCCTCGAGGGGGCGGAGGCGGCCACGAGTTTCTCGACGGGCATGGCCGCCGTCAGCAACACGCTCTTTGCGCTGGTCGCCCAGGGGGAGCGCGTGGTCTCCGTCAAGGACACCTACGGCGGCACAAACCAGATGTTCGTCGACTTCCTGCCTCACATCGGCGTAGAGGTGGAGCTCTGCGACACCAGCGACTTCGAGCAGATCGAGGCGGCCATCGCCAGGGGCTGTCGCCTCGTGTACCTCGAATCGCCGACCAACCCGACGCTCAAGGTAATGGACATCGCCCGCCTCTCCAGGGCTGCGCACGAGGCGGGCGCGATCGTCGTCGCCGACAACACGTTCGCGACGCCGATCAACCAGAACCCGCTGGCGCTGGGCACCGACCTCGTGCTGCACAGCGCCACAAAGTTCATCGGCGGCCACGCCGACGCGCTCGGCGGCGTGGTCTGCGGTCCCGCCGAGCTCGTCAAGAAGGTCTACCACTACCGCGAGATCACCGGCGCCTCCATGGACCCGATGGCCGCCTTCCTGATGGTGCGCAGCATCAAGACCCTGGCTCTGCGCGTGCGCCAGCAGAACGAGAACGCGATGACGATCGCCCGCTGGCTGCAGGAGCAGGGGGTCGTGGACGCGGTGAACTACCCGGGCCTGGAGACGCACCGGCATCACGACGTGGCGGCCCGGCAGATGCGCGGCTACGGCGGCATGCTGAGCTTCTCGCTGGGCGGCGGGTTCGACGCGGTCAAGCGCGTGCTGCCGCGCCTGCGGTTGGCGCACCTTGCCGCCAACCTCGGCGCCGTCGAGACGCTCGCCGGCGTGCCGGCGACGACCAGCCACGTCGAGTGCACCCCGGAGGAGCGCGCCGCCATGGGCATCCCCGAGGGGCTCGTGCGGTACTCGGTCGGCATCGAGGACGCCGGCGATCTGATCGCCGATCTCGAACAGGCGTTTACGGCTGCGTAGGCTTTCTCGCTGCTTTGGGGAATGTGTCACCGATTGGTAATGCGCGCGAGAAGCTGAGGAGGCCGGTCCGTGGCCGATAAGAAACGTAAGAACGGTGAGGCCGGCGCTCCCGAGCCGGACGAGGTGACCGGAGTCACCCAGGCGCCTGGTCCGTCGGAGGCGCAAGCGGCGGCCGCGGAAGAGGAGTCGACTGCGGTCCTGGCCACCCCGGACGATGAGGTCACGCAGGGCGCAGCTACCCCGGCCCGGCGTCCCAGCCGGACTCGCGGCTTCCTCGTCGGTCTGCTGATCGTCCTCTCCTGCCTCGGTGTGGTCGTCAGCGGCGTGACCATCTGGGTGCACTACACGGTCATGAACACCACCGGCTACATGAACCTCGTCGGCCCCATCGGCAAGGATCCCCAAGCGATCCAGAACCTCAGCGATTACATCGCCGGCCAGGCGGTCACGGCCACCGACCTTCAGCAGCGTGTCGGAGACGCGCTGCCGCCCAAGGCGCAGCTCTTCGCCGGACCGATCACCGGCGTCATCGAGGACTTCATCAAGAAGGGCACCACCAAGGTGCTGAGCTCGCCCAAGGCCTACGACCTGTGGCTGCAGATCAACCGCGTCGGACACGAGAAGGTCGTCGCCCTGTTGCGCGGTCAGACCAACGGCGTGTATGTCCAGGGCAGCGACGTGAACCTCAACCTCCTGCCGCTGGTGAGCCAGGTCCTCGTGTGGGCGGACGGCAAGCTGCCTGGCGGGCTCTCGACACGGTTCAGCCCGCCCGTCATCACTCCCGACATGAGTCCCGAGGCCGGCATCCAGCAGGTGGCCAACTGGTCCGGCAAGCCGCTGCCGTCCGACTTCGGGCAGATCACCCTGCTTCAGTCGAACGCTCTCGGGCCGGCCCAGACGGCGGTCAAGTGGTTCGACCGGCTGACCTTGCTCCTCCCGATCATCACGGCGATCCTGATCGCCGTGACCATCTGGCTGTCGCGGCGCCGCGGCCGGGCGGCGATCGCCATCGGCATCGGCGCGGCGATCGCCATCTTCATCACACGTGCGATCGTCGTGCGCGGCTCCGCCTACCTGACCGACCAGCTCAAGTCTGGAGGCGGGTTCCACCTCGCCAAGGATGTGGTCAACGCCTCTCTCGGGCCGCTCACGACGATCACTATCTGGATCTGCGTGATCGGAGTCGTGGTCGCCGTTCTCGTCTGGCTGCTGGGCCGCCGCGACGTGCGCGCTGGCGTGGTCGCGGCGGGCAAGCGCGCCACGGGGCAGGCCGCCGAGATCAAGATCCCCGACTCGCCGCTCACGTCCTGGCTCATCAACCACGTGGTCGCGGTGCGCTGGGGCGTCGTCGTGATCGGCCTCATCGTGCTCGCGCTGGTGGCGTCGTCATGGCTCGGCATCATCCTGGCCATCGTCGTCGTCCTCCTGCTCCAGGGGTTCCTGAGCCTCGTCGCCGGCCAGTGGCCGTTCGCCGAGCCGGACAGCGACGAGGTGCAGCCGGTCTGAACGGCTCCGTCGCCAGGACCGTGCGGCGGCCTGTAGCGGGGGTCCGGCCGATCAGGGGTAGAGTGTCGCCAAGATGACTGGCCATGACCACGACGACCCGGGGGTGACGGGCGGTGCGGCCGGGCGAGAGCGGCCCGACCCTGGCTTCGGCCGTCACCCTGTCGACCCGCCGCTCGAGCCTCCGGCGGATATCGAGGCCGACTCGTTACCCAACGGGGCGCGGGATTTCGTCCGCGACCTCTTTTCCCGGGAGTTACTGCGGTATCTCGGGCCTGGGTTCATCGTCACGATCGGCTTCATCGACCCCGGCAACTGGGCGACCAACATAGCCGGAGGGTCGGAGTTCGGTTACGAGCTGCTCTGGGTGGTGTCGCTGAGCACGCTCATGCTCATCTTTCTGCAGCACTTCGCGGCCAAACTGGGCATCGTCACCGGCCACTCCCTGGCGGCCAACATCCGCACGAAGCTGCCGAAGCCCGTCGTCTGGATCGCCGGCGTCACCATCATCCTCGCCTGCACGGCCACCGACCTGGCTGAATATCTCGGGGCGGCCCTCGGCTTCTATCTGCTCTTCGGAATACCCCTATGGCTGGGGGCGCCGCTGACCGTCGCTATCGTGTTCGTCGCCATCCTCGGACAGCAGTACCATCGCCTCGAGCGCATGATCGTCGTCTTCCTCGCGATCATTGCCGCCTGCTACGTCATCGAGTTGTATCTTGTTCACCCGGATTGGGCGGCCGCGGCGCCCAAGTGGGTGGTCCCATCGGTGAACGGCGCCAGTATCCTCGTCGCCCTCGCCATGCTTGGCGCGATCGTGATGCCCCACAACATCTATCTGCACTCCAACGTGATCCTCTCGCGTGACTGGGATCTCGCGCCTGCCCGTCGCCGCCGTCTGATGAACTTCGAGCTCATCGACACGAGCCTCGCCATGGGCGTTGGCTGGCTCGTCAACTCCGCGATGATCATCGTCGCGGCGGCCGTGTTCTTCGTGGCCGGCGTGAAGGTCGACAGCATCGAGCAGGCGTCCAAGACGCTGCAGCCACTGGTCGGCTCTCTGTCGCAGTTCCTCTTCGGCCTTGCCCTGCTCGTCGCCGGCATCGCCTCCTCGATCACCTCATCGCTGGCCGAGGCAAATGTCGTCACCGGCTATCTCGGCAAGCCCGAGGACCCGCGCAGCTGGGCGTACCGCGTCGGCCTTGTCGTCACTTCGCTCCCGGCGATGCTGGTCATCGCCCTCGGCGTCGACTCCTACAAGGCCTTGATCGTCAGTCAGGTCCTGCTCAGCATCCAGCTTCCGTTCACCATCATCCCGCTGCTCTGGCTGGTGCGCAGCCGGCGCGTGATGGGCGCCGAGCGCATGAACTCGGCCCAGCTTGGCGTCGGCATACTCCTGGCCGCGATCATCATCGGCCTGAACGCGTTCCTTCTCTACCAGATCTTCTTTGGAGGCTGACAGATGGGTGTCTACGATCACATCCTGGTGCCGATAGAGGGCACCGACACAGACGCCCCGGTGCTCGAGCATGTCGCCGCGCTGGCTGCGATCTGCGGCGCGACCGTCACGCTGCTGCGCGTCGCGCACTTCCACACGCGCGACCAGCGCGCCTGCGAGATCGAGGACGGAGAGGGCGATCTGGCTCGTGGCGCTGAGTTGCTGCGCAGCCGCGGCATCGAGGTCAAGACGCTGCTGCTCTCCGGCGAGCCACAGGAGGTCATCGTCCAGCAGGCGGCCGAGTTGCGACCGGACCTCATCGCCATGGCCACGCACGGGCACGGCTGGGCGAAGCGCGTCGTGCTGGGCAGCGTGGCCGACCACCTGCGGCATAACACCGACGTGCCGCTGCTGCTTCTCAAAGGCGGCCCCGGGAGCTGAGCCGGGCGCCGGGGTCTACGGCGACAACGAACCCGATAGGGCATAAGCTGCCGGCAGGGTGTGTGGAGCGCCGGGGTGCACGGAAGGGAGTCAGTCGTGGCTGGGGCCGGTCAATCCGCCAGGCGATCCTGGTGGTCGCGCTGGTGGAAGCGTCTTGCGATCGTCGTCGGAGTCCTCGTCCTCCTCTTCATCGGAGGGTCGGCGCTCGCGGCCAAGTTCACGGAGAGCAACAAGTTCTGCGGCACGGATTGCCACGAGATGTGGCCGTACCGCGACACGTGGGCGAAGTCGACGCACAAGCACGTCGACTGCGTGAAGTGCCACATCGCGCCCGGACCGGTCAACTTCCTGAAGACCAAGATGGCCGCCTCGCGAGAGGTGTGGGTGCACTTCACGGGTCTGCCCAAGAAGCCGATCACGGTCACGCGGCACATCCCGAACTCCGCCTGCGACCGTTCCGGTTGTCACACCAGCGCGCAGACGAGCAAGACGATCTCGCTCGGCCAGCCGGCGCCGGTCAAGTTCCAGCACGGCAGCGACGGCCACGCCAAGCAGCTCTGCGTCTCGTGTCATGCATCGCTCGTGCACGCCGGCGCGCCCGGGGTCACCGCCCCGCCGGCCAGATCGATGCCGTCGTGCTTCACCTGCCACACCGACGGCACCAAGAACTGCAGCTACTGCCACAAGCCTCCGCACGCCGACCGCGGTCCCTGCCAGGACTGCCACGGCATCAACGGGTGGACCGGCGGCAAGGGCGGCGGTCCGCATCCCGGCGGTCCGCTGACCGGTAAGCACGGGCAGATCACGTGTCAGACGTGCCACACCAAGGGCACGTCGGTGAAGCCCGACGGCTGCGTCACCTGCCACGGCGACCACCACAACGGCCTGCTGCACTGCGTGGACTGCCACACCATCCAGAACTGGAACCCGTCCAAGTTCACGCACCCGCAGGAGGGCGAGCACATCCCCGCCGGCGAAGTGCCGCTGCAGTGCAACGACTGCCACCTCAACGGCTTCGGCCAGCCGGCCAGCTGCCCGTGCCACGGCGGTAACGCGCCGAGCGGCGGCGGATGAGGCCGGCCCGACGTCAAGATGAGCGCCCGGAGGGGCCGGCGGCCGCGGGGCGACCGGCCCCTCCCGTTATACTCGCTGCATGATCGACCGCCTGGTCCTCTTCGACATCGACTGTACGCTGATCGACGCCCACGGCGCCGGCGGGCGAGCCATCCTCCGCGCCATCAGCGACGTGTATGGGGTCGAGGGCGAGCTCGGCGACTACTCGTTCCACGGGCGCACCGACCCGGGCATCATCGCCGACCTCGCTGGACTGTGGGGTGGCGGCGAGCCGGGCGAGGTGATCGGCCGGCACGACGGCGAGACGCAGCCCCAGGTCGTCCACGACCTGGCGGAGCGTCTCGGCGCTCCGGCCCCCGTCGTCGACCGGCTCGTGGACGACTGCATCGCGCGCTACGTGGACCTGCTGCGCGATGAGATCACCCGGGTGGAGGTCGAGACGCTCCCGGGCGTCAAGGAGCTCGTGACCGCCCTCGCCGCCGACCGCCGCGCCCTCGTCGGGCTGCTGACGGGCAACGTGGTGGAGGGGGCCCGCCTCAAGCTCGAGCCGACGGGCCTCTTCCCGCTCTTCAAGGTCGGCGCCTACGGGTCGGACTCCGCCCTGCGCGCCGACCTGCCGGCTGTCGCCGTCGCCCGCGCGGAGGCGCGGTACGGCCGGCGCTACGCCGGCAAGGACATCGTGGTCATCGGCGATACGCCGGCCGACGTGGAGTGCGGCGCGTCGCTCGGCGTCACCGCCGTGGCCGTAGCCACCGGCCGCCACACCGTCGACGCACTGGCGGCGCACGCGCCCGACCACCTGTTCGCAGACTTCTCCGACTGGCGTCCGGCCTACGACGCCATCATGGGCTGACGGTCCCCGAAGCTGCCGTCAGCTCCAGCGCGCCGGCGAGAGCCGCGCGAGGTCGATCGACGGCGGCGATCCGGCCGCCAGTTCCGCGACCAGGCGGCCGGTCACCGGTCCGAGCGACAGCCCGAGCATGCAGTGTCCGGCAGCGAGGATCACGCGATCGCGACCCGGTACGCGGCCGATGACGGGGAGGCCGTCCGGCGTCACCGGACGCGGCCCGCGCCAGAGCTGGCGTACCGGGCCGTCGGCGGGCAGGCCGATGGCGCGCCGACCGCCCTCTCGCAGGTACGCGACCCGCTTGGGACGCACGCGCATGTCCCACCCGGACAGTTCGAGCGTGCTGCCCAGGCGCAGCTTGTCCGCTAGCGGCGTCAGCACGACATGGGCGTCGCCGAGGTAGAGCGGCAACTCGGGGAAGTCGGCCGGCCGGTCCACGTCGATGCTGTAGCCCTTGGCCGGCTCGATCGGCAGCCGCAGGCCCAGCCCGCGGGTGAGGAGGGGCGTCCAGGCGCCGGCCGCCAGCACCACCTGGCCGGCGACGAAGTCGCCGCGTGTGGTGACCGCGCGGACGCCGTCGGGGGCCGGTTCGAGCGTGAGCACCTCGGCGCCGCTCACCAGCGTTGCGCCCGCGTCCGCGGCCAGCCCGGCGACGGCCCGCGTGAAGCGCATCGGGTCCAGGTGGCCGTCCTCCGGGAACCAGAAGGCGCCGGCGAGTTCACACTGCAGGCTCGGGAAGATCCGCCGGGCCTCGTCGGCCGTCACCTCGTCGGCGCGTGCGCCCAAGGCGCACGCGTGCTCCACCTCTTCGGCGGCCTGCGCCAGACCGGCGGCCGTCTCGTACACCTGAAGTTCGCCGCCGTGGTGGAAGTACCAGCGCTCGCCGTGGTCCGCGGCGAGTTCGTCGTGCAGGCGCGCGCTCTCCACGTGCAGCGCGCGCAGAATGGGGGCGGCCGCCTGAGCGCGCTCCGCTGAGCAGGCGGCCCGGAACAACCACAGCCACCGCGCCAGCGCGGGGCTGGGCCGGGGAGCGATGTAGAGGGGGCTCGAGCTGTCCAGCATCCACTTGAGGCCCTGACCGAGCACGCCGGGTGCGGCCAGGGGCGTCGCGTCGCTGGGAACGAGGAGCCCGCAGTTGGCGTGGGCTCCGCTGACCGGCGGGCAGACCTCCGTCTCCCGTTCCAGGAGCACCGTCCCTGCGCCGGCCCTCACCAGTTCGAGAGCGCAGCACACCCCGACCGGGCCTCCGCCCACTACGACGACGTCGGTGCGTCTGATCACCCGCTTCCTCCTTGCTCGTCCTTGGCGCGTGGGAACACGAGTACGATGCTAACCGGTTCCTAACACGGCTTGGATAACATCGCCGCGATACACTCCGGTGGGAGTTTCTGACCATGCCTCACGAACACATCCTGGTCGTCGACGACGAGCGAGAGATCCTCGAGCTCGTCACCTACAACCTTACGAAGGAAGGCTACCGCGTGACCGCGGTGGGCTCCGGCGAGGACGCGCTCGCGGCGACACACACCGGCGCACCGGACCTCGTCGTCCTCGACCTCATGCTGCCCGGGGTGGATGGTCTCGACGTCTGCCGGCGACTCAAGAGCGACGCGAAGACCCGGGCGATCCCGATCGTGATGCTCACGGCCAAAGGTACAGAAGCGGACGTCGTCGCCGGCCTCGAGCTCGGCGCCTCCGACTACGTGACCAAGCCGTTCAGCCCGCGGGTCCTCGCGGCGCGCGTGCGCGCCGTGCTGCGCCGCGGGGCGGAGGCGGCGGACGCTGAGGCGACGATCCGCAACAAGGACCTGACCATCCACCCAGGGCGCCATCAGGTCCTTGTCGGAGCGTCGCCGGTCGAGCTCACCGCGACCGAGTTCCGGCTGCTCACCTACCTGGCACGCCGCCCCGGGTGGGTCTTCACGCGTCAGCAGCTCGTCGACGCGACCCAGGGCGACGATTCCTTCGTCAACGACCGCTTCGTGACGGACCGCTCGGTCGATGTGCACATCGTCTCGCTGCGTCGTAAGCTGGGCTCATGCGGCGCCTACATCGAGACGGTGCGCGGCGTGGGGTATCGCTTGCGGGACGCGTGACCCGTGCGTAGGCCGCGGCTCTTCTGGCGCATCTACGCCACCTACCTCGTCGTCGTGCTTCTGTGCACGGCTTCCGTCGGGTTCTACGCCGTACGCTCCGCTCGCGACTTCTACTTCGCGCACACGGAGCGGGAACTGCTGGCGCGCGCCCAGCTCTTGAGGGCGGACATCGACGCCCGCTATGGCACGACGACCGGTCAGCAGTTGCAGGACTTCGTCACGAGTCTGGGCCGTGCGTCGAGCACGCGCATCACCATCATCGCCGCGGGACAGCCCGGGGTGACGGTCGGTGCCGTCGTCGCCGACTCCGATGTCTCCGACGTCAGCACGATGGCGAATCACATCAACGGCCCGGACTACCGCACCGAGGTCCACGCCGCCCTCAAGGGAGGCACCGGCCTCGCCATCCGCCCCAGCCCCACGCTGGGCGTGAACATGATGTATCTGGCCCTGCCGCTGCATGAGGGCGGAAAGGTCGTCGACGTCGTGCGGGTCGCCGTGCCGCTCACGGCCGTCAACGAAGCGTTGGACAGCCTGTACACGCGGATCATCGCGAGCGCGCTGCTGGTCGCCCTCGTCGCCGCGGGCATCGGGCT